>CAIYWC010000174.1 GCA_903929795.1 uncultured Myxococcales bacterium | reverse complement strand
CGTCGACCGGGCGCTCCCGGAACCGAGCGAACGCGAACGCGTCGAGGCGGTGCTCGCCAGGCTGGCGTGGGAACAGATGATCCGCAAGCATCCCGGCTGGCGCTACGACGGCACGCTGCGCTGCCCGGCCGGTCACGCCGCGCTGTTCAATGGCGTCGCGCAGACCAAGCACTGCCGCTACGCCACGTACCGGGTGAGCACCAGGCACTGCGGGCCGTGCCAACAGCGCGAACTGTGCTCGCGCACGACCAATCCGACCTACAGCAGGGTCGTCACGCTGCCCATCGGCGATGCGCTGCCCGTGAGCAGGCGCCGGCGCAGCCAAAAGCCGGTGCCGCCGCCGCTCGCGCCGCTGCCGCCGCCGCGCTGGCTGGCGCCCGAACCGAGCGCGCCCGGGCTCCTGCAAGCCCTGTCCGCGGCCTTGCTGCCTGCCGAGCTTCGCCACCGCTGGCAGGACTTCGCAAGCCGCTGCGGCGCGGAAATCTGCCTGCAGCGTCCGGCCCCGCCTCCCGTGCGCCGGCCGTGGGTGGCGTCCACGCCCGGCATTCGCCAGCACCGTCGCCTGACGTGGCAGCAGCACCTGGCGCGCTACGAACTGCGCTGCACCGCGCTGGTCAGCCTCGATGCGCCCGACCAGCGGCACGCGAAGGCGACGAGGACTGTGCTGGAACTATATGCAGCTTAAGGTGAATCTCGATGCGGATCCCGTGGGAACAGCGACATGTCCCAGATCAACATGAAGTACGCCAGTCGGTCGACGCGGAAATCGGATCGACGACCGGGCCGCCATGGCCGTTTTCCCGTCGCCTTCTACTGGTCGCTGAGCCCCATGGCCTACGCTGGAGCGGCGCGTGTCGCTTGACCGCGAGCAAACCGGTGTCGGTGCATCGGTCCGCCTGAACGTCGGGAAATGACGCGAATCTGGGCCGTTGACACTTCTGCACGTCGCTTGCGACACTGGGCCTCGACGCCCGCGTTGCACCGACATGTCAACCTCAGGCGCGGTATTGGACGCCGGTGCGCTACAAGGAGTTCGATGGGCGCGGCGAATGGCGAAACGAGACCCCGTTCGAGTTCCTTGTACGGCAAGACCGGCACACGGGACTTCTGTGGCACGTATACGCTGGTGTTGAGGAACGGCAAGTGAGGGGTCGGTGTCAGATCGCGGACCGGACGCGCGGCGTGCTGGTGCGAGGGCGCAGGTGACCTCGACCTCTGACGGGAGAGACGATGGCTGCGACGGAATTCACTCGGCTGCTGGCGGCAGTCCAAACGGGCCTGGACGAGGTTGAGGCCTTGCTGCCAAAGCTCGCGTCGACGGCGAACGAGGATCCATTCGCGGGCTTCAGGATGCTGCGCCAGCAGGTGAAGCCGCTGCTGGAGCGCGGCCAGTTGGCCATCGAGCAGGCGCTCAGCCAAGGTCGCCATGCGGACGATCTGACGGTCGCCGATGCGGTGATGGCCAGGTTCCACCTCGCACAAGCGCGCGCGGTGTCCGCATGCCTGAGCGACAAGGCGCACCTGTGGGTAGCTCTGGGGCACGGCGACGCCGAGCTGCGCGCCGAATGTCGGCAAGCCAACCAGACCGCGCAGGAGGCGTGGCACAACGCCCTGCTGTTCCAGCGCAGCGCGGCGGCGCTCCTGGCCGTGGCCTCGCACGAAGGCAATGCCCGCCGCTTCGACACGGCCGTCTACATGCTGGCCGAGCTACAGCGCTGCTGGCCGAATGACCCGATGGCCGAGAGGGCGGCGTCGCTGCAGCTGGAGTAGACGCAGAAGTCTGCGGGCAGCGACCGGCCGCTGGGCATTCCGGGCGGCGATGACCAGCTGATCCGACTGGTCAGACGTTTTCGCGCCTATGGCGGCTCGCCCGCAGTGGCACGGCAACACCTCCAGCGCGCGGTGATGGCCCGGGATTTGCCGTACGTGAAGTCGCTGCTGGCGATGTATGACAAACTCGAAGGCACGTCGCCAGAGTTGCACGCAGAGCTGATCGAGGTGGCGACCGGCGCGCAGTGCCCGTGGGCAAACGACGCAGCGATCCTCGCCACCGCGCAGAAGTGGCTGGCGCAGGCCGACGGCCCCGTTCACGAGCGCATGGCCGAAGCCATCCGCGCAGTCCCGGCGCCAGAGCCGGCCGCCGTGGTCACTTTCGAGACGGTGCTGAGGCAGCTTGAGAAGGCGCCGCCCGAGGCCTGGCCGAATCTGCTGCAAGCGGCTGGCCCCCTCCAGGACGAGGAGGTGCAGCAGGTTGTCGCCGCGTTTGGCCAGCTGGTCCGGCAAAGCAGGCGCGCGGACGAGTTGCCGCCGATTCAGCGCGCCGTGGCCAAGCACTTGGGCCCGGCTGCCGACGCGCAGACGAAGACGCAGTTGCGCCAGCGGCTGGAGGAGAACGTTGCCAAGGCCAAGGACGCCGAAGCGCGCATCCTGGCGCTCGCGCACGTGGCAGCGTTTGTGCCGAAGGACGCCAGCGTCGCGGTGCAGTTGGCCGAGGCACGCGCGCAAGCCGAGCGGCGGAAGTGGCGCGTCGCGGGCGTCGTTGGCGTGGCGATCGTGCTGGTGCTGGTGCTGCTCGGCGGGTTGGGGCGCGCGGAGACCCGGCGTGCGGCGCAGGCGCTGGCCGTGAAGCAGGCGGCCGAGCGGCAAAGGTTTGACGACGCGCAGCGCGCCCGAGCGCAAGCGGCCGAGCAGGAAGAACGCCGGCAGGAAGCAGCGCGCCACACGGCAGCGGCGGCCCGACAGGACGAAGCACGAAAGGCCGAGGCGCAACGCGCGCAGGAAAAAGCGCAGCAGGAAGAGGCGAAGCAGGTGTGGGACGCGCGGCAAAGACACCTCCAGGTCGCGAACGACGGTCTGACTGTGCAGAGAACCGACACGCGGGTGACTTGGCAGCGCAACCCGCCCAGCGACGAACGCACGTGGAAGGCGGCCCAGCAGTACTGTGCCAGCCTCTCACTCGCGGGCGGCCACTGGCGGTTGCCGAACGACGACGAACTGCATGATATCCTTTCATCGGACGTCTCGCCGCCGCCGCTGATTGACCCGTACGCGTTTCCCAACACGCCGCCGACGTGGTTCTGCACCGCGTGGAACGGCAAGCCAGCCATTGCCATCAACTTCGCCAATGGCTTTGGCGAGGAAAGTGCCGGTTCACATCTGTGCCACGTCCGGTGTGCACGCAAGGACAACTGAAGGAGACAACCGATGCAAGACCAACTTTCCCAGCAGATTTCCGCCCTCCTGCGCAGCGCTCCCGGAGAAGTGCGCACCGTCTACCGCTCTCTGGTCAACAACGATTCCGCCGGAGTGATCGCGCAGGGCGTCCCACTTATCCAGCCGCTGATGACGGTCGACGGGGAGTGGGCCGGCACGGTCGCGGCGTGGGTGGGCTTCAGCCTCGTGATGCTGGACGACGCGGAGAAAGCGATGACGTTCTGCGACCTGGCGGAAAAGCTGGAGTACAACGTGGCCGGCGCCTGGTATGCATTGTGCGGACGCATGCTCGCGGCCGACGCGCTCGACCAGATGGAAATGGCGTTTCTGACGGGGCGCAAAGCCGTCGAGGTGTTTGCTGAACTCGAGTCGGCGAACTACGTCAACCTCGCGTCGCGGCGCGTGGCCAACTTCGCCAAGCAGCGGTGCGCGCGCACGTACCGAAACTCCGAGATGGTGCCGCGCATCGCGACGGCGAACGAATGGCGGATTGCCAAAAGCGTCGCGCTGGAGGGCCTGCTGTCGCTGCATCGGGCAGTGGCATTGAGCGGCGACGCGCTGGAAGAGGAGGAAGTCGAGGACCTGAAGGCCCTGTTCCGGCAAGCGGCGTTGTTCGGGGTGCGGGAGGCGGATCTCGCGTTCCTGGCGCTGGACGAGGACGCCACGGCGGAGCTCAACCGCCACGTGCGGCTGACGGACCGGGCGCTTTCCCGCACGAGCGTGACGCATCACTGGAACCTGGCCATCGACGCGCGCAAGGCCGGTGCACGGGCGGTCGCGGAGCATTATTTTGCCGGGCTCCTCGACCTGGACGTCCCCGACACGAACGACGACGACCGCGCGAACCGCGGCATGGTGCTGTACCACCGCGGCGTCAACCTGATGCTGCACGCCGGGCTAGAGAACTGCGCGCGAGTGCCGGAAAAGAAGGTCGACTCGGCGCGGACCATCCTGAACAGCTGGCACGAGTTTCTGCGCATCTACCGCGATCTGCCCCGGGGCTACGCGGCGGGCTTCCAGGAACGCATGGGCTTTGACGCCGAGCAGGCGACGCGCGCGGTGAAAGAAGACCGGCTGATGGGCTTCGTCTGCATCGAACTGGAGGACGGGATGCTGGTGCCACTCTCCATCTAACGCAGCACCTGCCCCAGGACCAGCTTGCGCCGCATGAGGTGGGCCAGCGTACCTGACGTGTGACAGGATGCGCGACATTTGGACAGGCAGGCTGTTGACGGCTTCGCCTTCCCGCCGGATTGCGGTTCATTGCACCGACATCGCCGATCTGATGAAGTGTCCGGTATTCTAATGTGTTGCGGGAGATGCCGCCGGCAAGTTAAGCTACGTGCCATTCGGCGCACATGGGGACAGTGGTTGATCTTGATAGTCTTTTCAGATATCCGGCGGAGGGGGCGGAAAACGCCGTTCCGCCGCGGATTCACGACACCGTCAACAGCTCCGTTTCGCAGAAGTTGTGGGGCCATTGTGGGGCCGCGGCGCGAGACCGGAACTTGACATGCGGCCGCCGCGTTGTATCTTTTCTTCAGGAAATGTGCGACAAAGGAATTTGATGCCACCGCCAACCCGACCCGAACTGGAGCCGAATCGCGTCTACCGCACGAAGCAGTTTGCCCGCTGGAGCAAGAATCCGGCACGGCTCGTGCATCGGCTCGTTCAGGAGGGCCAACTCCACGAACTTGCGCACGGACTGTACTACGCGCCGACGAAGAGTCGCTTCGGCATGGTGCCGCCGAGCCAGGACGCACTTTTGCGCGCGTTCCTCGAGACCGACGACTACGTCGTGACCGGGCCGCCGGCCTGGAATGCGCTTGGGCTTGGGGCGACGGCGATGTTTGCGCTGACGCTGGTCTACAACAAGAAGCGGTCGGGCGAATTCGCGCTTGGCGGACAGAAATTTTTGCTGCGTCGTGTGGCGTACCCGGCGCGGCCGACGGCCGAGTGGTTGGCGATCGACTTGATTGAGAATCAGGCGATGGCGGGCGTCGGGCCTGACGCGATTGCCGCAGCCTTGACGAAAGCGGTGGCTGAAGGGCGGTTTGACCCGCGCGTTTTGACCGCGATGGCGGAAGCCTTTGGCACGAAGGCGACGCAAGTGTTCGTGCGCGCGTGCTTGGGTTCTGCGAAGGAGGCATCGTGAAGTTCATCCATGACGACGCCGACTTTGCCGTGCTCATCCAGACCGTAGCGGACGCGCGGCGGATAGCCGCTGCGCTCGTCGAGAAGGATTACTGGGTGACGCACACGCTGTGGGCGCTGCACCAGACTGGTCTGGAGATCTGGTTCAAGGGCGGCACAGCGCTGTCCAAGGGTTACGGAATCATTGAACGATTCTCTGAAGATGTCGATCTCTGCATCAAGTCCGGCAACGTCGAGAATCTGCCCGCCGTAACATCGTGGACGAGCGCCAACAACGGCCCGATCGCGAGCAGGGTTGCCTTCTACACGCAACTGCTTGACGTGCTGACGATTCCTGGCGCTCGGGTCGTCATCGCTCCGGGCGGCATCGACAGCCGTGGCCGATCCGCCGCGTACTTCGTCGAGTACGCCGGTCACTTCACGGGCGCGCTGCCAGCGACGATGCGGCCGCACGTGCTGATAGAGGTCGGCGACGCGCGCGTGACGCCGTTTGTGGAGCGGCGCATCTCGTCGTTCGTGCACGACTGGCTGGAGGCAGAAGGTCAGCTCAACGGTTTCATGGACAACCGGCCGATGGGCGTGCGCTGCCTGCACCCGGCGGCCGTGCTGGTCGAGAAGCTCGACGCGATTCGACGGCGCTACCACCGCACGCCGATCGTCGCGCGCGAGTTCATCCGCCATTACGAGGATGCGGCGCGAATCGTTCTTCGCCTGCAGCAAGGCGAGCACGGCGGCATTGATGTCCGCGCGATGATGGCTGAAATGGTCACGATGAAGCAGATTGCCGGGCCGCTAGCCGCGAGCGACGCTGCGTTTGCCCTGGACGACGGCGCGGCGCGGACGGAACTGGAGACAGCGCACGCCGCCATCGCGCCCATGTTCTGGGGACCGCGGCTTTCGCTGGCGGAGTCGTGTCGCCTGATTCGGGAGTGGCTGAAGGGGCGCACGTTCGTGGCGGCCCGCAACACCTCGCGCAACTGATGCTGGTCGACGACAGCGCTTGTGAAACTT
>CAIYWC010000173.1 GCA_903929795.1 uncultured Myxococcales bacterium | reverse complement strand
CCTGGCGCAGTGCCCGCGGTGTCAGGGCAAATGCGACTCGCTGCGGCGGACGCTTGTGCTGTGCAAGACTTCGCCGGGCCCGGCGGTGTCGCCGTCGACGCAACAGTTGGTGCGGGTGGCGCTGCAGCGGGCGCTGGCGCGATAGCTGCACCTTTTGGCGATGCGATGGCTCGGACGGCCCGCGCCCGGTTGGCCGCGCCAAGAGGTTCATGTGTCGCATTCGTTCAAGTTTCTCGTCGCGCTGGCGGTACTGGCAGCGGCTGGTTGTAGCAAGCCGTCGCAGGCCGCGGCGGAGGGTCCTGCAGCGCCAGCCGCCCAAGCCCGCCAACCAGGCAAGCTAACGACTGTGGATCCGCAGACATTTCAGAAGCTTGCGGTTCAGAAAGCCGGACTTGTGCTGGATGTCCGGACGCCGGGCGAAATCGCCCGTGGGCATTTGCCGGACGCAACGCCGCTGGACATCAACGACGCACGGTTTGCCCAGCGTCTGGCGCTGCTGCCCAAGGACAAGGCGGTTTTTGTGTACTGCGCATCCGGTCACCGCAGCGCCGCGGCGGCCGATGCCATGATTCAGCAAGGATTTTCCGAGGTCTACAACCTCGACGGCGGCATCGGCGCGTGGGCGAGCGCCGGGCTGCCGATTGACCGGTCGGCGGCGCCGCCCGCGGGCGATGGCGTCAACGCGCTGACGCCCGAGGCGCTGGACGCGGTGCTCAAGTCCGAAAAGCGGGTGCTGGTGAACTACCACACGCCGTGGTGCACACCGTGCCGCAAGATGGCGCCGGTCATGGACGCGCTGGCGACGGCGTGGCAGGGCAAGGCCAAGCTGCTGCAAGTGGACGTGGAACAGAGCGAGGCGCTGGCGCAGCGCGAGAAAATCCAAGGCGTGCCTGTGTTTGTGCTGTACGTCGATGGCAAGGAACGGTGGCGCAAGTCCGGCGAGCTTGCCAAGGACGTGCTGGAGACGGAGCTGGCGCGGCCGTAGTGGCGTCTTTGGGACCGGTCCGGCATCGTTCTGTTGAGAAAAAGATTTGTGATTATGCCGACTCACGATTTCGCGTTTGGCGTGGTCCGAGGTTGCCCTTGCACAAGCCGCCGTAGATGGCTATCTTGATAGCCAGAATCGCGCATCGCGGTTCGACCGAGGCGTCCATGACCCGCACCGCATCCATCGCCGAAGCCCGTAACCAACTCCCGGCGCTCGTCCACAGCGCGGAAGCAGGCCAGTCCATCGCCTTGACACGCCGGGGCAAGACGGTCGCAGTGCTGCTGTCGTTCGCGGAGTTTCAGCGCCTGCAACGCGGCGGAACCGGCGACTTCTGCCATGCCGTCGAGGTGTTCCGCGCGGAGGAAGATCTGACGGCGTTGGACCTCTCGGGTGCGCTAACCGGCGTGCGCGACACCAGTCCCGGGCGTGAGGTGACCTGGTGATGCTGCGCTTCCTGCTCGACACGAACGCACTGGCTGAGCCTGTCAAACCGCAGGTGAACGCGAAGTTCATGGAGCGTCTGTCCGCACACCGCGACGCATGCGCCATTGCGTCCGTGACCTGGCACGAGGCGCTGTATGGCGTGGCTCGTCTGCCGGAAGGTGCCCGACGTCAGGGTCTGCACCGCTACATGCACGAGGTCGTGGCACCGACGTTGCCGATCCTGCCCTACGACGAGCCCGCAGCAGCGTGGCATGCGGAACTGCGCGCCCAGCGAGAACGTCTCGGACGCCCACTCGCGTTTGCCGATGGCCAAATCGCCGCGATCGCGCACGTGCATGGTCTCGTGGTCGTCACCGCCAACGTCGCCGATTTTGCTGGGCTGGAAGGCGCCGTGGTTGAGAACTGGAGCGCGTAACCCGCGCCGCGCCGCGTCGTCATCCGAAGCAATTCCATAGCCTTGCCTCGCGACGCACGGGACCAGCAGACGCGGGTTCTGCTCCTACTATCGCCGGGAACTGCTAAGCCTTCCAGGCCACGACCGCCACCCGCTGCGCCAGCGCCGCCACTTCCCGTTGGTACCGCGTCTCCTGACTGCGCCGCTGCACAAGCACCGGGTCCGTCACTGCCAGCGGCAGGAGGCTCTGGTTAATGACCCACGCGAACGGATG
>CAIYWC010000172.1 GCA_903929795.1 uncultured Myxococcales bacterium | reverse complement strand
GTTGATGCGCAGTCCGAGGTCGCGGGCGAGCGAAGCCCACGATTGCCCGGTCGCGCGTGCGCTGCAGATGTGGACGCGAATGCCGTCGCGAAGCTCAGGTGGGTAGCGGCGGCCGCGTGTGGGCGTGCCGTGGGCGGTGAGGCCGGCGCGGATTTGGGTGAGGTCCATGAGGCGCTCCTGTCGGCCGGGAAAAAGGCCGTGTACGGAGCTTCGCAGAGGGTCAGGTGGGCGTCAGGACGGGCGGGGGCGAGGATTTACGCTATCTCGCGCCCTGGTCGGATTCTTCATTCATCACGTCGAATGATGCCCATCCCACAGATACGGTAGAGTATCCGGGCCAGACTGCCTCAAGAAATTCAGCCGCGTAACGCGTTTCGACATGGCTTCATTTGTCGACGCGACTTGCTCGCGGTCAAGTCCGAACCGGCGGATACTTGCCCGCGCGCTCGCGTCCGTCCGCCGTCAGAGCGTAAACACCAAATACGTCAGGATCGCTTGAATGTCATCCACCGGTCCGCCGGCGTCCTTGACCGCGATGTTGTGAAAGCTTGTGTAAACAACGTGGCCCTGGCCGCTGCCGAAGCGCACGACAAGCGGCACGATGCCCCAGTCATTGCCTTTGCCGTCGCTGACTTCCGCTTGCACTTCGACCGTGGTGCCGGTGTTGGCGGCGGCCATGATAACCCATTCGCTCAAATCCTCGTAAATCGTGGTGCTGGATTTGCCCAATACTGCTGCGAGGTTGGCGTCGACGATGGCGCCGTTCATGGTAAACGGCGGCGCGCCGGCTTTTTTCTGCGTAGTCGTCGGGCCGGGGCCCTGGCGCGGTCCGGCGGTCGTGCTCTTGGTCGTGGACTTGGTCAGGCTGGCGTCGACGCCGAAATAGTCGACCGCGGTGGGGAACGCGGCCTGGACGATTTGCCACGCCCAGTCGCTGGCGTACAGCGCGTGGCCGGCGTTGACAAAGCTCTGGATATTGCTGACGATTGTCGCCTTGGCGGTGCCGGACATCATGTTGTCGATGTCGCTGCCGCAGTCGATGAAGATGACGTCGTAGCCGTTCATGGCCGTCAAATTGCTGAGGAATTTGACGCCGGCGGCGGACGCGCTCGTCGACATCGCGAAATCGGTGTGCGTGAAGCCGAGGTTGTCGAGCAGCGTCTCGATTTGGTCGGCATTTCCCTTGACAACCGCGATGTTGACGCTGTTGGCCTTGAAGCAGCGGTCGCTGGTCGGCAGCGTCAGGTCGACTTTTTGGCCGCCGATGACGTTGACGGCGATTTGCGTCTGGAACGAACCTTTGACGATCGTCACCGTGCCGGAGCCTGGTGGGACAGAAGTGAATGAATACGCGCCTTTGGCGTCGGCGGTTGTGGAGGCGGTGAAGCTGCTGCCGGAGCTCATGCAGGGCGAGTTGACGGCCAGGCTGACCGTGGCGAACGCGACGCTGACGCCGGCTTTGGGCGCGCAGGCGACGCCGATGACCTGACCGGTGGTGCCGCAGACGACCGCGGTGTCGTCAAAAAAGCCAGGAATATCGAGGACTGGCACGTCGGCGAGATCCGTTGCGGCATCGTCGGTGGCGTCGAGCACGGCGTCGAGCGATTGCCCGGAAGTGGGTGCGTCCGCCGCATCGCCCGCGTCGGCGGCTTTGAGGGCCACGTCAACCTTCGCGTCAGCGCTCGCCGCGCCCGCGCCCGCGCCCGTGGTGGGAGAGCTGCAAGCGCACGCCAGGATCGCCAGGATTGCCAAATTCTTGGACATTTTGTCTCGTTTCGCCTGGCCTCGGACCGTCGCGACGTGCGGTGACTCAAGCGGTGGGTAAAAGGTCGGCAGACAGCCAGACTGCCAAGCTAACGTATTTCCGGCAGGGCGAGCAAGCGTTTTTCGTACTCCGCCGCCCGGCGCTCGGCATCTCGCCAGCGCGTTTCCGCAGCATCGGCGCGGAGTTTCTCGCCGCGCTCGCGCCAATACTCCACGTCGATTCGCCGCGAATCGGCGACGATGCGCCACATGCGGGCGGCCTGCGCCAGCTCAAGCCGGGCATGCGCGGTCAGGTGGCCGTCAGAACGCTGCGACATGGCGGGCCCCGGCTGATCGGGCAGCGGCGTTCGTGCCCCAAGGTGGGACGCGCTACCGGGCGATTTGATGACGCGCCCTGCACAATCCGGCATGGCGTCAATAACCGTCGGGCGAAACGTGCATCAAGTCCTTGGTCGTGTCCGTCCGCTCGCCGCCCCAGCGCCAGTCGACGAGGCGTCGGAACGCCGCGACGATGGCGCCGTCCGCCGTCAAGCTGCGCGCCGGCTGGTCCTCCGGCCGCCACGCGCCGCCGATCCGCCGTTGGCACCCTGCGAGCTCGGCGCTCGTCCGCGGTGCTGGCGCCTTGCGCGCGCAGTGTCCGTAGAGCCCGTTGGCGTCCGGGTTGATGTCCAACGCCTCGCCAAACGCGTGCCAGCCGTACTGCGTGCGTTTGCCGTTGACAATGGGCCCCCCCGAGCGGCCGACGCGGTAGCCGACGAGCTTGTCGATGCGGGCGCCCGCCTCGACTGCCGCTTGCAATGCTTGGCGGATCTGCGGCGCGAAATGCCGGCAGACGAGGACGGACGGCGTGCCCGCAACCGCGACCGTTTCCTGATCCTCCCGACAGATTGTGCAGCCGGTGGCGGACCAGTCTGAAGCCTTTTCCTCAGCAGTTATCTCGCTATACGGCTTGCTGACATGCCGGTGGTCGACCGCGCGATGGGCGACGACGCTCCAGGTCCAGATGTCGTAGGTGCACGTCGCCGGCGGTGGCGCGGCGGTCAGGGCAAGAACGGTCGCAAGCAGCTGCAGCATCAGCGGATTCCTCGGCAGGGGCGGCATGCACGGCCGCTGGAGCGCCGCCCAGTTTGACTGGCCCGGCTTGCGCGTCAAGGCGCACGCCTGCCGCCCCTTGACCCGTTGCCGCCGCGGGCGCAGAGTTTGGCCCGCGAGTGGACGTGCCGCGGGCGGGGGGCTGCGCGGTCACTGTTCTTGGCTCGCAAGGTCTTGACATGCAATGTATTCTCGTGACCGGGGCCGCCGGTTTCATCGGCAGCGCGCTCGTGCCCGCGCTCGCCCGGCTGCCCGATGTGCGCGTGTGCGGCGTCGACGTCCGCCCGCCACAGCTGCCGCAGGCGGATTTCCGCCAGCTCGACCTGCGCGACACGCCGGCGCTGACGGCCCTGTTCCACTCGTTCCAGCCGACCGCCGTCGTCCACCTGGCGTCGATCGTGACACCGCCGCCGGGGATGACCCGCGCGGAGATGCACGCCATCGATGTCGGCGCGACCCAGACGCTCGTTGACCTGTGCGCCGCCCACGGCGTGCAGCACCTGACGGTGACGACAAGCGGCGCGGGGTACGGCTACTACGCCGACAATCCGCCATGGATCGACGAGGACGACGCGATTCGCGGCAACGCGGCGTTCGCGTACGCCGATCACAAGCGGCAGATCGAGGCGCTCCTGGCGCAGGCGCGCGTCGCCCATCCGCAGCTCAAGCTGCTGATTTTGCGGCCCGGGACGATCCTCGGGCGCAGCGTAGCCAATCAAATCACTGCGCTTTTTGCCAAGCGGTTTGTGCTTGGCGTGGCGGGCTGCGACAGCCCGTTTGTCTTCATCTGGGACGAGGACGTCGTGCGGATCCTCGTGCAAGGCGTCCAGCACCAGACGACCGGCGTGTTCAACCTGGCGGGCGACGGCGCGCTGACGATGCGCGAAATCGCCGCGCGGCTGGGCAAGCCGTTCGTGGCCGTGCCGCCGTGGTTGCTGCGCGCGCTGTTGACGGTGCTTCACCCGCTCGGCATCGTGCAGTACGGTCCAGAACAGCTTGAATTTCTTCAATTTCGCCCGGTGCTGGCCAACGCGCGGCTCAAGCGCGATTTTGCCTACACGCCGCAGTTTACCTCCGCGCAGGCGTTTGACGCGCTGCTTCTGGCCCAGCCGTACCTGCGGAAGTCGCCGTGAGGCGCGCGCTGGCGGTTGCCGCCGTTTTGTTGGCCGCCGCGCCTGCGGGCGCGCTGGAGCTGCACGTCCAGGACCTGGCGGGTCGGCCGCTGTCGCTGGTCATGGTGACGGTCACGCCGTCCGCGCCGGCCGCGGTGGATCGCAGCGACAACGGCTATGCGCAGCCCGGCGTGCCGCAGACGGCCGACGCGTGGCACACCGTTTTTACCGACGCCGACGGCCACGCGCAGCTGGATTTGCCGTCGGTGCCGGGAACCTGGCGCGTGCGCTTGCGGCGTCCCGGTTGGACCGACCTGACGCTGCCGGACGTGGCCGGCCAGGCGGTGCAGGTCGCGGCGCTGCGCGCGGAGGCGGATCCGGCCGAGCGGGCGGCGAACAAGCCAGCGAATGTCTGGGCCGCGGCGGTGCACGTCGGCACGCCGGAGCAGGACAAGAATTTCCGGATGCAGTGCGGGTTTTGCCACCAGCAGGGCGCCGCGTTCGTGCGGGCGGAGCACTCGCCGGACCAGTGGCGCGCGACGATTGCCCGGATGATCGGCTACGGTTCGCGCCTGGCGAGCGCCGTGCAGCAGCTGGCGCCGGAGAAGCTGCAGGCGGGCTACGCGGACCTGCGCGCGCACCCGGAGAAGCTGGCGGAGCCGCTGGCGTGGCAGGACGCGCTGGCGCACGCGCGCATCGACCAGTGGCCTCTGGGCGACGCCATGAGCCAGATGCACGACCTGCTGATTCATGCAAACGGGCTCGTCTATGTTGGCGACAACATTCAGGATCGCCTGTACGAGGTGGATCCGGCGACTGGCCGCTACACGGTCTACAAGCTGCCGCGGGAGCGCGACGACGTGCTGGGTGGCCTGTTCGCGGCGCGGCTGGCGAGCTTTCCCAAGCACGAGAGCTTTCTGGCGCTGCATTCGCTGGCGGCGAGCGCCAAGGACGGCCACGTGTTCCTGACGCCGTCGGTCCAGCGGCGGATCGTGGAATTTGACCCGAAAACCAAGCAGTTCACGGTGCATCACCTCAAGGATGGCCTGTATCCGCACACAATTCGCATCGACGCCCGCGACCGCGTCTGGTTCACGCTGGCGCTGTCCAACCAGGTCGGGATGATCGACCGCGCGACGGGCGAGCAGCACTTCATCGACCTGCCGACCCGCAGCCTGGGCGAGGCCTTCACGGTGCGACTGGTGCCGCTGCTGTTCAAGCTCGCGGCGCTGGGGCTGCCGCTGTCGGCGCTGCCGGTGGACGAGCGCGCTTCGGGGACGCCGCTGCCGTACGGCATCGACGTGACGCCCGACGGCGTGGTGTGGGTGGCGCGGCTGCACGCGAACGACCTGGTGCGGATCGACCCGGTGACGCTGGAGCCGACGACCATCGCGTTTCCCGCGACGGGTCCGCGGCGGCTGCGCAGCGACGCAACTGGCAACGTGTGGATCACGGCTTTCGCGGAGTCGGCGATCCTGCGCTATGACCCCAAAACCGGGCAATTTCAGCGCTTTGCCATGCCGACGGTGCCGGTGGGGAGCGACACGCCCTACGCGCTCAACGTCGACCGCGCACGCGGCATCGTCTGGGTCACGGGCACGGCGTCCGACACGCTGAACGCGTTCGACATCGCCACCGGACGCTGGAGCGTGTTTCCGCTGCCGCAGCGCATGACGTTCACCCGCGACATCGAAATCAGCAGCGGCGGCGCGGTTTTTACCGCCAACGGCGCGTTTCCCGCCTGGCACACCGAGGGCGCCCAGCCGACGCTGCTGCGCGTCACACCGCCCTGGGCCAAAGGAGCGCCATGAGCCGAGAATTGCTCCGCTATCTGCTCGGCTGTCTGCTGGCGTTCCTTGGCGGCCACATGATCAATTTTGGCCTCGTGCAATGGACCCAGGAGGTGCTGCAAGCGCCGGCGTGGTCGGGCGCGCTGCTGCTTGTGTGCTTCGGTCTGCCGATCCTGTTCGGCTGGCACGGTGGCGCGCTGTCGGATCGCATCAATCCGCTGCGGGTCGCCCGCGCGGGGCATCTGGGCCTCGTGCTGGCGGCGCTGACGCTCGCGTTCACGGCCTGGGTGCCGTGGCTGCGGCGCGAGGCGCTGGGTCTTGCCATGCTCGCGGCGCTGTTCGCCGGCCTGTCGTGGAGCTATGCGGCGCCGGCGCGGCTGGCGTACCTGCCCAGCCTCGCGCCGGCCGCCAAGCTGCGCAGTGCGGCTATCCTGTTCAACGTGCTGACGACCGTCGGCTTTGGCGGCGCGCCGCTGCTTGTTGGTCAGGTACGTCAGCATTTTCCATGGGTTGTGGTGTTCATGGCCGCGGCGTGTCTGCTGCTGCTGAGCCAGTTGTGCATGGTACGCCTGCCGGCGGCGCACCGCGACCCGGCGCTGGTTGGCCTGGGCGCGATCCGCGAAGGCTGGGCCTACGTGCGCCGAACGCCACTTGTCGCCCAGCTGCTCATTGCATCGGCCATTGCCCACCTGCTGATGGGGCCGATTCAGGTCATCATGCCGCGCTACCTGGACGCCGTGCTGCACCTGGGGCCCGGCGCGCGCGGCGTATTTCTCGGCATGGCGGCGCCGTCGCTGATCGCCGGCGGGCTGCTGGCGCTGAGCTTGAAGCGCCTTGCGCACCCGGGGCGCGCGCTGATGGCGGGCGTGGTCGCGAGCGCGCTCCTGTGCGCGGCGCTGGCACCTGTCACGGCGCTGGCGCCGGCGGTGGCCGTCTTCATCGCGGCGTGCGTGCTCGCGGGTTCGGCGGTCGCGTTCCTGGCGGCGTCGCTGCAGGACGTCAGCGCCGAGGCGTTTCGCGGTCGCGTCATGGCCAGCTATGCCATCACGACGCAGTTTTTTCCCGCGCTGTCCGGCCTGCTGAGTGGCCTGTTGCTGGCGGCCCACGGGCCGGTGACCGCGCTCGCCGTGTACGCCGCGGGAGTCAGCGCGCTGGCCGTCGCGGCTGCGGTGGGGATGTCGGCGCTGCGGTCCTACAAGCGCGGCGCGCCGGTCCAGACGCCGTGACTCGCGCGCAAAGCACTGTCGCGGGGCTTGGGCAAGACGGAGCTCGAGACGTTTCGACGCATCATCGGCGACGCAGGGTAATACCTGGAATTCGCACACTTGCACCTGGCGGCGAGCCGCTGATGCACCCGAATTTCGGGGCTTTTGTCGACTACGCCGCCGCGAAGGACGTCCGCGCGGAAATCGCAACCAATTGTTTTTCGTGAACGAAAGTGCCAGTCAAAACGCCGTGTTCGCCAAGCGTTGAAAGGCGCTGGGCGCGGACGCGGCGCGGCTGAAGCGCGATTTCAACTTTGCCGGTCACCTGCAAGACCGCGGCTACGACCAGCCCGAACAGACGTCCATGCGCCAGCCGTGCGACCTCCTGTGGCGGCAAATGACGTCTCGTTGCGACGGAACGCGGTGTCACGCTGCCATGATTTCCTGCATCAACGGAGTTGGGCAATATCCACAAGCAGTCGCTCGCGGAGGTTTGCAATCGTCCGGTGGTGGTGGCGATGCGCCAAGAGCACGTCGACGGCAAGCCGGCGGATATTGCCCTGTGCGTTGGCTGCAATCAACCGCGAGTGGCGCTGCCGCAAGTGTTGGGAACGGCAGCGCTGAATGGCGCAGCGGCCCAGCGCGCGCTGGTGACGCTGGAGCGGGTGAAGCGGCTTTTCAGTGTAAAGTCAGCGTATTAGCGTTCAGCCCAATTTCGATGCCCGGACGTCACGGCAGTCCCCACGCGCCCATTGACAACCGACAAATCCGCGGGCCAAGATTCCCTGTGTCCACGAGCACGAACACGACGTTCGCGCGGTTGAAATCGAGCGGAATTGGGGAGGCAAGATCATGAAGCAGTTGAGTTTGTTGGTGTTGAGCCTGCTGGCGAGTTTGGTGGCGGTTGGGGCGGAGGCGTATGACGCGACGTTGGGGTTGTTCACGCCGGCCACGCTGGTCGCCTACTCGATCCCTGGCGTCGCCCTGTGTCAGGTATCTGAAGTGGTGTCGGGGACCTGGAACGCCGGCGGTTTTGCGTTCTATTCGGGCACGCAGGCCTGGAATTGCCCGAACGGGACCCTACCGCAAAAAGCGCCGAGCATGGTCATCAACGCGTCCAAGGAACCGTCTGCGCTCATCAACCCGGCTTATCTGCAGGCTTGTTTCATTTCGGTGACGGCCACGACCGCAGACGTCACGGGCGATCTCCTCGCAAGTCAGGCATTGCAAGCTGCCATCAATTGCGGGTTCAATCCCGTGCTCGTGAAATCCACTACTGTGCCGCCACCGGCAGACTGCCCGCCCGCAGAGACCGCAAAAGGCAGCGTCAATGGCGGCGCGCAACTGGACTGGTCAGAGTTCAACGTGACGAAGGGTGGGGCCGCAATCGGCTCGGTCAGCGTACAGATTCTGAAGAATAATCCTTCGATCACTGTCGAATACTGGCGTCTCAAGAGCGCATATGTCGAACCGACCCGTGCTTCGATCGACAACTATCAAGTTGCGAAGAATCCGCAGGGCGTGCAAACGGAGCCGCCCGCCCGTGTGGTCAAGGGTGACAAGGGCGTGATTGTCGTCTTCCGGCGCTGATTGGCGGCCACACTTCGGCGGCGGGTGTTCAAATACTGACGCGAAGAGGGGGGCGTTAGGGCGATTGGCTCGGTCGCGGCGCTCCCGGATTTGGCGGCGTCTGCGCTTGAATTCCGACGCGCGGCTTGGGTTACGGCAGTGGGACGAGCACTTCGCAAAAGAATATGCACTCCCGACTTCCAGGCGCCATGAACGCATTGTCGAGCCGCAACGTCTTGGCGCCGGTCGGAAGCAGAAAAGGACCTTGATAATCGGAAGGTCCATTCCCTGGCCCCATGGTCACAGCCACCGGCTCCGCCGCCGAGAAAACCCCACAGAGCGCAGGCTTGGCGGGCTCGCCCTGCCGCAACTCCGACTTGACCCGTATGGCGAGCGCGTTTGCCGGCAAGGGCCGGTCCACCGTTGCAGCGGGCCCGCAGGGCGCGTCAAGGGCGAGGAACGTCGGCTGATTGCCGCACTTGTCGTCGTTGGGCATATCGCCACACCGGACCCACTGGCTGGGGCGCGCCCATTGTAACGCCAGCGTCAAGCGTCGCCCATGATCGGTGCGATGCTCCAGCAGCGGGTCCTGGAACGCGCGTCGAAGCAATTCCTCCATTGCCGCGCGTGGCGATGTCCAAGTCGCCGCGCCGCTTGTCGAGACTTCTCCGAGCAGGGCTGCCACGAGGCCGGTCACAAGCGCGGCCGCTGGAGACGAGCCTTGGTCGACCACCACTCCAGTTCCCTTCGCATCGCCAATGAGAATGGCCTCGCCCGGCGCCGCGAGTGAGACTGTCGCGCCCCAGCCACTTGTCGACTGCAATGTATTCTGCTGTGTGTGGGCCGCTACGGCGTAGACACCTTGATGCGCGGAAAAATGGGTGGCGTCGATCTCCGGGCCGTCCAAGTTTCCGGAAGCGAAGATGGCGATTCCACCTTGGGCGGCAAACCAGCTCGCCGTGGCGAGAATGGCTGCCCGTTCATCGCGTGTCACGCCATACTTGTCCCGCGGATCCCGGTCGACGAACACGCCGTCCAGGCTGAGGTTCGCGATTTGCGCGCCGTTTCGCTTTGCCCATTCGAGGCCCTTGACGACGCCGACCGGCCGCCAGCCATCCTTTCGGAAGACATTGATAATCATCAGCTTGGCGTTCGCCGCAACCCCGCGCGTGCCGCAGAACGCTTGGCCTGCGATAGCAGCCGCCATCGCGTCGCCGTGGGCATCGACCGGCAAAAGGGCGAGGGAGCGACACTGCTGTTCTTCGCCGCAGTTGGCTCCGTGGATGCGCCGATCGGCCGGATCGGACCACAGCCGGTGTTTGAACAACTTTCCTTTCAAGGTCAGTCCACCATCAAGCAATGCGACGGTGATCGAGTTGCCGGCTGCTCCGGTCGGTGCGCCAATCGGCGCAAGATGCCAAGGAATGACTGGTTTCGCGCACTTCTTCTCCCATGTTCCGCGTTCGATGTCGTGCGTTCGCACGGTGCGGTCTTCAAAGACATCCGGCGCGTACGCGGCAATTCTCGCGCCGACCATCGTTCGGACCGAATCAACGACCTTCTTGGAAAGTACTTGGCACGGAGGGTCCTCGGTCGACGTATAGACATGCTTGTCGGGGATCTCGTAAACGTGGTCGGCGCACGACAAAAACTCGTTGTCCGCGACTGCATCCTGCGCAGATCCGATTCTGGAAAAGGTGGACGCCAAGCACATGGCCAGCGGCATCACAAGTCGAATCATCCGCTTTTCTGCGCTCCGCATTTCCATCTTTCCTCCGTTGGTTCCAGGACAGCCGCAACGCCGCATATGGTAACGAAAATCCGAGAACCTTCAAGCGAATTCAAAGGCTCCATCGCTTCGCGCAAGTCCCCAACCAGTGCCCCCCGGCCGCATCCCCACAATTGACGCCACCGGCCCGCGCCGTCAGACTTCCGGTCGCGCCGCGTTCCAGCGGCGAAGACGCCGGCGGATCTGCGGCGCCCTCGCGAGAAGCTGATGCCACGCGCCGCAACGCCCAACGTCAGCCCGCTCGCCGCCCGGCTCGACCGCGTCGCGCTGCTGGCCGCGCTGGCTTGGTTCGCCGCGGTCATCTTTCCTTGTCAGCATCCGGGGTTGGACGACGCGTTCTACCACCTCGCCCAAGCGCGCGCGATGGTCCGCGACGGCCTGGCGACCGGCGTCGACACGCTGCCACTCACGGTGCTGGGCGCGCACGGTCCCGACCACCACTTCTTGCTGCACCTGCTGCAGCTGCCGCTGGCCTGGCTGCCGTATCCGTGGGACGTGTGGCTGGGGATGCTGGCGTTTGGCTGGCTGGCCTGCGGCGGTTTTTGGGCCTGGCTGCGCTGGTCCCGGGTGCCGCTACCCGGCGTTTGGACGCTGTTTTTGCTCGCCGGTTCGGAGGTGTTCGGCTTTCGCATGAGCCTGCTGCGCGGCCAGAGCCTGGACTTGCCGCTGCTGCTTTTTGGCGCGTCCGCGGCGGCGCGCGCGCGTCCGAAGCTGGCGCTGGTCGCGGCGCTCCTGTTTGCCTGGGCGCACCACGCGGCGGTCCTGCTGGTACCGGTCGCGGCGCTGGCGTTCGGCGCTGCGCGGCTGGCGACGGGGCGCTGGCAGCTGCGCGCGCCGCTGTGGCTGGTCGGCGGCCTGCTGCTGGGCCAAATCGTCAACCCGTGGCTGCCGCGCAACATCGAATACCTGCTGTTTCACGTGCTGTTCAAGACGGGCGACCCGCTGCACCTGAGCGTCGGTCCGGAGTGGCTGCCGGCGCTGCCGTCCTGGATTGTCAGCGAATTCGCCTTGCAGCACGCGGTCCTGGCCGCACTGGGGCTGCTCGCGTGGCGGCGGCGGCTCAAGCCACAGGCGGACACGTTGACGTTTGCGCTGCTGCTGCCGCTGACGGTGGCGATGACGCTGCAGCACGGGCGGTTTGCCGACCTGCTGGCGGCGGTGGAGGTCGCGGCCATCGCACTGCTGGCCCGCGATCTGGCCGCGTTGGCGCCGCTCCTGCTGCGGCCGTGGTCGCGCATGGCGCCGGTCCTGGCCGCGCTGGTGTTGCTGACGGTCGCGCGCGGTGTGGCGGTCAGCCGCTATTTGGACGACGGCAGCGTGCGGCTGGACGCCTGGCAGCGCGCGGCCGCGGTCCTGCAAGCGCAAACGCAGCCGGGCGAGGTCGTCGTCAACCTGGACTGGGGCGAATATTGCCAGTGGACGTACGTTGCGCCGCAGCTGCGCTGGGCGATTGGCTTGGACCCGTATTATCTGGCGTATCGCCGCCCACAGACCTTTCGCACGTGGGCGGAGCTGAACCAAGGCCGCCAAAACATTGCGAATTTGCGCGACAAACTGGATCGGCAATTTGGCGCGCGATTCCTGGTGGGTTCGGCCAATTACGCCGGATACTTGCAAGCGTACCCGGAATTGGAGTGGATTTACCACAGCCAAGAGGCGAGCATCTGGCGCGTGCGGGACCGCCCGCTGCCGCTGCCGCAGGTGCCGCGCGATCCGTGACCGGGCCGGCGGCTACTTCTTGGCGGCCCAGTCGGTCAGCGCTTTGACGACCTGATCTTTGTAGAAGAAATTCGCGTCCTTGTCGCCGAGGTCCTTGGCGATCTGCGCGTATTTCAGGGCGTCCGCGTTGTTGCCCTGGCGGTGCAGGATGTCGGCCTTGATCCAGTTGTTGAGCCAAGTCGACTTCAGCGCCAGCGAGTCGTCGATCGCCTTGGTCGCTGCCGGATAATCCTGTTTCTTTTCAGAAAGATAGCGCGCAGCGTTGGCGTACGGCCGCCACGCGTTGTCCAACGTCGTTTGGATGCTGCCGGCGACGTGCGCGGCGGTGTCGACCTTGATCGGCACGGAGACGCGCAGCTTGTCCCACTCCAGGTCCAGCGACGTCTCGTCGTCCTTGGTGTTGTCGAAGACAAACAGCATCCGCTCGCGGTGTGGAATGGCGCTGGTCGTGGCCTTGACGCGCACAAGCTCGTCTTTTGTGTTGTAGTTGTGGTCGGCCACGTTGATCGACAAGTCCTTGTTCAGCGCCACGATCCAGCCTTTTTCCGAAGGGATCGTCACGATGGAATAGGTGCCCGCCAGCACGTCCGCGCCGCCAAAGCGCACTTCGCGGCTGAAGGTGATTTTGGTCGCGGCGTTGGCGCCAGTGCGCCATGGCTTGTCCCACGGGACGATGCCGCCGAAGATCTTGCGACCGTCGACCGCCGGGCTGGAGTATTCCAGGCTGATGTCCGTGATGCCGACCCGCTGCGCGACCTTGGCGGCAGGGCTGGGCGCGGGCAATTCCAGATCGGCCCAGGCCGTGGCGGCGAAAAGCGAGAAGCTCGCGGCGAGCGCGATGCGGGACAGGGTGGGGCGGAGACAAAGCATGGGCAAACCTCGTTGTAGGCGCCACGCGGCGCGCAGGCAGTGTAGCCCGTCGCCGCGGCGTGTCCACCGGTCGCTCACTCAGCCCGCTGATTTTTCAGCCCTTGACGATCGCCTGGCCCGCGAGCCGGCCGCTGAAGATGCAACCGCCAATAAAAGTGCCTTCCAGGGCGCGCAGGCCGTGCATGCCGCCGCCGCCAAAGCCCGCCGCTTCGCCGACCGCGTACAAGCCGGGGATGGGCTGGCCGGCGCCATCCAGCACGCGTGAGCCAAGATCGGTTTGGATGCCGCCCAAGCTCTTGCGGGTCAAGATGAATTCGCGCACGGCGATGAGCGGCCGGTGCCGCGGGTCGTCGATGCGCGCGAACTTGCAGGTGCGGAACCGGTCGCCGCGGTAGCGCCGCGCATGCGCGATCCGCCGCAGCTGGTCGTCGTTGAACAGCGACTCGCCGCGCGCGATTTGCGCGTCATATCGGGCGATTTCGCCGGCCATCACCTCGGCGTCCACGGCGTCGTCGCCCTGGCGCTCGTTCATCTTTTGCGCCAGCTCAGCCACGGAATTCGCGACGACAAAATCCGGGCAATTGTCGACAAAATCCTTGACCAACGCCTTGTTGCCGAACAGCACGCTCGCCAAAAACCGCGGATAGCTCTTGTCGCGAATCGCGTGGTTGAACTCCGAGCCCGACACCGCCAGCTCCTTCTCCGCGATGTGCTGGTTCATCACCTGCCACGAGTACTGCTTGGGCTGTTGCGCAATAGTTTCAACGAGATAGCGCGTATCGAATGCAGTCACCAGCGGCGGCGGTCCCAGGCGCTTGCCGTGCGCGTCCAGCCACAGCGCGGATTTCGGCGGCACCAGCGATAGCCCGTGGTGCGCGTGCGTCGGCTTCCAGTGGTGCACCCCCGCGGCATAATTCCACATTTTCTCCAAGTGCGTGACCTGAGCGCCATGCACCAGCGCGGCGTCCTGCAGCGCGCCGTCCGCTTCCGGATGCGAGCCGTTGAGCAGTACTTCCGGCGGTTTGCCCCATGGTTTATACCAGTTGCGTCGCACGCGCTCCAGATCGCCGGCGATGCCACCCGACGCGACGATGGTCGTGCTGCCGGTGGCGGTGAAGCTCGCGCCAGTCTCTTCGTCGATGCCGACGCAGCCGACGATGTGGCCGCCCTGGCTTGTCAACTCCGCGACGCGATGGCGGTATTTGATCTCCAGCTTCTGGCGGTTCGGGTGGCTTTCGATCGCCTTGATCAGCGCCACGATGAGCCCGTAGCCGGTCCCCCAGACGATGTGAAAGCGCGGCACGCTGTTGCCCGGCTGGTACAGGCCGCGCTCTACCCAATTGACAACAGGCAGGAATTTCACGCCACGGCCGACAAGCCAGTCACGCACATCGGCGCGGCAGCGGCCGACGAACGCCTCCGCCCAGCGGCGTGGCCAGATGTCCTCGTCGGGAATTTCGCCAAAAGCCAGCCAGTCGGCGAGCGCGAGCTCCTCGCTGTCCTGGATGCCGGAGCGGCGCTGTTCGGGCGAATCGACGCTGAAGACGCCGCCAAACGAGATGCGCGCCAGGCCGCCGAGGCGCTCCGGCGTCGCGCGGTCGAGTAGCAGGACGCGCTGGCCTGCGTCGAGGAGCTCCAGCGCGACGGCCAAGCCGGCGAGCCCGCCGCCAAGCACCAGGTTGTCAGAGGTGTAGGTCGTGGACATGACGCATCCAAAACCGGCGGCAGGCCGGAACGCCGTGGAAAGTAGCGCGATCTGGCGGTGGAGGGAAGCGCGCGTGTCGCGTTGGCCGCCACCGTTTCGTCACGGCTGCCAGGCCGCGCGCCAATCCGCTTGCGGCAGGTCAAAAGCGCTGTTCATCGTCGCGGCATAGCGGAACTGGAACGGCTGGCGCTCGATCTTCAGCTGCCGCAGCAGCGCCGCCGACGGCCCATCGCCGATCTCCAGATACGGCCGGTCCGGCTGCCCGGCGGTCTGCCACAGCGGCCGCAGGTGCTTGGTCACGTTGAACGTGCCCTTGAAATTCGTCTGACTGCGCAGGTACTTGTCGTCCAGCTTGGAGTAGATCCAGCCGTTTGTGTCAAATGGCGTCGGCGTCCCGGTCATGGGCACCCGCAGCGAAAAATACGGCGTGCCGTCAGGCTCTTTTGCCACGGTCACGCAGTCGCCGCCGTCCGGGCCCAGCGCGATCTCGTGGGTCACCTTGGGCAGGCCCCAAATGTGGTTGCCGCGCAGCTGGTTCTCCTTGGACGTGACCGGCATGCCAAAAACGTAGTAGCCAAACTGCGGAAATAACCCCTGCGCGAGCATCGGCAGCACCGGCCAGTCGCGGCCCGGCCCGGCGAGAATCGGGATCGTCATCGCGATCTCGTTGTACGCCGGCAGGCCCATGACGTGCTTGTAGTGGTAACACGAGAAAATCACGAGGGAACGGCCGCGCGTCATCCGCACCGGCCGCATCGCGGGATGCGGCAAGATGGCCTGCGCGGCGGCGTAGTCGCACAGGAAGATGCCCATCGCCGCCGTGACGTCGGCGTAGAACGTTGGGAAATCATAGGACTTTGTCAGCTCCGGCGTCAGCTGCACGGCGTGGGGCGCCTGGGCAAAACGCTGGAAAAACGGGTCGCTGAAGTGCGCATCATTGGCGAGCAGGTCGGGCGGGATCGCGAAAGTCGGCTTCATGGGCGGCGGCTCCAGACGGTGGAGCTTGCGCAGATAGCACGGCTTGAGCGCGAGGGAAACGATCGGTCGTGAACGGCCATGGCGCCGCGCCGGCTGGTCGGCCCGATGGGCTTACTCGCGCCGGCGGGCGGATGGCGCCGGACGCGACATGCGGAGCGTGACGCCTGGACGGAATTGCGCGCTCGGCATCGCCCGAAGTGCGCTGTCTGGCGCCGGTTCCTGGCGAATTCGCGGCCGTCCCGCTGTCTCCGGTAGTTCCCGTCGCGCGGACGGCGCGGGAAGGCTGGCGTGGATGCGTACCGATGGCCGACTGCCCGTCGTCGGACGTCCATCGACCGCGCCCTTGCCGACAAACGGCGCACAACCGCGCGTCTGGGCGACCTTGGGCAGGCTGCGACCGCGGACGAAGTTCGGCTTGGCTGCGACGCCCTCGGCGATGCGCAGATCGGCCAGGGCGCGCGGTGTGTAGAGCGGCTCGTCGGTCGCAGGGCTGACGCAGCCGGCACCGACGGTGAGCAATGCCGCCATGATCGCGCGGCCGGGTCGCGCGCGGGCGCGCTGTCGGCGCCAGAGCAGGGCGCCGAGCGTCACGACCGCCAACCAGCCGCTCGGTCGCGCCTCGCCGGGGCCGCTTCCGGCGGAGCATCCGCCCTTGGGCGTGGAGTCGGAGCCGCCACTTGTCGTTCCGCCGCCGCCGCCGCCGCCGCTGGTTGTGCCTGCCGGGCAGTAGCTGGCGGGGGCGCACACCTGCAAGCCCGCCTTGGTCGAGGCGCAGCAGCCGGTGCTGCAGTCCCCGTTGGCGCTGCAGTCGGTCAGGCAGACGGGCTGGCCCGCTTCCAGCACGCAGGTCGTGTTGCCCTGGCAGGCTGGATGGCAGCAGTCGCTGGCAGAGGCGCAGACGTTGCCCTTGCCGGACGCGAGCGGCAGGCAGCAGGCGCTCGCGCATTCGCCATTGGTGCTGCACGCGTTGGCGCAGGAGAGCGCGCCCTGATCGTTGATGCACGTCGTGCCGGTCGCGCACGCGGGTTGGCAACTCGTCTGGTTGCCGCTGCCTTTGGTGCTGGCGATGCACGTTCCGTCAGCTGCGCACTGCGTGCCGCCGGGGCAGTAGACTTCCGGGTGGCCGACCGATGCGCAGCACACGCCGCCAGTCGGCGTGCAGTGGTCCGCGCCGCACGCGTAGGCACCGTGCGGGCAGTCGCCGTTGTTGCCGCCGTAGTTCGAGCCCGGCTTGGTCTGGGCGCAGCAGTCGCTGCCGCAGCCGCCGCCGCACTGCGCGCCGGCCGGACAGCAGGTTCCATTGCCGCAATCGGTGGGAAAGCCGCTGGGGCACACGCCGGTGGTCGACCCGCCGCCCGCGTTGGTGTTCGCCGCGCAGCTGCCGTCAGCGAGGCAGTTCGTGCCCGCCGGGCAGTACAAGTCGGGGCGGCCAACGGAAGCGCAGCAAATCGTGTTGTTGGGTGTGCAGTTGGCGGCGCCGCACTGGTAGGTGCCGCTTGGGCAGCTGCCATCCGTCGCGCCGGGGCCGCTGCCGCTCGCCGAGCAACACGCGCCGCCGCAGGTTCCGCCGCAGGTCGCGCCCGCCGGGCAGCAGGTGCCGTCGCCGCAATTGTTGGGGTAGCCGTCCGGGCAAGTCCCGGTCGTGCCGCCGCTTGTGTCGACGGTGCAGCAGTTGCCGCCGCAGCCGCCACCGCACGTCGCGTCGGCGGGGCAGCAGACGTCGTTGCCGCAGGCGATGGGAAAGTCGGTCGGGCACGTGGTGCCGTTGTTTGTGCCGGTGCCGCAACAGTTGGCGCCGCACGCGCCGCCACAGGTCGCGTCCGTGGGGCAGCAAATGCCGTTGCCGCAGTCGGTCGGGTAGCCGTCGGGGCAGCTGTTGCTGCCTGTCGGACCGGTCGCGCAGCAGTTGGCGCCGCAGCTGCCGCCGCACGTGGCGTCGGCTGGGCAACACGTGCCGCCGCCGCAGCTGTTTGGGTAGCCGTCCGGGCAGGCGCCTGGGGTCGGCGCGTCCGCGCAGCAGGCACTGCCACACGTGCCGCCGCACGTGGCGCCTGTCGGGCAGCAGGTGCCGTCGCCGCAGTCGAGCGGGTAGCCGGTCGGGCAACTCGAGTTGGTCGTCCCGCCGACTGGACAGCAGTTTGCGCCGCAGCTCCCGCCGCAGGTGGTGTCAGGTGGGCAGCAGGTGCCGTTGCCGCAATCGGTCGGGTAGCCGTCGGGACAGGAGCTGCCGCCGCCCGTGGTGCAACAGCTGCTGCCGCAACTGCCGCCGCAGCTGGCATTCGCGGGGCAACAGGCGCCATTGCCGCAGTCCAGCGGGTAGTCCGTTGGGCAGGTGCTTCCGCCGCCGCCGCCGCTCGCGCAGCACGCACCGCCGCAGCTTCCGCCGCAAGTCGTGTCCGACGGGCAGCAAGTGCCGTCGCCGCAGCTGTTGGGGTAGCCGTCGGGACAGCCGCCGCCGGTGGATTGGGTGCAGCAATCGGAGCCGCAGCCGCCGCCACAGGTGGCGTCCGTGGGGCAGCAGTAGCCGTTGCCGCAATCGAGCGGGTAGTCGCTGGGGCAATCCGCGAGCGCCAGCGTGGGCAGCAACACGCCAAAAGCCAAGCTGCCAAGGAAGCACACGACTCTGTAATCCCGCATGATTTTCCCCCGGTGCGGCCGCACTGCGCCGCTCATTTTCGCTGATCAGGTACTTGCACGGATGCTAGCATAGCTGCACCGCGGCGTGGGAGCCCTGTCAAGCGGGCCCGGCCGCAAATTGCGCGGATCACGGGGCGTGAGACGCTTGACGTGTCCGCTGTCTCGCCAGCGACGGGCTTCGCCGCCGGCACGCGTCCACGCGGGTGCGACAGTTGTCCCGCTGTCGGCACCGCGCACGCAGCATGATCGCGCGCGCGCCGGGGCGCAAGACCGCCCGCTTGACGCGTAGCCCCCGTGCGCCTCAGGCTGGGCGTGCGCGGCCACGTCACCGCGCGGAGGTACGCATGTCCGCTGTCGATCGCGCCGCGCTGTGGCTGGCGTGCCTGACCGCCGCGTGCCAGCGTCCCGGGCCAGTGGTTCCGCCGTCGCCAGTCGCACCGGATGTGCCGATCGCCGTGGCCCAGCCAGCGCCGCCGCTCGCGCCGCCGGCCTTGCGGCATCCGTTTGGCGTGCACGGGCAGCGCTATGCCGCGGGCTGGCAGATGCCGCGCGCGGGGCAGGCGGCGCTCGATGCTGCGACGGCGGCGTTTTATGACAAGTGGGCGGCGCGTTATCTCGTTGCGGCGTGCGCGCCCGGGCAGCTCGTCGTCGCGGCCAACGCCGGCAAGGCCCTGCCGGTCAATCCGAGCGGACAGGCGCACGGCACGCTGACGACGTCGGAGGCGCATGGCTATGGCATGCTGATCACCGCGCTGATGGCCGGGCACGACCCGCGCGCGCGCGAGCGGTTTGACGGGCTGTACCGCTTTTACCGCGCCCATCCGGCGGACGACGCGCCGCAGCTGATGGCGTGGAACCAGGTCGCTGGTTGTCGGGACGCGCCGGGCGATTCGGGCTCGGCGACCGACGGCGATCTGGACATCGGTTTCGCGCTGTTGCTGGCGGATGCGCAGTGGGGCAGCGCGGGGGCAATCGACTACCGCGGCGCGGCGTTGGCGCTTCTGGAGCAGGCGCTTCGGCTTGATATCCTTGAAACAACGGATGTTCCGTCGCTTGGATCGGACGCGCGCGCCATGGAGACGCGCTACCAGCACGGCACGCGGACCTCGGATTTCATGCCGGACCACTTCCGCGCTTTTACCCACGCGACCGGCGAGCCGCGGTGGCAGCACGTCGCCGACGCGAGCCTGGATCTGGCGGCGCAAGTCCAGCGCACGTTCAGCCCGGCGGGCCTGCTGCCCGATTTTATTGTCGAAACGCAGACTTTGCACCCGCGACCGGCGCCGCCGCGCTATCTGGAAGGGCCGCATGACGGCCAGTACGCGTGGAATGCCTGCCGCGTGCCGTGGCGCCTGGCGACCGATTGGCTGATAACCGGCGATCCGCGTTCGCTGGCCGTTGTCCAGAAGATCACGGCGTTTTTTGCACAACAGACCCGCGGCCAGACCGGCGCGATTGGCGAAGGGATCTCGCTTGCAGGTGAGCCGCTGCCCGACGCCGACGGCCAGAGCTTGGCGTTCCTCGCGCCGCTGACGGTGGCCGCGCTGCTGCCGGGCGCGGATCCCGCGTGGCGCGACGCGCTGTGGACCGACCTGGTGTCACGTCAGCTGGAGGATGACGATTACTATGGCAATACCTTGAAAATGCTGGCGATGCTCGTGGTCAGCAACAACTGGTTCGCGCCGAATTCGCCGTGAACGGGACGCGCGGCGCCTGCGGGTCGGTCCGCGACGCCGTCACTCGCGCGCTGTCGCCGTCGCCTTGCGCTCCAGCTTGCCCCAGCCGTGCATCGCCCCGCGCAGCGCCGCGACGACCGAACGAATCATGACGTAATACATCACCTGACGATAGCAAAAGCGCTGTAAAAATAGCCAAATCAGCAGACGCCACTGCTCGCGCCGCTCCAAGGCAAAAGCGAACGCCGCGGCCAGCCAGTCCAGAGCCAGGAACAGCGCATAGTACAGCAACACCACGCCGACATTGGCAAATCCCTGCTCGCCCGGGTGCTCCAGGCGCTCCAGCGCGGCGGTGATCAGCGACCAAACCAGCATCAGGTCCATGATCGGCGAGATCAGCGGAAAGAAGACCTGAAAAATCAGGACATTGGGCATCGCGACAAGCCCGAGCGTGCCGTAGCGCGGCCGGAACATCACGTCGCGGTGCTTCCACAGGCACTGTAGCGTGCCAAAAGACCAGCGAAAACGCTGCTTTGCCAGCGTGCTGACGGTGTCCGGCGCCTCGGTCCACGCGATCGCGTCCTCTTCGTAGCCGACTTTCCAGCCGGCGCGCAGCACGCGGATCGTCAGGTCCTGGTCCTCCGCCAGCGTTTCGTCGCTGAAACCGCCCAGCTTTTCAATCACTTCCTTGCGCCAAGCGCCCACCGCGCCCGGCACCACCGTGATGCAGCCCAGCAGCGCGAAGGCCCGCCGGTCGAGGTTCTGCGCCGTGATGTATTCCAGCGCCTGCCACGACGTAATCAGGTTGATCCGGTTGCCCACCTTGGCGTTGCCCGCCACCGCGCCGACCTTGGGATCCGCCAAATGCCGCACCAAAAGACCAATGGTATTGGGCATAAACAGCGTGTCGGCATCCAGCGCGACAACGACTTCGCCCTGGGCGTGCTGCATCCCGAAATTCAGCGCGTTGGCCTTGCCGCCATTCTCCTTGCGAAAGATCTGCACGCGGCTGTCGTCGCCAAACCGCTCGCGCGCCACTTCGCTGGTCCGGTCCTTGGAACCGTCATCAATCACGATGATTTCCAGCCGCGGATAATCGGACTTCAGCAGGCTCTCGATGGTCTGGTTGATGACTTTTTCCTCGTTGTACGCCGGCACCAGGATTGTCGCGAGGAACGGCGCTTCCTGGCCCGGCAGCACGGCGGGCCGCCTGCGCGTGCGCCACCACTGCACAAGCGCCAGCGCGCCGACGACCAGCAGCCGCAGCACGCCGAGCACGATGCCGATGAGAAACAGCCAGTGCAGCAGCCACGCGCCGGTCGACAGCACGGTCACGGTCAGCGCGTCGGCCTGTTCGACAAAGCTGTGCGGCGGCAGCGGCGGCATCGCCTCGTCGCGCGTCAGCCCCGCCAACTGCGACACGGTCACGAACGTCTGGCCCTGGGCCTTCAGCTGCGCGACAAGCAGCGGCAACGCGGCGACGGTCTGCGCGCGGTCGCCGCCGCTGTCGTGGAGCAGCACGATTTGCCCGCGCACGTCCGGATCCGGATTCATCACGCCGCTCACGACGTTCTTGACGATGGCATCCACGCCCGGCAGCGCCCAATCCTCGCCGTCCACGCGCAGGCCAACCGTCAGGTAGCCCAGCTTCTTGGCGGCGACGACTGGCTCGACCTCGGCGGGAATCGTCGGCTCCGCGTCGCCAAAATACGGCGGGCGAAACAGCCGCGTCGACCGGCCGGTCAGCGACTCCACCAACCGCTGCGTCGCGTTCAGCTCCAGGTTCGCCACGAGCACCGGCACTTCGCCGAGATTCGGGTGCGTAAACGTGTGGTTGCCGATGTCATGGCCTTCCGCGACGATGCGCCGCACCAGATCCGGGTTGGCGATCGCGTTCTCGCCGATGATGAAAAACGTCGCGTGAATGCCCAGCGTCTTCAGCTCGTCCAGAATCTTCGGCGTCCAGACCGGATCCGGGCCGTCGTCGAACGTCAGCGCGACCTTGCCCGGCGCCAGCCCCGACCGGTGGATGACGTACGACGAGGGCAGGGCGACGTAGCGCTCGTCCGCGACGACCGTGGCCGTCGGGCTCAGGTCCAGCGCGCGCGTGCCCGCCTGCGGCTGCGCGACCACGTCCAGGATCTCGCCCGAGCCGTCAAAACCGACGTCGTAGCCAAAAGTGATGGTCCGCAGCGCGTCAGGCTGCCATTGCGCCCGCGGCAAGCCGAGAAAGGACCACAGCGACGGATCCTCCGAGCCCAGCCGCCAGATGGCAAAAGCCGGCACGCCCGAAGCCGAAGCCGCGCGCATTTCGTTGAACGCCGTGACCGCGTCCAGAAACCAGACGTCGTGGCGCACGCCATCGGCCGCGGCAAAGGCAAAATGCGGGTTCAATGTCGCCGGATCAAAGACAATCGGCACTTGCGCATCGCGCGCCGCCAGAACGGCCGCCTGGAAGGTCACGTCGGACGCTTCCTGACCGGCGACAAAATCGTAGCCATAGGCGCCGATGCACACGACGGCTTTTTCAACGGGAATCTCCGCCAGCCGCTTGGCCAGCGTCGCCTCAAACCAGGGCTGACCGGCGACGCTGCCTGCCTCGCTCGTCGACCAATGCTCGTCATAGGCCATCAGGAACAGCTGGTCGTTGGCCGCGGCGTAGGCGGGAAAATTCCAGTCCGGATCGTCAAACGGCACCGCTTGGGCCACGTGCCAGCCGTGCGGCGCGAACGCCGCGTGCAATTCCTGAACAAATGTCAGCAAGTTGGCCTGCGTCTCCGTCGGCACGGTCTCCAAGTCCAGCACCACGCCGGCAAAGCCATTCTTGCCGACAAACGCGACAAGCGCGTTCACCAGCCGCTTGCGGCTGGGCGCGTCCTGCACCGCGTGCGTCAGCGCCGGCGCGTCCCAAATACCCGCCTTGGAGTTGTGCAGCATCGGCAGAATCGGCAGCTGCGGCCGCTGGCGATGGATCAAGTCCAGCGCGCGGGCGTCGATTTCCGCCACCAGCGGGTCCGCGCCGTCCTGCAGCCGCAGCCACTCGGGCACGACCTCGTCCAGCCGGGGCAAGTGCCGACGCAGCGACTCATAGCTCGCGTCATCCCAGTTCACGTAAAAGCCGATGGTCAGCGGATGCGAGGTCGGCACCGCGGCCTTGGGGGGCACGCGCGGCGGCACCGCGCGCAGCTGGCTGGGACGGTGCGCCGGGACCTGGGCGACCGCCGCATGCGCCTGATCCAACGCCAGCTTGGCGCGCTTGGCCCGCTGCGCGGCGACATCGGGCGCCAGCGGCGGCAAAGGCAGCGGGCTGACCCGGACCGCGTGCGTCAGCCCCGGCAGCAGCGGCTGGAACAGCACGCTGACGATGAACACGACCGCCAGCAGCGTCGCCGCGCCGCCCAGCAGGAACGCCAGGCGGCCAACGTGCTGCTTGCGCTTGCCGCGCGGGTCGAAAAAGACGGGACCGTTGGGTGATTGCTCGGGCATGTTCCTCTGGCGGCGCGCGGGCTGTGGCGGCTGCGGCTGGGCGCGGATGATAGTCGGCCGCGCGTGCGTTTCAAGGGACGGCTGCGGTGGGTGCCGGCGCATCGCGAGAAGCCGCTCCGGGCGGGCTTCAAGAGCGGGACGCCTTTGCGCGCTGTAGAGCCGATTGCGGATCCTCGGTGTCCGCGCCGCAGCTCACAAAGATGCCGAATTTCGCGCACTTTCGCCGCTGACGACCTCAGCGAAGCGCCCCTTGAGGCGCAGAAATGGTGTCTCCAGAAAGCGATAGGACAGCCCGGCCACGCCGATGGTTGCCAGCAAACACGCCGGGAAAAGCACAGCGTCGTGCGTCCAGCCCAGGCGACTCAACAGGCGAATCACAATAGAGAAAGTCAGCGGGTGCAGCATATAGAGCCCGTAGGAAATCGTGCCGAGATAATGGAAAGGCTCAAATTCCATGGACCAACCGATGCGCGGATTGGCTGCGAAATTCAGAATGAGAATCGCAAAAAGCACGGCATAAAACTCGAAATGCACGTGCGGAATTTCGACGCCCAGGGCGATGAGCGCCAGCGTCGCGGCCAATGTTGTGTAGAACACAGGCAAGTTGACCAACAGCGTGTGCAGCCAAAGCTTTTTGTGCAGGATGACCGCGGCGAGACCGCCGATCGCCATGCAATCGATGTTGAACGCGCCCCAAAAGCCGCCCAGCCAGGTCTGCCAGGATCCATGACCGACAACAGCGGGCAATAACAGCGCTTTTACGGCGAGATAACCCGCAATCACGGCGAGCATCAGCGCCACCTTGTTGCGCGCCCGCTTCATCAAAATGGGCCAGATCAGGTAGAATTGTTCCTCGGTTCCAACGGACCACGCCTGCGCCGCGTAGGGCACAACGCCGACATTGGCCAGCACGACATTGGCAAAAAGCGTAGCGTACAGCGCGGTTTTGAGCAGCAGATCCTGGTGGACCACGGCGATGCCAAAGCCCGGCACCGTCAGCGCGGTCACGTAAGGCACCACAAATAATGCGAGGAAGATCGTGACGTAATACAGTGGCCAGATGCGCAGTACACGTCGCAAGTAAAAGCGTCCGACGCGGATGCCTGCGCGCTGTTCTTCTTCCAGCAACAGATACGTGATGAGAAAACCGCTGAGCACGAAGAACAGGACAACGCCGAGCTTGCCCAGCAGCCCGATGGGCGCCGAGGTGGTCCAGCAATTGGCCAGGCCCCATTGCCACTTCAGCTGCTCAAAGTGATGGACGAGGACGGCCAAGGCGGCGATGAACCGCAACCCGTTGAGATTGCGAAAGTAGATGCCGTTCGCCCGTCCTGAGCTCTTCATCGACCCCGGCGGCAGCGGGTTGGCCGCACGTGACGAGGACGCAACCGCGGTCTGTCTGGCCACTGCACCCTCGCGCCCGCCCGCTCGTGCACCCTGCGCGCGCGAACCAATCCGTGCAGCGGAGTCTGCCGGCGCCCAAGAGGGGCGTCAAGCCGGGTTCACTGCCGCACTTTCGGGCTTTTGGGCGGCGTGCACGGGTGCGACGTCCGCTCGCTACCGCGCCAGCGCCCGCTGCAGCGCCACCCGCACCAACTGTTGCGTCGACGGCGACACCGCCGGGCCCGGCGAAGTCTTGCACAGCACAAGCGTCCGCCGCAGCGAGTCGCATTTGCCCTGACACCGCGGGCACTGCGCCAGG
>CAIYWC010000171.1 GCA_903929795.1 uncultured Myxococcales bacterium | reverse complement strand
GGCGGCCCCGAGGTCGTCTACGTGGCCTGGCAGTGGCGGTACATCATGTTGATTTTACAGCATATTCCGACAATCCTGTTTCGACGGTTCAGCAAATGAGCGCCCCCCGCGTGCCCACGCCCGTCACCGCGCGCGTGGAAGGCTGGGGCATGGCGGTCGGCGGCGTGGCGCAAGTCCTGCAGCCGACTTCGGTGGAAGAGATCCGCGCAGCGCTCGCCCAAGCCCACGCGGCGCAACAGAAAATCGCCCTGCGCGGCGCCGGCTGCTCGTACGGCGACGCGTCGTGCGGCACCGGCAAGCTCGTCCTGGACTTCACGCGCTTCAACCGCATCCTCGATTTCGACGCCCAGACCGGCGTGATTCGCGTGGAAGCTGGCGCAACGATTGGCGATATTTGGCAGCACGTGCTGCCGCATGGCTGGTGGCCGCCGGTCGTCTCGGGCACGATGGCGCCGACGCTGGGCGGCGCGGTGGCGATGAACATCCACGGCAAGAACGCATACCGTGTCGGGCCGATCGGCGAGCACGTGCTGCGCCTGCGCGTGCTGCTTGTGGACGGCTCTGAGCGGACTCTGCTGCCGGACGACCCGCTTTTCCCAGCGATTATCGGCGGTTTTGGCGAGCTGGCGGTGATCACGGAGGTGGAGCTGCAGCTCAAGCACATCTACTCCGGTCAGCTGGACGTCGACGCGCTATGTGGCGGCAATCTCGCTGAAATATTTGCGATTTTCGACGATTGGCAAGATCGCTCCGACTACCTGGTCGCGTGGATAGACGGTTTTGCCTCGGGCAAGAGCCTGGGCCGCGGGCTTGTCCACATGGCGCACCAGCTCGCACCGGGCGTCGACCCGCAGCCACAGGCGCTGATGACGGTGGCCGCGCAGACGCTGCCCTCGCGGCTTTTTGGCCTGATTCCCAAGTCCTGGATGTGGGCGCTGCTCTGGCCGTTTTCGTTCAACCTCGGGATGCGGTTCGTGAATCTGGTCAAGTTCTGGTCGGCTCGCCTGCTGGAGCACGGCAAGCGCTACCGCCAGGGCCACGCGGCGTTCCATTTCCTGCTGGACTACGTGCCGAACTGGAAGTGGGCGTACAAGCCGGGCGGGCTGATCCAGCACCAGATTTTTGTGCCCAAGGCGCAGGCGCAGCGGGTTTTTGCCGAGGTTTTCGCGCTGCAACACCGCTACGGCCTGCCGACCTGGCTGGCGGTGATGAAGCGGCACCGGCCGGACCGGTTCTTGCTGACGCACGGGCTGGACGGCTACTCGATGGCGCAGGATTTCGCGGTGACCAAGCGCAATCGCCAAAAGCTCTGGCAGCTGTGCCATGAGGTGGACGGCATCGTGACGGCGGCGGGCGGGCGGTTCTATTTCGCCAAGGACGCGACGCTGGAGCCCGAGAGCGTGCTGGCGGCGTGGCCGAAGGAGAACCTGATGCAGTTCGCCGCGCTGCGCGAGGAGCTGGATCCGGGTGGCCTGCTGGCGACGGACCTCTACGAGCGCGCCGTGGCGCCGGCGCTGCGCAAGCTGGTGTAAATGCCTGATACTTTTCGACAATCTCCGCGCGCTGCGCTGCCGCCCAATCTGCGCGTGGCGATTATTCACGACTGGCTGGTGACCCTGCGCGGCGGCGAGCGCGTGCTGGACGCGCTGTGCGAGCTGTTCCCGCAAGCCGTGGTGCACACGCTGGTGCGGCTGCCAGGCGTCGCGACGCCGCGGATCGAAGCGATGCGGCACGTGACCAGCTTTGCCGACCGGCTGCCGCTGGCGCAAAAGAAACACCGTTGGCTGCTGCCGCTGTATCCGATGGCCATCGAGTCGTTCGATTTGTCGCAGTTCGACCTGGTGCTGTCGTCCAGCCATTGCGTGGCCAAGGCGGCGCTGGCCGGGCCGGGCGCGGTGCACGTGTGCTATTGCCACACGCCGGTGCGCTATGCTTGGGATCGGACGGACGATTACGTGAGCGGCAGCTCGCCGCTGCTCAAGCTGGCGCGGCCGGCGCTGCACGTCGCGGCCAAGCTGCTGCGCGATTTTGACGTGGCGACGCTCGATCGCGTCGACCACTTTGTCGCCAACAGCCACAATACCGCCAATAAAATCAAGCAGTTTTACCACCGCGAAGCCGACGTGGTGCCGCCGCCGGTCGAGTGCGACCGGTTCATGGGCCTGCCGCCCGTGCCGGAGGACGAGCGCTACGACCTGCTGCTGGGCGGGCTGGTGCCGTACAAGCGCGCGGATCTGGCCGTGGAGGCCTGGCGGCTCATGCCGGAGCGCCAGCTGAAGATCGTCGGCGACGGGCCAGAGCGGGCGCGGCTGGTGCGATCGGCGCCGGCGAACGTGCAGTTCATCGGTCGGGTGCCCGAAAGTGAGCTCGCGAGCTGGTACGCGGGCGCGCGGCTGTTCGTGTTTCCGGGCGAGGAGGACTTCGGCATCGTGCCGCTGGAGGCGCAGGCGGCGGGCGTGCCGGTGGTCGCGCTGGGCAAAGGCGGCGCGCTGGAGACCGTCGTGGACGGCAAGACCGGCGTGTTTTTTCACGAGTCGACGCCGCAAGCGCTGGTCGCGGCGGTGCAGCAACTTGACCGGTTGGCGGTCGATCCCGACACTTGTAGGCAGCACGCCCGGCTGTTTGACCGTCAGGCGTTTCTGGATCGGATGGCCGCCATCGTCGCCCAAGCGCTGCTGAACCGGCGCGGCGGCCCGCAGCACACGCACGAGGTTGCATGACTCGCCCCCGCCGTCCCTTTGCCCAGCCTGACCTGAAAGTCGTTGCTGCGCCTGTGGAATTTGCCCCGCATGAGCTGCCGGCTGAGCGCGATCCCAGCGAGGATTTGTACGACAAAGCCGGACCCTCCAAGCAGCGCGCGGCGAGCGAGACGTTCGACGAGCCCGTCTTCGCGCCGATCGGCGAAAAGGTGCCGAGTCGGCCGCTGCAAATGGCCGCCAAGCGCGCGTTTGACGTCGGCTTTTCCCTGGCGGCGCTGACCGCGGGCGCGCCGCTGCTCGCAGGCATCGCGATCGCCGTGAAGCTCGACTCGAAAGGGCCGGTGCTGTATCGGCAAGTGCGCGTCGGCAAGGACGGAAAGCTTTTTGATTGCCTGAAGTTTCGCTCGATGGTCGTCGACGCTGAAAAGACGGGGCCGCAGTGGGCGCGCAACATGGACACGCGCGTGACCAAGGTCGGCGGCGTGCTGCGGCGCACCAGCCTGGACGAGCTGCCACAGGTCTGGAACATCCTGGCCGGCGACATGAGCTGGATCGGCCCGCGGCCGGAGCGCCCGGTGTTCGTGGCGCGATTTCGCAAGCAATTCGAGGGCTATGACCTGCGGCACACGGTCCAGCCGGGGCTGTCGGGCTGGGCCCAGGTCAACGGGCTGCGCGGCAATGTCTCGATCGCGGACCGCACGGCATTTGACTTGTACTACGTGCGCCACTTCTCGCTCGCGCTGGACGCCAGGATTTTCCTGCGCACGTTCGCCGCCGTCGTCGCGGGCGAATAGCGGATGGCCCTGTTGCACCGCCTCGGCCTCGCCGCGCTGCTGCTGACGCTGGCCAGCACGGCGCACGCGCAAACGCTGCTGGTGGCGGCGGATCACTCGCTGACCGCGGCCGAATACGCCGCCAAGGGCATGCCGCCGATCGGTCACCCGTGGCACGAGGACGAGCTGCGGCGCGCGGTCGGCGTGCTGCAAAAGATCGCCGCCGATGACCCGTTGAAGCTGCCGCGGCTGGGGAGCACGGCTTCGGGCGCGGTGTTTGCCCGGCTTGTCGCGCCGCTGTTGTTGCCGCACGCGATCGCCGGGCTGCCGCAAGACGGGACGGCCACGACGCTGCCGCGCGAACCGACGACGACGGCGGAAATTCAGAATCGAATCGCGGATCTGAGCGGCTACGCGCAGCCGTTGGGCGCGCTCGCGCTGCTGTACGCCAAGCCGCTGGCGGGAGACTTCTGCTTTGACGCCGAACTTGTTGAATCGACGCGGGTTGCTCTGGAAGTGAACGGCCGGATGCTGCTGCTGATCAACCGCGCCCGGGCAGTGCACGGCGCGACCAGCCCACCGCCGTGGCTGCGTCAAGCGCACCAGCAGGTCAGCTACGGCACGGTGCTGACGATTCGCGGTGCGCTGTTCATCTACGCTGCACGCCGCGCGTTCCGGCCGCAGTGGCGCGCGGAACTGGCGACCGTGCTGCAAAACTGGGTGCCGACGCTGATGTCGCTGCTGCCGCAGACCACGCACGCGGAGATGCTGGCCCATCTGCACGGGCTGATGCTGGAAGATCCGCAGGGTTATGCGGACTGGCAGCAGCTCCAGCACGCGATGACCTTCGCCGAGCACGGCCCGCCGGCGTACGCCAAAGTGCGCCCGCCGCGCCGTGGGCGCCACAAGCGCAAGAAGTAGCGACGGCCCCCGCGCAGCGGTTTGCTCGGAGCGCGCGCGACAAGTAAGCTGCGCCGCTCCGCGATCCCCGCGTGTATCCCGATGGCCGCTCGTGGCAGAAACGCTTGCCCGCAACAGTGTGACGCGCAACATCGTCTACAAGACGCTGGGAACAGTCGTCGAGAAGGCGCTGAAATTCGCCATTGTGCCGCTGATTACGCACACGCTGGGGCCGCGCGTCTGGGGTCAATACAGCTACGCGGTGACGGTGACGGCGCTGGCAGTCCAGATGACCGACCTCGGTCTGGGCCTCTTCATGGCGCGGGAAATCGCCCGGCACGACGCGCCGCCGGCCAAGCTGATCGGCCAAATTCTGACTTTGAAAGGCATTTTGGCCATCGGCTACCTGGTTGTGATCGCCGGGCTGACGTGGTGGCATTTCGCCGATCCACTCGCGGGCAAAGGCGCGCTGCCGCGGCCGCACGCGGGGGCGCTCGCGTTTACGATCGGGCTGGTGGGGCTGGCTGGCCTCGCGACCTCGGCGGTAGAGGCGATCTGGCAGGTGTTTCGCGGCGTGCAGCGGCTGGAGCTGGAGGCGCGGTCCAGCGGCATGTTCGCGGGCATGCAGCTCATCGCGGTCTTTGCGGCGGTCACGCTGGCCGCGCGCCTGTGGCCCAACGGCAGCGACTTGAGCCTGACGATGGTGACGATCGGCTGCGGCCTGTCCATCGCGGGCATCGCGGGCGCGGCGCACGCGCTGTGGCTGATGCAAAAAGTTGTGACGCCGGAGTACGGCTGGTCGCGCGACGCCATGGGTCGCTTCGTCGGCGAGGCGCTGCCGCTGGGCGTAGCGATTGTCGCGAGCCTTGTGTACTTCAAGGTCGACGTCGTGATGCTGCGGGCCATGCGCGGCGACGAGGAAGTCGGCTGGTACAGCACGGCCTACAAGGCGCTGGAATATGCGAGCATCGTGCCGGCGATCCTGATGGCGGCGACGTTTCCGGCGCTCAGCCAGACGGTCGTCAACGATCCGTTGCGCGCGTGGCAGATGCACAAGCGCACGCTGCTGGCGCTGATCGCCGCGGGCTGCATCGGCACTGCGGCGCTGGCGCTGTTTTCCAAACAAATCATCTACATCCAAGTGCTCGGCGCGCCGGGTTTTGAGCCGTCGATCGCGATGGAGCGGATGCTGGCGCCATCGGTGCTGCTGACTTTGGTGAACTATCTGGAGACGCACATGCTCGTGGCGTTGGGCCTGGTCGGCGAGCAGATGGCATTCACGCTTGTGCTGGTCGTCGTGAACGTGGGCGCGAACTGGTACCTGGTGCCGCGCTATGGCGGGATCGGCGCGGCGGTGGCGACGGCGTTGACGGAGCTGGTGCTGCTGGGCTTTTGCGGCCCGCTGGTGTGGCGCGAGATGCACCGGCGGATGCGCGCGAGGCCGGCATGATCACGCTGACGTCAGGGCGTCCGGCGGCGGAAGTGGCGCGCAATGGCGCCGCGCTGGCCATGGCGGCGCTACTGGCGTTTGGCCCCTGGGAATTTCGCGACGGCCTGCGCCTCGGTGGGCTGAACGTGTCGCTGCCGGAGATCCTCGCGGCGGTCGCAGCGCTGCTGGGCTTGGTCGCCGTGTTCCTGAACCGCGGCGATCCGCTGTTCCAAGCACACGTGCGGCGCGCGCGTCCGGTCCTGGCGGTCCTGGCGGCGTGGGCGCTGCTGCATTTCGCCAGCGCGCTGTGGGCGCCGGCGGATCACGGGCAGCCGGCGTCGATCGGCCTGATCGTCAAGGTCAGCCTGCGCACGACCGGCATGGTGCTGCTCGCTGGGCTGGCGTGCCTGCTCAGCCTCTACCCGTCGTTCCAGCGCACGCTGCTGGGCGGCCTGCTGCTGGGCCTCGCGCTGCTGACCGGTCTGGGTCTGGCGGAGCGGCGCCTGGGCCGCGAGCTGGAGCCGTTCTTGCGGCTGTTTCGCGACGAACCGACCTGGATGCTCGGCGAGCAGCGGCTGTCGCTCGTGTTTTACCACGCGAATACGGCGGCAGCGTATTTCGAGTTGACCGCGCCGACGCTGCTGGTGTTTACCGTCGCGCAGTGGCATCGGCGCTGGCTGCGGCTGCCGCTGCTGCTCTGGCTGGCAACGCTGGCGGTGCTGCTGTCGCTGACGTACTCGCGGGCCGGCTTTGGCGCGGCGGTCGTCGGCGCGCTGTTGCTGGCGGTCGCGGCGCGGCAAAACGCACGAATTCCGCGTCTTTGGCTGCGTGTGGTCGCCGTTGGCTACGCTGCGACGGTGGTCTTCGCCTACGCCGTCAATCCAGACATGCGCGCGCGGATCGGCTTGACGGAGCGCAGCTATCAGGCGCGCTACCTTTTTGAGCGGGCCTGTGTCGGCAAGCCCGGGGAGCGGCTGTCGGTGCCGGTCACCGTCCGGAACACCGGCGAGTGGCCGCTCTCCAACACCCAAGCGCCGGGCTCTGTCGTGTATGCGCTGCTGACCTCGAATGGCCGGCTCGTGATGCCGTGGTGGGAATCGGTGCCGCTGCCGGCCTTGGAACACGGCGACAAGGCGCGCGTCACGCTTCACCCGCAACTGCCGGCCAAGCCGGGCGATTACGTGCTGGCAGTCGATGTGGTGCGCGACCAAATCCTGCGAATCAGCGCGCTGGGCAATCCGATCGCGTGGCTGCGGTGCACCGTGCTGACCCCGAGCGATGACGAGGCGACAGCGCGGCTGCACGGTCCGTCGCTGGGCCGGCCGACGGAAACGTCCGCGGTCACCGAGTGGCGCCCGGCGGATCTGGAGCGGCACCACTATTGGCGGGCGGCGCTGCTGCTGTTCGCGCGACACCCGCTGCTCGGCTATGGCGCAGACCAGTTTCACCTCGTGCACCGCGGCTGGGTGCCGGATGCGAGCTACGACGATCGCGCGCGCGCGCACTCGGTGGCGGCGGAAACGGCGGTGGATTTTGGCCTGCTGGGCTTGAGCGTGCTGGTGGCGCTGGTGCTGGTGACGGGGCGGCGGCTGTGGCGGATCCTGCGCCACGCGCGGCTGCCCACGGATGCGCCCGCGCTGGCGGCGATGGCGGCCCTGGGTGGGCTTGCCGTGCACAGTCAGGTCGACTATTTTCTGGCCTACACGCAGGTCGCGGCCTTTGTCTGGCCGCTTCTGGGTCTCGCGTGCGGCGCGCCGCTGACGGCCGACAGCGCCACAGGAACAGCCGATGCCCCAGACGCCGCCGACGCACCTGCTGCACCTCACGCTGAACGGTGAGCCGCACACCGCGACGGCCGGCGACACCGTGGCGGACCTGCTGGTCGCGCTCCGGCTGCCGCGCGAGACCGTGGCGGTGGAGCGCAACCGGGATGTCGTGCGGCGCGCCGATCACGCCTCAACGCGGCTACAGGACGGCGATGTGATTGAGTTGGTGCAATTTGTCGGCGGTGGCGCGTAAGGAGCGAGAATGACAAGCCAAGAGTGGACGCCACACGGCGATACGTGGACGCTGGCGGGGCGGACTTTTGCCTCGCGTTTGCTGGTGGGCACTGGCAAATACCCTTCGCTGGACGTGCAGCGCGAGGCGATTTTGCAGTCGGGCGCGGAGATCGTGACGGTCGCGGTGCGGCGCGTGGACCTGACCGGCAAGACGGGTCCGACCGTGCTCGATGCCCTGGATCGCAAGCGCCACACGCTGTTGCCGAACACCGCGGGCTGCTATTCGGTGGAAGAAGCGGTGCGGACGGCGCGGCTGGCGCGCGAAGTCGGCATGGGCGACCTGATCAAGCTGGAGGTCATCGGCGATCCGAGACGCTGTTTCCGGACAACCAAGCGACGCTGGCGGCGGCGAAAATCCTCGTGGCGGAAGGCTTTTCCGTACTGCCCTATTGCAGCGATGACCCGATCATTTGCCTGAAGCTGGCAGAAGCGGGCTGCGTCGCGGTCATGCCGCTGGGCGCGCCGATTGGTTCCGGACTGGGGATTCGCAACCCCTACAATCTGAAGATTATTTTGCAGCAGGCGACGGTCCCGGTGCTTGTCGATGCCGGCGTGGGAACAGCGTCGGACGCGGCGATTGCGCTGGAGCTGGGCTGCACGGCGGTGCTGATGAACACGGCGATTGCCGGCGCGCAGCAGCCCGTCGCGATGGCGATTGCGATGCGCCAGGCGGTCGAAGCGGGCCGGCTGGCGTTTCGCGCCGGACGCATGGAAAAACGCCTGTACGCCAACGCGTCCAGCCCGCTCCACGGCCTGATCGGCTGATGCCGGGCGCGCCGCGTCTCCTGGCGATCGCGCCGGATATCTGGTACGCGAACAGCGATTTCGCCTTCCAGCTTGCGGCATTTGCTGAGGCCGCCCAGCCGCTGGGGGACGGTGCGGCGGTGTACCTGCGCGCGCACGGTTGGGACACGGCCCAGTGGCTGGCGCAGTGGGCGCGGCTGCCGCGGCTGGACGGTCTGCGCGTGGGCATCACGCTGCCGGTGGACGCCGAGCTACCCGACGCCAGCGAGCTGCTGAGCGCCGCGGGGGTCGATTTCGTCCATCTGACCGAACGCGACGCGGACCGCCCGCTGGAGACGTGGCCGCCGCTGCGGGTGAGCCGCGTCTGCCACGAGCCCGAAGCCGCGCGGCGGCGCTGGGCGCTGGGCGCTGATTGGCTTGTCGTTTCGCCAATTTTCGCGACGCCGTCCAAGCCCTGCGCCGTGCCGCTGGCCATCGCAGGCCTGGAAGCGGCGGTGCGCGCCGTCCCCGGACGCGTCGTGGCGCTTGGCGGGATCACGGCGGAGAATGCCCGGGTCTGCCTCGCAGCTGGCGCCGTGGGTGTCGCCGTGCAGCGTGCAGCGTGGACAAATGCGGCCGCACTCGTGACATCGCTGCGGGAAGCTTGACGGAACCCCGCCGCTTGACGACGATAGCGACGCTGAAGTGCGCGTGTGCGACGCCCCTGCGCGCGTTGGTGCGCGATCCGATGCCGTGAACTCTCGGGCAGTTTGCTGCGAATGGTACGACACAGACGAAACGGAGCCGGCATGTTCGCCATTACGATTCGAGAACGAAGTGGTCAGGTCTACACTTTCCATTTCGACAAACCGGAAGTCCTGATCGGCCGCGTCAAGGGCAATGACGTCATTTTGCCCAAGCAAAACATCTCCAAGCGCCACGCGCTTGTGCGGGTCAACGGCCCGCGGTTTGTGATTGAAGATTTCGGCTCGACCAACGGCACGTACGTCAATGGCCATCGCATCACCGGGGCCGTGGAAATTGGCGCGGACGACAAGGTGTACCTCGGCGATTTTGTGATGAATTTCGTCGACCTGTCCAATGCGGATCTGTCGTCTGCGCCCGATCTGCCACCCGATGGGCCGATTACCAATACCTCGCTGGAACCGGGCGCAATCGCTGAACCCGCTGCGGAAGCGCCGCGCGGGCGCAAAGGCCGACAAAATGCCGCCGAGGCGGTTGACGTCGGCGCGACGCAATTCGACATGGCGGAAAATGACCTGTTGGCCGCCGCGCTCGCTGAAGCCAGCGAGGACGTTCCCGCCAACGCGACGCTGGTTGGATCGCCAGAAATGGCAGCCATTCTGAAGAGTTTGGATGCCGGCATTCCGGACGCCGCGCAAGAGGCCCCGCCGATTCCGGACGATTGGGCCATCGCGCCCGCGCCCGCACCTGCTGTACCGGAGCCCGCCGCGCCTGCGCCTGCGCCGAAGACCGGAATCGCCGAGTCCGCGCGCCGCACCATCATCCCGCCGCTGGGTCCGCTGCCGCGCATGACGGGCTCGGTCGTGCCGCTGCCCGCGTTCGAGTTGGGCAACCGCGCGCCGACGTCGCCGGGCCTGGCCATGGCGCCACCGACGACGGATCCGCAGTATTTTGAGGATCTTGCCGCGCTCTACCGCGCCGCGCTGCGCGATCTGCGGCCGGCGATTCCCCAGGATGCGTCCGCGATGTCGGACACGGAATGGGCGGAGATGGAAGACCGCGTGGTCGCGTTTGTCGATGGTGCCGAGCGGCGCGGCGAGCTGTCCACTGATCTGGATATCGCGCAGATGAAGCGCGATTTGATCTATGAACTCGCTGGCTTGGGGCCGCTGGAGCCGATCCTCGACGATCCGTCGGTGGAGTCGATTGAAGTCAACCACGCGGCGCAGCTGTTCGTGTTCCGCAACGGGCGGCGCGAGGCGGTGGCGGAGCGGTTTTCCTGCCAGCCGGCGCTCTCGGCCGCGGTGGATCGCCTGGTGCGCGCGACGGGTCTGGTGCGTGGGCCCGGCGACCAGCACGTGGAAGGCACGCTGGTCGACGGCACGACCGTGCGCATCGTGTGGCCGCCGCTGTGCCCGACCGGGCCGACGGTGCTGCTGCGCAAGCCGCGCGTGCATTCGCCGACCGTCGATGAGCTGGTGGACCGCGGCAACATCACGCCGCATGCCGCGGCTTGCCTGAAGTACCTGGTGCGCTCGCAGCGGTCGATCGCGATTTGTGGCTGGCCGCACGCGGGCCGCCGCACGGTGATGAACGCGCTGGCGCTGCTGATCGGCAAGGAAGCGCGGCTCGTCGTGTGCGAGGACGGTCACCGCCTGCGGTTGCCGCACGAGCACGTGGTGCGGCTGGACGCCGCGGCGCACGACAGCCGCACGCCGATCCTCGACATCGCGCGCAAGCTGGTGCCGGATTGGCTGCTGATTGGCGAAGGCGCGGGTGTTGATTTTGCCGCGCTGGTCAGCGCCGCGACCGACGAGGGGCTGCCGCCGTGGATCGCGACGTTCTACATCGGCCAGCGCTCCACGGGTTTTCTGCGCCACGCGGTGAACGCGCTGTGCGTGCGGCATCCGGGCGTGTCGCCGGACGTCGGCGCGGCGCGAATCGCCGGTGCGTTTGAAGGCGTGGCGTCGTTCTCCTGGCTGGACGGCAAGCCGGTCCTGGATCGCGTCGAGCTGGTGGGCTATGGCACGGATCAGCTTGATCTGACGCCGATTACTTGGGATGACCTGCCGGAAGACCTGCGCCCAGCGCGCGGGTAGAGCGTCGGCCGCACGCGTTCGAGGATGAGGTGAGACGTGTTCACGCTCATCATTGAAGACAAGCAGGGCGTGGTCGTCGACGAATACTCGTTTGAAGACGGGGAGTTCATCATCGGCCGCAGCCATCAGGCAGACATCGTCCTGCAGTCCGACAACGTCTCGCGGCGCCACGCCCGGCTGTTCACCCAGGACGGCAAGTGCTTCATTGAAGACCTGAAGGCCGCCAACGGCATCTGGCTGAACGGCAAGCGGATTTACAACACGTCGGAGCTGCCCAAGTCCGCGCAGCTGCGCATCGGCGATTTCTTTCTGCACCTGGAAGGCGCTTCCCAGCCCCGGACGGTCAACAACGTGATCTACGCGCGGCTGGTGCCGTTGGCCGGCAGCATTGGCGTGGCGACGGACCTGTCCCAGCCGACCGTGCTTGTGGGCCGCGGCAAGGACTGCGGAATCGTGCTGCACGACGTGTCCGTGTCGCGCATCCACGCCAAGATCGCCAAGCTGCCCGATGGCCGCCTGACGGTGGAAGACCTGCGCAGCTCGAACGGCACCTTCGTCAACGACAGACGCGTGGAGAATCAGGAACTTGCGCACGGCGATCGGCTGCGTTTTGGCACGGTGGCGTTCGCGTTCCAGGTGGAAGGCTTGCCCGCGGTGGCGACCGAGGACCTGCAGCAGTCGGGCCAAGGCGGGCGGCTCATCCCGCCGCCGACCGCGCCGCGCAGCCCGCTGCCTCCCCCGCCCAACGCGCCGATGGCGCCGTCCGCGCTGCTGGCCCCGCCGCGGTCGGTGCTGCCACAGGTCGCGCTTGTCGCGGTCATCGCCGTGGCGGCGGTGTGCCTGATCGTGCTGGTCGGGATTGCGTACGACAAGTGGATGGCCTCGCGCGCCAGCCCGCAGGCGCCCGCAGCGCAGGAGAAACCGGCGCCGCAGCCCGATGCCGCCGTGACGCGGCTGGATCGCGGGCAATTTGACCTGCTGCTGACCCGCGGCCAGGACGCGGTCGCGCGACGACAATGGGACGAAGCGCAGGACTTGTTCGAAAAAGCCAAGAAGATCGACACCATTCACCCGCGTCCGACGGAGGCGCTGAACCTCATCAACCGCGAGAAGCGCAACGGCGCGAAATTTGCCCAGGCTGAGGCCGCTTTTTCGCGCCACGACTATGAAGCGGCGATCGCGGCAAACAAGTCGATTTCCCAGGATTCCGTGTACCGGCCGGACGCGAACACCGCGCTGGAGGCCATCGCCGGGCTGCTGGAAATGGACGGCGACACGGCGTGCATCGCCAAGGACTGGATCAAGTGCCAAAACCTGTACCTGACGGCGATCTCGACTGATTTCGCCAAGGCTGAAGTGAACGCGAAGTATGCCAAGGCCATGAAAAAGCACAGGTAAACCGCGCTGCCTGACGAGGGTGCTGAAATGAAGGACAACAACGACACGATCACCTCGACGCTGACCGAGGAGCGGCGCTTTGCCCCGCCGGCGGCGTTTGCGGCGCGGGCGCAGCTGGGCGATCCGGCGCAGGCGCAGGCGCTGCGCGAGGCGGCGGCGTCCGATCCGGTGGCCTATTGGAGCGACGCGGCCCGCCAGGAGCTGCGCTGGACCAAGCCTTTCACGCAAGGCCTGGACTGGAGTCGCGCGCCACACGCGCAGTGGTTTGCCGACGGCGAGCTGAACGTGAGCGACAACTGCCTGGACCGCCACTGCGAGAGCGGCCGGCTGCACAAAGCGGCGCTGATTTGGGAAGGCGAGCCGGTCAACGGCAACGAGCCGGAAGTGCGCACGCTGACGTATGGCCAGCTCCGTGCGCAGGTGCAAAGGGCCGCGCAGGTGCTGACGCGCCTGGGCGTGCAAAAAGGCGACCGCGTCGCGATCTACCTGCCGCTGATTCCGGAGGCGGCGATCGCGATGCTGGCGTGCGCGCGAATCGGCGCCGTGCATTCCGTGATTTTTGGCGGCTTTTCGGCGGAGTCGCTGCGGGATCGGATCAACGACGCCGGCGCCAAGCTCGTCATCACCGCGGACGGTGGCTGGCGGCGCGGGCAAGCGCTGCGATTGAAGGACGTTGTGGACGAAGCGCTGGGCCACCGCACGCCGACCGTGACCTCGGTGCTGGTCGTGCAGCGCACCGGCCACGACGTGGCGATGTCGGCCGGCCGCGATCATTGGTGGCACGAACACATGGAGGCCAGCAAAGCGACCGGGACGTCGGTGCCGGTGCCAGCGGAGCACCCGTTGTTCATCCTCTACACGTCCGGCACCACCGGCAAGCCCAAGGGCATCCTGCACACGACCGGCGGCTACCTGACGCACGTCACCCGCACTTTTAAACAGGTTTTTGACATCCGCGACGACGATTTGTACTGGTGCACCGCGGACGTCGGCTGGATCACCGGCCATAGCTACGTCGTCTACGGGCCGCTCTCGGCCGGCGCCACGGTGTTCCTGTACGAAGGCGCGCCGGCGTTTCCCGACAAAAACCGCTTCTGGGACATCATCGAGCGCCACCGCATCAGCATTTTTTACACGGCACCCACGGCGCTGCGGACGTTCATGGCCTGGGGCGAAGCGCCGATACTCAAACACGATTTGTCGTCGTTGCGGCTCCTGGGCACGGTCGGCGAGCCGATCAACCCGGCGGCGTGGGTCTGGTACCACGAGGTGATCGGCGGCGGCCGCTGCCCGATCGTCGACACGTGGTGGCAGACCGAGACGGGCGGCATCCTCATCGCGCCGTTGCCGGGCGTCCAGGCGTGCGTGCCGGGGACTGCGACGCTGCCGCTGCCGGGGATCCTGCCCGACATCGTCGGCCCGGACGGCGCGTCGCAACCGGCCAATGCTGGCGGCCTGCTTGTGCTCAAACACCCGTGGCCGGGCATGGCGCGCACGATTTGGGGCGACGACGCACGCTTCAAAGACACGTATTTTTCACGGGTTCCGGGCAGCTACTTCACCGGGGACGGCGCGCGGCGCGACAGCGACGGCAACTTCTGGATCATGGGCCGCGTGGACGACGTGCTCAACGTCTCGGGCCACCGCATCGGCACGATGGAGGTCGAGTCGGCGCTGGTCAGCCATCCGCTGGTGGCAGAAGCGGCGGTGGTCGGCCGGCCGGATCTGCTGACAGGTCAAGCACTTGTGGCGTTCGTGACGCTGAACTTGGGTACGCCGCAGCACCCGGGGCTGGCCGAAGATCTGCGCCAGCACGTCAGCCGGGAGATCGGCGCGCTGGCGCGACCGGCGGAGGTGCGATTCGCCGCGGCGCTGCCCAAGACGCGGTCGGGGAAGATCATGCGGCGGCTGCTGCGCGAGCTGGCGGGACAAGGCACGGTCTCGGGCGACACGTCCACGCTGGAGGATCTCAGCGTGCTGGAAGCGCTGCGGACGGCGGACGAGTAGCGGCTACGGTGCCTTCTCGGCGTCCAGCGCCTCGACCGCATGCACCGCGGTGTGCGGCACGGTCCAGAGCTCCAGCTCGCCAATCACCAGGTCGGGGATCGCCGCCATCAGCGCGCCGCTCGGCCGGTTTTCGTGCAGCCACACGTACGCGCCCGCGCCCAGCGCGACCAGCACGCACAGCGTGTGGTCCACCCAGCCGCCGACGTGGTGCTCCCGGCGCGCCCGATCCCGCAATTCCGCTTCCACCATACGCAGTTGCAAATCAACCGGCGCGTCCGGCAGCGACGTCCACCGCTCACCGGGCTTCACCGGCGTCAGCGCCATGCCCGCCACGCCGAGCCAGGAACTCGTCGCGCCAACGACCGAATCGACCCGCCGGTTCGGGTCCGTGCTGAACGCCGCGAGCCCCGTCTGAACGCCGCCCGCCGCTGCGTACAGCCCGCCCCAACCGTACCACCACAGGCGCACGTTGCTCTCGTCGGTGTCCAGCACGGAGCGCAGGCGCGCCAACCGCTCAGCCGGCTCCTCGGCCCGGCACGGCGTCGGAAGGCACAGCGGCGCGAGGCATAAAACCAAGGTGACAAGACGTTGAGCGTACATGGGGCCCCTTTGTGGTTGAACACTTGCGCCGCAATTGGCAATGCCGCGAGTGTGCCCGCCGCGAAGGCTGCGGTCAACGTACGGCGCGGTTCAGCCGTGGGCTGCAATGATCTGCTTTCGGAACGATGCGCACGCCGAAAGCCGTGACGCCGCGGTTTGGGCGGGCTCGGTGCGCTCCACGCGCGGTTTCGCAAGCCCGACGGGCCCGCGCACGGAAACGGGCACGCGTCCCGAAACCCGATCGGGCGAACTCAAACCGATGACCGGCCAGAAGATCCCGCAAAGCGCGCAACAACCCATCAACAATCCTGAGAACTTACCGCGAAGAACCGCGGCCTCGCGCATGTCCCCAGCATCGGTCAACAACCGGGTTTCTGCCGCGTCGCCCGCCCAAGCGTCCGCCGCCGATTGGGGCAACATCCGCGGCACTCAGCGCCCGCGGCGAAGCTCGACTTGGCGTTCCCCAGCGTCTTTGCCGACCACGCCGTGCCTGGACTCGCGTCGCGAGCGGCGCCAGCGCATGTCGACGATGCTCTCCGTGCGCGCGCTGCTGATTCCGGCGGCGTGGCTGCTGCTGCTGCTGCGCGCCGTTGCCGATGCTGCACCGGAAACAACGTGGAAAAGATCTGCTGACACCGCTGGAATTCAAGCTGCTGCGTGTGCGGGTCAAGAAGGCCAAGCCGGGCGCTGACGCGACGGTGGCGCAGTGCATCGCGGCGAGTGCCAAGTCCGGAAGTCATCTGCCGCGCAACGGCCCGCCGGTGTGGCGGTCGCTGCAGGACTTGGCGCGTGGCGCGAGGCTTCTGCGCGGGATTTGATCAAGGATGATGCGCCATCAGTCCGGACGCCTTTCGCCGTTCCAGCGTGAGCTCCGTGTGCAAGGCCAGCGTCATCCCGCCGGTTCCGCCCAGATCGCTCATGGCGGGCCTCCCGGCCACTGCGCGCGGATGTCCGACAACGGTCAGCGTGGCTGGCGCCGCCCCTTGGAACGCAACCCGGTACACGTCGCCTCTCTCCAGGCGTCGTTCAAGTCGAACGCCTGTGCGGACGCCGCGACGCACGCGGAGGCGGCGATTCAGCCCGTGATGCAAGCTCGTCGGTTCATTCCAGCCTTCAGGCCGTTGCCGCGCGACGCAGTGTGGCGGCAGGTGGGCTTTCCCGAATTGGGATCGGTCCATCGGATCCACGACCATAGGCACCACCGCAAGCTGCGGCTCGGCGTGTCCAATGCTGGGGCCAAGCGACGAGTTCAGGATGGCGTGCGGCGGTGTGGGCCGGCCAGGCCAACGCGCGTGGCGAAGACGCTTCCGCAGTGGGCGCCGGACATGATCCAGAAGAAAATCAGTGAGTATTGGGGAGGCCAGCCTTGCCGCGGGCCGAAGGACGACCTGCCGCGTGCGCGTACGGCAGCCAACGTGCCGAAGCGAAACGGCTTGTGCGAGTCGAAGCGGCCGCGCCTCCCGACCGGGCGAAGCGCGATCTGGCAAGCGGCCCGGTGTTTCGTGGCCCGCTGGCTGGATTTTGTCCCATCGATCGCACCCAACATGCTGATATTACGTCAGATCTTGGTGTCGGTGGAATTGACGTGGCTTGGATGATTTTCAACGACGTCACTGTTTTCCGGCCGCATCCAACCGGGCTGAGCGAAAGCGTGGCCCAACAAGAGCCTGCCCTGATCGGCACTTCCAGGCGCGCGCCTTGTCCAGCGATTCGCGGGCGATTCGTAATCTTGCCGGACGCGCCGCTGAAAGTCGCGGCCCTGGGGACAAATGAACACGGCCGCCCGTGGGCACCCTCACCTTGACATCGCTGCACCCGCGTGCCATCAACGGCGCGCGAACCGTTGTCGCTCGCGGCACCCAACCCGAAAATTCAGCAGGCCGCGACCAAGCGATTGTGGTCCATGACGGAAGCGCAGGTGCGCAATCGTCGCCAGGAGGACGGATGCAATACGGCGATCCTCGGGGGCACGCATGGCGCACACGGATCGCGCTCATGAGCCTTGCGTTTGTCGTCGCATCCACTTCGTTGGCAGAACAACCGCACGCGTCACCGCACCTTTTGGACTCCGCCACCTCAAGCGGCATGATTGTGACCAACCGTTGGGTATTGCCCGCGGCCGCCAACGGCCTGGTGGCGAATTGGACCGCCCCGCCGTTTCCCAACGCTTGCGGTGACTCCTTAACCAACGTCTCGATTCAAGGTGAATCCATTCAGCTCACGTTTGGCGACGCGCGATCCGTGGTTCGCCTGACCAGAGCTTCCCCTTTCGACGCGCTCCGGACGAAGTACTTCGGAGTGGAGTTGACGCAGGGCATCTGTGGCCAAATCTCCTTCGCAGTGGCGAACACGCTTATCAGTCGAGAAACAGCGGATCCGTTTATTTCCGTCCAAGTGCTTTCCCCCATCCCTTCGCCGCCTGAAGAAACGTCCTTTGCAGCAAGGATTTCCCGCCTTCTGCTCCTCCTCCAGCCGTGGCTGTTTGTCCTCATCGCGCTGAGCCTTTACGTGCTGATTCCGTTGACACTTGCGTACGCGTGGATGAGACGGCGGCAGGAGACGCAGAAACGCCGGTACCTGTTCATCGCGCTTGCGCTGGGCGCAGCATGGCAAATCGCATTGCCGCGGGAGATCTCCAATTGGTCGTTTGTTGTCTCGGAGAGTGGCAGATACCACTCCATGGCACTTGCAACCACGAGCATGATCGCGTGGTTCCACGACCACGACCTCCATCCGGCGCGGGCGTGGAACCTGACCGTGGCGATTGCCTATCTGCTCTCCATCCCCTTGGTCTGGTTGACGGCAACCGACCTCTGCCGCCGCTGCAAGACAACCGACCTCGGCGCCGCCGTTGCCCTTGCATTTGCCGCGTGGCCACGTGGCGCCCTGCTCGGAACCACGGAGAGCCCGCACATCGTCGCTTGGTGCGTTTGGCTTTGGGGCCTGTTTGTCCTTCCACGTGCGCCACACTGGCTCGCGCGCGGCGCACTGCTGTTGACCGTTTGCTTTGAACTGTGGCTCATCCGTGCAGACACGGTGACATGGACGTTTTCGTATGTGTTTCTGCTCGCCGAGATCGGTAGTCTGGCCTCCTTGCTCATCTACGTCAGCGTGCCGATTCTGGCCGGTGGTTTCGCCGCAATGATGCTGACATCCCATTCGCCTCGGCTGCCAACTGGTTTTTCCGAATCCATTTTCCAGCCGTGGGGAGCCAGCTGGTCAGGCGCGTTGGCGGTCACTGCGCTCGTCTTGACCGGCGCGGCACGTGGGCTGCGCTCGGCCAACCCACTGGCCGTACGCGCAATCCTCGCCCTCGCGGTGATCGAGTTGGCTACTGCGATGGGGTGGGGTTGGGTGTCCCACAGTGTCGCCTTCAGGTACGTCTTTGCAACGGCATTCCCATTGGCGATACTCGCGGCCCTGGGGTGGCGATGGCTCGCGGACGGCGCGAGAAAAAGACCATGGATAGCGGGCAGCGCGATGCTGTTCATCGCCGTCGGGTTGATCTATGACTGTGGAGTCGCGCTCACAGGTGCTGGCCGCTTGGCTTTTCAGTCCGAATACCCGTTCTTTCGCGACCATATGCAGCACCTGCCAGCAGGGGCCCGAGTCTGTGTGATTGACCAGTTTGCACATCGCAAACCGGATGATCCAAATGATTTCGACCTCTCAGTCCAGTTCACGCCCGAAGACGCTTGGTACGAGCAACTTCCGTTGCAGATCTTGCCAGTTGCAGATGTCTCATCCAACGACCGCAACGAGTGTGACTACTGGCTGGAGCCGATGTTGTGCACCATCCCGGAGACCGTCCTCCGACCCAACGGTTCGGAGGGCGTACGGTCCTTCCAGCGCGCGTGTCGGCGGGCAATCCAATCGTGCGGCGGGGTAACAGTGGCGCGTTTGGACGTGCCGGGCCGCGTCATGTGGGACGAATTCGGCTCGCCAGCGCGGTACCCAATTTCGGTCCGCAAATGCGGGGCCGGCAGCGAAACTCTCCGGCAACCAGCAAGTCCGGGCAGTCCCTACCCGGCCATAGGACATCCCATGGGGTCCGCCCGCTGAATGTGCCGGCCACATCCCCGTCCGCCAATGCCCGCACACGTGGTCTCGTGGCAGGTGTCGCCGGTTGTGAACAGGTGGGCAGCCGCGACGGTCGCGCCGTCGTTGGTGGCCGCAATGCATCGGCTCGGCAACCGCCCGGCCTAGCCCGGAAAATTCACGAAGCCCCGCCAGCACCGTAACCGGCCAGTAATCCCCGCCCTGACACAGCTCCGACGTGTCCGCACACTTCCCGCCAGGAGGTGTCCGCGATGCTCGAGCTGAGCCCCGTTACCGACTTTACGCCCCGCAAGGTAACGGCCCCACCAACCCCATCTTCCGCCAGCGCGGAACCTGTCAACAAGTTTGAGACACATCGCCGTCCGAGTTTAGCTCGGATCAGCGACCACCCGCACGACCATCGGCGGGTTGATCCACGCGGCATCCGGCGTCGCTCTGACGACCGGCCTGCCATGGACGAACCGTT
>CAIYWC010000170.1 GCA_903929795.1 uncultured Myxococcales bacterium | reverse complement strand
GGCCGGTCGTCAGAGCGACGCCGGATGCCGCGTGGATCAACCCGCCGATGGTCGTGCGGGTGGTCGCTGATCCGAGCTAAACTCGGACGGCGATGTGTCTCAAACTTGTTGACAGGTTCCGGAGACGGGCGACGGCGACCTGCAGCGGTTGCGTGGCGCGGCGTGGGCGGCCGTCGAAGAGCCATTGGGTCGGATCGTCGGAGTGCGGCTTGGGCAGGCCGTTGGGGTATTTTTCGGCGGCGACGGCGGTCCAGTGGGCGAGGTCGAAGGGGATCTTCGTCACGTACCCATTATCTACGCTCAGGGACTGATTCATGTCTCTGATTGCGTTCACAAAGTCCGGAGCGGTTGTAAACGCCCAGATCGCGGGTAGATTCGCCTCGTCAGTCGGCACAATGACCGGCACAGTGTTCGCGAAGAAGGGGCCGTCGTAGCGTGTTACCGCCAGGCTACCCACTCGGGAGAGCGCGATTCCTCGTCTACCCCAAGCTTCACCGCCTCGAATTGCGGCACCGGCAGACCCGTGTTGAACGAGTGCGCGACTCACAATCGTGGTCCGCCCCCCAAAGTCAGTGGTCTCGGCGACCGGGACCTGAAACCACTCCCATTTCGCGGCGTCACGCACAGAGAGTTCCCAAAATGCGATCAAGTGTCGTGGATTGTCTCCGGTCGAGAGGCCTTGAAAGCACCCAGCGAACGCTCCGAGGAGCGGAAGACTACTCGCTCCTTTCGTAGAGATAATAGAGCCTGCGTTCCGGAGTTGGTCCTCCTGGCGAATGACTTCCGTTCTGAGCGAGCCCAGGGCGTTGGACTTGTCCGAAGGCGTCCGCTCCGGTGCGACGTCCCAAGTTGCTGTTGCGTCCGCCGCTCCCGGACGAACTGTTGACAGCACGACGAGGATCACGTTCACGATTTCGCCGCTTATGGTTTCGAACGCTCGCGGTCCCAGTCGAGCGAGGGCATTCCATTGCCGCTCCTTCAGGAGCGAGCTTCGGAGCCCTTTGTACCCGTCCTGGTATAGCCAGCTGCTTGGGGTCACAAGTGCAACTGTTCCGCCTTGCTCGGACGCCGCCGCACAACGGTCCACGAACACGGCAGCCAGGTCTGCCTTGGCAGCCTTGTGGTTGCGCTCACAATAGGCCTGCAGCGTCTCGGTCTGGTGTCCCCACCCCAGATACGGCACGTTGGTCGCGACCAGCTGGTAGTGCTTGGCCAACATGTCTGCGGCGGTCGCTGCACCCAGCGCCGTGACCGCCAACTCGCGCGTCTCTGCCTCGACCGCGAAGCGTTCCAGCTGAGCTCGTCGCGCCAAGTACGTAACCAACCGTCCGGATTGCGGCGCGAAGAGATCGCCAAAGACCTTTCGCGGCTGAATTAGACTCCCCAACACCGGCGCATTCTCAAAATCCCGCCACAACTGGTCAATTTCGCCCACCAATCGCGGCTCATCGCTGGCAAACGCCCGCCACGTCTCCAGATCCACGCCCATCGACAAGCCCGAGCACGCGATCTTCAGCGGCGGCAACGGCCGCACGCCCGCCACACCTGGCAGACTCCACGCCGCCAGTGCGACGGCAAACGCCGCCAACTCCGTGCAACGCGGGTCGATCTCCAACCCGTGCAGGTTGTCGCGCAACACCGCATCGCACGCGGCCGCGACGTCCAGACCTTCTTCCGCAGCGCGCAACGCCGTCAGGATCTCCAGCATTCCCACAAGGAAGTGCCCGGAACCGCAGCACGGATCCAGTGCCAGGATCTCGCGCGCGTGCTTGGGCCAACCGGCGAACGTGCCTGCCGCCGGACGCCACGTGTCGTCGTCGCGCACGAACCGCAAGTAGGTCCACTCCACGCCGGGGAGCGCACACGCGTCGCGCAACGCCGCCTCATCGGCCGCAGTCGTCGCCAACGCCGCATCCGCCGCCAGCACCTTGCCCGCCCACCACGCGCCGAGCGTGTTGTGCAGCAGGAACAGCACCATGTACGGCTCGGTGAAGAGCTGCGTCACGGCGGGCAGCTCGTCCGCGCCGATCTTGACCTCGCTCTTGTTGACCTCGTCCTTCTTCTGCGCCTGCCAAAACTGGTAGACCCAGCCCAGCGCGTCCTTGGCCTGAAACACGGCCGGCGCCAGCGCGGACAGCAGCGACTCCAGCGCCTGCTGCGTCTCCGGCGGCATCTGCACGGCCAGCACGGGATCGTCGGGCCGGAAGATCTGCGGCAGCATCGCCGCGGCGTAGCGACCGGCCAGCTCCCAGGCGTCGCGCGCGCCTTCCGTCGGCGCCAGCTCCTTGCAGTCGTCGAGCGTCACAGGGACGCCGGTGGAGTGCATCAGCAGGCCGCGCTCCGCCAGAAACCGCGCGAACAGCATCCGGTGCCAGTGTTCGTACGCCGTCGCGTGGACCAAGCGGGCGAAACCGTGCGCGCCGTCCGGGTCGCGGATGTCGCCCAACTGCCGCGCGCGGGCACGCAGGCGGTTGCGCAGGTCGCGCTCGTCGGGAGTCAGGTGCGCGCCAGGCTCGCGGCTGGGCACGGACAGGTGGTGCAGGGCGGCGCGTGCGCCGGTTTCGGCCTCGACGCGCGCGCGCTTGACCGTAGATTCGAGGAGTTTGCGCTGGTCGCGGGGGAGGTGAGACGTCATCGAGCTCCAGTGTCGTACAGATCGCCGGTCGTGTCACACGTGCGGTTTCGCGGCGCGCGCCGCCAACTTTTCGGCCAAGGTCAGCGAATGCTCGTTCACGCGCTTTCCCGCAAACGCGACGTTCCACGGCCCATCGTCGGCGTCCTTGCCGCGGTCATCGTCCCAGTTGATCTGAGGCTTCCAGCGCAGCACGCCGGCGCCTGACTGCCCCACGTCGCGCGCCTTCACGAACGGCCGAATGTTCAGCCGCCCGCCGTCGTTCAAGTCCGGCTCCCAGCCGATCGGCTGCTCAGCCAGCGGCTTCCAGCGCACAAACACGTCGTAGCCGCGCTCACCTTCCAGGATCTTCTCCAGCTCGACCCGCAGATTGCGCGCCGCCTGCAGCCGATCCTGCGCGCCGTCGGTGCCCGAACGCACGCCAAACTCCTGCCGCACGATCCAGTCGCCGAGGTAGTGATACGTCAGCTTTTCCAGCGCCTTGCGGTCCAGGCGATGGTAGTTGACCAACGCCGAGAAGCCGTCGCGCACGCCGTCCCACACGTGCCAAATGAACGGCCGCTGGTGGAATCGCTTGCAGTGCTGCTCGAAGAACGCCTTTTCCAGCCAGCCTTCCAGGCCCTTGTCGGCAAAGCCCGCATCGGAGAGCAAGCGGTGCAGCGTGGCGTCGCTCCAGTCTTTGCCCCACGCGTCCGCGAGCAAGGCGACAAGCCGGTCCGCCGCCGACCGTTCGCCGCCGATCGCCGGCAGGCAGACGATGCCATCGGCGTCGGCATGGGCAGACAGCGCCGCACTCTCGGCAACCAACGCCCGCGCCTCGTCAGACAGTTCAATCGGGTCGGACGTCTCCGCCGGCCACTGGTAGCCGCACAGCCGGGTGACCGCCACCTGCAGCGGATCCACGGCCGGGCGCGGGTGGCCGTGGAAGATCCACTGCGTCGGATCGTTGGTGAACGGCATGGGCAGACCATCGGGGAACTGCTCGTCCGCGACCGCCTGCCACTCCGCCAGATTGAACGTGACCTGCGCCATCGTGCCGTTCGCGACCTGGACCTTCTGATTGATCTCCCTGATCCGCGTATTGAATTCCGGCGACGACACGAACGCCCAGATCGCAGGAACGTGCTTCTTGTCCTTGGGCACGATGGCGACGGCACTGTTGTCGAAGAGCCAGCCGCCATAGAGCGACGCCGGCAAGTCGCCCATCCACGCGCACGCCACGCCCGGCTTGCCCCACGCCGCGCGACCCTGGATGCGCGCTTGATCCGCGCGGGCCAGCGCCCCTTTGCCGTCTTCCCACAGCGCGACGAAGTGCAAGCCCGAGTGCGGCTCGCCCCGCTCCGGCGAACTCTGGTGCACGACCCAGCCGTTGGCGATCTTGGGAATCTCCCAGAACAGCAGGCGAAAGCGCTTGATGTCCGCCAGCCCCGCGCCTTGGAAACAGCCCGCGTAGTCGCCGAGCTTGGTGTCGGTCTTCAGATCCGAGAACGTCACCGTGCTCTCAGGATTGCGGATCTGTTGCGCTTGCACGACTGGCAAGAGTCGACCCTCGGCGAGACCGTGAGCCTTCGCGTTGGGCGAAACTTCCGACTCGGTATCCAGGCCGAAGAACGCGTGCTCGGCGGTCGCAGCACGAGCCGACACCGTGAACAGAATCACGAACGCGCCTGCCGCTTGCGGGCTCTCGAAGCTGCCTTGGCCTAGTCGCGCCAGCGAATTCCACTCGGTCTGGCGCAGAAGTCGTTTGCGCTGCTGCGCGTAAGCCGCCAGAAACAGCCAGTTCTGCGGCATGACCACTTGCACGACGCCGCTACCCGGCACGGCGAACGCCAAGCAGCGGTCCAGGAACGCGTTGGCGAGGTCCGCCTTGGCGTCGGCATAATGCTGCTCGGAGTAGCGCTGCAACGCCGGCCCCTGCTTGCGCCGCCCCAAGTACGGCACGTTGGTGGCAATCAGGTGATACTGGCCTTCCAGCAGTTCCGCCGCCGTCGCCGCGCCAAACGCCGCAACCGCCAGTTCGTGCGTGTCGGCGTCGGCCCGTTCTTGCAGCGCGCGACGTTGCAGCCACTCCCTCAAGCGTGCTGGGGAATTCGCGAATAGCGAACCCATGGCCCGGCTCGGTTGAAGCAAGCTGCCGATGACCGGCGCCTTCTCGAAGTCGTTCCAGAGCTGGTCCAGCTCGCCAAACAGCTCTTCGCGTCCGTCAGCCAGCTTGCGCCACTCCGCGCGCGTGACGCCGAGCGACTGCCCGGAGCACGCAATCTTCAGTTCCGGAAGCGGACGCACGCCGGTGCCGCCGGGAACTGTCCAAGCCGCCACCGCAACGGCAAACGCAGCCAGCTCTGTGCAGCGCGGGTCCAACTCCAAGCCGTGCAGGTTGTCCCGCAGAACCGCGTCGCACGCCGTCGACGGTTCCAGGCCCTCTTGGACAGACCGCAGCGCGCCCAGAATCTCCAGCATCGCCACCAGAAAGTGTCCGGAGCCGCAGCAAGGATCCAGCACCTTGAAGTCACGCGCCAGTTTGGGCCAATGCGCAAAGACGCCGGCTGCAGGCACCCACAAGCCATCCGCGCCCCGCGAGAAGCGCAGGTACTTCCACGCCACGGCGGGCAGTGCACACGCCTCGCGCAAGGCGGCCTCATCGGGCGCAGTCACCGCGAGCTCAGGATCGGCCGCCAATACTTGCCCCGCCCACCACGCGCCGAGCGAGTTGTGCAGCAGGAAATGGACCATGTACGGCTCGGTGAAGAGCTGCGTCACGGCCGAGACTTCGTCCGCCCCGATCTTGGTCCCGGCCTTGTTGACCTCATCCTTCAGCTGCGCCTGCCAGAACTGGTAGACCCAGCCGAGCGCGTCGGTTGCTTGGAAAACGGCGGGATCCAGAGCCGCAAGCAACTTCTCCAGCGCCTGTTGATGCTCAGTCGGCAGCGTGACCAGGAGCGCTGGATCGTCCGGGCGGAAGATCTGCGGCAACATGCTCGACGCATACCGCCCGGCCAAAACCCAGCCGTTGGCCGCGCCCTCTTCGCGCGCCAAGTCTTCGCAGTCGGCCAGCGAGACGGCGACGCCGTGTGGATGGAGCAGCAAGCCGCGCTCGGCCAGGAACCGCGCAAACAGCATCCGGTGCCAGTGCTCATACGCGGTCGCGGAGACAAGCCGCGCGAAGCCCGTCGTGAGCGCCGAGTCAGACGGATCGCCGAGTTGCCGCGCCCGGGCACGGAGCTTGACGCGCAGTTCGCGCTCATCGGTGCGGAGGTACGCAGGCGCAATGGGAGCGTTGACGCCCAAATGGTGCAGGGACGCCCGCGCGCCGTTCTCCGCTTCGCCACGGGCGCGCCGGATCGAATTTTCAAGGTTTCTGCGCAGGTCACGGGGCAGGTGAGACATGGATCGCCTTGGTTCGGACGCCGTCGGGCATCAGGAAATGTGCAGCGGTCCGGTCTTGAGCTTCGCCGTCAAATCCTTGCGCACGTCCGCGATCCACGTCTCCAACTCCGCGTCCGTTCGCACCGTCCGCGACGGCACCTTGGCGTAAATCACCTTAGGCTCCAGCAGCTTTGCCGCATCGTGTCGAGCGTCCTGGAACCGCTGCGGCAACCCCTTGCGCTTGTCCGCCCACGTGTGCAGCGGCCGGTCGGCCAGCGCCGCCAAAACCTCCTGCTCCGTGCCGACTTTGGGCTCAGGCACTGGCAGGAGTTGATGTTCGGTCAGCAGCCCGTGTTTCTGCTCTGGCGAGAGCTGCGTCCAGTTGGCATCCGCCTTCAGGTCCGCCATTCCGGCGTCATGCGCCTGCTGGAACGCCTGCACCGCCGCCGCGAGCTTGGTTCGCAGGGTCTGCGTCAGCTGGTCGCACAGGCCCGGCACAGGGTCCGGGTCCTGCAGGAGCAGGCGCTGCTCCAGCACTGCCGCGACTTGGGCCCGGGTCGCTTCCGCCTCGGGCAGCCCCGTCGCCGTTTGCACCAGTCGCTGCAGTACCTGCCACCGCGGCATCCGCGCGGCGATCTTGTCGCGCGTCGCCGCCCAAGTTCGGAAGCTCGCGCGCAGCTCTTCCTGAGCCGTCACCATCTCCAGAATCAGCGCGTTGCCGCCGAACGCCTCCAACTCGCTCAGCTTGGCCTGCGAGGGCAGGGCAGGCTTCGGCGCGTCGCCACCTGCCTCGTTCGCCAGTTTGCGCAATAAGTTGAGCACGCTCTGTGCGGTGCCCGGCAGGTCGTTGACCGCCACGTGCGCCCCGACGTCTTGCGCCAGCTTGGTGAGCCCAATCCGCTGGATAGCCGTAATGACGACCGTTTCGGCGCGGAACGTGTACTGCGTCAGCTGGTTCTGCGGAATGGTCGTGATGTCCGCGCCCGCGTGCGTAGTCGTGTGCGCGATCCGCAGGTGGCCGGTCACGCCCAGCGCGTACAGCGCGCCGTCGATCGCGTCCTGCGGCCAGCCAAACGGCGCCGACTGGAAGTGCGCGCGAATCTCCGTGCCTTTGCGTCCGGCGGCGATGAAGGTCAGAATTTCCTTTGCAACTGGGTGCTTGTCCGTGTCGCCGCTGAAGCCAAGCTTGTCAAACGGCGCAGCAGCACGCTTCTTGGCATCCGTGACAACGTCGCCCCAGCGCGCGTGGTCGGCTTCCTGAAACCGGCTGTACATGCGCACGGTTGCGCTCTCCAACGCCTTCGTGATGGCGCTCGCCAAGTCGTCGCCAGGCACTTCTTGCCCACCGCCGACGAACACTTTGGCGTTCGCGAGCACTTCGCCAACCAAGCGCTTGCACTCGCGTTTGCCGTCGTCACGCCGCGATTCCATGCCGGCGCGTGCGTCGGTCCCGTCTTTCTCCGTCGGCATCGGCCGCACGTCCAGGGTCGTCTGCGCGGCTTTCCAGCGGACGATGGCGTTGCGAAACGCATCCGCACTCGTCGCTGGCAGAAACACCAGCACCATCGGCGAGTTCAGGCCCGCGGCGCGTGCATCGTTGGCAACTTCGGTCTCGCTCGATACCCAACCGTCGCGCACCCAAACGGTCAGTTCGTTGTGGGCGTTCTGCGGCCGGTCCGCGCCCAAGTGTGCCGTCACATTGCGCGCCACCTTCGACAGCCCCTGCACGACGCCCTTCTTCAGCGGCGGCAACTCGGTCACCTGTTCGCGGAGCAGTTGCGCCCGGAGCCCGGCAATCTGCGTCGTGCTCTGCTCCAGGCTGGTTGCTTGCGTGCGGTACTCGTTTTCCCATTCGGCGGAATCACGCGTCTGCAAACGGTATTCCGTGCCGATGTTCAGGAGCACGCCGTCTTCTTCCAACGCGCGCAGCGAAATCTCGACGCGCTTGCGGAGTTCCGAGCTCCCGCTGCGCAAGTCAGTCACGAGCAAGTCTGCCAGGACGTCGGGCGTCGCGCGCAGGCCCAAGTCCGCGCCCTCGGTCCGCGGCAACTTGCCGATCAGAAACACCAGCCCGCAGATGCGCGCCTGAAACTCGCCGTCGGGACCTTTTGTCCGCAGCGCCTGGATGCGCTCGAACGACTCGCGCGGTAACTCCGACGTCTGCACAAGGTTGGTCGATTGGTGGTCAAACAGGTAGTCGCCCGGCACGACGACGCCAAGCTCGGCCTGAGCCGTCTGGCGAACGGCGTCGTGAACCATCGTGAGCTGGTTCCGCAATTGGCCGGTGCTGCCCTTGTCGACGGCGCGCAACACCGCTTCCCAGAACCGCCGGCGCACCGGGAGAAGCGGGTAGTCGGCAACCAAGTGCTGCGTGTCTTCGCCACGGCTACCGATCCGCGTGCCGTTCAAATGCCGTGCGATTTCGCCGCTGCACACCGCGAGCATCGTGTTGACGTTGGCGACTGCGCCGGCCTTCTTCTTGAGGATGACTTCGCGCACGACTGCGGTGACGTCCGCATCGCTCAGCTCGATCCGCACCTGGAAGCGGCCCAACAGTCTCTCCAGCGTCGGCGTGCCACCTGACAGGGCATTCTGGCCGCTACCGACGATCAGGATGCGACTGCCCAGCCGCTGCGACAGCGCCTCGACGGTCTCTTGCAGCCGGATGGAGCGGTCAACGCTATCGCCGATGAATTGCTGCACTTCGTCCAGCGCGATGAGCGTGAGCGGCAGTCCGGCCTTGCCCGCGTCCCCGCGCAGGGCGTGGTCCACCAGCTTGACCAGGTCGGCATTGCTGATGTCCTCCACGTTCGGAAACTGTGTTTGCAGCAGTTCGCCCGCAGACGCGCTCGCGCCCGCAAACGTCGGCACGTGCGCGCGGAGAGCCATCGCCAGAACCGTCGAGACGTACATGTTATTGAGCTCAGTGGCCCAGTCCTTGCCCGCATCCTCGACTGACTTCCGGACCGGATCCAGCAGGCCTTCGTCCTTCAGCCAAAGCACCAGCCGCGCCTGCGGGTAAGTCTCCGGCAAACCACGCGACCGCATGACGATCGCCAGCACGGCCAGCCGCACGCTGTCACCCGCGCCTGCGCTCAGCGTCCCGGCGGCCGCGTGCAGACCGCCGCCACGCTTGGCCTCCGTCGCCAATTCGTGCAGCAAGTCCTTGACGTCCTCGGGCATGTGGACGAGTCCGCGCGCCGTCGCGCCATCGGCGAACTGGAAGTCCGTCCACAACGCGCGAAGCATCTTCAGGAAATGCGACTTGCCGCTGCCGTAGAAGCCGCTGACCCACACCGCTTTCTGTTCGGGCTGCTGCAGCTGGTCCAGGTACGCCCGCAGGACGCGCACGATGCCTTTGTGGTACTGGCCTTCGCAGACGAAATTCTCCAGCTCGTGGCGCAGCGTCGCCAGCTCCGCGTCCGTTCGCGCATCCGAGACCTTGGCCACGCCGTTGTTCGCCAGCTGAAGCTGCTCGGGTGTCTTGACGTAGATGTCGCGATTCAGCATGGAGCCTCGGTGCTATTCGGTGAGCGGTACAGCCAGGTAGTCCCAGCCATCGCGACGGTCCAGGAGCCGGTACGTGTTGTTGCGGTAGGCGCCGGGAAAAAAAACGACCAGACGGCCGCGGATTTCGCCGTGGACCGCTTCGACAAGGCCCGACACGCGCAACAGGCCGAAAAGTGACGCAACGCCGGTCAGTGCCACGACCGTTTCGTCCGTCGTGTCGGGCGCGGACAAAGTCTCGCGGACGCGATCGACGACGAACGACTTGAACGCGCCAAGCGCGGGTCCCGTAAGTAGTTTCGGGGACTTGAAATAGCTCTCGCGGTAGCTGTTGCTCGCCATCCACTCCGGGAAGATGTCGGTGAGGTCCACGTGCCGCCAGCCGTGGCCTGCGTCACGCGTCACGATTTGAAACTCGCCCAAACGCAGGCGTAGTCGTCGCTCGTCACCTTCGTCGTACACGACAAACCAGACCTTCTGCGCAGGCGCGAGCCCACGCTGCCACGGCAGGCGCACGTGTTGCGTGTAGCTTTGCTTCAGGCGATCAAGCTGGCTCACGGCAAAGCTCCTCTTCCGCGTCGGTCAGAAGCCCGGGAAAGCGGACCTCGATCACGTCGCCAGCCCGCAACAGGTGCAATAGGCCTTGCCTTGACGCTGACGCCGCCATCGTCAGAAGCTCCTGCTCGGATAGCTCAAGCACGTCCGTCCAGACGGTCCCGAAGAGTCCCAAGCCGCGGCGGCCGTGGAGATAGCCGAGAAACAGAGCAAGCGCAACGGTGGCGGGCGTGGCGACGGGCTTGGTGCGGACCTTGCGGATCTTGCCGCGAAAGTGTCCGGACTTCTCCCAGCTGGAGGCCACGTTCTGTCCCAGCGACCGCAGAGAGTTCGGGCTCAGCTGTGGGGCGAATGCTTGCAAGTATCTGGAGAACGCGGCTGCGTCGGTCGCGGCGCCAAACGGCACGGACTTCACGAACTGCCAGGAACGCAGCAGCACAGGATCCCGCACAAGCGCTGCGAGTATCGCGAGCAAGCGATCGTTCTCGGGTTCGCTTTGCCAGTAGCGTCGCATCGCGCGGAACACCGGATTGGTGGAATCCAGTGAGTAGAGCGAGACGAGAAGCTTTGCCGTCTTCTCGCGATTCATCGCGCTCGTCTTGCCGAGCAAGTTGGCCTCGGTGATGGCCTTTTCGTACGCTGCCCGACTTGAGTCTGGCGGGAGTTCGGCGAAGAGCGCGTTCAGTTCGTCCAGCATGATCGTGCGCGTCGTGTGCGGCGAACCACCCGAGTCGCGAATGCCCAACGTGCGCAAGCGGGTGGCGCGATCCGGCGCGTCCGAACCGAACGGAAGCTGCGGCATTGTTGAACTGCGCGTCGCGGACTTGCGCACCATGGACGGGCCTCCAGCGCGACGTGACTGGACCGGCACGGGCGCGCGGGCGGTACGGTAGTCAAGAGATGGCGGATGGGCAAGCGCGTCGAACGCATCGGCGAGGGAGATCATCGTGCCCCATTCGAGCGGGCGCGACGGAAAGCGCACTCGGGGCAGCCCTTGACGACACGAAATTGCGTCCTATTTTACCCGCGCCCTTCGCTTCGGGCGGAAGGGGGTGCCGTTCACGACCTCAAGCGTCGCGACCATCAGGCTGGCCACATGGCCCGCGGATTCGATCGCACCTGGAGTGTACCTGAACATCTTTGGCACGGGCGGGCCCACAGGCTCTTTGGGTTACCCATCGAGTACCGGGACAAAGTCAGCGAGAAACCGCTGGTGACATAGGTCCACAGGCCCGTATGGCCGCCCGTACGATGGGCCTGTGGACCGCCACCATAGTCGGCGAGAGCATGAGTCCCCGAAAACAGGGCTGGTTCAAGACGAAGGGCTACCGCCACTTGGACACGCACGTGCCCCGACGCGCGGCTGAGGCGATTCTGCAGGCTTCCGGCGGCGTATCACGGCACTCATTCTGGCCGCTGCTGCAGTTTGTCAAACGAACACGGAAACGCAAGCGTGACGCCGGGACTGGCAAACTCAAGGTCATCTGGAAAGAGCGCAAGATAGCGTTTGCCTCGCACAAAGACGCCTTGGTGTATGGCTGGTACGCCGCGCGGTTGCAGGCGAAATACGAAGAACGCTTGCGCGTTGCTGGCCTGTCGCGCGAAGCCATCGCCTATCGGGCAGGGCTTGGCCCGACCCCGGCGATGGCGAAGGAAGTCTTCGAACACGTTCAGGCGAATCCAAATCACGTCGCCGTCTGTCTGGATGTGCATGATTTTTTTGGATCCTTGAATCACGAGACGCTCAGGCAGGCTTGGTGCGACTTGGAAGGGCAGGCACGCCTCGACGGCGACGCTTTCGCGGTTTTTCGATCGGTAACTCGATACAGTTTCGTCGATCGGGACCGGCTGCGCTTGGCTCTCGGCATTGGCAAGCGTCGCGCGGGAATCCGTCGGAGGATTCGCCAGAGGCGCCGCCCGCTGGCCGGGGCGCGTACGGGGCCGATGAGGTCACCTCCACGGATCTGTACTGCAGCGGATTTTCGCGCGCTTAGGCGTGCGGCTAGCGTCACCGGGCAGGACAAGCTAGTCGAGCGCCATCGGGGAACGGCAGGAATTCCGCAAGGGCTGCCAATCAGCGCAGTGCTCTCAAACATCTACCTGCTCCGGCTCGATGCGGCGGTGGCATCCGCCGTTCGCAGCGTTGGCGGGCTGTACCGACGCTACAGCGACGACATTTTGTTCGTTTGCCCCATCGAGGACGTGGGCGCAGTCTACGCCGTCGTTGCCTCCGAGATGGCAGCGGCGGGGCTCGCCCTTCAGGAGACCAAGACTCAAGTCGTTGACTTCGCGATTCGCCGGACGAGCGCCGACCGCGTCGATGGGCCGCCGATGCAGTATCTCGGACTTGAGTTTGATGGCGTGCAGATCAGCATCCGCGGCAATAGCATCCAGCGGTTCAACTCCAAACTGTCCCGGGCGGCAACGCGCTACAAACTCCCCGTACAAGCAGGCTCGTCGGATCCGCATGTGCACGCGTCCGGCCTGTTCAAGCGATTCACCGACCGGGATCGCAAGGCTTTCAACTTCACCGCTTACGCCCGCTTGGTGGCGCGTACTACCGGTGATGGAACCGCGGTTCAACAGGTCAGTCGTGCATCGTCGCGTCTCCGTGCAATCCTGCGCAGGCAGTAACTTCCTGAACTGGCGCCGGTAACGGGCATGTTGCGGTTCATAATCGCACCGAAGCGCTGCATGAGATTCACAGGATTGTGCGGCGGTTTGGCCCAGAACGGCTCACGCCGGTCGACGCCTCAAACTTGACGCACGATCCGAGTACCGGCGAGCATCGTCGCGTTCGCCAGCGCCGGCGTTCGCGTCGAGAAAAGGATCGTCATGCCCGTCCAAGTCGAACTCTGGCGCATCCAGAACCAGAAGCCCGAGAAGGTCGTCTTCTCCGAGATCGACTCGGAAGCCCGCCTGGAAGACCTGATCAAGGCGGACATCGGCATCCTCGGGCGCGAGCTGTTGGTCATCGGCCGCCAAGTCCGGACGCAGTTTGGCAAGATCATCGACCTCCTCGCGATCGACCGCGACGGGCGGCTCGTCCTCATCGAGCTCAAGAAGGGCAAGACGCCACGTGAAGTTGTCGCGCAGGCTCTCGACTACGCCTCGTGGATCACGGACCTGCCCGCCAACGCGATCCGCGAGATGTGTCTAGTCCATTCCGGCAAGGAACTGGACGTCCGGTTCGCGGAGTACTTCGACGCCGAGATTCCCGAAAGCATCAATGAAGCCCATGAGATGCTCATCGTCTGCGCCAAGCTCGACCCCGAGACCGAACGCATCATCCAGTACCTCAGTCGCTGCCACAACGTGCCGATCAACGCCGTCTTCTTCCGCTACTTCAAGGACGGCCAGGCCGAGTACCTGAGCCGCAGCTGGGTGATTGACCCCGCGACGGTGCAGGAGCAGGCGGTCGCGGCGAAGAACAAGTCCGTGGAAGAGCCTTGGAACAATCAGGATTTCGTCGTGAACGTCGACACGTTTGACGGTGTCTCGACATGGGAAGACGCCAAGAAATACGGGTTCGTCTCCGCCGCGGGCGGGCGGTGGTACACGCGAACGCTGGACCAGTTGAAGCCCGGCCATCGCGTCTTCGCCGTGATCCCGAAGCACGGGTACGTTGGCGTCGGCGAAGTCGTTGACCCGGCGGTGCCAATGCGCGACTTCGTGGTCGTTGCGGATGGTAAGTCGCGACCGGTGGGCGCTGCGCCGCTTCACTGCGCGACGATGAAGGAAGCGCTGGAGGAGTCAGACGACGACACGGCCTACTTCGTGCGAATCAAGTGGCTGCACACGCTGCCGGCGCCGTACTGGGAGAAGGGTATGCGGGCGAATCAGAACACCGTCATCCGGCTGCGGCACGCTTTCACGCGCGAGAAGCTGTTGGCGAAGTTCGGGCTGAGCGAGTAGCCGTCTGGGCGGCCGTTTCGCGGCGCTACCGCGCGAGACGCCAATGGCCGAGCCACATCGCGTTTTGCCGGGCTTGTCCTTGGGAGGGACCATCGCATAGAGTCTCTGCACAGCCCGCAAGCATCCTTGCCTGCGCCCGGAGTCCGAATGTCCCGCCAAGCCTTCATCGGCAATACCGACAAGTCCTGGTTCGACTTCCTCCGCGCCCAGCCGAGCCTGCCGGAGGTCAACTTCTGGCAACCCGGCAGCCTGCGAAATTTCAAAGCCATCCAGCCCGGCGCGCCATTCTTCCTGCGCCTGAAGGCCCCGTACCGCGCGATCGCTGGCATGGGCTTCTTCTCCCGCTACGTCCAAGTACCGGTGGCGATTGCGTGGGACACCTTTGGCGTTGCCAACGGGGCCGCCTCGCTGGCGGACATGCGCCGGGCCATCGGCAAGTACCGCAAGGGCAAGGACATCGCGGGATCGGACGAAATCGGCAGTATCTTGCTGTTTCACCCGGTCTTTTTCCCTGAGTCGCAGTGGGTCGAGCAGCCGGACAGTTGGAAGGACAACATCGTGTCAGGCGCAGGCATCGACATCGACGGCGGCGAAGGCGCGCGGATCTACGAGACCTGCAAACAGCGGATGCTCTGGCTGCACGAGAACACGGATGTGCCGACTGACTCGGCGTTTGTGCAATCGGCCAAGTACGGCCTGCCGTACGAGGTGAAGCCTCGTCTGGGGCAGGGCGCGTTCCGCCTGGCGGTGACGGAGGCGTACGGGCGTGCCTGTGCCGTTAGCGGGGAGCATTCGCTGCCGGTGCTGGATGCCGCACACATCCAGCCTTTCGGCGGTGAAGGCGACCATCGCGTGCAGAACGGGCTCCTGCTGCGGACCGACATCCACCGACTTTTCGACAAGGGCTACGTGACCGTGACGCCAGAGCTCGAATTCGTCGTGAGCAAACGGCTGCAGGAGGAGTTCTCGAACGGCAAGATCTACTATGCGCTCCAAGGCAAGCAGGTGAGCGTTCCGCAGAGGCTGGCCGATCGGCCGGAGAAGGCGGCGTTGATTTGGCACAACGAGAATCGTTTCGAGAAGTTCGGCTAGGCCCGCTTTGCCTTTTCCTCCGGACGCATCCGAATGCCCCAACCACGCACGCTCTCCAGACTCAGTCGCCTTTTCACCTACGCCAAGGGGGAGAGCATCTACACGTTGGAGAATTTCACGACGGAAGCGCTGGCAATTGCCGTGGAAGCCGACCGTCTCCCGATGCAGACAGCGCTGGAGCTACTCGACGGCGACAATGCAAGCGGGATTCCGTGGGGCCAAGTTCGGCGCCTTGCGCCCTCGACCCAGGAGTACGTCTACAGTGACGGCAGCGCAGGCTTTCTGGATCTCGTACTGGCCGCGATGGATGCCGAAGAACGGGAGGTCGGGCGCGTCTGGATCGAGGTGAAGATCGATTCGCCATTCGGTGATGGCCAGCTTCGCGGCTACCAGCAAGCGGCCGCTTTGGAACGACCCCGTCCGTGGCTGGTGGCGCTGTCGAAGGCTCGACCGATCGACGGTGCGGCGCCTTGGCTGGCGTGGATGAAGTTGTATCAGGCCGCTCGACGGACGCCCGACGAGAACCCGGTGTGGCGAGACCTGCGCAAATTTTTGGAGGAGCAGATGATTGCAAGCAATGCGTTCGGGCCCATCAGCGATGCGGAGGCCGGTGCCCTCGAAGCGGCGGCCGCGCTTCTGGCGAAAGCGTCGGTCGTTGTTCACACCGTGCACGACCGGCTGAAGGAACTCTCCGAGCCGACGCGCACCGTCATGACATGGCGAAACAAGGAGTTTTTGAACGGTGCGGCCGAGAATTTCCGCGCAACGGGCAAGTTTGTCACGTCGGGCGGGCACGCGCGGTACGGTCTAGTGGCCGACGACGGGATCGCGTACTGGCACGTCTCCATCGAAAATGGGCGCCTGGGCGCAACCCGTCGCGAGGAGTTCTTGCAACTCGCTGCCGAGAAGGGGCTGACAACCGCGCCGTGGGCGCCGCAGGTGAGTGGGCCCGACTTGCTTGTTGCCCGAGCGCGCGCGACCGCCTTCACTGGCCATCTGGATGCCGCCGACTGGGTGTTCACGCGTCTTCGGGAGCTCGACGAGTCCGGGCTCCACGTCGAAGCGAGTCGACCGGGGCGATAGCTGTTCGAGACCAACCTCGCGGCCGCTTGCAATCGCGCACGAAGCGGTTCAAATGCGTCGTGGCGACCACACGCCAGGAGCCAGCTCATGTCCAACCCGATCCTGATCGCCGAGTACGGCGTCGAAGGCGGCGGCGAGACCATCTTCGGGCGCAAACAGGATGGCGCGTGGCTATTCTGGACGGAAGGCTCGTCTGGCGGGATCCTGGACGACGAACTTGATGACCCCGTACGTGAGTGGAAGACAGATGAACGTGCCGAGCTCGCGTCGCTCGTGCCCGACTGGTTCCATTTCGCGCACCCGATTGCGCTGCACCCGGAATTCGCCGATCAGCTCACCGCGCTGTGGCGTCAATCCTGCCTCAACGCCGAATTTGCGCCGCGGGACCGTGAGCACAACTGGCTGATCGCGGTAGAGCGCTGGAGCCAGGCCCAGAGGCGCCCTCGTCAAACCTGAAACGACCGCGAATCTCGCCGCCCTTGAAGGCTCCATGCCCGGCAACCTCGTCAACCATATCGCAGGACAGTTCGAGCAGTTCGCCGCCCGCGACTGGTTGGTGAAACGCGAGTGTCCTGTCCTCGACAAGGACTGGGCGCATCGTGTTGGCTACACGCCGCGTGCAGATCTTCTTCTTGAGCGTCGCGTTGGCAAGCAGCGAGTGTGGGTCGAGTTCGAGATTAGCCGTGCAGACCCGGTCGCCAACCACGCGAAGTACTCGGCCGCGAAGCTCTTTGACCAGTGGCGTGCCGAGGACACGTTCGTGGCGATGGTGTCCCCGCATGTCGCGGTCGGCAAGCGTGTTCTCGCGGCGCACACGGTCGCGCTGATGCGCCAACAGGGCATGCGGGCGTTCCAAACAGTGCTGTTCCCGCACCTGACCGGGGATGCGATCAAGCGGCTAAATCACCTGCTGCCGGACCAGCTCGCGGAGCATTGCCCTCCCGCACGGCCCGAATTCGACCGGCTGGTAACCATCTCTCGCCCCGCGATGGAAAGCGCAACACACCGAATTCTTTACGCCAGCGATCCGAGCGAAGTGCGTTGGAACACGCTCCGGTGGAATCGCGACGTGGCAACGCCCGCTGGCCGTGACCTGTGGCGCGGGCGTGTCAACGGCCACACCAACTGCACCACAGTTCGGCCACAAACTAGGTACCACCCCGCGCAAGCGAAGCGAGCGCATGCCCGCGAGGTCGCGCGCAGCGCGAACAAGCGTACCCGCGCTTACACGCACACCTGACGCCGCAG
>CAIYWC010000169.1 GCA_903929795.1 uncultured Myxococcales bacterium | reverse complement strand
GGTGTGACGGAGGGTGCGCGTTTTGGCGAAACGCCGCGGTTTTGGAGTGGCGGCAACACTCGGGCGCAGCTGTGCACCCGCGGCCGGTCCAACGGTCCACACGTCACTCGTTCCAGCGTGCGTCAACGCCTACGCTGCGTCATCCAGGGCGTCGAGGTCAGCTACTGGCGCAGAAGGACCAGGCCTGCAGAGACGCTGGATGTGGTTGGGAAGTTCAAGCGGCGCACGTGGTCGGAGTTCCTTCTATGAGCTCGACTTGACGTCGGGGTGGTGCTCCGCGGACCATTGGGCCCACGTCGACGCAGACGCGACGACATGCAGGGGCACGACAGCCGCCTTGCGGGATTGCTGCGTGCCTCCGTCCCCCATCTGGCAAAATTGGGCCACTCGAAGAAAGGTCAACAAGCATGTGGTCGATCATCCCCCTCGCGCTCGCCCTTGCTCAAATCGTGCCCGGACTCCAGGGGCCATCGATGCCAGGCTGGAAGCAGTACCACGCCGAGCCGCTGCCTCCTGTCCGGGGGCTGGAGGAGGACGACAAGAAGATCCTCGTCGCCTTCCTGCTGCCGCACGGCGCGCACGTCGAGGTGCTCCTCGATACCTGTGCGACTGCCAGGCAGTGCAAGCTCGACTCGGAGAATCCTGACGTCGAATCGCGCGCGTATCGCTACCTGAAATCCGGCGCCAACCTGCGCGAGGACGCGACCATCAGGGCGAGTTGCTGCTGTCAAGATGGCCGTTGCGGAGGGACGGTGGACGCCCGCGCGGTCGAGACGGAGGCGATGTACCAGTGCTCGGAGCCAGCGCCAGTGGGCACGGACGCCGATGATCGCGCCACCGTGGTCACGCGGCGTGAGGGCTCCAAGACGCTCCTCCAGGTCACCACGCGGCGCTTCAAGACGCGCAAGGGTGGCATCGCGATCGTGAGCGTGGTATTCGTCGCCAGGAGGCAGGCAGACTTCGACAAGGACCTGGCCAGCGTGAACGAGTTCGCCACCGGACTCGCCTGGACCCGGTAGCTCGTCGCGGTCGTCGAGCGGGACGCGCGCCGAGCAATGACCGATGGCACGTGCGGAACGCTTTTCTGCCTATCCGTTTGCTTCCGGCAACGCGCAGCGCGGCCAGAAGTGGTTTGTGAGTTCGCCTGTCTCACGCGAGACGCACTTGTGGATTCCCGCAACGTCGTGACACAGCGTCACAGACGGAGAGTCAAGCAATTTCAACAGGTCCGACCGACACCCGTTGACGTGAGCGGCAGCCAGTGAGCAACGCAATTGCGTCGCGTTGTCCGCCTTGTAGCCGCAAGTCTCAATGTCGCGGCGGTATTTGGTGACGATCTTGCGAATCAGTTTCAAATCGTTCGGTTCAACAGAAAAGTTCATTGTTCCCTCCAGTTATGTCAGTCGTTCAGGATCCAAACGGATAGGCAGAAACGCTTTTACGACCGTGCCCGCGGGTTGGCGCTCCCGACATGGTCGGGCCGCATGCGCCTCCTCGCCGCCATCGAGGACCCTACCATCGCGCGCAAGACCCTTCTGGAACGCACCCGGGTCGGCAATCGCCATGCGTTGATTCTGCCGTACTTTCAGGGACAAAGCCTCGGCGAAATGCCGATAGCCGTCCAAGCCGGCTTCGATGAGGCCGCGTAGCGACGCGCAACACGCTGCGGTACGCATTGGTTGGCAGATTGAGGCCTTCACTTCGCACTGCGGACACCCGTTGACGAGGATGGTGTCAACATCCCACGCGATCCGCATCGAGATTCCCCTTAAGCTGCACATAGTTCCAGCACAGTCCTCGTTGCCTGCACGTGCCGTTGGTCGGGCGCATCGAGGCTGACGCGCGCGGCGCAGCGCAGCTCGTAGCGCGCCAGATGCTGCGGCCAGGTCAGGCGGCGGTGCTGGCGAATGCCGGGCGTGGACGCCACCCACGGACGGCGCACCAGGGCGCCTGGACGCCTGAATATGACACGATTTGGCCGATTCTGGGCCCTGCTTCGGGGGCCGCAGAGCCCAAGACTGGCGATCAGACGCGGTTGCGGAACGTCCGCGCTGATGGAAGGCCAGATGCAGATGGCGACCGACAGAGCAATACCCGATCCCACTTCCGACACCAAGCTTTTTCGGTCAGACCCTTTGCAGGTTGGATTGGGACCGCCAGAGCGCAACTCCCTTCGCCCGCCGCAGATCGAGCGCCTGGCCAACCGTTGACACCTGCACGGGCCTGGCGCGAAACTGCAAGTCGGCAAGACAAGTTACGCGCGTTCAGACCCTGACCGTTGGGTCGGGACGGCGTGGAGTGTGGCCAGCCATCGGCCCGCGCCGGTGACGACGAGCGAGCCGCGTAACTGGCGAGCGACTGGGGGCAGAGATGGGTTTCTTGCGTGATAACTTGGGTTTGATGCTCGTTCTCTTGACCGCCTGCGGGGGCGCCCCCACGGGCAGCGTCTCCAGCCCCGCTGACACCGCCGTGACCGACAGCTTCGCCGACCTTCCGTCGGACGCGTTCAGCGACACGATTTCGAACGCCGAGACCATGGCCGATCTCGTCGCAGATCTGCCTCCTGCCGATAGCCTCGCGCCCGTCGACAGTGATCAGGACATCGCCGGCACCGACGACATCGCGCCTGACGCCGAAATCGACCTTTCCTCCGACATTTCAAGCACCTGTGCCTGCGGCGACACCGTCTGCGACTCGGCGTGCGGCGAGACCGTCAAGACCTGCCCGTTCGACTGCAAAGGCTGCGGCGACGGCATCTGCCAGCCCGGCGAAGGCCCCAAGGTCTGCCCGGAAGACTGCTGCGGCGGCTGCGGCGACCACAAATGCACCGGCTACGACTGCGGCGAATCGCCCGAGACTTGCCCGCAGGACTGCGGCAACGCGTGCGGCGACAAAATCTGCGAAAAGGGCGAAAGTCCGCAGACTTGCGCGCTCGACTGCGCGTGGCAGGCCTGCGGCAATGGCGTCTGCGAGGCCAGCGACGGCGGCCCGGCCAAGTGCCCGCAGGACTGCGGCACGGCGTGCGGCGACGGCATCTGCAGCAAGGGCGAGGACTTCATCGGCTGCCCGATCGACTGCGGCTACTGCGGCGACGGCATCTGTTCTGTGAAAATCGGTGAAACTTCAGCGACTTGCGTGGCCGACTGCAAAGGCGGCGAGTGCGACCCGAGCCTGCCCAGCGACGTGACCAAATGCGACGACGGCAACCCGTGCACGCTGGAAACCTGTCCACCTTCAGGCACTTGCCACCATCCGCCGATGCCCGGGCCGTGCGACGACGGCAACATCTGCACGACCGGCGACCACTGCGTTTTTGGCGCCTGCCAGCTCGCCGCGTTGCTCGACTGCGACGACCAAAACCCGTGCACCGCGGACTTGTGCGACGCCAAGCTCGGCTGCCAGCACCCGTTCATCGGCGGCGCGTGCTCCGACGGCGACGCGTGCACGCTGGGAGACGTTTGCAAATCAGGCAGTTGCGCGTCAGGCGTGCCCTTGACCTGCGACGACGGCAACGCCTGCACAAGTGACAGCTGCGACCCCGCGAGCGGCTGCACCGCGACAAGCAATGACGAAAACACCTGCACAGACGGCAACTTGTGCACGACCGGCGACCACTGCGCCGCGGGCGTGTGCGCGGGCGCGAGCGATCTCGGCTGCGACGACGGCAACCCGTGCACCGCCGATCTCTGCGCGCCGGACAGCGGCTGCGCGCATTTGCCGAATTCTGCAACGTGTTCGGACGGCAACGCGTGCACGTTTGGCGACAGCTGCGTCAACGCCGTCTGTACGCCGGGCAACGCAACCAGCTGTAACGACGACAATCCGTGCACCGCGGACGGCTGCAGCCCCGGCAGCGGCTGCACGCACAAGCCGACGAGCGCCGCGTGCGACGACGGCAACGCGTGCACCGTCGCCGACACGTGCAAATCCGGCAACTGCCAAGGCGGCGCGCCGCTGGACTGCGACGACGGCAACGTCTGCACCAAGGATTCCTGCAACATTTCAAGCGGATGCACGAGCACGAACGACGACGGCGCTGTATGCTCGGACGGCAACGTCTGCACAAGCGGCGACGCGTGCCTGGGCGGAAATTGCGTTTCTGGAAGCGGACTTGCGTGCGACGACGGCAACCCGTGCACGCTGGACGGCTGCAACGCCGGCGCGGGCTGCACGCACAAGGCGATCTCCGGACCGTGCGAGGATGGCAACCCGTGTACGACGGGCGACGCGTGCTTCAATGCCGTGTGTTTACCGGGACCTGGACAGGACTGCAGCGATGGCAACCCGTGCACGACCGACGCCTGCGACACCCAGGGCGGCTGCGCGCACACGCCGAGCACGGGCGCGTGCACGGACGGAAATGCCTGCACGATCGGCGACTTGTGCAAGACCGGCGCGTGCCAGCCCGGCAGCGCGTTCGACTGCAGCGACGGCAACCCGTGTACCGACGACGGCTGCAGCGCGAGCACCGGCTGCGTGCACCTGGCCAGCACCGCGACCTGCGAGGACGGCAACGTCTGCACGACCGGCGATACCTGTGCAAATTCAGTGTGTACGCCCGGC
>CAIYWC010000168.1 GCA_903929795.1 uncultured Myxococcales bacterium | reverse complement strand
GCGCGCTGCGGTGCGATCCACCAGCTCCAGCAATCCGTACGCCGGCGCCCCCGAGATCAGCCACGGCTTGTAGCGCGACTCCTGCAGCATGTGCGCGTAAATCATCCACTCTGGCGCGCCCGAGCGCTTTGCCGCCGCCACAACGTGCGTCGCGTACGCCCGCGGGTAAATGGCCCGCCAATGGTCGACGGTGTCCTTGGTCGGCAGATCCTTCAGCACGTCTTGCCACTCGCTCATCGCGTCCTGCCGCTGCTCCGCGTACTGCTCCAGCGGGTCGGCCAGATCTGCCTCCAGCGCCGCCAGCCGCGCTTTTCCCAGCGATTTCGCGAGCTTTTTCGCCACCGCGTCCAGGACCAGCCGCGCCGAATCCGGCTCGCCCAGGTGCACCGCCATCCGCAGCCGCTTGAGCTCCGGCGTGACGCGCAGACCGGCAAACGGGTCATGCGGCCGCACCGCCACCCTGGACAGGTCGGCGTGCTTGGGCACGCGCTTGGTCTCGCCCCAGGACTGCAGGACGTCCTCCGCCAAGGCGCTGTACCAGCTGAGCGGGTGGCGCTCCAGGACCGACACCAGCATGTCCACGGCTTCCGGCCGTTTTCCCAGTTTGTCCAGGCACTTGCCCATCCAGTAGCGCGCCTTGCCGCCCACCAGCGGATTCTTGTCGCCAATCAGCGGGTTCAGCGTCTGGATCGCCAGATCGCACGCGCCGCCGCGCAGCTGCCAATAGCCGACAAACCAGAGGTATTTGCCGAAATCGATGCCCTTGCGGTCCAGATCCAGCGCGGACTGCAGGTACGCCGCCGCCTCCAGCGAGCGCCCGCCCACGTGCATCGCGCGCGCCCGGTCATACGCGACGTCGACGCGCTTTTCGTTGGGCACGTTCGGATAGCGCTGAAACCATTTGTCAAATTCCGCCAAGCCGTCATCCAGCCGCCCCAGCTTGGTCAGCACGAGCGCGTACGAGGTCAGCGCTTGTTGGGCCAGCGGCTCGCCGTCGCCGCTCGCGACCTCCAGGTATTTTGCCGCCGCCGGATAATCGTCGCGCAGCCGCTCCGTCGCGATCTTGCCCAGATAGTAACCAACCTCGCTCAATCGCACGCCTTTTTGCCAAAGCTTCAAGCCGACTTCGCGACAGCGCTCATACGCGCGCCGGGCAAACAACCGCTCCATCCGCTCGAATTGCTCGGCGTCGGACAGTGCGCCTTCCGGGACGACTTTCAGCGCCTCCTCGACAAAAGCGCTCTCCGGATGCTTGAGAATCAGCTTGCGCCACAGCACCAGCGCTTCTTGCGGGTGGTTCACCGCGGTCATACGCGCCGCGCGCGCCAGCAGCTCGTCGCGCGGCAGGTTCAGCTGCGACTTCGCGTACAGCGTCTGCGCAATCGCCGCGGCCTGATCGCCCGGTGTCACGCGTTCCCACAGACGACTGAACAGCAAGTCCGCAGCCGCCCAGCGAAAATCATCAAAGTCATGGCGCAGTTTCTCCAGCGCTTCCAGCGCCGCTGCCGTCTTGCCACGCGCCAGAAGCACCTCGATCTCCGCCCACCGCCAAGCCTGGGGCAGCACCGCGCGCACCGCGGAAGCCTGGGCCAAGGCCACCTGCGCACCCGCGCCATCGCCGAGCTTGGCCAGCGCCCGCGCCTCGACAAATGCCGCGACGGCGACGACTTCGGGCTCCTTGGCGCTCTGCTGGATCTGCGCCAATTCCGCTGGAAGTCCCTGCAGATCCGCGACACGCCAGCGCTGCACAGCGGCATGCAACCTGTGCCAGCCATCCGCGTGCGCCGGCGCGGCCAGCAGGGAGCTGAGCCCCAGGAGGCAACCCGCGACCATGTGCTGGAACAGACCCACGCGCGCTCCTCGTCGCTGCGCAAGCTACCACGGCTGCGGCGGCAGTGAACTTTCCCGACCGATCGCGCGCTCGCGCGCCGGTGATCAGCGCAGGCATTGACGGTGATCATGAAACGCAGCGTGCTCTGCCGTCGCCCGGCAAGTCATTGAAGTTGCGGCGAACATTGCGAATTCGATTAAAATCAGATACTTGCGAAATGTTATCGTCAACCGAATGACACTTTTGTGAAGATTGCCGCCCGCTTCCGCGAAGTTTTTTGCGGCCAAAGACTTGCGCACGCTTGCGAGTGGGTACATAGGAGTGCTCAGGCGCGCTGAACAGTGAACGGGACGGGCCTGGGAGTCGTGCGGCGCGCGCAACAGGGGAGTGAACCATGTCGACTGAGAAGACCAAGAAGAACTTTGTGCTGCTCGAAAACGGCCAGGACACGAACATCGTGTTCTCCAACGCTCAGCCCCGTGGCGCGGCGCTGAAGGCCGCCAACCGTGGCTACAAGGACATCAAGCTGCGCGAGCGCGGCACCAAGCGCGTGCACGTGTTCACGGGCTCGCGCGTGGAAGTCAAGGCGCCGACCAAGCGCCCGAAGTGGCTGCCGGAAAAAGTGTGGAAGGCCGTCGTCAAGAAAGTGGGCGTCGAGCATCTGTAGGCCGATCGGCCGGGCGCCGTGGCTCTCGGGCCGGGGCTCCAATGTGTCCTGCACAGTGAGCGAGGGGCCGCAGATTCCCCAAAAGTCCGCGGCCCCTCCCGCTTGTGCCTGCGCGGCCGTGTTTTCGCTCCGCGCCGGGTCACGCGATAACCTCCGCAAATTCAAGCAGCTCCGTCGCCACTTCCAGCGACCCTGCGGGTGGGCCGTTGACACGCGCCTGTCTTTCCATGACAGTCCGCCGGCGCTCGATGGCGCCTGAACCGACATGCAAGCCAAACACATCCGCAATTTCAGTATTATCGCGCACATCGACCACGGCAAGTCGACCATTGCCGACCGCATATTGGAGCTGACCGGCGCCGTCGAGGCCCGCCAGATGCAGGCGCAGTTCCTCGATTCGATGGACATCGAGCGCGAGCGCGGCATCACCATCAAGTCGCAGGCCGTGCGGCTCTTCTACACGGCGCGCGACGGCCAAGTCTACACGTTGCATCTGATCGACACGCCCGGTCACGTCGACTTTGGCTACGAAGTCTCGCGCTCGCTGGCGGCGTGCGAGGGCGCGATCCTGGTGGTCGACGCGGTGCAAGGCGTGGAAGCGCAGACCCTCGCGAACGTCTACCTGGCCCTGGACGGCAATTTGACGCTTGTGCCGGTGATCAACAAGATCGATCTGCCGGCGGCCCGTCCCGAAGAAGTCTGCGAAGAGATTGAGGAAGGCATCGGTATCGACACACGCGAAGTCGTGCTGTGTTCGGCCAAGAACGGCATCGGCATCCAGGACATCCTGGAGGCCGTCATCAAGAATATTCCGCCGCCGGAAGGCGACCCGGATGCGCCGCTCAAAGCGATGGTTTTTGACTCGCAGTACGATCCGTATCGCGGCGTGCTCGTGCAAGTCCGCGTCGTGGATGGCAAAATCAAGAAAGGCGACCGCGTCTATTTCATGGAATCGCAGTGCGAGCAGGACGTGCTGGAGATCCGCGTGCGGACGCCCAAGGAAGTCGTCGTCGACGAGCTGAATTTTGGCGAGACGGGCATCCTGATCTGCGGGATCAAGCTGGTGCGTGACGTGCAAGTTGGTGAAACAATTACGCATGCTAAGCGTCGCGCCACGGAGAAGCTCAGGGGGTTCAAGAAAGTCCAGCAGATGGTCTATTCGGGCATTTTTCCAGTAGAATCAAATGAATACGAGAAGTTGCGCGATGCGATCGAAAAACTGGCGCTGAACGACTCGGCGTTTTCCTGGGAGCCGGAGACGTCCAGCGCGCTGGGCTTCGGTTTTCGCTGTGGTTTCCTCGGCTTGCTGCACATGGAGGTGTTCCAGCAGCGGCTGGAGCGCGAGTACGACTGCGAGCTCATCACGACCGCGCCGTCCGTGATTTATGAAGTCCACAAGATGGACGGCAGCGTCATCAAGCTGTCGAATCCCGGCGATTTGCCGTCCACGGGCGACATCGACTGCATCAAGGAGCCGATTGTCCGCGCGACGATCCACACGCCGAGCGAGTATATCGGCGCGATCTCTAAATTATGCAATGATCGTCGTGGCTTGCAAAAAGACATGCGCTACCTGTCGGCCAACCGCGTGGTGCTGGACTATGAGATGCCGCTGGCCGAGATCGTCTTTGACTTCTTTGACAAGCTGAAGACCGCGACGCGCGGCTACGCGAGTTTGGATTATGAATTCAAGGAATTCCGCAAGGACGATCTGGTCAAGCTGGACATCCTGCTGCACAACGAGGTTGTCGACGCGCTCTCGGTCATCGTGCACCGCGACAAGGCGTATGACAAAGGCCGCGGGCTGGTGGCCCGGCTGCAAAAAGTCATTCCGCGCCAGATGTTTGACGTGGCGATCCAGGCGGCGGTCGGCGCGCGCATCATCGCCCGCGAAACGGTGAAGGCCCTGCGCAAGGACGTGACCGCGAAGTGCTACGGCGGCGACATCAGCCGCAAGCGCAAGTTGTTGGAAAAACAGAAAGAAGGCAAGCGGCGGATGAAGAACGTCGGCAATGTCGAGGTGCCGCAGGAGGCGTTCCTGGCGGTGCTGAGCACCGACGAGGACTAGCCGGGGGGCTGGCCTCTTGTGTGACATTTTGCCGGACTTCGCGGCAGAATTCGGCGGGCAGCGAACATATCCGAGTGCCCACCCTCGAGGCTACGGATCCCGCACAATTCTCGCACTTTATGAATTCTGCTACAAAATCCTCCAGGGCGAGTCCCCGGAGGCGATATGCAGGACGATACCTTGAAGGCGCGTGGATGGATCGAGTCGAAGGCGATGC
>CAIYWC010000167.1 GCA_903929795.1 uncultured Myxococcales bacterium | reverse complement strand
GTCCGAGGTCGCGGGCGAGCGAAGCCCACGATTGCCCGGTCGCGCGTGCGCTGCAGATGTGGACGCGAATGCCGTCGCGAAGCTCAGATGGGTAGCGGCGGCCGCGAGTGGGCACGCCGTGCGCGGCGAGAGCGGTGCGGATTTGGGTGAGGTCCATGAGGTGCTCCTGCGGCCGGGAAAAAGGCCGTGTACGGAGCTTCGCAGAGGGTCAGGTGGGCGTCAGGACGGGCGGGGGCGAGGATTTACGACGCACCTGCTGGTTTTCCTGGGAAATCCCAAGATTCCCGTGGACAACAACCGCTCGGAGGGCGCGCTGAGAATTGTCGCTCGCGGCCGCGATGCTTTTCTATTCGTGGGCAGCGACACCTGCGGCAAGAACCTGGCGATGCTGATGACGCTGGCGCACACCGCGGCGGCCTGTGGCAAGAACGCGGAGCTGTACTTCGCCGACGTGCTGGTGCGGATTCTGGACCACCCGGTCAACCGGCTTGAGGAACTGCTGCCGCAGAATTGGGTGCAGACGCCGTCGAGGTAAGCGGTTTTGTGCGTGCGACGCAGTATCGGTTAGGCGAGGGAGAAGCGGGAGGCGGTGGTTTTCGGGGGGTTACGAAGCATCCAAAACACGGACAGGCTCGCCGGGGCCATCAAACGTTTGGTGCAGGCGACGCGCCAGCTCGGAATCCTGTTCATGTTCCATTCCTTGCATGCAGTTGTGATTCGGACGCGAACATGCGCTTGACACCGACCCAGCGCAAGGGGATTTGGCCAGCTTAAACACCGTGAGGCGGGGACCCTAGCGTTACTTCGAGCATGCCTGCCCTGTCTCACAGAATCCCCAAACCGTCGGCGCCGGCGGATCGCAAATCTTCTTGCAAGTCCTTGTCCCAGTGACTGTTTTGCCGCTCGCGCTGTCGCAAAAAACGCTGCAGGGCTGAACCTCGCCGAGGTTGGTGCACGCATCGCCCGTCCCCGTGCACAGCTTGCCACAGTCCGTCGACGGCCCCCAGCCGCTGTAGAAGCTCGTGGTGCAGTTGCCACCGAGCAACTTGTAGCAGCCCATGACGTCGCTCTTGCTCGTCCCGTCCATGCACTGCCAACTGGTCGCGGCCGTCGCGCCAGAAGTGCACGAGGCGTTCAAGTTGACCGGCGCGCTGCAGGTGTACGATGTCGCGCAGGTGCCCCATTGCCCGGCGCTGCAGGTCTGGATGCCCTGAATGATCGCCGCGTTGCCGCCCAGACAGCCGCCGGGGTATTGCTGGCTGCACTCGATCCAGCAGCGCTGTTTGTCGCCGTCTGCGCAAACTGCGGCCACGACGCAGCTTCCCAATTGGCAAGACATGCCAGTTCCACAATAAGTTCCATCGGTTACGTTGGCGTTTTGGCAATTGCCGTTGACGCAGGAATCGGACGTGCACGGCTTGTTGTCGTTGCAGTCCTTCACGCCGCCGGCTTGGCACTTACCGCCGCTGCAGTAGTCACCGGCCGTGCAACTGTCGCCGTCGCTGCACGCCGCTGAGTCGTCAGGGACACACGCGCCGTTCGACGTGTCGCACTTGTTGCAGACCGAACAGGTGCCGCAAGCCGGAATCGTTGGAACGCATTTGCCGGATTGGCAAGCCAGGTTTGAACCGCACGTCGTGCCGTCTTTCGCGGGGTCGGCGATGCAGGTGGTTCCGGACGCGCATTTTTCGCACGCACTGCAGCTGCAGACCGCCGCACACGTGTCAGCGGTGCCAGACTTCTGGACCGTGCAGCCGCCGGCGCAAGCCTGCGCAAATGTCACCGCTCCGTTGGCCAGGTTGACCAAGTCGCCCGGGTTCCCCGCGTACTTGCACGGCGCAAGCAGCGGATTTGCAGCGCAGTAGGTCCCCGAAGGCAGCGCGTTGCCGGCAGCGTCGAAACCGCAATCGGGCGCCGCGGGCCCGGTGCCGCCGCGCAAGCCCATCCACCCTTGTGTGATGTACTTGCTGCCGAGCGTCGCGACGTCGTAGTGACCGTCCACATCAACCGAAACTGCGAAATCGAGCGCGGAATCGCAGGTGTTTTGCTTCACGTTCTGCTGAATCACCGTGATGGCATTGACCTGCTCCGCGGCATTCTTGCCGACCGACCGGATGATCGCGGTGTGTCCGGCGTGGCAGACGCCATTTTTCCCGCAGGCGTCGTTTGGCGCCCAAGTGATGATGTCGCCAGCCTCGGGCGCGTCCTTCCCGAGATTCGGAAAGTGTTTCAATGCGTTCAAACAGGGGTTGCTGCTTGACGTGTAGAGGGACGACGCGTTGCCGGAGCCACGCATGTTGCAGACCGCCGGCCCGCCGGTGAACGCGTGTTCGCTGCGCAACGTGTCCCACATGTCGTGGTAAAAACGTTCGACGTACTCGACGCACTGCCACTCAATACCGCACGTCGTCGACGAACAGCCCGCGGGGCTGCACACCGCGTCGACGCACTGGCTGCCGCAGTGCTGCGTGCACGAGGCGTTGGAGTGCGCCGTGATGCCCCGGTACGACCCGACGCTGGCGCCCCAAGCGACTGCCGAGCAGCCAGAGCCACCGATTTCAGCGTCGGTCGGGTCAAATGGCGAGTCGTCCGGGGCCGAAGAGATGGGAATTTCACTCTGTGGCGCGTCTGTTTCGCTATCCAGCAAAATGTCGACGCCAGGCAGTTCGCCCGTTGAGTCGAGCGGCAACGCCGAGTCCGAGCCCGTGTCTCCGGAATCCGCCCCCGCTGCCACGTCGGCCGGCGTCTGACAAACGCAAGCAGCGAAGCTCTTGCCGTCAGCGTTGCACGTCTGCACGCCGCTGCTGCCCCCGACGCAGACGCAGGCTTGGGTTGCGCCGGCGACGCATGTGCTGGCGGTGCTGGTGGTGCAGGCCGTCAGGCAGACAAGAAAGGCGACCGTCACTGTGACGAATGGTCTTGAATTCAGCATGAGTTCTCCTCGGTCCAGTGTTCGCGGGTGCCTTGGATGAACGTTCGAGCCATGAGCTCGTCGGTCCACGCGACACCGACTGCCAGCCACAAAATCAGATCACCCGGCGTCAGCGGTAGGGTGGCTTCGATGCAAAAGCCGAATCGTTCGAGAAGTGTGAGGCCCGTGCCATTTGGGCGCCAGGCTCGAGCAAGCCGCCCAGAGCTGAGCAGCGGCAAGCCGAATCGGCCAACCGCCTATCAGCGCGAGCATTAACACTTGGCATTGGTTGCACATCAAGTTCTCCCTGCGAACGGCCGTTACGGTTGGACGTACGCATATGGGAGTGCGGCGTTCGTGGTCGTTTGGTTCGGCGTTATGAAAGTGGTGCACTCAGCCTTGTTGGTGGTCAGGAATTGGTCCAGGGCGCCGGACGCGAGCGTCCACTGGCAGACATAGAGCGGCGTGGTGAACGGGTAGATCGCACTCCTCGCGACCCATCCAATGCTCTGGTAGTTCCCGATCATCAAGGTTCCCTCGTAGTTCTCAAACGTACCGGTGTCGTAGGAATGGTAGATCTGTTCGAAGATCCCATAGCTCGGCTGGCTCGTGTACGAATAGAACGTGTTCTCCTGAGCCCAACAGGTCTGGCTTGCGCAGCCGCTGTTGATCACCTTGTTAGTGCAAGTGCCGCAGCCCGTCAGCGCGCCGCCAGGATCGGGCCAGCACGCGTTTACACTCGACCAGTGCGCACTCGTGCACTTGTTCACGAAGCGATTCACGATTTGCACCGGCGTCCCATCGCACACGCCAACCTTGCAGACGTACGGGCTGGCGCCGCAGCTGGTGCCGTCAGACACCGCGTTGTGGTAGCAGCTTCCGCCAGAGCAGCTGTCGCTGGTGCATGGATTGCCATCGTTGCAGTTAATCGTTGCGCCCTTGCACGCGCCACCGGAGCACACGTCGCCGCTTGTGCAGGGGTCGCCGTCGCTGCAGGAATTCGTGTTGTTCGGATGCGTACACGAGCCGCCGCTGCACACGTCGTTCGTGCAGGTGTTGCCATCATCGGCGCAGCTGTTCGTATTGTTGGGATGCGTGCAAGCCTTGGCGCTGCATACGTCGTTCGTGCAGACGTTGCCGTCGTCTGAGCAGCTGGCAGTGTTGGCAGCATTGATGCACGTTCCGCCAGAGCAGCTGTCATTCGTGCACGGATTGCCGTCGTCGCAGCTCTTGGCCACGCCCGCGCACGTGCCTCCCGAACACTGGTCGCCAGTCGTGCACGCATTCGAGTCGTCACAAGCAAGCGAGTTGGTCGGGTGCGTGCACGTCCCTCCACTGCAAAGGTCGTTCGTGCAAACGTTGCCGTCGTTCGTGCAGGCACTCGTGTTGTTCGTATGCACGCAGCCGGTACTCGTGTTGCAGCTGTCGTCCGTACACGCGTTGCCGTCATCGCATCCGAGCGCTGTCCCGGACTGGCACGCCCCGCCGCTGCAGTAGTCATTTTGCGTGCAGGCGTTGCCATCCGTGCAACTGCTCGTGTTGTTGGTGTAGACGCAACCCGTTGTCGTGTTGCAGGAATCGTCGGTGCAAACCTTGCCGTCGCTGCACGCCAACGCGGTACCCGGCACGCACGAACCGCCGCTGCACGCGTCGCTCACCGTACAGGCGTTGCCGTCCGAGCACGAGCCCGCCTTGGCTTGTTTGCCGCAGGAGCCGCCGCCGCAGATGCCTGTGTTGCAGGAGTCGTTCAAGCTGGAGCAATCCTTGGCGCTGCCGGCGTGGCACGAGCCAGCGTTGCAGTAGTCACTGACGGTGCAGCCGTCGCCGTCGTCGCACGCGTTGCTGTTGTTCGTGTGCACGCAGCCAGATGCAGGCACGCAGCTGTCGGTTGTGCAACCGTTGCCGTCATCGCAGTTCGGCGCGACGCTGCCGACGCACGAACCTGACGAGCAGGCTGCTTGTATTCCTGCGCCGGAGTCCCGAACATTTTCATGCCCGCCGGCACATCTTTGGTGATGCCCGACTGCGCCGCCACCATCGCGCCATCGCCCACCTGGACATGCCCTGCCACCCCGACCTGTCCGGCGATGATAGCATTATCCCCGATGGCGGCGCTCCCCGCGATCCCGGCCAGCGCGATGATAAAACAATTCTCGCCGATACGGACATTGTGGGCGATCTGCACGAGATTATCGATCTTCGTCCCGCGGCCGATCAGCGTTTTATCGAAACGCGCCCGGTCAATGGTGACACACGCACCGATCTCCACGTCATCCTCGATGACGACCGTGCCCATCTGGGGGATCTTCATATGGGCCCCTTCGATCGTCAGATAACCAAACCCGTCGGACCCCACCACCGTTGCGCTATGGATGATCACCCGGCTCCCGAGCGTTACATCCTCACGGATGGTCACATGCGGATAGATCAGACAATGCGCGCCGATGACTGTCTTCTGGCCGATATACGTCCCGGCACAGATGACCGTCCCGGCACCTATTTTGACATCCCGCTCCACAACCACATACGGCCCGATCCCGGCCCCTTCGCCGATAGAAGCCGAAGGATGGATCACGGCGGAAGGATGCACGCCCTGAAGCCTGGGCGTCAGGTCCTCCTTGATCATGGACACCACCCGGGAAAACGCCAGGGAGGGATTCTCCGTCTGAATAACCGTCTTGCCTGCCACCAGGACATCCGGCCCGACAATGATGGCAGATGCCTGCGTGAACGCGGCCTGGGCCAGGTACTTGGGATTCGCCAGGAAGGTCAGATCACCCGCCTTGGCCTCCTTGATCCCGCACACCCCCCTAACAAGAAGCGCGCCGTCACCGACGACGCGCCCCTGGATTTCATTCGCGATATCCGAGAGTTTTTTTTCCATGAAACGACAGTTATTTCTTGGCCTGTTTGTAGGTCTCGTTGAGCGCCTTCAAGATGGGCTCGGTGATGTTCATGGTCTCGGCCCCGTAAATCAGCACGCGATCGTTGAACACAAAAGAATACCCTTCTTTCTTGGCATACTCGCTGACGACCTTTTCGATCTCCATCAGGATCTCACGCACCCG
>CAIYWC010000166.1 GCA_903929795.1 uncultured Myxococcales bacterium | reverse complement strand
GCGGCGGGCGGCGGCGGGCTACCGGCTTGGGCCAGCGCGGCAGTAGCTTCAGCCGCGACCGGTGGCGGAGCCGCCAGCTGGGAATCGGGCGCCGAAACTTGTGCGCCTGCAGGCTCCACGCTCACGGTTGGCGCGCTCGGCCCCACCGCGGCCGCGGGCGCCGTCACGGCCCGGGGCGCCATCGACTCCGCCGCCTGCTGCGCCGCACCCGTCGCGCCCGGCCCTTCCGGCAGCTGCGTCGCGCGCGCGGCGGGCTTGATATGCGCCTGCAATTCCGGGCTCCCCGGCGGCAGCGACTTCAGCCGCGCGAGTTCCGCCGCCGGTTCCCGTTGCTGGCGTTGCGCGTCCGCGATCCGGCCGCCCAGGCCGCCGACAACGTCCAGCCCGGATCCACCCAGCGCAGGCAGACCCGGCGGGCGGTTTACAGGCCCAGCCCCGGATCCCTCGGCGATCGCGGCTGGCTGGGGCGCCTTGTCCGCCGCTGCGTCTCGCATCTGGCGCGCGGACGTCAGGCGACGTTTGTCAGCGGAATCTGCGGACGTGCCCGGCATGTGCAAAGCTCCAGCAAAACCTACGCGCGACACCGGATCCAGTTGTACTTTCGCGGCGCGCGTTGGGCAAGCCGCGGCCGTGCGCGTGGGGCGCGCATGCCTCACGCGTGGACGCGCTATGCCCGCCGCCGCAGATCTGGCACGCTTGGCAGCGGGCTGCTCGGCCCGGGGGACAGATGATGGCGACAGAACTTCTTGATTTTAAGCGGTTTATGGCGATCTTCACCCGCCTGTTGCTGGCCGTTCTGGCGGGCTGTGGCGCCGCGCAGCAGCCGGGCGCGACCGGCGCGACGTTGAGCCCCTCGGTCGCCGTTGCCTCGCCTGACGATGCGGAGCACGTGCTGGAGCAGGCCCGCCTGCAGGCCGTCGCCAAGCACGGCGCGGTCATTGCGATTGTGCATGCCGACTGGTGTCAGCCGTGCAATGAGCTGCAATTTCGCGTGCTTGACACGAACGACGGCAGAGCGCTCGTCGCCAAGCACGTGCTGGTGACGCTGGACTTTGACGAGCCGCTGGGCGGCGCCGTCGCGAGCAAGCTCCACGTGCTCGGCCTGCCGACCACCGTCGTGCTGCGGCCAGATGGCGGCAAACTCCGCGAATTCGCGCGCATTGATGGCTTCGACCAGCCCGATGAATGGCGGGCGGCGCTCAAGCTCGCGCTGGCCCGGACGAACCCGGCGCCCGTCGGCTGCGCGAACGCGGAGGACCGGCCGCTGGACACCGCGCGACCGCTGCCGCTGCTGCTGACCGACGCGGAGTGCCTGGTGATGCAGCTCTCGACCGATCGCGGCGCGGCGGCGGCGGCGACCTTGCACGGGCTGCTGGATGACGCGGCGCAGCTGGCCAAGGCCGCGCAATGGCCGCGGGACGCGCGCGATCGGCTGCTGGCAGTGGGGCAGAATGTCGGGCGCTTTGACGCCCGCGTGGCACAAAATCAGCAGCGGGCGGGCGCGCTTTTTGGCGCGCTGGAGGCATGGCCTGGCACGCCGGCGGACGCGATCCCCGGGCTGGTGTTTTGGCACGCGCGCTGCCTCGCGAAGGCGGGGGACGCGGCGGGCGCGGAGCGGGTTGTGGACGCGTACGTCGCCCGCGAGCAGGGTTCGGCGGCGGCGCGTTTGCTGGCAGCGGACCTGATGGTCCACGAGCACGTCGCGCCGGACCGCGCCAAGCGCCTACTGGCGGACCTGCTGGCCGCGGATCCGGGCGACCACTGGGCGCACTACCTCGCCGGCGAGCTGGCGTACCAGACCGGCGATCGCGACGAGGCGCGCAAACAGCTGGCCGCGGCCAACCACTTGAAGCCGGGCGTCGCGCTGTACATTCGCCACTACCTTCGCGTCAGCGGCGACTCCACGCGCGTGGAATAGCGGTCACAAAACACCAAGAATTCAGTGAATTCGCTCAGCGCGTTTCATTCTTCGCCCGGGCACCATCGCGGGGCCGCGCCTGCTGCGTGCCGCCCATGTCGGCCATCCCGAGTGGCCGGGCCGGGCGCTTGCGCGGTCCCGACCAGACGTGCAACTGCCATGCAATATTGGCCTTTTCCGGGATTTCCCGCGGCTGGGTCGGCGGCGGCGGCGCGATCAGCTGCGTCGGCGCCAGGACCTCGCGCACGCGGCGAATCGCAAAGGTCGCCGGCTCATCCGGCAGCTCGGGGACGTCCAGCCGCGGCAGAGCCAACTCATCGTCCGGCATCGCGTTCCTCCGCTGCCGAGTGTGAAGCTCCCGCGACGTCCGTGCAACCGTTTTTCGCCAGCCTACCCGTCGGAGGCGGATGCTGCTAGGCTAGCTGTCCCGGAGGTTGCGCATGGCACGGAAAGCATGGTTCTTGATGAGTTTCGCGTTCTTGAGCGCTGCGTGCGGCGCCAAGGCCGCGGACACAGCCGCCGACAGCGCCACCGCTGACGATGCCGCCGTGGATGCCGCCGTGGACGCCACCGCGACCGGCTGCGCCGCGTGCACCCCGAGCCAGTTCTGCGCGCCGGAGACCGCCACGTGCCAGGATCGCGTCGACGAAGCGACCGCCGCGGGCCAGCGCACCGGCTGCGCCTTCACCGCCGGCGCCAAAGCCGATCGCACCATTGGCAAGGAATGGCCGGTCGGCAACGCGATTCCCATTCAGCATTTCGTCATCGTCATGATGGAAAACCGGTCGTTTGACAGCTATTTTGGCGCTGGCAAGCAGTTCGGCCTGGACGTCGACGGCATCCCCGCCGGCGCCAGCAACCCCGACGCCACTGGCAAGCCCGTCCCCGCGTTCCACACGACCCAGGCGTGCATCGCGGACGTCGCACACGGCTGGACGCAGGTCCACAAGCAGGTCAACGGCGGCAAGATGGACGGCTTTGTCACCACGAATGACCCCGACGGCGAGCGCGCGATGGGCCATTTCGACGGCAGCGATCTGCTCGGTTACTACGGCGCCGCCAAGCTTTTTGGCATTTCCGACAACCATCACTGCTCGGTCCAAGGGCCAACTTGGGTAAATCGCTTGTATTTCGCCTCGGCGACCAGCTTTGGCATGACGGCGAACAAGTTGCCGCCCATGGACCTGCTTGCCGCGCATGCCGACCAGCTCATCCTGGCGCAGCTGGACAAGGCCGGCGTGGACTGGCGCGTGTACAAGACGGATCTGAGCGAGTACATGCTCTACGTCGATTACATCAGCCAAGATGCCAATAGCAATCGGCTTTTGAGCGTTGACGACTTCTTCGCGGACGCCGCCGCGGGCACGCTGCCGCCGGTGTCGTTTGTCCAGCCGCAGCTGGGGACGGGCGATGCCAGCCGGACGGACGAGCACCCGCCGGGGACGCCGTATTCCGGTGAGGCGTGGACGCACAAGATCATCACCGCGCTGATGGCAAGCCCAAACTGGAAGGATTCCGTGTACATCCAGACCTACGACGAGCATGGTGGCTTCTACGACCACGCCGTCCCGCCGCCGGCTTGCAAGCCGGACGCCATCGCGCCGCAACTCGCGGCAGGGGACGTGCAGGCGGACTTCGACGCGATGGGGATTCGCGTGCCGCTGCTGATCATTTCGCCATGGTCCAAGCAGGGTTACGTCTCGCACATCGCGACGGAGAACACGTCCGTGCTGCGGCTGGTGGAGGCGCGCTTTGGCATGGGCGCCATGACGGCGCGGGACGCCAACGCATGGCCATTGCTGGACTTTTTTGATTTCAGCCAGCGCTCGTTTGCCAGCCCGCCGGACCTGCCCGTGCCCAAGTCCATGGCCGACGTCATCGCTGCGTGCGTCACGAAATTCTAGCCTGACTGGCGCCCAGAGTGGCCGTTCGCTTGGCGTTTTGACCAGCCGGCCCTTTGCACGGCCACGCGCCATTGGTATCGTAACGACATGGTCGACTTTGTCCTCGCTATCGCTGCCCGTTTTGCCGACGGCGGAGCGCGGAACGCGGCGAAACGATTGGCCCTGACCTGCCTGTGCCTGATCGCGCTCGCGGCCCCGGCGCGGGCGGCTGAGACCGCGGACGACGCGGATCTGCGCAAGGCAGAGGCCGCGGCGACCGAAGCGAAAGTGTTCTTCAAGGCGGGGCTTTTTGACAAGGCGTCGGGCAAGTTCATGGAAGCGTACGCCATTTCGAAGCGGCCGTCGCTGATGTACAACGCTGCGCGGGCCTACGAAGAGGCGCTGAATTTCCGCGAAGCCCTGGCTTTGCTCAAACATTATCGGGATTTGCCGACGGTGGGCGAGGATGGACGGCGGGACGCGGACGAACGGATCGCGCGGATGGAAGGCGTCTTGCGTCAGCAGGCCGACGCCGTGGCGCTCAAAGAGCAGGCGGATCGCCAAGAGGCTGCGCGCATCGCCTTGGAAGTGCAGAAAAAACAGGACGCCGCGCGCGCGGAGCAGCTCCGGCTGGATCAGGAGCGCCTGGCGCAGCTCCCGACGGAGCCGACCCCGACGGCGACGCTGCCCAAGTCGCGCCATGTGCCGTGGGCGCTGCTGGCGAGCGCGGTGGGCGTCGGCCTGCTCGCGGGCGGCGCTTATGCGGAAGCCCGGCTGGAGGCCGGCCAGGCACGCGCAATGACGATCGTCGATAGCGCGGACGTGGACACGTATCTCAGCCACGTCTCCGACGCCAAGACGTTTCAGGCCGTTGCCATCGCTGGCGCCGTTCTTGGCGCGGGACTCGCGACCTGGGCCGCCATCGACTGGTGGACGTCGGGCGGGAGTCCGCAAGAAAAATCGCAGCCAAAGTCGTCGCTCGGCGTGTCACCGGCGCCGGGAGGCGGTATGCTGAGCTGGCGGGGGGCGTTCTAGGCGCGTGTCGGACCGCTTCCGGCACACGCTGCTCAGGCCGCAGTTGTGGAAGGTCGAGCGCGTGGAACACCGCGAATTCACTTGACCGCGTTCCTGCTCCGCGGGAATTGACAGCAGGCTTGGACAATCCGGGCTCCGGCAGGCCCGCAGGGCGAGCGGAGTGGCGATCTTGGGCATCAGGTGGACATGACGCTCTGGCGGATGGCAGACCAGCATCGACGCACGGCGCGCGCCTTCGGGATGGCGTGGCTCTGCGCATTGCTGCTGCCGGCATGTCTGGGCGATTTCCTGACCCGCGAGCAGCTGCTGGCGGAGCTGGATGCTGGCGCCGCGGACGCGCAGCTCGGCGATGGCGACGCGGCGACGACCGCCGATGGCGACGCAGCCGATGTACGCGCGGATGCCGACGCATCCGACGCAGCCGATAGCGACGCGGATGACGATGCCGCGACCGATGACGTCGCCGTGGATGCGCCGGATGCCGCGCAGACGTGCCCGGCTGCGCCCGGCTGCGCGTGCAAGGACGGCAGCAAATGCGCGAGCGGCGCGTGTTTCACCAGCGTCGATTTCACGTCGGCGGACCTGAGCAAAGGCTGCGCTGCGCCGTGTTCCGTGGACAATCCGTGCGCCGACCCGGACACCGTCTGCATGCCGTTCGACGTCAGCCCGACGCTGCAGAGCACCTTGTGCGTGCCCCGCTGGGAGACGCTCTGCGACCCGTGCCTGAGCAGCGACGCGTGCGTCAGCGTCGGCCAGCCAGGCGCTAAGTGCTTGAATTTTGGACCCTCTGGCAACTATTGCGGCACGCCGTGCCAGTCCGCGCTCGATTGCGCCAAGGGCTACGGCTGCGAGGTCGTGAACACCGTCGAGAACGCGCCTGCGCTGCAGTGCGTGCCACTCCCCGCGGACGCGACAAGCGGCATCGGCGAGTGCACGTGCAGCAACATCGCGCTGCACAAGAAGCTCTCGACGACCTGCTATGTGCCGAGCTACGACAACAGCGGCGCGCTCGTCGGCAAGTGCACCGGCGTGCGCTCCTGCGACGTGGATTCACTCACCGATTGCAGCGCGCCCAAGCCCAAGCCGGAGGTCTGCGACACTTTTGACAACAATTGCAACGGCCTCATCGACGAAGGCACCTGCAATGACGCCAATCCGTGCACCACCGATTTCTGCGCGGGCGCCGCGGATTGCACGCACACAACGCTGGACGGCAACGCCTGCGACGACGGCAGCGCGTGCACGCTGAACGACGTGTGCATCCAGACGACGTGCGTGGGCACGCCGCATCCATGCCTCGGCAGCGCGTGCGTCTCGATGAAGTGCGACCCGTCCGACGGCACGTGCGACTCCCAAATCAAGGCCGACACGACACCGTGCGATGACGGAAATGCCTGCACAAGCGGGGACATCTGCCTGGCCGGCAACTGCTCCGGTGGCAGCGTGACCTGCGACGACACGAATCCATGCACCAACGACAGCTGCACGCCCAAGGGCGGCTGCGCGCACGATCCCAACGCGTCACTGTGCAACGACAACAGCGCGTGTACGCAGTTTGACCAGTGCGTCGACGGCGTCTGCATCGGAACCGCGCAAGCCGGCGCGTGCGATGACGGCAATCCGTGCACTGACGATTCATGCGAAAATACAAGTGGTTGCGCGCATCTCGCCAACGCCGGGACCTGCACCGACGGCAACGCGTGCACGCTCGGCGACTACTGCCAAGGCGGCCAGTGCCTGTCCGGCGTCAACGAGTGCTCCTGCACCCAGGATGCGGACTGCAAACCCAAGGAAGACGGGGACTTGTGCAACGGCACCCTGTATTGCGACACCACTGCGGTGCCGTTCCAATGTCTGGTCAAGCCGTCGACCATCGTGACCTGCGTGGCCAGCAACAGCCCGTGCCGCGCGACGGCGTGCGTGCCCGCGAGCGGCGCGTGCACCGAGACCGCCGTCGCCGACGGCATCACCTGCGACGCGGACGGCAGCGTGTGCACGGTCGGCGACGCGTGCCTGGCCGGCACGTGCACCGCCGGCCCGCAAAAAGTCTGCAACGACGGCAACGTCTGCACCGACGACGCGTGCGACCCGCTGATCGGCTGCACCAAGACACCCAACAGCGCGCCATGCAGTGACAGCAACGCCTGCACCGTCGCGGATACTTGCCAGGGCGGCGCCTGCGTCAGCGGCGTGGCGACCGTCTGCAACGACAACAACCCGTGCACGGCAGACGCCTGCGACCCGCTGACCGGTGGCTGCCTGTACCCAGCCACGTCCGGGCCGTGCGATGACGGCGACCCGTGCACGACCGGCGACACCTGCGATCCGTTGGCCGGCACGTGCACCTCGGGCGCCCCGATGCAGTGCATCTCCGCGACCAAGTGTGCCAACGGCGCGTGCGACGCGGCGACCGGCAACTGCACCTTCACGCAAGTCGTCTGTGATGACGGCAACTTGTGCACCAACGATTCCTGCGACGCGGCGACCGGCTGCGTCTTCGCGCCCAAGTCCTGCGACGACGGCAACGCCTGCACGGTCGACACGTGCGACACCAAGACCGGCGCGTGCGTCTACTCCACGCTCACCTGCGACGACGGCAACCCGTGCACCGCCGACTCCTGCAGCGCCAAGACCGGCTGTTTTGCCACCAACGTCGCGGACGGGACGGTGTGCAGCGGCATCAAGATCTGCGTTGCCGGCGCATGCAAGCAGCCCTTCGCCGCGCCGCCTGCCAACCAAGGCGGCGTCTGGGGCGGCAGCGCCTCGACCTGCGTGCGCGTCTGGGGCGGCGGCGAAGACTGCTGGGGCGCGGGCACGTCCGGCCAGCTCGGGGACGGCAGCAGCAAGGACCGCGCGACGCCCGGGCCGGTCTCCAACCTCGCGGCTGTCGGCGACGGCGACTGCGGCAACGCGTTTGCCTGCGCGATTCGCGGCACCACGAACACGACCCGCTGCTGGGGCGCCAATGGTTCGGGCCAGCTGGGCAACGGCTCGACAACCGCCAGTCCGGTTCCCGTCGACGTCGTGACCACCGCCACCGCGCCCGCCATCCCGCTGCGCGTCACGACCGGTGGCGCTTTTGCCTGCGAAATCATGAGCACCCACAAGGCCTGGTGCTGGGGCGACAACAGCCACCAACAGCTGGGCGGCGGCGTCCTGGCGATCGCGACCGGCAACGCCAAGACGCCCACCGCGGTCTCCGGGCTGACCAACGTCACCGCCATCGCGGCCGGCACCGCGCATGTCTGCGCTGTCCAGGGCGGCGCCGTCTACTGTTGGGGCCTGAACAAGGACGGCGAGTGCGGCCAGGCGGGTACGGCCGATGTCAACGCGCCCGCGCAGGTCGGCGGCCTCGGTAACATCACAGCGATCACCGCCGGCGACGACTTCAGCTGCGCGCTCGCGGGCGGCAGCGGCAACGTCTGGTGCTGGGGCAGCAACTTGCGTGGCCAGCTCGCCACGGGCTCGGTCGACAGCGGCGGCGTTACGCCGGTCCAAATCGGCGTCACCGGCATCACCGACTTCAGCGCGGGCCTTGGCCACGTCTGTGCGCGCGGCACCACCGGCAACCTCGTGTGCTGGGGCCGCAACGAGGCCGGCCAGGTCGGCAACGGCAGCCAGTCGGACGCGCTCTTGCCCACCACGCTGAACGGCGTGAGCAACGCCTACCGCATCGGCGCTGGCGACAGCCACACGTGCATGGTCCGACTCGACGGCAGCGTCTGGTGCTGGGGCAGCAACGCGAGCGGCGCCCTGGGTTCGGGCAGCATCGGCGGCGGTCCAGCGCTCCTGCCTGCGCAAGTCATTGGCACCTCACCGAAATGACGCAGCTTTTCGTCGTGCTGACTGCCTGTCCGGCAGACGCCGCTGACGCGATCGCCGCGCACTTGATCCAAGGCCGGCTCGCCGCCTGCGTGACGGCGGTGCCGGGCGCGCTCAGCACGTACCGGTGGCACGGCGCGGTGCTGCGCGAACCGGAGACCCTGCTGCTGGTCAAGGTGCCCCACACCGGCCTGGATGCGTGCTTGGCGGCGCTGGCGGCGCTCCATCCGTACGCGGTGCCGGAGCTCATCGCGCTGCCGGCCGAGCGCGTCAATGCGGCGTATTTGGCGTGGGCTGTGGCGGCGACTTCCGGCCCGCCAGATACAGCACCAGCGTGATCGCGATGAACGGCAGCATGGAGAGCGCGTCGCTGTTTGGCCCGGCGAAAAACGGGTTCGCGCGCTCCGACCAGGCGGTCAGGTCGGCGTCGACAGTGTCCAGCGCGCCGGCCAGGAACGCGATGACGATGCCCGCGATGGCGCCGCCGGCGATGTAGCCCGACGACAAGAGCACGCCGGGGCTGCGATCGGAGGCCGCTGCTGCCTCTTCATCTGTCAAAACACGGGTTTGCAGCTTGCGCTGCCGGCGATCAACAAGCCAGCGGATCAGCCCGCCGACAAAAATCGGCGTCGAGGAGGACAGCGGCAGGTACACGCCGACCGCGAACGCCAGCGACGGGATGCCCGACAGCTCCAGCACCAGCGCGATCATGACGCCAAAAAGTACAAGACCCCACGGCAGCTGGCGATCGAGAATGCCCTTGATGATGTAGGACATGAGCGTCGCCTTGGGCGCCTCAAACTTCTTGACCTTGGAGCCATCCGGCCGCGTGTCGTGCGTGCCGTTGATGCCGGGATCAACCAGGTACTTGGGATGCGCAGCGTCATCCACTAGATAACGTCCGACTGGCAAGCCATTGATTTCTTTCGTGACATTCCACGACCGATACGATCCGGGATCCGCCTTGCCCTGCGCGTGCGTCAGCGGTTCGGGCGCGCCCAGCTCGGCCGACGGCGCGATAACCTGAGAAGTGACGGGCACATACACCGTCGCGGTGTCGTTGAGCGTCAGGAGCAGCGGCCCCAGGCACACCGCTGACGCCAGGGCGCCCGCAAGGATCGCCAACTGCTGCAAGCGCGGCGTGGCACCGATGAGGTAGCCGGTTTTCAGGTCCTGCGACGTCGTGCCGCCGTTGCTTGCCGCGATGCAGACGATGGCGCCGACCGACAGCGCGGTGACGTAGTAGGTGCCGCCGGTCCAGCCGACGATGAGAAAAGTCAGGCAGGTGAGCAAAAGCGTGGCGACTGTCATGCCGGAAATCGGGTTGGACGACGAGCCGAGTTCCCCGGTTAAACGCGAGCTTACGGTGACAAATAGAAAGCCAAACACCACAATCAGGATCGCGCCCAGCAGGTTCATGTGCAGCGACGGCGCCGCGACGATCGCGATCAGCAAGCCGAGGATGCCGATGCCGACCCACTTGATCGGCAAGTCCTGGTCGATGCGCAGGACCGTCGCGGTGGCGGAAGCGCTGCGCCGCAGGTCCGCGAGGCCCTGGCGCAGGCCGTGCCAAATCAGCGGCAGCGAGCGGCCCAGGCTGATGATGCCGCCCGCCGCGACCGCGCCCGCGCCGATGTAGAGCACGTAGGCGCTGCGGATTTTGTGCGGGTCCATCTGGCTGATCGGGATCGTGCCGGGCGCGAGCGGCAGCGGCAGGCCGTCGCCGAAGAACTTGATCATCGGGATCAGCACGAGGTACGCCAGCACGCCGCCCGCGCACATGACCGACGCGACCTGCGGGCCGATGATGTAGCCGACGCCCAGCAATTCCGGGGAAATTTCGCCGGCGATCGAGCCGCCGAGCAGGGGCTTGCCGAACTCGACGCCGGGCGTGTCCTTCCACAACTTTGCGGCAACATTGGCGATTTTGTAGGCAAGGCCGATGGCGAAGCCCGCGAAGATGGTCTGGCCGGCGGCGGCGCGCTCGGCTTCAGCTTGCGGGTTGTCGGCCGTCGCGTATTCCGGGCTGGCGGCGGCGCGCGACGCTTCCGAGGCGCCGGCCTTGAGAACCTCCGCGCACGCCGTACCTTCTGGATATTTCAGCGTTTCATGCTGGTCGACAATGAGCGCGCGGCGCAGCGGAATCATCATCAGGATGCCCAGCAGGCCGCCGAGCACCGCCACGAGCGTGACGCGCACGACCTCGAGGTCAAACCCGAGGATGAGGATCGCCGGCATGGTCACGCCGACACCGAACGCAATCGATTCACCAGCAGATCCAGCGGTTTGCACGATATTGTGTTCGAGGATCGTCGCGTCCTTGAAGCCCAGCTTGGACAGCAGGCGAAACAGCGTAATCGAGATGACGGCCACCGGAATGGAGGCGCTGACCGTCAGGCCGACCTTGAGCACGAGATACAGCGACGACGCGCCGAAAACGACGCCGAGCAGCGTGCCAACGAGGACGGCGCGGGCGGTGAGCTCGGGCATGACGGCGGTGGACGGGATGTACGGGACGTGTCTTTCGTGGCTCATGCAGCCTCCGGGGCGGCGATCCGCACAGTCAGTTCGGGCAAGCCGGTGATGCACGCGACCGCGACATCGCCGGGCACGAGCGGGCCGACGCCTTCCGGAGTGCCGGTGAAGATGACGTCGCCGGGCTCCAGCGCCACGAACCGCGACAGGTAGGCGATGACCTCGGCCACCGGCCAAATCAGGTCGGCGATCGCGCCTTCCTGACGCCGCTGGCCGTTCACGTCCAGCTCGATGCGCGCGGCGTGATCTGGCCACTCCGCCGCCGGCAACAGCGCCGAGCAGGGCGCCGATGCGTCAAAACTCTTGGCCATTTCCCATGGTTGCGCCAGCTTCTTGGCCGCGGCTTGCAGGTCGCGCCGGGTCAGGTCCAGGCCGACGGCGTAGCCGAACACGTGCGTCAGCGCCTGACCCGCGGCGATATTGCGAGCACTTTTGCCAATGGCGACAACCAGTTCAACCTCGTGGTGCAGGTTCGCGGTCTGCGGCGGGTACGGCACGGTCACGGCGCCGTCCTGCAGCGCGGGCACGATCGCGTCAGCCGGTTTGGCAAAAAAGAACGGCGGTTCGCGCTCCGGATCCGCGCCCATCTCGCGGGCATGGGCGGCGTAATTGCGCCCGACGCACCACACGCGCCGCACGGCAAAAAGCGTCGACTGGCCGGCGACATGCAAGAACGGCTGGGGCGGCGGGGACAAGATCCAGGTCACGGCACGACTCCTATGGGCTTGAAAAATGCTGGGTTGACGGCTAGTGCGGCGGCGGGCGCATGCTCATCGGCGCGCGCGGGCTCGCCAGCGGGCGCATGGTCCTCGGCGGCTGCGGCTGCGGGCGGGGATGCGAGACGGCGACGTGCGGCTTGGGCGCGGCCGTCACGGGCTCAGCGCTCGGCGCGGGCGCCGCGGGCGCGTCTGGAACGGCTGCGGCATCCAGTGTGGCGCCATCGGGCTCCGCGACCACGTCGGCGGCAGCCGTGACCTCCGCGGCGACCGCGACATCCGGCGCTGCCATCACGTCCGGCGCGGCGGCGATGGGGGCAGCCATGGCCGCATGCGCGACGGCGGGTGGCGCGCTGGGGGAGGGCGCCTGAGCGCTGCCGTGCGTCAATGACCACCAGATTCCGACGCCAGCCATCGCCGTCACCGCGGCGATGATCCCGACGACCACGAGCGCCGTGTTGCCCTTTTGCGGCGGCATCGACGTCGGCAGCGGCTGCGGCGCGGGCTTGTGCTGCGTCGTGGTCGGCTCAACGAACTGAACCGGCGTCGCCGGCTGCAGCGCGCGCTCCAGCGCCTCGCGCATCGCCTGGGCGTCGGCAAAGCGGTCTTCGGGCTTCTTCGCCAGCGCCTTGTGCACGACCGCTGCGAATTCCGGCGAAATACCGGGCAGATGCAGCGCGTTCAGGTCCGGTGCTGGCTCTGCCACGTGCTTCATCATCATCGAATAGCTGGAATCGGCCTGGAACGGCAGCACGCCCGCGACGCAGCCGTAGAGGATGACGCCGAGCGCGTACAGATCGCTGCGGCCGTCGACGATGCCGGACATGACCTGCTCGGGGCTCATGTAGCTCGGCGTGCCGATCGACGTGCCGGTCTTGGTCAGGTGCGTGTCGTTGCTCTTGGCGATGCCGAAATCGAGCACCTTGACGACGCGCTCGCCGGTGCCGATGTCGTGCAGGAAGATGTTCGCCGGCTTCAGGTCGCGGTGCACCAGCCCGGCCTGATGCGCTTCGGCCAGGCTGCGCAGCACGTCGATCGCGATGCGCCCCGCCTCCTGCTGCGTCATCTGCCGCACTTCGGCGTCCAGCCGCAACTGCATGTCGCCGAGCGTCTCCCCGCGCAGCCGTTCCATCGCCAGGTAGAAAATGCCCTCGTCGCTCTGGCCGAAGTCGAAAACACGCACGGTATTCGGGTGTTGCAATCCCGCCGTCATCCGCGCTTCCTGGAAGAAACGCCGGACGGCCGTGATGTCGCCGGCGTTGTCCAAAAGCAGCGTCTTGATGGCGACCGGCTGGCCGGTGCCCGTGTGCTGCGCGTCGTAGACCGCGCCCATGCCGCCGCGGCCGAGCACGCCGTTGATGCGATAGCGCCCGGCGAAGATCACGCCTTCTTGCAAGATGGCAGAAGCCGGCGTGACGCCTTGCACGACCGTCGCCATGCCGTCAGCGGGACAATGCAGCGCGTCCGTTTGCTTTCCACACTGCAGGCACGTGCGCATTCCGATGGCCTCCGTCGCGCGAAGATGCCACAGGTGCTTGGGAATCGCCATGGCGGCCCGCAGGCGGCGCTACATCTGCCACACGTCAGCGACCTTGGTCGGCACGATGATCGCGGGCACGCCTTGGAATTCCTTGTGGATCAGCGTCCGGTACACGGCCGTCGACAGCTGGCGGCTGAGCGGCGCGAAAACCACGTGCAGCGGCTCGGCCTGCTGCGTGGCCGCGGTCTGCACCGCGCGCTTGGCGAACCGTCCCAGCAGCCTGTTCGTGTCAACCTTCTGAAGTTTCAAGCGTTCGCAGCCTTCCGGACCCATCAGCAGCGCCATGTAGACCTCGGGCAGCCGCGCCAGCCCCAGCGCGCGCGTCCACGGCGGCAGCAATTCGCGCAGCATCTGCGTGTGCGCTTGCGCCAGCAGCACGCCTTCCACGTTGCGATCGGCGGGCACGTATTGGCGATCGGCATACGCGGCATAAAATTCGCGCGCATCCGCCAAATCGGTGGGGATACACGCCTCCGGAATGCCCATGCACGCGCAAAAAACCCGCCACGGGTAGAACAGGTCTTCGGCTTCGTGCTGCGTCAGCCCCGCGCCCAGGCGCTGCAGGCCATCGACGACCACCAGCGAAAAGCCCATGACGGTCGCCAGCATGTCCTCGTGGTTGCACGGCACGCCATGCGCCGCGACGTAGCCCGGCACGTTCTGGACCACGATCGGCCGAAGGCCCGCGTGCAGCAGCCGCAGCTTCATCGCGACGCGCAGTGCCTTGCCGTCTGGCTCAAAGCCGCCGTCCACCGCGACGTCCAGGACCATTTGCAGCACGCCCAGCAGCCGACGCAGCGGCCGATTCTGCAAAAGCCCAGTCATGTACAGGACTTTGGTCAGCGCCGGCGCAGCGTAGCCTTCCGGGATCGACTTGCACAGCAGCACGACCGCAATCGGCAGCCCGTTCTCCAGGAAGACCTGCTCGCCGCGGCGGATGCGCGCCTGATCCGCCCAAGCCGGCACCGCCATCTGCGTCGCAAAAAAGCGCTGCAGCGGCTCCGGCGCGTCCGGCGGCATGGGGCTCTGGTTGGTCGGCATCGCGCGAAAGACGGCCTGCAGCGGGTCCAGCTGACCGTTTGCCGCAAGCTCCACAAGGCACTGATCCGCCTGCAGATCTGAGCCCAGTCGCATCGCCGCGGCAACGCTCCCTGTCCAACGACCGTGGCTCATGGCGGCTCCTGCAGGCGGGTTTGCTGCGGCGAATGACCGTAATCCGTTGCCCCCTGCGTGGCAAGCGCGCGCAGTTTGTTCGCTCGTGGCAGGTGCCGTCAGACGCTGCGCCGTGTAGACTGCCATCCAAGCCGCTGAATCGTGCAGCGCAGGCGCCCCGGCGCCGTCGAAGGGGAGGCATGACGCGACACCACGAATCCGAGGTCACCGCGGTCGCGCACCATCCGTCGTGGGTCGGTAGCGCCGCGCCGCTGGCAGTTCCGCCGCAGCGCCGTCCGGGTGCGCCAGCGTGGATGCAGATTCCGGCGTTTCGCGACTTGCCGGAGGCGGCGATCGCGCGCCTGCAGTCGGTCATGCAGCCGCGCTCGTATGCGATCGACATGCCGCTGATGCGCCAGGGCGAGGTCGGCGATGGCTTTTGGGTGCTGGACGCCGGCCGCGTCCGCGTGACCGTGTGCGACGAGAACAGCGTCGTCGTGTTTTCGCGGTTCATGGATGCGCCGGGCGTGCTGGGCGAAGCGGCGGTGCTGACCGGCGAGAGCCGCTCGGCGACGGTGACGGCCGAGACGCTGGTCCAGGCGTATTTCGTTGACGCGGAGACGCTGCGCAGCCTGTGCGCCGTCTATCCGCCCACCGCGGAATTTCTGACGTCGCTCGTCGGCGAGCGGCTGATGGCGTCGGACAGCATCCGCAAGGTCGGCAAGTACGAGGTGACTGGTCGGCTGGGCTCGGGCGGCGTGGCGACGGTGTTCAGCGCAATTCACCCGCAATTACAGCGACCTGTGGCGCTGAAGATGCTGTCCCACGCCCTGGTCTTTGACAACGCGTTTTCGACGCATTTCGTCCACGAAGCCCAGCGCGTGGCCCAAATGGATCACCCGAATATTGTTCGGGTCTATGACACCGAGCGCGGCTATGGCACGCAGTTCATCGTCATGGAAAAGCTCAGCGGCGACGTGCTCCAGACGCCGGCGGATGGCGGCCAGATGCGCTCCTGGTCCAGCGTGCGGCGGATTCTGGTGCAAGTGCTTGACGCGCTGGCGTATTCGCACAGCCGGGGGCTGATTCACCGCGACATCAAGCCGTCCAACGTCTTCATGACCCGCGACGGCGTCGTCAAGCTGCTGGACTTCGGCATCGCGATGGCGGTTGACGGCGGGCCGTCCGTGCGCGAAGGCAAGATCCTGGGCACGCCGGCGTACATGTCGCCCGAGCAGGCTTCCGGGCTACGTCTGGACGGCCGGTCGGACCTCTACTCCACCGGCATTTTGGCCTACGAGCTGTGCACCGGTCAGCGGCCGTTTCGCGCCGACACGGTGGAGGCCACGCTGCGGGCGCACGTCCTGACGCCGCTGCCGGATCCGCGTGTCCTGGCGCCGGATATTCCCGAGGAATTGGCGGAATTCGTCGAAGTCGCTGCCGCAAAAAAGCCCGAGGACCGCTACCCGACGTGCGCGCACGCCGCGGACGTGCTGCGCGCCCAGGACCCGCGCGCGGGCGAGGACCAGGGCCTGACGACGCTGGCTGTGAGCTTTCCGCTGGGCCAGCGCACGGAAGTGGAGCGCGTTGTCGCGGAGATGGCAGCGCGGATCCGGCTGATTCGGGGCGCGCGCGTGCTGGTGGGGACCGATGACGGCGAAGGCATTGCCCCGCCGCGGGAGCCCAGCGAGCGGCCGGCGCGCGCCACGGGACCTGCGCCCGCGAAGGGGAAGTGACCGCCGATGGGTTGCCGCATCGCCCTGGTCGCCGCGCTGGCGCTGACGTGTTCGGCCTGCTGGACGCGCACGCCCCAGGAAATCCAGCGCGATTACGCCAAGGAATCGCTCGCGCCGGCGGCGATCCAGCCCACGCACGCTGAAGAGCGCGCCGCCAAGCCGGACGTGGATCCGAGCACCGCGCGGCCGCTGCCGGTGCGACTGTACGTCGACGAAACATACCGCCGCGGCATGGCCAACTGGCAAGACCGCATTGCAGCTCAGGTTTTGGCCGTGTCGCAGCTGCTGACCCAACAGTTCGGCGTGCGGCTGCAGGTCGTGACGATCGCGACCTGGGACCGCGAGAGCGGTGACAGTCCGACGCTGGAGAACGAGTTGGCGGCGCTACAAGCGCTTGACCCGGGCGAGGACGTGGAGTGGGTCATCGGCTTTGTCGCCGCGCGGCCTTTCACCAATGATTGGCACCAGATGGGCCTCGCGCGGCTGCCGGGTAAGCACGTCGTGGTCCGCAATATGGCGCGGCTGGTGGAGCGCCAGCAGCACGAGAAAGTGCTGGACGCGCTGAGCGCCCAGGAGCGCGAGAAGCTCTACGTGAACCGACGAAAGCACAAGGAAGTCCTGGTGTTGCTGCATGAGCTCGCGCACACGCTGGCGGTGCCGCACGATCCGGACGGCGACCACATCATGTCACCGCAGTACGATCCGAAGATTGCTGAATTCTCGAGCGCGTCCGAGCAGTTGCTGCGGCTCGGGCTCGAGTGGCACGCGCGCACGGACGCCGGGGCGCAGCAGAAGTGGCAGCGCGCCGTGGCGGACGTGCTGGCGCAAAACCCGCGCGGTTTTGAGGTCTCGTCGTGCGAACAGGTTCAGCTCTGGACGGCGGGCCAGCGCGCCGTGCCCAAGGCGGTGCCACGCCTGCCGCCAGCCGACGTCACCGCGCTGAACCACGCAATCGAGCTGGCCGCCAAGGGCGATTCGGCGGGCGCCAAGGTCGCGATCGACGCCGTGCTGGCGCGCCAGCCGGGCCATCCCAAGGTGCTGGACGTGAGCTGTCGCATCGAGTCGGGGTTGCGCAAGGCCGGCCCCGTGACGCTGGACCGCTGCAGTCACGCGTGCGAGGCGGGGAGCGAGGCGACGCCGTGCCTGCTGGCGGCGCAGGCGCTCGGCGTCGTGGCGGATACGCCGGCGCTGACGCGGCTGCTGGACGCCGCGGACGCGCGCCTGAATGGCCACCACGCGCAGTTTCCCGGCGACGCGGCTTGGCTGGCGGACATGCGCTTGCGGCGCGACGAGCCGGGCCGCGCGCTGGCGATCGCGGACGCGCTGGGTTTTGGCCCCGAGGCGCTGGATCTGCGGGCGCGGCTGGCGCAGTACTTGCACAGCGTCGGCTTGCCGCCCCACGCCGTGCCGGACGACCGGTTGGACGCGTATGTCCAAAAGTTCCGCGCGGCGCAAGCGGGCGTGGCGCGCGGTGAGCGGGCGGCGCTGGACGCGCTGGTGGCGGCGTTTGCCGACCTGCCGGGGACGGTGATCCTGCAGTGCCAGCTCGCGGCGCGGCGCAAACCGGATGCGGCGGGGCGCGCGCTGTGCGCCAGGGCCAAGCAGGCGGTCGCGCTGTTGGGACCGTAGCTGGCGCGGGCAGCTGGGAGGCGTTTCATGTCGCGAACCATCCGTATTTCCAGGCAGTTGCCGCACCCGCCGGCCCAGGTCTGGGCCGCGCTGACCGATCCCGCGCTGCTGGGCCAGTGGCTGATGCCCAACGATTTCCAGCCCGTCGTCGGGCACCACTTTCGCTTTCAGATGCCGCCGCAGCGCGGTTGGGATGGCCAGACCTTTTGCCAGGTGACCGACGTGCAGCCGCAGACCACGCTCGCCTACACGTGGTGCGGCCGCGCGACGGGCGAGAAGCCGCTGCGCTGCGCCGGCATGGACGCTGCCCAGCTGGCAGAGGCGCTACAAGACGTTGAATTTCGTCTGAATTCCAGTGTCCGCTACACGCTGACGCCCACCGCGACGGGCACGCGGCTCACGCTGGAGCACGCAGGTTTTTCCGGCCGGATGCTGCTGGTGAGCTTCATCCTGGAGCTCGGCTGGCGGACGCGCGTGCTGGGGCGCCTGGAAGCGCTGCTCGCGCGCTATACATGAACGCCCTGGTGCGAGACCAAAACCGCTGGGGTCAGACCTGTTGCATCTCGGACTGGACCGCGAGCGTGCACCTCCGGTGGCACGCCGCGGATGACGGACGCCTGATCTCGAACTTCGGCGAGCGTGTATAGCTGCAGCGGGTTTTCGCGTGTATTCATGCGGTCTTGACCGGCGCCCGGAAGGGCGCAACGCGCGCCACGAGCCGTCCGGATCGCGACGCCGTTTGTCCTCGCGAGCGCGCCGTTGGACGTGAGCGTCCCGAAATCAGATCGCAAAATAACCCTTGAAAATCAGCCTGTCCTCACGCATACACCGGCAACGCGGGCGTGCGCAAGGTCTGGCGCTCCATCGCGAGTACCGCCAGCGTCGTCTTCAGCAGCGCGTCGGCGTTCAACGAGATGCTGTCGATGCCCAGCTCCACCAGGAATTGCGCGAACTCCGGGTAATCACTGGGTGCTTGCCCGCAGATCCCGATCTTGCGGCCATTGGACTTCGCGACGCGGATCACCTGCGAGATCATCCGCCTCACCGCCTCGTCGCGCTCGTCGAACAGCGGCGCGACGATTTCGGAGTCGCGATCAATGCCCAGCACGAGCTGCGTCAAGTCGTTGGAACCAATGGAAAAACCATCGAAGATCTCCGAGAACTGGTTGGCGAGGATGACGTTGCTCGGGATCTCGCACATGACGTAGACCTCCAAGCCGCCTTCGCCGCGCCGCAGCCCGTGCTTGGCCATCTCCGCCATCACCATTTCGCCTTCCCTGGGCGTTCGGCAAAACGGCACCATCAGCTTCAGGTTGGTCAAGCCCATCTCATCGCGCACTTTGCGCATCGCCCGGCACTCCAGCGCGAAGCCCTCGCGGTAGCGCGGATGGTAGTAACGCGACGCGCCGCGAAAGCCGATCATCGGGTTTTCTTCCCGCGGTTCAAACGCCGCGCCGCCCAGCAAGTTCGCGTATTCATTGCTCTTGAGGTCGCTCAGCCGCAAAATGACGTCCTTGGGATAGAACGCCGCCGCGATCATCGCGACGCCCTGCGCCAGCTTGTCGACGAAATACTGCGGCTTGTCCGCGTAACCCGCCGTCAGCGCTTCGATCTGCGCCCGCGTCGCGCTTCCCTCGACGCGCTCCGGGTGAATCAGCGCCAGCGGGTGCACTTTCACCCAGTTCGAGATGATGAACTCCTCGCGCGCCAAGCCCACGCCGGCGTTGGGCAGGAACGAGAGCGAGAACGCCTCCTCCGGGTTCGCCACGTTGAGCATGATCTTCGTGCGCGGCTGCAGCACCGTGTCGAGATCGACGCGGTTGATGTCAAACGGCAGGATGCCGGCGTACACCCGCCCCGCCTCGCCTTCGGCGCAGCAGACGGTCACTTCCTGGCCGTCCTTGAGCACTTCGGTCGCGTTGCCGGTTCCGACAATCGCGGGCACGCCCAGCTCGCGGCTGACGATCGCCGCGTGGCACGTGCGACCGCCGCGGTTGGTCACGATCGCCGAGGCCTTCTTCATGATCGGCTCCCAGTCGGGATCCGTCTTGTCCGCCACGAGCACGTCGCCGTCCTGAAATTCATGCAGCTGCGGCACCCCACGCAGCACGCGCACCTTGCCGTGGCCGATGCGATCGCCCACCGCGCGACCGCTGACCAGCACCGCGCTGCGTTGCTTCAGCGCGTAGGTCTCCAGCGTGTGGGGCGCGCGCCGCGACAGCACCGTCTCCGGCCGCGCCTGAACGATGAACAGATCGCCCGTGTGCCCATCCTTGGCCCACTCGAGGTCCATCGGGCACGGATGTCCGGCCTTGGCCGTGTAGTGCGCCTCGATCAGGCACGCCCACCGCGCCAGCGCCAGGACTTCCTCATCGGTCAGCGCCAGCTTCGCTCGCTCCGCCATCGGCACCGGCACGTTCTTCACGCGCCGGCCCGCGCCAGCGTCGTAGGTCAGCCGCAGCTCCTTGCTGCCGACCCGCTTGCGCAGAATCGGCTTGAAGCCGGTTTTCAGCGTCGGCTTGAACACAAGGTATTCATCAGGATTTACAGCGCCTTGGACGACATTTTCGCCCAAGCCGTACGCCGCGCTGATCAGCACCACGTCGCGAAAACCGCTCTCGGTGTCGATCGTAAACGCCACGCCGGAGCACGCCAAGTCGGAGCGCACCATCCGCTGCACGCCGACCGAGAGCGCGATCTTCGCCGCACCAAGCCCGCGCTCCGCCCGGTAGTGAATCGCGCGATCCGTGAACAGCGAAGCGAAGCAGCGCTTGACGCTCTCCAGCAGCGCCGCCTGGCCCTGGATGTTCAGGAACGTCTCCTGCTGGCCGGCAAAGCTCGCGTCGGGCAGATCCTCGGCGGTCGCGCTGCTGCGAACGGCGACGTCAATCGGCTCCTTGCCGGCGCACAGCCCGACGTACGCGGTCTTGATGGCTTCCGCGAGGTCGTCCGGCAGCTGCGCGGCCAGCATCGCCTCGCGGATCGTCCGGCCGCAGCGCGCCAGCGCGTCGGTGTCCGCCAGATCCAAGCCACGCAGCTGGTCAGCAATCATCGTCTCCAGCCCGGCGTCGCGCAGAAACCGCCAATACGCGTGCGACGTGATGGCGAACCCGTCCGGGACGCGGACGCCGTGCGCCGACAGCTCCCGCACCATCTCGCCGAGCGAGGCGTTTTTGCCGCCGACCGCGGGCAAATCCGCGAGGCCGATCTGGTCAAACCACAAGACGAGAGGTGCTGAATTTTGAACACTTTCCATGGGGGATTCTCCTGAGATTTCCGGTCCCGATCCCCGCCACAACGACGCGTCGTACCGGTCCAACGTAGGCGACGCCGCGCCGCGCGCAATCACACGCGAACACACACGCACCGCGATTCGATCCCAAAGCAAGGATCGTGCCAGCTGCACAATCTTGGCTAAACGCGAGCGGTAAGGCGCATGGGCTCGCGACGCCGGCTGCAAGGTGCCGGACAAGTGCGGACTATTCCCCAGCGGCTGCGGATGGCGCCACGCCGCGGTCGGTTTGTCGTCGGGCTGCGCCGTGCTAGTTTGCGCGCGAAACGCCGCGAGGGAGCCATGACGCGCTACGACATCGACAACCTGGACAACCGCAGCGAGCGCCACATCGCGACCGCAGTCGCCACGCTCGGCGCATTTCTGACCCGCTATTTCCGCAGCGAAGTCCGCGGCTTGCAAACGATTCCCGAAGGCGCGGCGCTCTACGTCGGCAACCACAACGGCGGCCTGATGATGCCCGAGGGCTTTGTCTTTGGCACGGCGCTCTACAACGCGCTCGGCCTGGCTGCGATGCCGTACGGCTTGGGCCACGAGGTCGCGATCGCGCTGCCGGGCATCCGCGACCTCGTCGTGCCGCTGGGCGCCGTCCGCGCGAGCCACACGAACGCGCTGCGGCTGTTCGAGCGCGGCGCCAAGGTGCTCGTCTATCCCGGCGGCGATCTGGAGGCGATGCGGCCGTGGCGCCACCGCGATCGCATCGTGTTCGGCGGCCGGCGTGGCTATATTCGGCTGGCGCTGAAGGCCGGCGTGCCGATTGTGCCGGTCGTGGCGGCGGGTGCGCACGAGACGTTCGTGATTCTGGACGACGGCCGCTGGCTGGCCAAGCTGCTGGGCGCCGACCGGTTCTTTCGCCTCAAAGCCTGGCCGATCACGCTGTGCCTGCCGTGGGGCGTTGTCGTCGGTCCCGGGCTGCTCTATTGGCCGTTGCCGACGCGGATTCTGGTCGAGGCGCTCCCGCCGATTCGCTTTGCGCGCAGCGGCGATGAAGCGGCGGCGGATGAGGCGTACGTGGCGGCGTGCGGCGAACAGGTCGAGTCGGCGATGCAGGCGGCGCTGACCCGGCTGGCGCGCGAGCGGGCGGGCGGCTGAGTCCGAAGCTTGAGGTGCGGCTTGGCGAAAAATCTGCTGATTCTAGGTTGTTGCGTGCTTTGCGCGTGTGCCGATCCCGCGCCTGCCGCCGCTCCATTCGCCGCTGACGCAACCGTCGCCGGGGATGCAGCCTTGGCCGGCGATCTGGGGTCCGCTCCCTGCGTGACCCTCACCGTCGCGTTTGCCGGCTGCGACGCCGAGCGCCTGGGCGAATGCCAGCGTGAATACGCCGCCTTGCCGGCCAGCGTCCGGTCCGCCATCGACGCCGACGCCGCGTGCTGGCGCGGCCCAGTCTACGGCGCGCAGCTCAACGCCACTTGGCCCGCGACGCCCGGCGTCTGCAAGCCGGCGTTCGACGTCTGGGAGCACTGGTTCCACGGCGGCTGCCAGGGCGCCAACGGCACGGTTGCCAGCGCCATCGCCGCCGCCGACCCGTGCGCAGGTACGCCCGCCGCGTGCGCGAGCCTGACCACCGACTCCGGCTGCACCGCCCAGCAGGGCTGCGCTTGGACCGCCGCCGGCGCCTGCAGCGGCCAACCGGTCGCGTGCGCCGCGCTCTGGCAACCCGGGACGCAATGCGGTGGGCAAATCGGCTGTGGCGACACGGCGTTCAGCTTCTGCGGCCGCAGCGGCCAGCCGGCGTGTTTCTTCACGGGAACGCTTTGACTTGCTTCGCTGGCACGCTTTGACTTGCTCCGCTGGCACGCTCTGAGCCCGCGCTTGACCCGCCCGCGGCCGGAAGCCATGCTGATCGCGCGCCAGCCGGCGCCGGGGGCTGCGATGCACACAAAGTGGAGGATCGGCGCGGTGTTGCTGGCGTGCCTGACGGCGTGTGGCACGACGGCCGCGCCCGCGACGGATGCCGCAACGAGCGATGCGGATGCCGGGACGACGGATGCGCACGACGGCCCGCCGTTTGCGATGGCCATCAACGCGCGCAAGTCATTCTACGATGGGCCGTTTCCGTCCGATGACTTGTTCGGAACTGTCAGTGCGGGCACCGACGGTCCCGCCGAGTTGACGCTCAAGCTCGACGTGCCGAATCCGGACAGTGTCGTGACCGTCGATCAGTGCCGGACGCTGCTCCAGCGCGACGCCAATGGTTTTTCGCAGACCGGCGCCATCTATTTCCGCGCCGGCGCGCCGCTGGATCCGGCGTCTTTGCCGTCCAGCTTGACCGCGAGTCTGCGCGACGACGCGAGCGTTTACCTCGTCTCGCTCGACGATCCGCCGGCGATGCGCAGGAAACATCCGGTGGAGGTGGCGTTTCTGGCCGACGGCGGGCCGTTCGGCGACAAAAACCTCTTGGCGATCCTGCCGTTGCAGGGCGTGCCGCTCAAGCCAGGCGTGCGTTATGTGGCGGTCGTGACGCGCGCGGTCGCGTATGCGGATGGCACGCATCCGACGCAAGCACCGGAGATCCAACTGCTGAAGGCGAGCGCCCTGAATCTCGACCCTACCGCAGTTCAGCCGTGGACGCGCTACGTCGACGCGCTTGTGGCGGAGCCCGACTTTCTCGCCGGTCCCAACGTGGCGGCGTTTGCGCTGTTCACGACCGACAACCGCGCTGGCGACATGACGCAAGCACATGAGGATGCGCAGAAAAATCACCCGGTTGTCGGCCCGCCGAGCGCGCCGACGCTGACCGATACCTTCGGCAATTTCTGCGTTTTTCAGTCGACCGTGCAGGTGCCGGTCTACCAGCACGGCACGCCGCCGTACAGCTCCGACGGCGGAGATTGGCGGTGGTCCGCCGGCACCATCGGTTCGCATTTCGGCCCGGTCTTTGACCACATGGAAACCGCGCGCATCTGGTTCTCCGTGCCACGCAAGCCGTTGCCAACCGCGGGTTTCCCAACGGTCTTTTTCATCGGCACCGGCGCCGGCGGCGACCGCGGTATGGTCGATCGCGGCGCGTGCGCGGAGGTCGGCTGCGGCGGCGCGGACGTGCCCGGCAGCGGCCCGGCGATGGAATTTGCGCGCGTCGGCTGGGCGGGCATCCAGATCGACGGCACCCTGGAAGGCATCCGCAACACAACGGGCGGCAACGAGGATTTCCTCTTGTTCAACGTCTTCAACATCGCCGCGCTGCGCGACAACATCCGGCAATCTGCCTTGGAAATCGCGCTGTTGCCGGACGCGCTGCAGGCTTACACGTTTGACACAAGCGCGTGTCCGGGCGCGCCGCCGCAATTTCGCATGGATAACGGGCACTTTGCGCTGATGGGCCACTCGATGGGCGCGTCGATCGCGCCGCTGGCGCTGTATGCCCAGCCGCTGTTCCAGACCGCGATACTGTCGGGCGCGGGCGGCAGTTTCATCAACAATATCATGGACAAGCAGCTGCCGATGCCGGTGCGGCCGATCGCGGAAGGTCTGCTGGGCTACGACGTGCGCGGCCGGACGCTGACAAAGTTCGACCCGGCGTTGACGCTGTTCCAGTGGGCGACCGAGCCGGCGGATTCGCCGCCGTACGGTCCGGCGCTTGTGCGCAACGCCGCGAAGCCGCGCAATATCCTGATGTTCCAAGGCATCGTCGACCACTACATTTTGCCGAGCATCGCCCAGGCGACTTCGCTGTCGATGGGGCTGGATCTGGTGGGCCCGGATCTGGCGGCGGTCAATCCTGAGGAAAATTCGCTGCTTCAGCCGCACCTGACCGATCTGCTGCCGCTGGTTGGCCGGGCGCAGCTGCCGTTCCCCGCGTCGGGCAATGCGCCGGGCGCGACGGCGGTCGTCGTGCAAAATCCCGGCGACGCGTACAAGGACGGCCACGAGGTCAACTTCCAGACGCCCAAGCCGAAATCGCAATACCGCTGTTTTCTCACGGATGTAGCGGCGGACACCCTGCCGACCTTGCGCACCGACGGCGCGACCGATGCCTGCTGGCCGGCGCAATAAGCTTCTTCACGCACAGGCAACAAATCCCAGAAGGCCAGCCGCTAGCGTTTGCTCCTGCTGGGAGGCGTTTGCCATGGTTGCACGACGGTTTTTGGGGTACGCGGCGCTCCTCGCGCTCGCATTTTCTCCCGCCTGTGGCGAAGGCGTGCTTCCGGACGCCGCGGCTCCAGCCGACGCGGTTGCCCTGGCTGACGCCAGAAGCGCCGGCGATGCCGCGTCGGCCGTGGTTTGCCTGCCCGACCCGGAATCGTCCGCGCTGGGCACGTGGTACCTGAACGCGGCCGGCGCGCGCTGGACAGTTGCCATTGCCCCGGGCGCTGATTGCCAACTGGCCGGAACGCTTGTGGATGAGGCGGGCGACGGCACGCCGGAGCCGCTGGAGCGGCTGACGTGGTCGGCGGAGACCGCGACGCTGGGTTTTCGCCGGCCGACGCAGCCTGCCGCGATCTGGCTGCGCGCGCAGGTGGTCGCGGGCGTGCTGCGCGGGCGCGTGGCGACGACGGTTGACGCGCCCACCGACGGCGATTTTACCGCGCACGTGACCGGCTGGAACGCGACGGCGCTGGACACGGACATCGTACCCCGCACTTTTGAGCTGACGATTGCCGGTGGCCAGCACGCCGTCCTGCGCGTCGACCGCGGGCCCAACGCGCACACGCCGCTGCAGGGCCGCATCAAAGTCTACGCGACGGACGCGGCCGGAGCGGCGGGCGAGGGCGATTCCTACGACCTGCAGGTCCAGGCTTGGGACGGCCAACACCTTGTGGCGCAAGCGTTTCACGCGCCGCAGACCTGGACGTACACAGCGGACGTCGCGGGCCGCGCGCTGACGGGCCAGCTCGATTTGGGCGACGGCAATCCGCCGCAAGCGCTGGCGGGGACGCGCGCCGACGTGCTGGGCTTTGGCCTGCAGGAACGCCAGGTGGCCGCGCGCGACGCCTGGCAGCAAGCGACCCGGCGACGGCTGGCGCACCTGGCGATGGCCGGCAATCCGCAGCCGCTGCGGACGCGGACGGTGGCGAACCCGGTCGCGGCGATCCTGGACCCGGTGACGAATCCGGGGCGCGACGACAATTCCGACGCTTGGCCGCAGGCTTACACGCTGACCGATGTGCAGTTCACCTTTACCTTGGCGGATTCCCGCCAGCGCGAGCCGCTGGAGCGCACGGCGCACGCCGTTGTTTCCCGGCCGCTGGCGCCGCCGCCGCCGGGTGGCTATCCGATCGCGATCGCGCTGAACGGCCATTACGGCAGCGCGATGGACGCTTTTGACCCGAACAACACGTATTGGTACGGCGATGCGTTTGCCCGGCGCGGCTACGTCGTGGTGGCGCTGGATGTCGGCCACCGGCCGCTGGCGGACCGCGCGGGGCTGTACGGCGACCTGACCGACGGCGACGACCCGAGCCATGGCAACCTGCCGCATCCGGCGGTGGCGGCGCTGGGCTTCGATTCCGACTGGGAAGAGGACGGCGAGCGGACCTGGGATGCGATGCGGGCGGTGGACTACGCAGCGCAGCTGCCCGACGTGAATCCCCAGCAAATCGTCGCGGTTGGACTGTCGATGGGCGGCGAGGTCGTGACGCAACTGGCGGCGCTTGACCCGCGCGTGGCGGCGGCTGTTGTCGCCGGCTATTCGCCCGACATGGGCGTGATGCTGCACCACGCGAACCACGCGTGCTGGCAGTGGCAGCACGCAGATATCCGTGAATTTGTCGATGTTTCCGACCATCTGGCGCTCGTTGCGCCGCGCGGCTTGATTGTGGAGACTGGCGCGATCGACACGACGTTCTCGGCGCGCGCCACGCCATTTTCCGCCGACAAGCAGGTGCTGCGCCGGGCGCGGACGGCGTTTCTCAAGGCGCCGCAACGGGTTGTGCACTACCTGCACGCCGGCGCCCACGCGTGGCACGCGGGCGACGTCGCAGGTCCGGTGGCGGCGACGGACATCCTGGTGCCGGTGGAGATCGCGCCGACCCGCCGCTGGTCGCTGCTGTGGCAGGAGGACGCGCGCACGCGGGCGGACACGGCGACCGTCTTTGACCGGGTGCACGACCTGCTGACCGCACCGTAGCGGGATCGAAGTGCGGGACGACGGCGGCGGTTACGGCGCGGCCAGCGCGGCGGTCAGTCCGGCGCGCAGCTCCGGTGCCAGCCCGGCGGCGAAATCTGCGGTCAGGTGGTTGCTGTCAGCGTAAATCAGCGTCGCGCCCGCCATCGCCGGACACGGATCGCCCGGGCAAATGTGCGGCGTCAAATCCAGAACCCGCACGTGCGCCAGCCCCGCCACGGCCGCCGTCTCCGCGTGCCACACGGCGTCGCTGAGCGCCGTCGCGCGCGGCACATCGCACGGCTGCGTCGCGGGCAGCCACGGCCAGGTCCGGCTTGCCAGGCAGTTGGGTACATCCAGGCCGGGGCGCGGCGAATCCCGCAGGATCACAACGTGTTGGCCCGCCTGCGCGACCTGCCGCGCGGTGTGCGCCAGCCCTGCCTGCCAGTCCGCCAGCGTGACCCCGTCCGGCGCCAGATAACCGCGTGAATTCGCGAGCACAATCAGCTGACCAGGCTGCTGCGTCAGCTCGGCGATGGTCAGCCGCCGCCAGGTCGCGCATTCCGTGTACTCCCGCCGCAACTTTGTTGAAAACACGGCGGTATCGACCGATGGGCACTCCGACTTGACGCGCACCCGCAGGCGCCAACCGGCTTGCGCGGCGACCACTTCCAGCCCGGCGAACCACTGCGCCGCGTGAGAATCGCCAAAGAGTACAATGGTTTGCGCCGCGTCGGCCGGGCCGAAATCGCACGCCGTCCGGTTCGCCGTCTCCGCGTACCCAAGCTGGCAGCCGCGCGTCTGCAAGTGCGTCGGTTCGGTGGCGCGGTGCAGCGGGGCGAATGGCGCAGATTCCAGCGTATTGACGCACAGTTGCCGCACGCCGAGCGCTACGCCGGCCACGCCCGCGGACAGCAAGATGCCCGCCAGCACGGCGACAGCCGGCCGCGCGACGAGCGTCCTGGCCTGACGCACCGGCGACTCGACAAGCACGAAGGTCAGCTGCGCGAGCGCGAGCGCGAGGCCGCATACCGCCAGCCCGGACCAAGCGCCGCCAACCCAACCGCGATGGCGCGCGAAAACCAGCAGCGGCCAGTGCCACAGGTACCAGGAATAGGACAGGCGGCCGAGGGTCTGCATCGACGCGAGGCCCAGCAGTTGGCCGACGCCCGCGCTGGGCGCAGTAGCCGTGGCCCGCACGAGCAAGGCGACGCCAAGCACGGGGACCAGCGCCGCGCTGCCGGGAAAGGGCGTCGTGCTGGCAAATACGCTTGCGCCGACGCAGATTCCGCCAAGCGCGAGCCAGCCGATTGCACCGCTGAAGCGGGCTTCCAACGCGGTCAGCGGCAAGAGCGCGGCGAAGGCGCCGAACGCGAATTCCCAGACGCGCGCCGGCATGGCGAAGAACGCCCAGATGGGCTCCGTGCGGGTCCAAACGGTGCTCAGGACCAGCGACGCGACCGTCAGCACCCCCAGCGGCCACAGCCCCAGCCACCGCCGCCCCGCCGCCAGCCGCAGCGCCAGCGCCACCGCCGCGGGCCAGATCAAGTAGAACTGCTCCTCCACCGCCAGCGACCAGGTGTGCAGCAGCGGGCTGTGCTCCTGACCCAGCGCGAGGTAGTCCGTGGCGCTGAGAATGAACGGAATATTCGAAAGATACAGCGAGGTTGCCGCGCTCTGGGTCGCCAGCGGCCACAGCTCGCCCGGCGCGTACAACGTGCGGCCCAGCAGCAGGACCACAAGCACCACCAGCGACGCTGCCGGCAGCAGACGGCGCACGCGGCGGGCGTAGAAGCGCCAGAAGTCGATGCGACCCTTGGTCTGGAATTCCCGCGCCAGAATGCCGGTAATCAGGTAGCCGGACAGGGCGAAAAAGACGTCGACGCCGATGTAGCCGCCCGCGACGCCGGGCACGTGCGCGTGGTACAGGATGACCAAAAGAATTGCGACGGCGCGCAACCCCTCGATATCCGGGCGAAAATCCGACTGCTTGTCGCGCTGCTGGGCCTCTGTCGCCACTTGGGTCGCCTCGCTCGCTTCGCCGGCCGCCGCCAGCCCGCGCGCCTGCGTTCACGGGACCGGCCGAGTCTGTCTCCGCCGCTCAGGCCAGTCAAGCGCGTGCGTAGCGCCCAAAATCGCCGCGTTGCTACAACTTTACAAATCCGCCATTGACGCTTGGAGCCAGTGTGGTTGTCTACGCGCGGGCGCTGTCTCCGCGCCCGGTCTCCCGTGCATGTGGATTGTCCGTCTCGCGCTCCGTCGCCCGTACACCGTCGCCGTCCTCGCCGCGCTCATCCTCCTGGGCGGCGGCCTGTCGATTCGCGCCATGCTCGTGGACGTGTTCCCGGTCATCGACATCCCCGTTGTCGCCGTCGTCTGGCAGTACAACGGCTTGCCAGCCGAGGACGTCGAGCGCCGCGTCACCTTCATCTCCGAGCGCAGCTACTCCACCGCCGTCAGCGGCATTGAACGCATTGAATCCAAATCGATTCCCGGCCTCGCGCTCCTGAAAGTCTACTTCCAGCCCGGCACGGACATCGGCGCGGCGATTGCCCAGATCAGCGCGTCGTCCAACACGGCGCTGCGGATCATGCCGCCGGGGATGCAGCCGCCGGTCATCGTCCAGTTCAATGCGTCCAATGTGCCCGTGGCGCAGCTGACGGCGTCGTCGCGCACGCTGTCCGAAGACAAGATTTTTGATTACGGTCTGAACTTTATCCGCCTGAAATTGTTCACCGTTCCAGGTCTGTCGACGCCGGCGCCTTTTGGCGGCCGCCAGCGCCAGGTGGACGTGGATCTCAACCTCGCGGCGCTGCAGGCGCGCGGGTTGTCGCCGGTGGACGTCGTCAACGCGCTGCAGAGCTCGAACCTGATTGTGCCCGCGGGCACGGCGCGGATGGGCGACACGGAATACAACGTGTTCATGAATTCCAGCCCGCCGCAACTCGCTGATTTTGAAAAGATTCCCATGCGAATCGCCAGCGGGGCGCCGACGCTTCTGGGCGAAGTGGCGAAAGTGCGCGACGCTTTTGCCGACCAGACCAACATCGTGCACGTGGACGGCCGCCGCGCTACCTACCTGACAATCCTGCGCAAATCCGACGCCTCGACGCTGGCGGTTGTCGACGCGGCGCGGGCGATGCTGCCGCAGATCCAGGCCGCGGCGCCGCAGGGGCTGGAGCTGAAGATCGACTTTGACCAGTCGGCGTTCGTGCGCCGGGCGATCGCCGACGTGCTCAAGGAGGCGGCGCTGGCGTCCCTGCTGGTTTCCTTGATGATTTTGGCGTTCCTCGGCAGCTGGCGCAGCGTGCTCATCGTCTGCACGTCGATTCCGCTGGCGATCCTGGTCGGCGTGATCGGCCTGAAGCTGCTGGGCCAGACGCTGAACATCATGACGCTCGGCGGGCTGTCGCTCGCGATCGGCATGCTGGTCGACGACGCGACGGTGGAGGTCGAAAATATCCACAGAAACAGACACTTGGGCAAGCCGCTGACGGTCGCGATCCTCGACGGCGCGCACCAGGTCGCGGTGCCGGCGATCGTCGCTACGCTGGCGATTTGCATCGTGTTTTTTCCTGTCGCGCTGCTGGTCGGCCCGTCGCGCTACCTGTTCGTGCCGTTGGCGCTGGCGGTGGTGCTGTCGATGCTCGCATCGTGGTTTCTCTCGCGCACGCTGGTGCCCGTGCTGGCGCGCATGCTCATGGGCGGCGAGCACTTGGGCGAGGAACACCTGAGTCTTTTCGGGAAGTTCCGTGAATGGGCGTTCGGCGGCCTGCAGACCGCGTACGTGTGGCTGCTGGATCTGGTGCTGCACCACCGGTTCGCGACGCTGCTGATCGCCTCGGCCATCGGCGCGCTGACGCTGCTGCTGCCCGGCGCGATCGGCACGGACTTTTTCCCGCAGGTCGACACCGGCTTGATGAAGCTGCACGTGCGGGCGCCCGCGGGCATGCGCGTCGAGGAAACCGACAAGCTTGTGACGCGCATTGAGGCCGAAATTCGCCAAACAATTCCGGCGGCTGAGCTGCGGACGCTGAACGCGATGATCGGCGTGCCGCTGTTTTTCAACCTCGCGTTTGTGCAGACGGAAAATACCTCGGGAATGGACGCGGAACTGCTGATCGCCCTGAATTCCGGGCACGCGCCGTCGGAAGGCTACATGCAGGCGCTGCGGCGACGACTGCCGGCGCAGTTTCCGGGCTCGACGTTCTGGTTCCAGCCGGCGGACATCGTCAGCCAGGTTGTGAATTTTGGCGTCGCGGCGCCGATCGACGTGGAGATCGAGGGGCGCGATCTCAACAAGTCCATGGAGTTGGCGGGCAAGCTTGTGGCGGAGCTGCGCACGATTCCGGGCATCGTCGACGTGCGGATTCCGGAGACGCTGGCGTACCCGGGCCTGCAGGTGGACGTGGACCGGATGCGCGCGGCGGAGCTGGGCCTGGCGCAGCGGGACGTGGCGAACGCGGTGCTCATTGCGCTGTCGTCGAGCGCGCTGGTTTCCCCGAATTTTTATGTGAATCCAATCAACAATGTGAACTATCCGGTTGTGGTGCGCGTGCCGCTGGGGGAAATCCATTCCGTAGAAGACTTGGCGCAGATTCCGGTCACCACGCCCGCGGCGAGCCAGCTGCTGCCGCCAGCCGACGTGCGCGGGCCGACCGCGGTGCCGGAAGCGCCGACGATTCGCCTTGGCAGCATCGCGCGCGTGACGCCGCGGACGTCCCTGAACCAAGTGAGCCACGCGACCGTGCAGCGCGTGCTTCACGTGGACGCGAACCTCGCCGGCCGCGATCTCGGCCACGTGGCGGACGCGGTCGACAAGGCGATCGGCCATTTGGGCCCGCTGCCGCCGGGCGTGCGGGTGACGCTGCACGGCCAACCTGAGGTCATGCGCGCGTCGTTCAAGACCATGGGAACAGGGCTGATTTTGGCGATCCTGCTGGTCTATCTGCTGATGGTCGTGCTGTTCCAGACCTGGGTTGATCCGCTGATTATCCTGACGGCCGTCCCGGGCGCGCTGGTCGGCGTGCTCTGGATGCTGGCGGAGACGGGCACGACGCTGAACGTGGAGTCGCTGATGGGCGCCATCATGGCGGTGGGCATCGCGGTGGCGAACGCGATCCTGCTGGTGAGTTTTGCCAATGATTACCGGGCGGAAACCGGCGTGGACGCGCTGAACGGCGCGCTCGCGGCGGGGCGCACGCGGCTGAGACCGGTGCTGATGACGGCATTGGCGATGATTTTGGGCATGTTGCCGATGGCGATCGGCCACGGTGAGGGCGGCGAGCAGAACGCGCCGCTGGGCCGCGCGGTGATTGGCGGGCTGCTGATGGCGACGCTGGTGACGCTTTTTCTCGTGCCGGTCATCTACACGTTGCTGCGGCGCGCACCGCCGCGGGCGAATGAACTGGACGCGCGGTTTGCCGAAGAATCGGCGGGCGCAGCGGCGGAGGCGATGTCATGAAACGGCCGTGGTGGCAGAGCTTGTTGTTCTTCGCGCTTGGCTTGCTGGCGCTCGCCGCGGCCTGGCAGGGCGTCACGCGCCTGAACACGCGTGCGGCGGCGCAGCTTTCCGCAGCAAAGCCCGTGGACGACGGCGGAATTCCAGCGGTTTCGGTGGGAGTGGCGGAGGCCTCGCCGCCGACGCGGGTGGTGCGGCTGATCGGCGAGGCGCGGCCGTGGCTGACGACGACGGTCTACGCCAAGGTCAGCGGCTATCTGCATGAAATCCGTGTGGATCGCGGCTCGCGGGTCGTCGCGGGCGACGTCATCGCGGTGCTGGACGTGCCGGAGCTGGACCAGCAGCTGAAGGCGGCCAAAGCGGATGCGCAGAACCGCACGTCCCTGGCCAACCGCGCGCAGAAACTGGCGGCGCCGGGCGTGGTGTCGGTGCAGGAGGCGGACACGGCCAAGTCGGCGGCTGCGGTGGCGGACGCGCAGGTGGCGTCGCTGGCGTCCCAGCGGGAATACCGCAATGTGCGCGCGCCCTTTGACGGCGTGGTGACGGCGCGGTTTGCCGACCCGGGCGCGCTGCTGCAGGCGGCGACGTCGGCGCAGACGAGCGCGCTGCCGGTGGTGCGGGTGTCCGACATCGACAAGCTGCGCGTGAGCGTCTACCTGAGCCAGGACGACGCGGCGGTTGTGCACCTCGGCGACGGCGTGACAGTCAGCGCACCGAACCACCCGGAAACAGCCGTGAATGCCAAGGTGTCGCGGCTGGCGGGCGAGCTGGACGCGCGATCGCGATCGCTGCTCGCGGAGATCGACGTGGACAACCGCGACGGGCGCTTCTCGGCGGGCGCTTTCGTGGACGTGGCGTGGACGGTGCACCAGCAGCCGCAGACGCAAGTGGCGGCCGAGGCGCTGATTGTCCGCGGGCCGCTGACGTTTGTGGCGGTCGTGGGCGCGGATGCACGCGTGCAGCTGCGGCCAGTGCGCGTGCTGGATCACGACGGCGCGAAAGCCCGCATCGACGGCGACGTCAAGCCCGGCGACCGCGTGGCGCTCTCCAGCGGCGAAGAACTTGTCGACGGCATGAAGGTCCGCCCGGTCGCTCAGCTCGCAAAGGATGGCAAAAAGTGAGGATTCTGGCGGCGATTTTGCTGCTTGGCTGGCCGGCGCTGGGTCACGCGGACGTGCCGCTGACGCTGCACGAATCGGTACAGCGCGCCCAGGACACGCACCCGAACGTGCTGCAGGCGCTGACCGACGTGGCCCGCGCGCAGGCGCAGCTGGAGCAGGCGAAGTCGACCGCGCTGCCCAACGTCGCGCTGCTGGGCCAGTTCACGCAGCTGGATGGCAGCCGGATGTCCGGCGCGACGGTGCTGCTCCCAGCGACGCAGGGCTACGGCGCGCTTGTGCTGACGGTGCCGGTGCTGGTGCCGCAGCGCTGGGTGGCGTGGAATCACGCGGAGGACACGGCGACGGTGGCGCAAGCGGCGGCGCTGGATGCGCGCTGGCAGGTCGGCGTCGCGACGGCGCGGCTGTGGCTATCGCTGCTTGCGGCGGAACGGCAGATCGACGTGCTGGAGCGCAGCAAAGCAACGGCCGAAAAACACTTGGGTTTTGCCCAGCAGCGCCGCAAAGGCGGCCTCGGCAACCAGCTGGACACGGTGCGGGCGGCGCAGGAGGTCGCGCAGGCGGACGCGCTTGTCAAGGCCAACGGCGTGCTGCTGGCCAAGATGCGGGAACAGCTGGCCTTTTTGACCGACACCGCCGAGCCGGTGATTCCCGCAGGCGATTGCCCGATGCCACTGGCGCTGACGCCGTCCCAGGCGGAGCCGCTGGCGCGTCCGGACGTCCGGGCGGTGACGCAGCGGCAGCACGCAGCGTCGCGCGTCGTCGCGGACAGCTACGCGGATTGGCTGCCGGCAATTTACGCCACCGTGACGCCGTTTACCCAGCTGCCTGCGCTGCCGACCGTGCCGACCGCGGGCCTGCAGGCGCAGCTGGTGCTGACAATGCCGGTGTTCGAGTGGGGCGGGCGCGCGGGCCAGCGCCATGAACGCGAGTCGGCCGTCGCGCAGCTGGACGTGCAAAAAGCCGGGCTGCTGCGGCAGATCGCCGCGGACGAGCGCGCGGCGCTGGCGGCATGGCACGCGGCGGAGGCGTCGCTCCAGGCCACCAAGGACGTGCTGAATTGGGCCAATGAAGGCCTGCGGCTGGCGCAGCTCGCGTGGCAAGCCGGTGCGACGACAAATCTGGACGTCGTGGACGCCGAGCGCCGCGCCCGCGATGCTGCGACGGCCGTCGTCGTTGCTGAAGACGCGGTCCGCCAGTCGTGGCTGGAAGCGCTGGTCGCCCGCGGCGAATTGCCGTAGCGGCGCGAGCGGCCGACGAAGCGGTCGCCGAATTGGCCCCGCTGCATCGTCGGCCAAGCATGGACGTCCGCCGCGCCAAGTCCTCCGTTCAGACCGCGAGCCTTCGGACGCAGGATTCGGGCTACCGCTACCTCCCGGCGACATCGCTATTTCTTGCGGAAAATTCGAAAGTCCTGCTCTTGGTAGACGAGACTGTATTTTTGCGCCACGACACTATCAAAGGCTGGAAAAGCAGCGTCGGTATCACGGCCTGACACTTTGTGGCGATTGGGAGCCTCAACCAATAATGTCGGTGCCGCTTTGTCGAAGGCGGCCATGAAACGCCGTCGGATTGTTTGGATGGCGACAGTATTTACATTATGATGAAAATGATAATCGTACAAAAATGGCGTCGCAATTGGCAACTCCAGCCTCAACATTGCGTGGATGACTCCATCAGTCCAGTCGATTGGCTGTACGGTGTCTCCTGGACGCAGATTGGCCTGCATCGCCTTAACGATCCGGTCTACACGGCCTTGTTTGGCGCGGTTATGTCCAAACTCGGTAAGCGCCGACCCTTTCGCAATGAGGATGATTGACCCAGCGACGAACGCCGTGCGCAATGCTATCAGTCGAAATCGAGAGTTTTCGTTCAACAGCGACACATAGAGCAGCAGGCTGATTGTCATTGTAAGGAAGAAGATAAGGGGCATATAATGATAGGGCCAGAATTGACCGGAAATCGCCGGGGTGAGGCCGTATACGAGCGTCATTCCAAACGCCAGCGAGAGCAATATGCCTTTCTTGGTGTCAAGTTTCCAAATCTGCCACGCACCAAACGCACAGAGCAGAGGAATTGGCGCCAAGTACAAGTATCCATTGGCGCGAAGAGCCCAGCGCGCCACGTACCATGCTCGTTGACCTGACGGAAGGAAGACATGGCCAAAACTCTGTTGGATATGGAGTGGTAAATACTCCCTGATCACAAACAAGAAATCCTCAAGCGCGCCATTGGCGGCCAGCCACTTGATCGTGATGGCGACGGGGATTGCAGTTCCAGCTGCAGCGGAGCCAGCCGTAATGAAATAATCGATTTTCTTCAGCGGAATTCCGCTGCGTCGCTTTTCTATTGCGTCCAGGAGAATATCCGCGAGCAGCACGAGTGGGCCGCCGAGCGCGAGCTGCGGTTTTATGAGAGCGGCTGCGCCCAATAACAAACCGCACATCCCCTGTCGCATCCATAACTTGCGCGGCCACCCCGCGGCGACCAACGCCATGGCTGTAATGATGGGTAGGATAGCCAAAAAATCTCGTTGCAGTATCATCCCAGGGCCGCCGACAAAGTAGACAACGGCGTATAGCGGGACAAAAGCAGTGGCTGTTGTCTGATCGATTCGTGCCAAATAGAGCCACGACATGAGAAGAATGAAGCCTATGAATATCAGATTGACACAGGCGAATGCAGCGTCTCCTGAGCCAAATAGATAGATGATGGCGCTGTGGAACAAAAACACGCCTGGCATGCTTGTTTCGAAGAAATCTCTATACGGGATCATGCCGAACTTGACAATGAGCAAGCCTGTGTATTGAAGCAAAGGCGTGTCGTGTTCATACTCCCAGGACAGCGAGCTGATGGCCAGGACGACGGCGGCGACACCCAAGAGTGCAATGAAGGCGAAGGTCGCATTATTGATCTTAGCATTCATGGTCTTAGGTGACCTTTGTGAGCATTAGCTGTCGCGTTGGGGGCCGCTGCTTGATCTTCTCGCCCACATCCGCCGCCTCAGCGCCTCGGACCGGCAAGCCGCCTGCCGCCGAACATGTGGAAGCGGATCGCGAGCGGCGCGGCACAATCTGGACGCCGCCTCTTGGCGATTGTGCCCCGTCCGCGGAGGGCGTCAAGTCGCAAAATCGCGGGAATTTGACCGGTTCAGGCGCGCCGGCAAGCCGCTTCCGGGCCCGGCAGCACCGCGGCGACCAGCGGTCGTTCGGCTTCTCTCGGTCGTGCCCGCAGCTTTGGGGCGCAGGTGCCCGCGCGCCGCAGGCTCGCCATTCCCGGCGAACCGGCCAATCTCCTCGCCCCGCGGCGGGCGCGAATCGGCGGGAAGCCCTCAGCGTCGGTCGGCAGCTGCAAATGCGCCCGCACGACACCGGTCGGCCACGGCGCGCCGCCCTGACGGATCGGTCGGCGCTCCGTCCGTGGGTTGCGCCCAACGGGCCGGATTTCCACAGGCGACCGACGAACGGCGACGAGCCGGTGTGCGCGACGCCCAGGCCATGACCGTGCACGACAAACATCTTGAAACGCCGAACGATTCCCGACATGCCTGTCGGGGCGAGGCCGCGTCCTCGCCGGTTGTCGAGACCGTCCAACGCTGTGGAATGCGCGACGACTGCCCCGTCAGCTTTGGGCACGCTCAGGCCGATGACCGCGTGGACGGATCGGGTATCGCGAGCGACGCATCGACCGGAACTCGCGATGCTGCACCGCCTCCCGCAGCTGTTGCCGCGCCGCTGGGCTACACGGGCGAGGCGCTGAAGGCGCTACGCGTCGGCGTCAGCGCGGCGCCCGGATTTCGCGCAGCCCAACCAGCGCCACACCCTCGCGATTTTTTCGCCTTGACGCTGCCACCAGACGCGGCAAGATTACCGGGAAGCCATGACCTCGTCCGGCCAGGGATACCGCTGGCGGCCGCGACGCTGACATCACGCGCCGCGCCAGCGCGCGCCATCGCAACCGAAGGTGAGCATGAACAAGGGAGAGCACGTTCAAGTCGGCCAGCTGGAGGTTGTCTTTTTCGCCCACAAACCGGACACCGACGGCCATGCCGACGTGTTCGAGCTGCGCGTTCCGGCGCAGGCCAAGGTGCCGGCGCCCCACTTCCACGCGGGGATGGACGAGGTCATCATCGGCATCGAGGGGATCATGACCTACGTCGTCGGCGACCAGGTACACGAAGTGGGGCCGGGCGAGCGTGCATTTTCGCCGCGCGGCGTGCTGCACTATTTCACCAACCGCACGGCGACGACCGCCCGGGCGCTCATCATCGGCACCCCGGCGACGCTCGGCCCCGCGTACTTCCGGGAGGTCGGCGCGGTGCTCGGCGCGGGTGGCCCGCCAGACATGGGGCGCTTGGTTGGGATCATGCGGGCCTATGGCCTGGAGCCGCAGCCGCTGCCGGCGAGTGTGGCCCTGTGAGCGGGCGGTGAACGGCGCGGCCGCGCTGGGCGGCACCGATGGCGCCGGGACCGACGCCACCCTTCGCCGGGCGCTGAAGCAAGAGCGGGACGCCACCTGTGCCACCGCGCCGCGCTAACGGGGCGCCAATCCCATCGCAAATCAACGTCTTGCCAGAACCTGCGTTGACGCCGTGCGGCCAGACCACAACGATTGCGCTTCATTTCGCGCTGCTTGCCGGCGCTGTGAGTTTGCCTCGCGCTTGCGAGCTTGAGGCGCAGCAGCAAACGCGCGCGGGGAGGATGACATGGACACGCAGGGATTCTCGACAAGTTTTACCGTCGACCAAACGCCGGAGGAGGTTTTTGCGGCCATCAATCGCGTGCGCGATTGGTGGTCAGGGGAGATCGACGGCGATACGGACCGACTCGGGGCCGAATTCACCTACCGATACAAGGATGTGCACCGCACCACGCAGAAGATCACCGAATTCGTGCCGGGCGCGAAGGTCGTGTGGCATGTCACGGAGGCCCAGCTCAACTTCGTCCAGGACAAGACAGAATGGAACGGCACGGAAATTGTCTTTGAGATCGCGCGCAACGGCGCACAGACTGAAGTCCGTTTTCAGCACGTCGGTCTGGTGCCCGCGTTCGAGTGCTATGGCGGCTGATCGGGCGCTTGGGGCTTCTACATCAACGAAAGTCTGCGCCATTTCATCGCCGATGGGAAAGGCCAGCCCAACGACGCCTTGGGCGACGACTGATTCCGGCGCCGCCCGCGCGACGCGGCGATGCCCGGTCCATGTCGCAACGCCGGTCACGGTGGCCGATGCCCGCAAAGCGCGCGCTACGGCGCGAACCGCAGCGTGTGTTCGCCCGCGTGCAACTCGGCCTGCGGCAGGCACGCCTGAACGGGCACTTGCAGCACGCCGCTGGCCATCGCCTCGGGACCCAATGGGCAGCGCAGTTGCCGCATCAGCTGGGTTGTCAAGGCTTGGGACGCCAGCGGATCGAGCACGAGCACGTCAAAATGCCGGTCGGTCTGCACCGTCGTTGGCCCGGCGGCCTGGCCCAGGAGAGGCCCGGGAATCGGCAGCCAGCCGTCCACGCGCGCCAACCCCCACGCGCGCGGCCCCGGCGCCATCCGCGGCACCTGCATCAGCACGGACACGTCCGGGCGGACAATCGGCAGGCTGCGCAGGACCATGTCGTCCACGGAATCGCTGAGCAAAAGCAGTTGCTGGCCACCCGCCGGCGGCAAGTGCAGCTCGTCCACATGAAACTGCTGGCGAATATCGCGCCGAATCAGGTCGCGCACCGTTGGCACCTTGACGACGAGCGATCCGCCTGTCGGCCCGGCGAGGCAGACAATTTGCACGACGAGCGCCGCCAGCGTCCCCCGCAGGACGCCTTGGGCGTCCGGGTTGCGCAGCGCAAGCACGCACAACGCAACGGGAACCAGACCGGCGAGGTAGCCTGGCTCGGCGCAAAATGCCAGCAGGTAAAAGAGCGTGGTCGGCAGCACGGCGGTCAGCAGCAGCGCGCGCACGGCTGTTCGGTCCGGCGTCCGCGCCCGCGTCAGCGCCGCAAAAGCCAGCACCGGCAGCCAAATCGTCGCGGAAACCACCAGCACCATCGCGAGATTCCGTCGCACCAGTTCAGGCGAAGCGTGCGCCGAGAGCAAACTTCGCCCGGCAAACGAGTAGGAGACCGACAGCAGCCGTTGGGCGTCGGCCAGCCGCTGCCAGCCGCCGGCAGCCAGCGCCGTCGGAAGCAGCCAGGCCAGCGTGCCCGCCACCAGCACGCCCAGCGCCAGCGCCAACTGCCGCCAGAACTGCCGCAAGTGCCAGAGCGTCAGCGGCAAGCCGAGGACCAGAAAGCTCGGCCGCAGCGCCCCGCCCAGCGCCAGTGCGATGCCAACGGCCAACGCCATGCGCGGCGTCTGCCGCTGTCGCCACGCCTGCAGCCTCCAGAGCAGCAGCATCGCGGCAAAGGCTTCCGCGCCGTGCATTTGGCCATCGGCGGCGTGGTAGAGCAGCACCGGCGACAGCGCCCAGAGCCATGGCAGCGCACCGGCGAGGGCAAGCTGCTGCGGAAAGCGCCGCAAGGTCCACAGCACAAGCAGCGGCATCCCAGCCGCCGACCACAGCGACGCCACGAGTTGCGCGGTCGACACGTCCCGGCCAAGCACCGCCACCGCCGCGCGCAGCACAAGCACGTACGGCAGATAACCGGGCGGCTGCGGCGCGTGCTGGGCGGGATTGAAGTGCACCGCCCCGGCCAGCAAGTTCGAGACATCGATGTCCAGCGGGAAAGTCGCAGCCAATGTGCGGGCGAGGGCCACGTGCACGAGCAACGCCAGCGCCAGCGATGTCCAGACCAGCGCGCGCGGCGAGACTTGGGGCGACGCGGGCGGAGGCGGCTCGGACATCAGCGGTCTCGCAGAGAAATGGCGGCGGGCACGGAGGCGAAAGTGCTGACAGTGCAATGCCTTGGTGCGCAGGCCACGCCGGGCGCCGACGACTGTAGGCCGGCGGGGCGGGTGGGTCAAGCGTGGCGATTTCTTCCCACCCGGTGAGACAAATCCGGGCCTGGGCGATCGCCTGCAGGCGGCTGGGCGCGGCGGAGTTTGTTGAGTCCGGCATGAAGCCGCACAAGCCGCGGTCGGTCGGGCGCCGGCACGAGAGCGCGGCGGCGGTGGCGGTGGTGGCGGTTGTCGCGGCGCAGAGTTTCTCGTCCCGCGCGTCCGCGCCGCACCCGAGCGACCCAAGTCCGCGCAACGACGTCGCTTCGCAGCGCCGCGGGTTCGCAAACCGCGGCTGGATCACGCGCGGACGGGCCCGAATATCCTCCGGCCGCGTCAGACAGTCGGCGTCGCTCAAGGCTTTGCAGGCGTGCTCCGCGTCGTCCAGACTGCACAGGCCTTCGTGGCTGCAGGCAAAAGACGGCGGGCAGTCGTCCTTGCCGGCGATGCAGTGGCCTTCGCCGGCGCAGGTGAAGCCGACCGCAAGCCGCGCGGCGATCCGTCAATTCCTCAGTGGCAAACGGTGCAGAGCGCGGCGCCGGTCGCGTCATCGCACACCAAACCATTGAGGCATCCGTCGCCGCACGCTTGGCCTTCGCTCGCCAAGGCGACGCAGACGTTCTCGACACACGTCGCGTTGTCACACCGGAAATCGCAGGGTTGGCCAGCGACCGGCATGTCTACGCACACATGGCCAACGCAGTCCAAACCTGGGAGGCACTCCAACTTGCCCGATTCTGCGACGCCGAAGCACGTCGCACCTTTCCCGCCGAGGAGCGCGCAGCTGCCGTCCGCGCAGCGTAGGTCTTGACCCTGGCACATCCCCGATTGGCTACAGGGGGCGCCGAGGCCGACGCGCGGCTGGCACGTGCTTGCCCCGTTCTGGTCGGTGACGCATGCGAGGTTGGGCGCGCAGTCGTCGTCGCTGAAGCTGTCGATGCACGCGTCACCCGCGCCCGGCGACACCGCGCAGACCCACTTGGGCGCCTTGCCGGTGCAGCGCAAGCCGGTCAGGCAACTGCCCTCCCACACGCATGGGTCGCCGGCGCCGCCCCGGGCCTGGCAGTGCCACGTCGTGGGGTCGGCGACCGGCGTTGGGCAAAATGCCTGCGGTCCGCACTCGAAACTGTCGAGACACGAGACACCCAGCGGTGGCTCCGGGCGGAGGTCGCAGAGGCCGGCGACGCAGGAGAGGCCGACCTCGCAGTCGCGGTTGATCGTGCAGGCCCCACCTCCGCCGCTTCGCGTGGCGCACGCGCCGCAGCCCTGCGATTGGTCGCACAATCCGGAAACGCAGGCGGCGTCAAGCGCGCAGGTCCCTCCATCACCGATCGTGCCGGTGAACAGGGCGAGGCACGCGGCGGGTTTGCCGTCGATACCGAAGACACTGCAGTCCTTGAGTGCGTCGAGACACGTCTGCGCCGCAGTGCCGTCGTAGCGGACGACGCCGGTGTCGACGCCGGGGACGAGGTCCACAAGGGGGTTGACGACCGCCAAGGCCATCAGCGCCTTGCAGCCGTCCAACGTCGCGTAACTGAACCACAAGTGCGCATCCGGGCACTGCAGGGCAGACGCGCAGTACTGGTCGACGTAGGCGCTGGCGAAATCCGCCAATGGCATCGTCGGCAGCCCGGTTTTGGTGACTGGCGTAGCGCAGGCTGCGAGCGACACGACGGCGCCCAGGCACACGCATAAGCGCGACGGACCGCCGAACCTGCCGCACTGGAGCGCGAAGAAGCTCCGACCGTGCGCATAGGAGGAACTGCAAGCACGTTTGCCTCCGGCTTCCGCTGACCACATTCGACCTCCGCCACAGCTTACCCCGCCGATCCGCACTGCCAGGATCCAGTCTACGCCGCGCGGTCGACGCGTCAAACGCCGCAGAGTTTCTGGAGCAAAACCGCGTAGCTTCGCGGCCGCGGCCGGCATTCGCCAGCCCCACCGATGTCCTGCCGCGCCAGCTGCGTCAGCGATGCAAGTATCCGCGCGCCGCGGCAGACACGGCGCCGACGAACTCCCGCCAGCCCGCGGCGGGGCACAGGTCCCCGGCTTACGAGCACTGGCGCATTGCGCCCCCGTAGCCACCGGCAGCACGCATTGACCGACCGCCCGTACGGCAGCATGCTCGCGTCACGCTCTTGCACGTCAGCTCAGGATCGTCCAGGACGCCGGTTCGCTCATTTGTCTGTCTTGCTTTCGAACCGATACGTCATTTCCAGTTTCTGCGGGTGGCCATCGTCGGACGACGGCAACTTCGCGGCCCGGACTGCTGCGCGGACGCACATCTCCGTGCCGGCTGCCAGCGGTGGAGTGCCGATGACCTCAACGGCGTCTTTCCGGCCATCCGGCTGCAAGACAAAGCGCAGGACGAGATTGGCCATGGAACTGGCGTCGCCATACAGCATGACGCAACGCAGGACGGGGCCTTGCAGTACCCCATTGCGGCGCTGCTCCGGCGTCGGCGGTGGTTGATTGGGCGTAGGGTGAAGTTTTCGGTCAACAGGGTCGTGGATTGCATGGGACACCTCCGGGTCGGAGTGTGTCGGCGGGCGCGCGCTGGCGGAAGATGGGGTTGGTGGGGCCGTTACGTCGTAACGGTTCATCACCAAGGAGGCAGTCATGACCCAGAGCACCACCAGGACCGACATTGTGCACAGTTCTCGCGCCTTGTACATCGCCATGGATCTCGGCCGCGACAGCTGGCAGCTCGCCATCAGCGACGGCGGCAAGACCATTCGCGAGGTCAAAGTCGTCCGCAAGGACGTCGACGTCGCCAAGACCGAGT
>CAIYWC010000165.1 GCA_903929795.1 uncultured Myxococcales bacterium | reverse complement strand
GGCGCTGGTCGGCAACGGCAGCAACTCCGGCACCAGCGGCGGCACCGCGACAGGCACCACCAACGCCGGCACCACCGCCCCCAGCGCTGGCCGCGCGCCCAGCGGCGGCACCGTCGGCAGCAGCGGCGCGATGGGCAGCTCCGGCGCGACGTCGTCGGGCAGCTGCGCGATGAAGAACGCCGACGGCACGATGATGATGTGCACGGAATTCAGCAACATCCCCGCCGAGGCGAGCGAGATCTTCCAGCACAACGCGTGCTTCGGCGGCAACTCCACGTGGGGCCAAGGCGCGTGCCCGACGGCCGGGCGGATGGGCGGCTGCAAGTCCAAAGCGGACGACAAAGGCGCCTTCGCCGTCGTCTGGCAGTACATGCCGAACATGGCCAAAGCTGCGGAAGACGGCTGCCGCAAGAACGCGCAGGATACCTGGATTCCGTAGCGGCTACGGCGGGTTGGACGCAAACCGCACGAGCAGCTTGCTGCCCGCCGGCGCGGTCACCAGCAGCGTTGCGCCGCCGACGGCCAGCTTGTCATTGCCCGTCGCCGTCAGAGCCAGCGAGCCATCGGCGCTGGGCGTGACCGCTGCGCCGTTGAACGTGGGCGCCGCCGCGCTGCCATCCCAGCCCTGCGAATTCCAGGCGAACGTGCCGCCGCCCAGCGGGTCGGCAAAGCTGGTTGCGCCGCCCGTGCCTGGCCACAGCCAGATTTCCCGTGTGGCGCCAATGCTTTTCACGTCCGTCCAGCCCGTGCCCGCCGTCACGTCCATCGGCGTGTCGACATTGTCCGGCAGCAGCACCAGCATCGTCCCGGCTGGCACGAACGCCGGAATGTCGCCCAGCGCCGCCTGGATCGTCAGCGCCGTCACGCCGTCGCTCGTCACTTTTGCGCCGCCCTGCAGCGGATACCAGTCGCCGGGCGGCAGCGTCACCGCGCGCGACGTCGCGCCTTCCGTCACCACCGGCGCCACCACGATGCTGTCGCCCAGCGCATACTGGTCCGTCGCCGTCCAGCCCGGCGCGAAAGCCGGCCATTTCAGCGCCAGCGGCCGCATCAGCGGCATGCCCGTCGCGTTCGCGTTCTGCGCCGCCGCGTAGAGGTAGGGCAGCAGCTTCATGTGCAGGTTCGCGTACTTGCGCAGGTGCTCGGTCGACGCGGCATCGCTCTCCCAGTTCCAGTTGGAAAACGAGCTCTTGCCATGGTGCGTGCGCATCACCGGGCTGAACGCGCCGAGCGTGACCCAGCGGAACCACAGCTCTTTGGTGGTCGTCGACTCGGCCAGCGTGCTCATGTAGCCGCCGATATCGCTGCCAAAATACGGAAATCCGGTGACGCCGAGGCCAATGCCCATCGGGATGACGCTCGGGAAGCCGTCGCCCAGCTGGAAATCGGTCTCCTGATCGCCCGCCCAGATCACCGACACCAGCGGCTGCGAGCCCAGCCACGCCGAGCGCACAAAGAACAGCCGCTCGACTTCGTCGGTCTGCTTGTCCATCAAATCCTTGTTCATTTTCTGGCAGTCGACCGCGTACCGGTTGTGGATCAGCCACGGATCTTCCTTGGAAAACGGCGCACAATCGGTCGGCAGCCACTCGCAAAAATCCGCCATCCAGCCATCCGCACCCTGGTCGATGCCCTTTTGGTACACGCCCTGCGCCCACGCCACCGCCTGCGGATTGCTCAGGTCCAGCATCGATCCCGGCACGAATTTCGCCGTGTCGTAGCTGTACGGCGTGCCGTCCGCCTGCTGGATGCTGTAGCCTGCTTTCATGGCTTCATCATAAATGTCCGCACCTTGCGTCAAAAACGTGTTGTTGTATGTCAGGAACTTGAAGCCCCAGGCGTGCAGGTCCGCCGACAGCTGCGGCATGTCCGGATAGAGCACCGGGTCGCTGTTCCAGTCCTCGTCCAGCGTGTATTCGTCCAGCGCTTTGGTGCCGCCGCGCCAGTCCTCGGTCCAGATCGCGCCCACCGGGATGTGGCTCGCGCGGAGCTTTTGCGCCACGCGCCGCACGTTGGCCGAGCCGTAGATCGCGTCCAGCCACGGCGTGAACGTGAACAGCGGCGGCACCGCGGGCCGGCCCGTCGCAGCCGTCAGCAGCCGCAGCGTGTCCGGGATATCTTTGCCAAAGAAAAAGCGCACCTTCAGCTCGCCCTGCCAGTTCTCCAGGCGCACGGCGTCCGCGTCGTCCGAGCACAGGTGGAAGATCGCGCGCGCCGGCGTGTCCAGCATCACCGCGTAACCGCGGCTCGACAGGAAGATCGGCATCGGCGAGTGCGTCGTGTGGCGGTTGCCGGAGAAGAACCAGCCGTCGTCGGGTCCGTCGTTGTCCTGCTTGGTGATGCCGTCCTCGCTGACCCAGAGCGGCACGGTCTGGCCGCGGTGGTCGACGTCCCAGCTCTGCCCGCCGAGGCCGACGAAGTGCTCGTCCTTGGCGCATTTCCACGCGATGCTGGCGCGGTTCATGGTCGGATCGTTTGCCTTGGCGACGACAAGGACGTCGGTCTTGTTGTACATCTGCATCGCGTGGATGTTCAGCACGCCGATCGCCTTGTCGGTCGCATCCGTCAGTGTCGCGTCGAGATCGGCCGTCAGCTTGTCCTTCGTGGGACACGACACCTGCGTCAACTTCGCCGCCGCCTGCCAATTGCCGGCATCGTGCTCGGTGATGAGAAAGCCGCCGTACTTCATCTGCCCGTCTTGCTGCGCTTTGCGAAACGCCACGACGGCACGCAGCGGGTCCGTTCCCGGCGCGAAGCTCTCAATCGCGCCAAACGTCAGCTGCGCCGGATCGCCTTCCGCCTTGGGCACGACGCACGGACCGCCAAGGCCATCCGCGCCGCTGTCAACCGCAGCATCGGCTCCGCCCGCAACATCGGAATCTTGCACAGGTGTCGTTTTCGCCGTGCCACACCCTGCCAGCAGAACCATCAGCGCCCATTTCAACCGTTTCGTCATGGATCCTCCACGCGCACCATAGCCAGCCCGACGCGGCGTGGCAATCGCGCGGCGCTTCGCTACGCTGCGGCCATGAAGCTCCCTCGGCACATCTGGCTGCGTCTGTTCGCGATCGGCGGTATCAGCGGCGCGCTGTACGACCAAATCCACGTCCAGGGCCATGTGCTGGCGTATCCGCGCGATGACCTGCTCCAGCAATCCTGGTGGGTTGCGCCGAATTTCGGCCTGGCGGCGGTGCTGATTGCGCTCACCGGCGGCTGGATGGGGCGCTGGGCGGCAAAGCTGCGCGACGCGCCCGTGGATGCCTTTGAATTGCTGACGAATTTCATCTGGTTCACCGCGGCCTATCTGGCCAGCGCGCTGCTGACCTGGCCGCCGCCGCTGGTGATGGCGCTGTTTTTCGTCACCTGGCTGGCGCGCGTCCTGCCGCGCCGCGATCGCGTGCCGCAGCTTGTGCAAGGCGTGGGCATGGCGCTTGCGGGCACCGGTTTCGAGGCGGTGCTGAGCGCGACCGGCGCGTTCCACTACCTGCATCCGGACCTCGGCCATGTGCCGTTTTGGCTGCCGGGCGTGTACCTGCACGGCGCGCCGCTGGCGTTGAATTGGTTGGTGCGCATGGGCGCCGGCAATCGTGAACAAACCGTGACAGACAGCCGGGCCGCGGCTGGCTAGGCTCGACGGCGCCGCAAAATGGCCGGACTTGCTCACATGATTGCCCAAAGTCAGCCCCTCCACAGTCTGCACACCTTGCCCAGCACCCCGATGGTGCGGCTCAAACGGCGCATTGCGCAGGCGTGGCTGCGCGCGCACGGCTGGCGCGCGGCGGGGCAGGTGCCGGACATCCCGCGGATGGTGCTCATCGCTGCGCCGCACACGACCAACTGGGACCTGGCGTTCATGCTGGCGATCGCCTGGGATCTCGGCTTTGAGGTCAAGTGGATCGGCAAGCACACGCTGTTCCAGGGACCGATGGGGCCGCTGATGCGCTGGACCGGCGGGCTGCCGATCGACCGCCGCAAGCGCGCCAACCAGGTGGAGCAGGCGGCGGCGGCGATCCGCGGCGCGGACAGGATCCTGCTGGCGATTGCCCCGGAAGGCACGCGGTCGCGCGTGGGGCACTGGAAATCGGGCTTCTACCACATCGCGCTCGCCGCCAAGGTGCCAATTTTGTGTGGCTATTTGGACTACGGCAACAAGGTCGGCGGGCTGGGGCCGCTGATCGAGCCGACCGGCGATATTGACGCCGACTTTGCCAAGCTGCGGGCTTTTTATGGGCCGATTCAAGGCAAGTTTCCGCAGAATACCGGGCCGATCGAGCTGGCGCCGAAGAAGGTGGGGTAGGGCGCGGGGCCGGCGCCGCGGGCGCGCCGGGTGCGAGAGAAACCGTCGTTTTTCTCGCGCTCTCTTCCTGGCCGGGCTTGGGGCACCGCTGTTCAGGAATCGGCCCGGGACCCCGAGGATGTCGACGCTTCGCATCGACGAGTCGGCACCGGGCCTCCGCAGAGTTTGAGGCGCCGCGTGCACTTCGGGCCGCCTGCATGTTGCCTTGAGACGGACATGCATCCTTGCGGGCGGCAAGAGAGGCGGGTGGTTGGCGCATGGGCGATGGCATCCGATCGAGAGGCTCTCGCGAGCGCGGCATCGGTTCATCGGGGGCTGCGGCAAAGACCTGAATCCCGTTCTGGATTTCTCGAACAGTAGCCGCGGATCTTAGGACATCCCATGGCGTCCGCCCGCTGAACTTGCCGGCCACATCGGGCCCGTTTGCAGCGCCGGACCATCCCGAGCCGCGCCTGGACCGAGCATGACCGGCTGATCACGCGTTGTCGAGGCCCAAAAGCGTTTGGTTTTG
>CAIYWC010000164.1 GCA_903929795.1 uncultured Myxococcales bacterium | reverse complement strand
GCGGATTTGTCGCGGATCAGCTGTTTGAACAGGGTCCAGGCGTCTCTCACGCCCAGCGCGGCTCCACGAGCAGGCCGTCGGCGACAAGATGGGCGACGTTTTCAGGTGCTGGCGGGGCTTCGTGAATTTTCCGGGCTAGCGGTCTGGCTAGCGTTTTTGACGTGATCACGTTTTGCCTTGCCGGGGTCATTCTTGCGCGCGTCGGTGTTGCCAAGCCCACGCGCTGGCCGAGCGATCAGCGCGGTCGGTCGTTACGGGCGTCGGCTTCCATTCACAGAGCTGGACGCCCTGCCCGGCTCAGCCAATCAAAACCCAGGCTGACAGAATTGGACCACGGCCAGCAAGGCTGGATGTGAGACCTTGACGACATCGCTGCCGCTCCGCCCTTCTCAACGGCCCGTTCCAGGGCGTTGGCGAGCACTCCGCCTCCTGCCACCCCGGCTGTGACGTCAACTACCTGATCGATGACCTCGAGCGGCATCGGCTGCGTGGCGAGGACTTCGCATACGATTGGTGCGACGACCACACCACTGTGGACAGCCTTTATTCTCAATCGTGTGCGAAGTAGCACCGATGAGGAGGAAAGCACCATGAAATTACTAGGAATCGCAAGAGTCAGCACCGAAGAACAAGCCGGCGACCACGGCGCCGGACTCAACCGCCAGCACGACGCGATCCAGCGGGTCGCAGAAGCCAACGGCGCGATGCTCATCGGCATCGTCAACATTGTGGACGTCTCCGGCAGCGATGTTGGGACGTCGAAGGAATGGCTCACGCAGGTTCTGCCCTTCATCGCCGACCCCGACGTCCACATCGCCATCGACGCGCTCGACCGGCTCATCCGCGCGTCCAACTTCGCCGCGTTCGGCGTCCTCGCCACCTGTCAGAGCACGCACACGCGCATCTACACGCCCGCCGGGACGCACGACCTCGCGAGGCCGGACGGGGTGCTGGTCAGCGGCTTGCTCGCGCTGATTGGCGGCAAGGAGAAGGCGGAAATCGTTCGACGTTCGCAGGCTGGTAAAGAGGCGAAACGGCGGCGCGGGCAATGGGTTCAGAGCGTTGACTTCCTGCCCCGCGGCATCGCGTATGACCGGAAAACGCAGACGTGGAGCTACACGAACGCGGCCGACGACGTGCGCGAGATGTTCAAGCTGGCGGCCGACGGTGCGACTCAGGCTGAGATTGGCCGCCGGACGGGCGTTCCGAGCCAGACCATTCGCTCGGTGCTGCAGAATCCGATCTACGACGGTCGGCTGGTGTTTGCTTCGCGGTCGAGTGGTCGGATCGCCAACTCAAGGCACCAGAAGAAGATTCCGCGCCCATCCGACCACGTCATCGATGTGCGCGTGTACAGCGAGACCGACCAACTGGTGCCGCATGAGCTGTGGCTCAGCGTGCAGGTACGGCTGCGTGCCGCTGAACAGGCGCATCGCCGAACGCGTGAAGCCACGGCGCCGTCCTCATGGGCCTCCTCGTTCCTGTTCAGCTGGCACGAGCCCGATGTCGACGGAGGAGCGGCGCGCCAGCACATCGTCTACGGCTGCAGCACCGGTGCCAGTCCTCGCGCCGCCCCCAGGTACATGTGCCGTTGCAAACACGGGGACCCGTCAGGAGAGCTGCGCCGTTGTGGGCTTGTGGGCTTCCGCTGCGATGTCGTCAATCCCTGCCTCGACCGTTACCTGACCAGCTTGACCCACAGCGACTGGCTGGTCGGAGCCGCGCTCGAAGCGGTCAAACAGGCCAAGGCGCCCGACACGGCCGCGCTGGGCGAACGAACGGCGAAAGCGCTGGCTGCGCTGGAGCGACGCGAGAAGAGGCTGCTGGACCTGTACGAGCACGACGGCATTGACCTGCACGAGCACACCGCGCGTCGGGAGGTCATCAAAATGGAACGCGCCGTGCTGCAGCAGGCGCTGGCCAACGCGATTGCGGTGCCGGTTGTGCCGAGCGAGCGTGCGATTCGCGCCCAGGCTCAAGCTTGGCGGTGGAACGCGGAGTGGCCGCCGGCGCAAAAGCGCAAGTGGCTGGCCAAGTACGTCGAGGCGGTTCAGATCGCGAACCACGCGATTGTGCAAGCGAACTTTCGCGTGTACGGCGATGACGGCAGCGTCGTGACGTGCACCGACGACCGGCCGGTAGGGTGGCAGGAACTGCTGGGCCACGCACCAACCGGCATCAAGCGCACCGCCGGAGCTTGTGGCGCCGTTCCGACAGCGGCGGCTGCAGAGAATCTGGGCATCAGCGGCGACATGCTCCGGTGGTACGTGGCGCGCGGCGTTGTGACGTTCGCAGGCGCCATGAGCGGCGACAAGCGCTTGTGGACGCGGGAGGACATCCACGTGGCGCGTCAGGAGTTGACGGCGCACAGGGCTGCACCGCTTGACACTCGTGGCGCCCCATCTAGCCAGAGCCGCAGTTCAACAGCCCGCACAACCGTCACCGGCGGCAGCAGTTGCGCCAAACCTCGCGGCAACGGATCGAGTGATTGAAGCGCCCAAATCGCGCAATGCAGATCGCCGACAACCCATCGTGCAACGCTCAAGTTTTGCGGTGAGTATTCCAAGCCATCCAGCAGCCGGCGCACAGAGTTCCGGACGCGACTGTCGACGATCGCCACGACGTTCGGGAGTAGCCAATGTGCGAGCTTGGTCGTACTCGCGAACGAATCGGTCGTTACGCCCAAGACTTTCCTGATCAGCTCCAACAACGCGAACAGCCGCAGCTGTCGCGATGCAAACCCGCCGTCCACGTCGGGCCCCGTGTTCTGAAGGTCGACACACGATGCGACAACCTCGTCACGACGCGTGACCAACCTCTGAACGATTTGAGCGCCGACTTCGCCCGCGTAGTGGCCGTGTCTGATCCAAGCGTGGAGAACGGCGATCAGTTGCGAAGCGGCACGGCCGGGGTCGACGCCATCCCGGTACTGGTTCCCGGAAGCAATCGCTCCGAAATACGTGCCGTCATACGCCGACACTCCCGTCCGCGTCGCGACTTCCTGACCGACCATAAGATGAACAAGCCGTGCGAGCAGTTCCGCGTCCATGTTGGCACATCGAGACCGCATTGAGTGCCGACTCGTCCTAGTCCGCTTTTCGCCGCCGATAGATGCTACGAACGGGTCTCGCTTTGCCATTCGCCGTCTCCAGCCAGCCCCCGACAGCGCAGGCGGGTCCGGATCCGCGCCTGGAGGCGAGCATACCGGGACCAGCGGGCCGGTCAAAGCCGACAGGCCGAGCTACGCACAGAATCGTGTCATTTTCGCATGTTCAGGCGCACGTTGGCACCCGCGGCCAGTACGAGCCGGTCCACGCGTTGTGCATCCTGTCGCCTGTCAGCTACGCGGCGTCATTCCAGAGCGTCTTGGACGGGCTATCGGCGCAGGACGGTTCGCAACAAGGCGCGCGGAGTCAGGCGTGGTGTCAGTCGGTCAGCATGCCAGCGTGCATGAGCAGAGCCGCCGCGAACCGTGTGAGCCGCTGGCCCTCGGTCGACTCACGATCGGCCAGGCGTTGGGCGATGGTCAGGTGACGCGCCGGCCAATGCACTTGATTCGTTGCAGAATCGACCCAGGGATACTCCAGTTGCTGCTCGCGCACCGGGTCACCCTGAACCAGTTGCGGGTGCAGCCGCTCCAGCTCCACGACCAACGGCAGCACGTGCTTGTACGCGTACTGGTCGCCGTGGCCGATGATCTTCAGCAACTCTGGCTCGCGCTTGAGCTGCGCGACCAGGATCGATGCCGCGGCGTGCGAGTTCGTGGCCTTGTCGACGTCGATGTTCTTGCCGAGGAGCAGGATGCCTTTGGCGGCTTTTTCAAACGTCATCTGCAGGAGCATCGCCATGACCGCCGGGGCAGCCGTTCCGACGGCGTGGGCGGCCAGCAAGTCGTCTGCGGCCTGCGCCAAGTAGGCTTCGGCCCACGCTTCACGGCTCGGCACGGTCAGCCGACCTTCTTGAGTTCTTCCAGTTTCCCAAACTCTACGGGCAGATGCAGTTTGCCCGCCTGCAGATC
>CAIYWC010000163.1 GCA_903929795.1 uncultured Myxococcales bacterium | reverse complement strand
GGATTCCATGGTCCCCGTGGCAGCCCGGCAATGGGTCTGTGGGCCCGTTGCGCGTCCTGCCGTACGCCAGGTCTCGCCGCGAGCAAAGGCACCGACATTGCCTTCAGTTTGGTATTCGCAGAAGCGCGACTTTTGCCGCGCACGAAAAACTCGCTCCGGAAAAAAACGAGCAACCGCCGCAACTCCCTTCCGCGCTGCCAATTTCGCGGATGTTGCCCACCCGAGCGCGGTCTGGCGGCCGGGCCCCCCTCCCAGATCCACTAGTCCCTACGGTTCGTCAATTTTTCAAGCAGTCCAAGGCGTTGCAATCGGCCTCGAGGTCGTCTCCAGCAATTTTTGCGCCGGGATGCCGGAATGCGCCTCCTGCTGCGGATTCAGGCTCGCGCTCTGCCCGGTGCCTTGCTACCCTCGCGCCATGCAGAACGCCGTTTGCCTCGTTGCCTTGCTCCTCACCGCCTGCAGCGCCCCCCAGTCACGTTCCGACGCCGCGCTCACCGCATCAGAACAGACGCTGCTTGTCGACCACGCCATCAACCCTGCTGCGCTGCGCTGCAATGCCCAGCGCACGTGGAATCCGACTCTCCGCGCCGAGGCGAAGGCGGGCGCGCAGGCGATGCTCGCGGATCTGCAGGCGTTGGGCGTGACGGTCCCGACCGAAGCGGCGGACGGCGCGCGCAAAGTGCTCGTCGACGCGCTCACGTGGCGGATGGTGCGGGCGACGATTGTCGACGGCAACCAGAACAACCTGGGCGTCGTCGCGATCAGGGGCGTGAAGACCGCGGATGGCCAGCCGCTGCTGCTGTTTCGCGCCGGTTTCACGCCGCGGCCCGGGCAAGCGGATTCGTGCCTGCAGAGCCTGGTCGCGGCAGGCGTGCGGCACGGCGTGAACCTGTACGAAGGCCCGATGCCGACAGCGGATCTGGCCCGCGCCGAGCAGCAAACGTTCAGCCAAGCGGGCGGCACCTACTTCAACGTTCAGGACGACGCGGAGCTGGCGAGCTGGCGCGACGAACTGCGCGACGATCCGGCGGCGACGCAAAAAGCCATGCGGGCGGTCGCGCGCGTGATCCGCGAGGCGATCCTGCAGCCCGGCGGGCGCGATCCACAGGGCCACGTGGTGGTCCACTGCGGCGGCGGGATGCACCGCACCGGAATGGTCGTCGGCGTCCTGGAGCGCTGCTGGAACGGCGCACCGCAAGCCGTCTGGGAGAGCGCGTACCGGCGCCACGTCGCCTGGCAAAGCGACGCGCAGCCCGGCGGTTTCGAGGCCGCGAACCTCGCGTTTATTGGCCGGTTCGACTGCAGCTTGCTCGGCAACGGCCGCTAGCCCTCCGCTTCACGGCGTTTTTACCGTTGAAACGCGACTGCAGGCAGCGTACCTTCCCTGCTCAGGTTTTTCGAGGCCCCCATGCGCGGATTTTTGTGTGTCCTCCTGCTGTTCTTCGCCGCTTGCGGCAGCTCCTCCAGCGCGGGCGGCAGCGGCGCGGCCGCGCTCGGCATCACGCCCAATCCCGGCCAGTGGCAGGGCGCCGACGTGTCCTTTCGCCTCGTCAACGGCCAGGTCACCGACCTCACGCTCGCGCCGTTGACCTGCACCGGACCCGGCGGCTGCCAAGGCAGCTTGAGCGGACCGCTCGACGGTTCCTGGCCCTACGGCGTGCTTTTTGACGCCACGCCCGCGGCCGGTCAGGTCGTCGGCAACTTCATCGCCAACACTTCGGTCGCCGGCTCGCTACAGCTTCAAGCCGGCACGTGCTGCCAAATCAGCGTGACCTGGTCCGCCGACTGGGTGGGCGACTTGACCGACACCAGCAGCGGCGACGACAGCACCAGCGGCGCCGACGGCAGCGCAACGGACGCGAGCGGCAACGACGTGGACGGCGGCAGCTTGAAGGACACCGACGCCGGTGGCGGCAAGGACGTGGACGGCGGCGGAACCAAGGACACCGGCGGGGGAAGCAAGGACACGGGCGGCAGCACGGACGCGGGCAGCAGCGGCCCATGGGACGGCGCGTCGTTTGGCACGATCCACCCCGGCCCGGCGCAAAATGCCGCGTCGCCCGCACCGCTCAGCTGCCTGACCAGCGACCAGCAAAACGCCGAAGTCTTGCTCAACCAGTACCGCAACGCCGTCGGCGCGCCCGTGGTCAACAGCGATTGCTCGCTCGCCAAGGCGTCCAAGGCCCACGCCGACTTTTACGTCACGCACGTCAGCCAGTACAACGCGTCCGGCCTGAGCGTGCATGAGGAAGACCAGAGCTACGGGGCCGGCTTCACCGGGGTCAACTTCTGGGACCGCGACACGGCGGCCGGCTTCAGCGGCGGTCAGACATCGGGCGAGGTGATTGCCTTTGAAACGACGCCCGCCGCGGCCTTGCAGGGCTGGATCGACACCGTCTACCACCGCTTGCCACTGCTCAGCCCGACGACGCAGCTCATCGGCTATGGCCAGCAGATTTCGGGCGGCACGGCGATTAACGTGATCGACAGCTCTGGTCGCAATGGCTTGAAATCCGACCCGATTATCGTCTGGCCGTGGCCGGGACAGCACAACGTGGCGGCGTCCTGGAATGGCCTGGAAGGGCCGACGCCGCCCGCGCCGCCGAGCGGGTTCCCGTCCGGTCCGGTCGTCACCGCGCAATTTTGGACCGCCATGACCGTGACCAGCCACCAGCTGACGGACGCCGGCGGCAACGCGATCGCGCACACGTGGCTGGACCAGAAGTCGGACCCGAACCTGGCGAACCTGGCGCCGGAGACGGTTGGGCTGTACGCGAACAAGCCGCTGGCGAATGGCACGTATGCGGTGTCACTGACGCTGTCGACCGGCGACGTGCTGGCTTGGCGGTTCACGGTCGGCAACTAGCCGTCGGTCGCTCACTGGCAGTCGATGAGGCAGCTTGCCACGGTCTCGCCGCACGAGCAGACGCCGTCGCCGCAGCTTGAGCCCGTCCCCGCGACGCATTGGCCAAACGCGCACATGTCGCCGCCGGTGCATGGCTGGCCGTCGTCGCAGGCCATGCCGTCGGTGAGGGTCGTCGCGCTGCAACTATTGGCCGTGCAACGCGAATACGTGCATTGGTCGGCGGACGAGCACCCCGTTTCGCCGTTGCTTGCGCACCCGCCGGACGCGGTGCAGCTGCCGTTGCCGGACCAGTCGACGCGCAGGATCGACCCGGTCGTGGATTCGCCAGTGAGGATGAGGCTGTTGTAGCTGTAAGGCAAAAGCTGCAGCGCGCGGCCAGTGCCAAACGTGGCTTCCCACTGGCGATTGCCGCTGGCAGAGAGGTGCATCAGGCAGTACGCGCCCGCGCACGCGCCCGCGACGTCCAGCGTGCCGTTGTTGCGCAGGTAGACGGCGCGTCCCTCGTCGGCGCCGCCGTAGTCGATCTTGCGGACCCAGGACCTGACGCCGGCGTTGTCAAACTGCACGAGCAACACGTCCGAGCCGGTCGTGCCCGTGGTGCCCACCGCGATCGCGCCGGTGTTGTTCGGGACGATGTCGTAGAAGGCCTCCTTGCCGCCGCTGACGAACAAACCGGTCCACTGCTGGAAGCCCTGGGCGTTGAGCTTGCCGGCAAACGCGCGCTGGCCGACGCTGCCGCCAGTGGCCGTGCCGACGACGAAGACGGAGCTGTCGTTGGCGACCCGGGCGTTGACGCACGCGTTGCTGAGCGTGGGGTCGCCGAGGTCCACGCCTGTGCCCTCCGCCCCGGTGAATTCGTCAAACCCCTGGACCCAGCAGGCCATGGCGCCGGATACGCCGAGGTGCGAACCGACCGCCCAGTATCCGCCCTGGAAGCGTGGCGCAACGGCGTCGAAGCGGTCCGGCGAGCCGACGATGCCGGGCGTCGCTGACCATACCGGCTTCTGGTTCGCGCTGAACTTGGCGATCCACGCGTCCGTGTCCGTCGCGCTGTTGGTGGCCCCCGCGACGACGTAGCTGCCGTCGCCGTTGACCTGCATGCGGCCATGGCCCGCGCTGACGTTGGCAGTGGTGAAGCTGCTGACGGTCGTGCCCGCCGGGTCCCAGAGCCGCGCCGTGGCGCCGTTGGCGCTATTGCTGACCGTGACCAGGGTGACGTAGGTCCCGCCGGCGGTGGCGATGCTGTCGCCGTCCGGGTCGGTCGTCGACCAGAGCGCGGGCTTGCCACCGCCGCACACGCCAGCGGTGCAGAATTGCTCGACCGTGCAACTGCTGCCGTCGACGCAGGCCTGGCCGTCCGCGACGTTCGTGTGGATGCAGGCGCCCTGGCAGACGTCCAAGGTACACGGGTTCTTGTCGTCGCAGGACTGCGTCGTGTAGTCAAAACAGCTGCCCGACGCGCCGCAAGTCAGGTTGCCGAACAGGTCGGTGTGAAACAGGATGTCCTGCGCGGGCGTGCCGCCATTCGCGGCAATCAACAGGCCGCCGGTGCTGGAGATCGCAACCCGCGCTGCTGTCGTCGCCGCCAGAGGCCAATCGCCTTTTCCCGCGCCGGCGCTGTCAAAACGCCACAGGCGCGCGCCCGTGGTGCGGCCAACGACTGCAAACGAGCCGTCGACGAACGCCGCGGCGCCATAGCCATAATCGTCGGTGCCCGCGCCGCCGTTGTCGTCGATCGTGCGGCTCCACTGCTGCGCGCCGCCGGCGTCAAACCGGGCCAGCCACAGGTCCTGGCTGTGCGTGCCATACGCCGAGCCAACGGCCAAGCAGCCACCGTCCGCGGTCGCGACCACGTCCAAGCCGCTGCTGCCGGCCGCGCTGTTGTTGGTGTATTGCCAGGAGGTCATGCCGGCTGCCGGGTTGAACTTGACCAAGCGCGCGTTCGCCGCCAAGCCAACCGCCGGGGTGCTGGTGCCGATGAGGAACACGCCGCCGTCGGACGCCAGCGCCCCGGACGCCGCGACGTCGTTGTTGGCATTGCCGGAGCCGTCTGTGGAGCCGAGTTTCCAGTCCGTGCCCGTTGTTGCCCACGCGAAATTCATCGGAACTAGCCAGAAATTCGCGTTTGAGCCGGCAACGTATCCGGTCGTGCCGATGGCATAGTAGCCGGTCTGCGTCGCGACGAGCGCGCGGAATTCGCTATACTGATTTGCGCCAAAAATCAGGCCGTTCTTGTCGCCCACGACCGCGCCGGTGGGGTCGATTTGCCAGAGCCACGCCGCGTTGTTGGCGTCATCGTGGCCGGGGATCACGAGGTTGCCGGCGAGGTCGATCAGCGCGCGACTTTGCGCAACTTCCTTGCCGACCGGCGATTGGACGGACCACAAGAGAGTGCCGGTCGGATCGCGCTTCTCGGCGACGACCGAGCTGCTGCCGGTTGAGCTGACCGTCGCGCTGTTGTCGCCCCAAGCGAGGACGGCCGCGGCGAGGACGGCGTTGCCGGGGAACGCGCCGAGCACCGGTTTGCCGCCGACGCACGTGGTACCGGCGCAGGCGTCGGCCCAGGTGCATGCGGTGCCGTCGGTGCATGCCGAACCGTTGTCGCGTGTCGTGTGCACGCACAGGCTGGCGCTGCAGCCGTCCAGGATGCAGGAGTTGCTGCTGCCGCAGTCCGACGCGAGCTTGCCCGCGCACGCGCCGGAGCCCTTGCAGGTGCCGTTCAGGAACGGGTCGGCGCGCCAAAAGCCGAGCACGGGCCCCAGACCGCTACCCGGCGAGGCCGCGAAACCGCTGGTGAACGCGACGTGATCCCCGGCGGAAACGGCGACCGACACGGGGTTGCCAGGTCCGGGCAGCGCGGGAAGCACGAGGTTGCCGGCGAGGTTGCCCTGCGGATCGATGCGCCATGCCTCGCTGGACGCGCCGATGACGGTCGTGAGCAGCAGGCTGCCGTCGGCGGTGGCAGCGAGCGCAGCGGGCGCGCCGGTGGTCGCGTTCGCCGTCGCTTGGAATGAATCGGTCCGCACAAGCGTACCGTCGGCGGAAAACCGCAGGATGTGAGGCGTATCCGACGCGAGGGCGACCGCGCAGCCGCCACCCGGCAGCGGAGCGGGGTCGCTGAAACTGCCGACATAGCCGGCGCCGCTCGTCGGGTAGTCGTACCGCCAAACGCTGTTGCCCCACTGCGAGAATTTCGCGACGAACGGTGACCAGCTGCCGCTGTTCAGGGTCGAGGCGGAGACGAAAAAGCCGCCGTCGGCCGCGAGCACGGGCCTGTGCGCCTGCGCCATGCCCGGTAGCTTCTGCTGGCCGTTGAGCTGCCCGTCTGAGCTGACGTAAATCAGCGCGCCGTCGACTCCGTCGCTGCCCAGGATCATGTAGCCGCCACTGAGGGCAGCCATGCCCCCGCCGATCGTGAGCATGGTGATGTTCGGCAGGCTGATGGACCACGAGGCGGTCTCGGTGCCCGTGAGGTCGATGCGCCGCAGCCAGAGGCCGCCGGCCAAGCTATTGAATCCAGTCAGGATCGTGTTGCCGGTCGCGTCGACAAACAGGCTGGCGCTGGTCAGCCCGCTGTAGGACTTGCTCCATCTGGCCTTGCCGGTCGATGCGTAGGCTGCGGCCGTCACGGCGGGCGGCGCGCTGGGGGTGGTGGTGAGGATGACCCAGCCATCGTCGGGCAGCGCGGCGATGGCTGTCCCTTCGCCGAACCCGTTGTCGCTGACAAAGCCCAGCAGGTCGCCGGCGCCCAGGCAACTGCCCGAGTCGCACTTGCCGCCAGCGTGGCACACGTCGCCATCGGAGCAGCTGTTGCCAAAAAAGTCGTCGGGGTGCGCGCAGCTGCCGCCGGTACATTCGTCCGAGGTGCACACGTTGGCGTCGCTGCAGTCGGCAAACGTTTGGGTGAGGCAGCCGCCTGAAGTCGTGCAGTCGCCGTTGCCGAACTGGTCGATGCGCTGGACCTGAACGCCGCTGGCTGAGCCGCCGGCAAACCCGATGGTCCCGTCCTGCAGCGCCACCAGCTTGGGCGCGCTCAGACCGGTCAGCGTGTGCGCCCAGAGCGGCGTGCCGTCGGTCGCCAGCGCGTTGAGGCTGACGCTGCCCTCGTTGTAGCCCGCCAGCCAGCGATCGCCGGGAAGCTTCGCAACGCCCGCGCCGGAGTTCTTCGGCCCTTTCACGGCATCCACGTGACTCCAGAGCACTTTTCCGTTGGCATCCAGGCGCAGCATCAGGACCGAGAGCTGGCCGGCGCCGGCGGTATCCACTTCGCCGATCGCCAACACGCCGCCGTCGCTCGCCGGGGCAATCTGGTTGAAGCGCCCCGTTCCGACGCTCGGATAGTTGTAACTCCAGAGCGCGTTCTTGTTTGGGTTGGCGACCCCGGGCAGCGTCTTGAAGAGGAAAGCGCCGGACGTCAGCGATTGCGACGCGACGCCGCCGACGACGTAGTTGCCATCGCTGGTCACCGTCGCCGCGTAGAGTGCGTCGAGCGATGGTCCGCCCGCAGTCGTTTGGGAGACAACCTTGCCCGCCGCGTCGACGTCGCAGAACCAGGCGTCGCCCGGATCGCCGCTCGCGCCGAGCACATGGCCAAACGCGTGAAAGCCGCTCGTGGCGTCGGCGAGGATGGCGTCGAACTCGCCGGAGGAGCCGCTGGGAACGACCGTGGACGCGATGAGCGCGCCGCTGCTGGTGTACAAGTTGATCAGGCCGTCGGCGCCGGAGTTGCCGGCAAAACCCACGTCGCCGTTGGCCGCGACCGCGATGCCGGCGCGGCCCGGCGAGGAGGTCACCGTCGTGCTCCACGCCGCTGTACCGTCCTTGGCCCAGGCGCGAATCGCCACGAGCTTGTTGGTTCGGCTGACGGTCACGAAACCGCCGTCGGGCCGCGCGGCGATCGCCAGCACGTCCTGGTCGCTGGCGACGGTGAGGTGCCAGAGGCGCTGCAAGCCGGCGCAGGCGCCAGATGCGCAGCTGTCGTCGGACGTGCACGCGTCGCCGTCGTCGCAGGGGGTGCCCGCCGGAAAGGTCGTCACGCAGCCCGTCGCTGAGTTGCAGCTGTGCACGACGCATGCGCTCGCGGTGCCGCAGACGATGGGCTGACCGACGCACGTACCGGCCTGGCAGGTGTCACCGCTGGTGCACGCGTCCTCGTCGTCGCAGGGCGTGCCGGATAACGCGATGGAGATACAGCCTTTTGTCGCGTCGCAGGAATCACCGGTGCACGGCTTGCCGTCGTCGCATGCGATAGCGACGTGGCTGCAGCCGCTGGCCGCGAGGCAGCTGTCGGTGGTGCAGACGCTCTGGTCGTCGCAGGAGACGGCCGTGTGGACGCAGCCGACGGCGGCTGTGCAGCTGTCCACGGTGCACGCGTCGTTGTCGCTGCAGGCGGCGGTCACGTCGAGCGCCGTGTGGACGCAGCCGACGGCGGCTGTGCAGCTGTCTGCGGTGCACGCGTCGTTGTCGCTGCAGGCGGCGGTCACGTCGAGCGCGGTGTGGACGCAGCCGGTGCCAGTGACGCAGCTGTCCACGGTGCACGCGTTGCCGTCGCTGCAGGTGCCCAGCGAGGCGCAGCTCGGCGTCGCGTCCGCATCCGCGTCGACAACGGCATCCGCATCAGAACCGACGTCACCGGCATCCGTCCCGGGGGCGGAATCGCCATCGGCAAGGGCATCGGTGGCCGCGCTGTCGGCGTCCGCGGTTACGTCCGGCGCGGCGTCGGCATCGGGTGCCACGTCGCTGTCCAAGCCGAGCTCTGCTGACGCCGTGTCGTTGGCCGACGTCCCATCCGCATCGGCGAGCGCGTCGGCGTTGTCGCGGTCCGCATTGGTGGCAAAGAGGAATTGCCCCACATCGGGCACGCTCGCGCAGCCACCGAGCACGCCAGCGAGCAGAATCGCCGCCCACAACGCCCGGTGCGCCGTCCTGTCCGTTTGCTCCGCCAGCCCCAGGATTCGCATACTATCCCCGTCAGCGCCCGCGCCCGATGGCCGTCGCCAGTGCGTCGCGCTCAAAACCGCCACACCAGCAGCGCGCCGCTCGGCTGCGGCACAACGACGGCCGCGCGCAGGGGCGTCCGCACGAGCAACCACGTCCCCACGCCGGCAGCCGCGAGGCCCGCGCCCGCCAGACCTGCTGCCGCGCCCATCCGGCCATTGATGCTGGCCGCACGCGCCGCCGCCTCCTCGTGGGTCAGGCCGCTGATCTGCCCGGCCCCGTTGGTCACGGCCAGATCGGATTGGTACTGCTTGTTGTCCGCCGCGGCGCCCAGGTAAAGGACCAGGCCGACGACCGCCAGCCCGCCACCCGCGCCCACCAGCGCCCAACCGGGCCAGCGCGCCGGCTCGGTCGCGGGCGCCTGCACGCCCACGGGCGGCAGCGTGGTCGCGATCGGTTCCGGCCTGGGCGGCGGTTCCGGCTTGGGTGGCGGCGCGGGCTCCGGCGCGACCTGCGGCTGCGGCTCAGGCGCCGTCTGCGGGCTCAGCTTGCGGCGGATCGAGTCCAGCCGTGCCTGGGCCTGGCTCCGCTCACTCGCGGTCGCCGGCGCCTGCGCCAGGTACTCGGCGAATTGCGCCTGAGCTGCCGCGAGATCGCCCGCCTGCTGCCCGGCCACGGCAGCGCGAAACAGCAAGTCGACGCGCGTCGGCGCCAGCTTGTACGCGTCCAGGTACAGGCTCGCCGCGAGTTTCGGGTCCTCGCGCTGGGCCTTTTCGGCGTCGGCAGCCAGCGCCACGGCCTTGGATCGCTCGATCTCGGCCAGGTATTCGCGTGCGCGCTTTTGCCGCTCGGGATCCGCGTTGGCCGCGGTCAGGAACTGCTGATACAGCTCGGTCGCCTGGTCCATTCGGCCCGCCAGATGCTGGCTGCGGGCGGCGCCGTAGAGAAACGCGCTGTTGGCGTCGGTCCGGTACGCGTTCAGGTAGAGGTCCGCTGCACGGGAATAGTCACCGGTTTCAAAGGCCTTGCCCGCCTGAACCGCCATCGCCTCGGCGACTTTGGCCTTGTCCACTGCGAACGCGCTCGTTCCGGTGCACGCGCACAGGACCGCCAGCAGCAGAACCAACCGGCGCACGAGGCGCGTCAGGCATCGCTGCGGCCAAACCATCTCGAGCCTCGATCGCGACATCGTCCAACCCATCCGCGCTTTTTCCCATACCGGACCACACCCGCTGCGTCAAGCCGGGTCGCTAGTCCAAGGGCGTATCGAGCAAAAGGCCGTCGGAAATGCGCACGAATTGCAGGAGCCCGGCGCCCTCGTCCACCACGTACAGCGTGTCCAGCAGCGGGCCGCTCGCCATGGCGACGGGATTGGCGCCCGCGGCGGTCGACCGCGGTGGCTGGCCACCCGCCGTCAGGCCATACACCCACTCGGCTTCGCGAATGCTCGGCACCAGGTTGATGATGCTGTCGCCGTTGGCGTCATAGGTCGACGAATCACAACCGGGCGAAAGAACGCCCGAAAACGCCGGATGAACGAACGTCGTTGCGCGCCAAATCGTCGGATCCAGGACGTCGTCGGCGTACGGGCAAGCCGTGACGGCAGAAAGCGCGACGCCGGGCAGCAACGTCGTTTCCACCAGCCGCGACGCGCCTGCATCCGCGGCGGACAAGGCCGTGCACTCGCCGTCGCCCGACGGGCGCGTTGACAGGATGCCCGTTCGCGAACCGCGCACCAGCCAGCCACCGGCGCGAATGGCATAGGAAATCCCGCCGTCCGCCACGCAAGTCGCGAGGGCGCTGGTCCAGGGCTTACGCGCCGTGACGTCAAACGCCAGCTGGTTGTCGTAGGTGACCGGCACGTCCAGGACTCCAGAATTCTGGGAAAAATCAAGGCGATCCGCGTGCACGCCGGTCACCGGAAAGTCAAACGTGCCGCCGCCCTGGCAGGCCGCGCTCGGCGCGATGTTGACCTGCAGCATGTCGCCCGGCAGGACGCCCAGTTGGCAGAAATCCAGCGTCGGATCGTGCAGCGTCCCGTCGGACAGCAGCCGGCCTCGCGTGCTCACGCCGCCAGGCAGCAGGGCTTCGTGCTTGAACCGCCAAGTCTCGGCGCGCTGGTCGGCAAAGCTCATGTTCGGGTCAAGACCGTAATAAATCGTGTTGCCCAGCGGGTCCGTGCCCAAGCTCGAGCCGAGCGCGGCAAAGCGGGTCGGCACCGTCGTCGGCAGGTCCAGGACCTCGCCCGGCACGAGCAGCAGCGGCCGGCCGGTCGTCAGCGTCGGTGTCGGATCGGTGGCGACGTCGATGAAGTCCACGGCGATTGTCTGCGTGTCGCCGATCGGGAAAAATTGAATAAATTCAACACCTATCTGCGCCAAACCGATCGCCATCACCGGCTTGTACACGTTGACGGCCTGGTCGCCCGTCGTGATGGTATCGACGACCTGCCCCGCCGCCAGCGAGATCGGCACGTCCGCCAGCGCCATTCCCGGGATACCGTCGCGCACATCCAGGCGGCTCGCCCGCACATACGGCGACTGCTGGCCAGGCACCGGCTGCAGCAGCTTGCCGGTCGTCGCGTCAACGACGAGCAGTGCGCGGCGCGTGCGGTCGGCGATGACCACGAACCGGCCGTCAAAAGTCGTCGCGACCGACGTGCGCAGCGCGCTGGCGGGGCTGATCTCGCTCAAGCCGCCGCGGTTGTAGCAGTCCGGGTCGCCGAGATCGGTCAGGCCATCGCCGTCGTCGTCCAGGCCGTTGGCGCACGCGGGCGGGCCTTCCATCGCGTTGCCGGGGACGCTGCAATCGGGGTCGGCGAGGTCGGTCTTGCCGTCGCCGTCGTTGTCGATGCCGTCGGAGCACAGGTTGACCGCGGCCTTGATGGACACGCCGGTGGCGAGCGTCTTGCAGCCCGGACCGCCCAGCGGGCACAGGACCTGCTCGCTCCATTCCGTGTCGTCGCCCCAGCCGCTGCAGCCCGGATCGCCGCCGCCGCCGGGGGAATAGTCGGTCAGGCCATCGCCGTCGTCGTCGATGCCGTTGCGGCATCCGTCCGTGGGCGTGACGCCAGCGCCGGGCATGCAGCCCAGGTCCTGGCCGTCCGTCGTGCCGTCGCCGTCGTCGTCGATCAGGTTGCCGCACAGGACACCGAGCTCAGGGTTGCCTTCAAACCTGTCGTCCGGGCCGTCGCAGCCGCTGTCGTCGCCGTCGGTCTTGCCGTCGCCGTCGTCGTCCAGGCCGTTGCGGCATTGCGCGACCAGGCCGATCTGGCTGACGGCATGGTTTGGGCCATTCCAAGTCGGCGTAATCATGGAGACATAGCCGGTCGCGAGGTGGCCGACATACAGGCTTTGGCTCACGCTCGACCACGCGAGGCTGACCGGCGATCCGCCGACCGCGATCGGCCGCACGATCGGCTGGTGGCCAAATTCGACCAGCGGCAGCCACCACACTTTGCCACCCGCCGGATCCGCCATGTACAGGCGCGGCTCCGGCTGCTGCACGATCAGCAAATCCTGCGCAAAAACACCGACATCCTGCCAGTCCGTGATGCTGAATTGCCAATCCGCCAAGTGCAGCAGGTTCACGCGCACCACCCAGCCCAGCAGCGGAATCGCGATGTAGCCCTGGCCGTTGAGCGGGTCGATCGCCACCGCGCCGGGCATGCTGGGCATGTGCAGCGGCGTAAAACCGGGCGTCGACGGGTCGACATCCAGCCACGTCCGCTGGGCAGGCATCGCGGCGCCGACGCTGTCGATGCCGCTGACGATGACGCGCATGTTGTTGTCGATGCAGTTGATGTCGTCGAGCGCGATCGGCGAGCCATCCGCGCTGAGGCAGACGACGCCGACGGCGTGCGGCATCGTGGTGCCGCGGCGGACGGGGACAGTGGGCGTGGCGCACGCGCCCAGGAGCGCGACGGCGAGGAGCAGCGCGAGCGAGCGGCTCATGGCGTGCCTCCAATGCCGACGTGGACGATGTGGTCGGGGACGTTCCGGTTGACGGCGCCCGGCGCGATGGGCACGACGACAATGTGGTGGTCGTCGCCAGGCGGCACCGAAAAAAGGCCAGCGTAGAGCAGCCAACCGCGCGACGGGACGTTGATCGCAGCCATCGAGAACGGTGAGCCGCGGACGATCAGCGGCCCTTGACCGGGCTCCTGGACGCCGAGGCGCATCGGAATCGTCGCAATGGTGGCGCGCTCCGCCGGGTCGACGACCCAGATCGCGTCCTCGCCAAAGCAGCTGACGTAGACCAAATCCCGGCCGCCGAGGCCGGTCGGAGCGACCGCCAGGCCCGACGGCTTCTTGCCCAGCACGATCGAGTCCACCAGCCGGTTGCCGGGCACGCCCGAGCCATCGGGCACGACGTCGAGGATGTTCAAGCTGGCCGGACTGCGCCAGGCGACATACAACCGGCTGTTATCGCTGGAAAATGCCAAGCCACGGCCATAGTCCACAGCGCTGGAAGCGGGCAGGACGATCGACGGCTCCTGGGCGATGACCCACGGCTTGTCGGACGTCGTGCCCGGGTCGACGCGGTACGTCTGAACGGCCGCCGTGCCGGTCGTGGTGACGTAGACGCGCTGCGTAAGTGGTGAAATAATAATGGAATTCAGGCCAACCGGCATGATGACCGAGTCGAGCGAGCGCAGGTTGATCGGCTGCTCTTTCGGGTCGAAATCGTACAGCGACAGCTGGCCGTTGTTGGCCGCGGCGATGTGCACGCGGCGGCGCCCGTCCGGCGAATCGGAGAGCGCGACGGCGATGGGGTCATCGCCGACCGGGAACAAGCCGGACGAGGCCGCAATCCGGCGATCGCCGCTGCACACGCCGGTGATGGCATCGGCGCCGCAGTCCATCGTTGTCGGCGTGGTGGCGCGGACGTCGACGACGCTGAGCGAATCGTCGTCGCGCGCAGGGACGAACAGGCGAAACGTGGTGTCCGTGATGCCGACGGCCGGATCGAGCGCGAAGCTGCCGCCAAAACTCGGGATTTCCGTGGCGATCGGCGAGCCGTCGGGGTTGACCACGTACTGGTCGGTCGCGGTGTCGATGGTGCGCAACCGACCGGCGCGGTAAAGGCGATCGAAGTTGGCGCCGAGCGCGAAGATCTGCTTGCCGGACGGATCGGCGACCAGCGCGATGGGATAACGCAGACTGTCGGATTGGTCCGCGGGCAGGCCAATATTGCTGTCGCACGCCGCAGACAACACGGCAAGCGCGAGGCAAAGCGACGGGAGGCGAAGCGCGGCTGGAAGCATCAAGTTCACGCCTGGATCCTTGCGAAGTCGGCCAATTGGGCGAACAGGCTGGCACAACCGTGCAGCAGCGCCAAGCGATTGTGGCGCACCGCGACGTCATCGGCCATGACCATCACGTCGTCAAAGAAAGCGTCGACCGCCGGCTTGACCTCGACCAACCGGCTGCAAGCCATTGGAAAGTCGCCGTTTTCAATCGCCTGCAGCACCAGCGCGCCGGTCGCCTGCATGGCTTCGAACAGCCGGTTTTCGGCCGGCAGCGCAAACAGCTCCGGCCGCACACGCGTGCCCGGCGGCAGCTCGCCTTGCTTGCGGACAATGTTGCCGATGCGCTTGAACGCGGCCGCCAGCGGCGCAAACCCGTCGCCTTGGCGCAGCGCGTTCAGCGCCCGGAGCCGCGGCAGCACGGTCTGGACCTGGTCGAATCCGGCGTCCAGCACGGCCTCGACCAAATCCGTCGGAAAATCCTGGGCGTGCAGCGCGAGCAGCCGCGCGCGGAAAAACCCTTTGATATCGCCACAAATTTGCGCGCCATTCAGGTCGAACGCGGGGGTCGGCAGCACCGCGCGCACCGCCTGGCCAATGACAAACTGCAGCTCCAGCCCGACGCCAGCCTCGCCGAGAATCCGCAGCACGCCCAGCGCCGCGCGGCGCAGCGCATACGGGTCCTGCGTGCCGGTTGGCACCAGCCCCAGCGCAAAGCACGCCGCGATCGCGTCCAGCTTGTCGGCCAGCGCCAGCACGGCGCCCGCGCCCGAGGTCGGCAGCGCGTCGCCGGCGAACCGCGGCTGGTAGTGCTCGGCGATCGCCGCAACCACTTCGGAATGTTCGCCGTCGCGCCGGGCATAGTCCGCGCCGATGAAGCCCTGCAACTCGGTGAATTCAAAGACGACTTTGGTCGACAGATCCGCCTTGCACAGCAGCGCCGCACGCCGCACGTCGTCCAGCTCGGCCGGGCACGCCAGCTCGGCAAACGTCAGGGCCAGCCGCTCCAGCCGCGCCACCTTGTCGCGCAGCGTCGGCTCCGCAAGTCCCTGCATGTACAGGCGATTTTGCAGCAGCGCGACCTTGTCCGCGAGCGGCTTCTTCGTGTCTTCCTGGACAAAGAACCGCGCATCCGCCAGCCGCGACGACACGACCCGCGTGTTGCCTTTGGCCACCGTCGCGCGGCTCGCCTCCGAGAGCGTGTTGGCCACCGCGATGAAGTGCGGCAGCAGCAGCCCGTCCGGCCCGGCGAGCGTGAACAGCTTCTGGTTCTCGCGCAGCGTCGTCCGGATGACCGGCGCGGGAATCTCCAGGAAATCCTTGGAGAAAGTCCCCAGCAGCGGCGCCGGCCACTCCACGAGCTGCACCACCGTCTCCAGGGTCTGCTGGTCCTCGTGCCAGGTCCCGTGCGCCTCAGCCGCCAGCTGCGCGATCCCGCGCAGGATTACTTGGCGGCGCTCCGCCGGATCGACCATCACTTTCACGTTCCAGAGCGCTGACTTGTACGCCGTCAAGTCCGCCGTCACGGTCACCGGGTGGTTGTGGTAGAACCGATGACCGCCGCTCTGGTCGCCCGACCGCACGCCCGCGAACTCCGCGTCGATGACCGCCTCGCCCAGCAACGCGACAATCCAGTGGATCGGCCGGGCAAAAGTCTCCGGCCGAGCGCCCCAGCGCATCCGCTTGGGAAACGGCAAAGTCCTCAGAATATCGGGCAATTTTGCGCCCACAAGCTGGACGGTCGCCACGCCCTGAACTTGCTTTTTGGCCGCGACGTAAGCGCCCTTGGGCGTCTCCAGCTCGTACAGCGCGGTGATGTCCACGCCCTGACCTTTGGCAAAGCCGAGCGCCGCCTGCGTCCAGTTGCCGGCCGCGTCCTTGGCAGCACGGATCGGCGGCCCGGTCAAAAGCTCTTCGCGATTGGGCTGTTCCAGCGCAACGTCGGCGATGTGCACCGTCAGCCGCCGCGGCGTCCCGAGCCATTGCGCCTGGCCATGTGCCACGCCCGCGCCGTCCAGCAGGCCAACAACGGCCGCCAACAGCGCTTCCGCGCCGGGTCCAACGACACCAGCGGGGATCTCCTCGCAGCCAATTTCCAGCAGAAGCGGCGCGCTGCTCATGCCCGCACCTCCTGGCCTTTGCCGCCTTTTTTCGCAGCCTTATCCGCAGCCAGCTGCTCCAGCCGCGCGCGTTCAGCCAGCCAGCGCGTCCGCTCTTCGGGCGAACACAGCGGCAGCTCCAGCCGGTACCGCAGCGCCTCATAGCCCTGCGCCACCGCACGCGCCAGCGCGCGCACGCGCCCGATGTATTTCTGCCGCTCGCTCACCGAGATCGCCCCGCGCGCGTCCAGCACGTTGAACGCGTGGCTCGCCTTCATCACGTAATCGTACGCCGGCAACACCAGGTTGTTTTGGCAAAGCAGCAGCGCTTGCCCCTCGAATTCATTGAACAAAGTGAGATGTAGCTCGACGTCGGCAAACTCAAAATTGTGGGCACTGAACTGCCGCTCGTCCTCCAAGTGCACTTCGCCGTATTTGACCGGGCGACCGTCTGGCGCGATCGTCCAGATCAAATCATAAACGTTTTCAACACCTTGCACGCACATGCACAGGCGCTCCAGGCCGTAGGTCAGCTCGGCCGAGACGAGCGGCAGATCCAGCCCGCCGCACTGCTGGAAGTACGTGAACTGCGAGACTTCCTGGCCGTCCAGCCACACTTCCCAGCCCAGGCCCCAGGCGCCCAGCGTCGGCGACTCCCAGTCGTCCTCGACAAAGCGGATGTCGTGCGCCAGCGGATCGATGCCGATCTCGCGCAAGCTGTCGAGGTAGTCGTTCTGCGGATCCGGCGGGGAAGGCTTCAGAATCACTTGGAATTGATAGTAATGCTGCAGCCGATTCGGATTGTCGCCATAGCGGCCATCTGTGGGCCGGCGCGAAGGCTCGACGTACGCCGCGCTCCACGGCTCCGGACCCAGCGCGCGCAGGAAAGTCGCGGGGTTGAACGTACCGGCGCCCTTCTCGATGTCGTACGGCTGCACGATGAGGCAACCGCGGCGCGCCCAGTAGTTCTGGAGGCGCAGAATCAATTCCTGAAAAGTGGCGGCGGTCCGAATTGTGGAGGTTGGCTGACTCATGACTCGCAAGCAGGCCATCTGGCCGGGGGCGCGAAGCCTAGCACGCCTCGCGCGCATCGGCCAAGCCGGAGGTTCGCGTAAACGCGGGCGTGTGTGGCACTGCGCGGGCGCAGGCTGTTCATGTAGGCCGACCGACGTCCGGGATCAAGCGCCGCCGATCCGCGACGTGCGACTGGAGGTACTGGCTCGGAGTCCGGTCCAGAACGCAGCACTTGGTTCCCCGACAACGATCCGCACGCTTAGTTGCACTGGCCAATCGGCGTGCATACCGAACCGCTGGCGAGCCCGCAGCAGACCTCCGTCGTGGCGCAGTCGTTCTTTGTCTTGCACGGCGTGGGCGGCGGCGCGGCGCAGTCGGCGGGGCAATTCGCGGCGGTCTCTTGCGGCGCGGTGCAGGTGCCATCGCCGCACACGGTCGCCGGACCTGTGCCGCACAGGCTGCTGTAATCCTTGCAGCAATCGCCGTTCGCGGTGCACTGATTGTCGCACTGGCAGGAACCCGCGACGTTGCTGTAGTTGCCGCACGCACCCTGGCACGTCGTCTGCGCAGTGCCGCCACCGCCACCGCCGCCACCGCCACCGCCCAGGCAGTTGGCCTGCTGCGCGCACTGGAACAAGCCTTGAACGGCCGGGGTCATGCCGCCGCCCATGCACTGCTGCGGGTTGTTCTGGTTGTTGACCAGGCAGTCCACGACAGTGACGCAGGCCTTGTCCGCCTGGCAGCTCTTGTACTGGCTGGGGCACGAGGTCTGCAGGCAGGTCTCCTGCGGATTCACGGCGGTCTTGCAGTCCGCGGGGCACGTGAGCTCGGTCTCGTCCGGGTCGCAGACGCCGTTGCCGCAGTTCTTGAGGCCGCCGCCGCCGCCACCGCCGCCCTGGGTGTTGCAGCCCGAGTTCGTCACGCACTGGTCCAATGCCGACTGGTTGGCGTTGTTGCCGCACTGCTGCGGCGTGCCGCCTGTGTTGAAGCAGTCCACGGATTTGACGCACGCCGGATCGGCGCTGCACGCCGCATATTGCGTCGGGCACGCCTGATGGTAGCAGGCCTCGGTCGCGGACTGCGGCTGCGTGCAGTCCTTGGGGCACGTGAGCATGGTCTCGCCCTGGTCGCACGTGCCGTTGCCGCACGTCGCGCCGGTGCCGCCGCCACCGCCGCCGCCGCCACCCGTCGTGCCTGGGCAGCCGGATCCGTTGATGCACTGGGTCAACGCCTGGACTTCCTGGCCGACCTGCGCAGACGTCACGCATTCATTGCCGCCGCCGGCGTTGAAGCACTTGATGGACGCGACGCACGCGGCATCAGCCTCACACGCGTCGTATTGGGGGCCGCACGCCTGGTGCTTGCACGTCTCGGCCGGGCTCGCGGGCGTTTTGCAATCGGCGGGGCAGAGCAGCATCGTCTCGCTTGGCGCTTCGCAAATGCCGTTGCCGCACACCGGGTTGCCGCCGGTGGTCGCGTCCGGGCCGCCGACGACGCTGTGGCAGTCCGCCGGGCAGGTCTGCGGCGTCTCGGTCGGGCCTTCGCAGATGCCGTTGCCGCACACGAATAAGGGCGCGCCATCGGCGCCGATCGCGGTGTCCTGGTCGATCGCGGTGCCGTCGCTGAGGGTCGCCGCGTCGCTGCCGCTGAGCGAGCCGTCGCCGCCGCCGGTGGTGTCACCGCCGGTGATGGCTTGCGGGCCGGAGACCGCGCCATCGTCGCCACATGCCGTGGCGCCAATCGCCATGGCCGCGAGAGCTGCAACCAAGCTACAGCTGGCATTCTTGCCAAAAATCGTGATGTTGCACATGACCGATGTCTCCCAGATGCCTGCACTGTATTGCGTCGTTCTGCTTTGCGCCAGCCCGGGAATCCCGCCCCGACGCCGCGGCGATCCTTTGTACCTGCGCCCGCGCAACTTTGCCAGTCCTGATTGCGTCGGCTGCCCCTTGACGCGCGCACGGGGCGTCCTACCTTGCGCCGTGCCTTGGCCGATATTGGGTTGGCTGTGCGCACAAGAATGCAATTTGATTCAGGAGTCTCGATCGAGGCCGTTTAGCCCGTGGCTGACCATCCCCAAACGTCGCTGAAGATTTGCAGATTCTGCCTGATATGACTCGCCATTTCCGAAACCTGAAGGAGCTACCATGAGCATTCGCCCCCTGTACGACAATGTCCTCGTCAAGCGCGCTGAAGCCGAAGAAAAAACTTCGGGCGGCCTGTTCCTGCCCAGCGCGGCGCAGGAGAAGCAGGTCTACGGCGAAGTGAAGGCGGTTGGCAAAGGCAAAGTCTTGAAGGACGGCAGCCTGCGCGCGCCCACGGTCAAGGTTGGCGACAAGGTCCTGCTGGCCAAATGGGGCGGGAACGAGATCAAGCACGAGGGCGAAGATTATCTGATCCTCAAGGAATCCGAGCTGTTGGCCATCATCAACTGATCGGCGAGGACAGAACCTCGCCCATACGATTTTTTTCGCGATTTTCAAGGAGTTTGCATGTCCGCCAAGTCGATTTTCTACAGTTATGAAGCCCGCAACGCGATCCTGGAAGGCGTCAACACGCTGGCCAACACCGTGAAAGTCACGCTGGGCCCCAAGGGCCGCAACGTCGTCATCGATCGCAGCTTCGGTTCGCCGCTGATCACCAAGGACGGCGTGACCGTCGCCAAGGAGATCGAGGTCGAAGAGCACTTCGCCAACCTCGGCGTCCAGATGATCAAGGAAGCGGCGAGCAAGACCAATGATCTCGCGGGCGACGGCACGACGACGGCGACGGTCCTGGCGCAGGCGCTGGTGCTGGAAGGCGCCAAGCTTGTCGCGGCGGGTATCAACCCGATGCAGATCAAGCGCGGCATCGAGGCCGGCGTGATCGCGGTGACCGACGAACTGCTCAAGCTCTCCAAGGACATCGACGGCAACAAGGATCTGGAGCGCGTCGCGGTCATCAGCGCCAATGGCGACGAGGAAGTCGGCAAAATCATTGCGGAAGCCATGGAGAAAGTCGGCAAGGACGGCGTGATCACGGTGGAAGAAGGTCGCGGCATCGAGACGCAGCTGGAGACCGTCGAGGGCATGCAGTTCGATCGCGGCTACATCAGCCCGTATTTCGTGACCGACCAGGACCGGATGGAGGCGCACATCGACAACGCGTTCATCCTCATCCACGAGAAGAAGATCTCCAGCCTGCGCGACTTGATTCCGCTGCTCGAACAGCTGCGGCAGGCCAACGGCACGCTGCTCATCATCGCGGAGGACGTGGACGGCGAGGCGCTGACGGGCCTCGTGTACAACAAGCTGCGCGGCCAGCTGAACGTCGTTGCGGTCAAGGCGCCGGGCTTTGGCGATCGCCGCAAGGCCATGCTGCAGGACATCGCGACGCTGTGTGGCACGAGCGCGTTTTCCGAAGAGATCGGCGAGAAGTTGGAGCTGGTCAAGCTGGCGCAGCTGGGCCGCGCAAAGAGCGTCAAGATCCTGAAAGACAAGACGATTATCGTCGGCGGCGCTGGCAAAAAGTCGGACGTGGAAGCGCGCGTGGCGCAGATTCGCCGCGAGATCGAGACGACGAAGTCGGACTGGGATCGCGAGAAGCTGGAAGAGCGGCTGGCCAAGCTGGCGGCGGGCGTCGCGGTCGTGCGCATCGGCGCGGCGACCGAGCTGGAGATGAAAGAGCGCAAGGCGCGCGTGGAAGATGCGCTCCACGCGGTGCGCGCGGCGGTGGCGGAAGGCGTGGTGCCGGGCGGTGGCGTCGCGCTGCTGCGGGCGGGCAGTGCGCTGGACGCGCTGAAGTTCGGCGATGAGCGCGACCACGGCGTGAAGGTGCTGCGCCGGGCGTGCGAGGAGCCGCTGCGGCAGATCTCCGAGAACGCGGGCGAAGAAGGCTCGGTCAAGGTCGAGGAAGTGCGCGCGCAAAAGGGCTCGTTCGGCTTCAACGCCGGCACGGGTCAGATGGGCGATCTGGTGGCGATGGGCGTGATTGACCCGACCAAGGTCGTGCGCGTTGCGCTGCAGAACGCCGCGTCGGTGGCGACCATGCTGCTGACGACCGAGTGCGCGATCGTGGAAGCGGTCGAAAAAGGCAACTAGGCGCTGTGACAAATGAGTCGCTCGATCAATAGCTTGTGTCGCGACGCGGCACCAAGCGATGAGCGATCGCGCCCGTCTTGAACGGGTCCTAACCGGGGCAGGTGGTGCCGTGTCGGCAAGTCACAAACAGCATTCCAGGCACACGGACGCGGCGGATCCCGCGGACCTGCCTGAGGCCAGTCACGGCGAACACGCGGGCGGGTCGGCGGCAGAAGATCCGTACATCACGGGCCTGAAACGGGAAATCGCCGAGCGCGACGCCCGCTTGGCTGAGATGGACGAGAAAGTGCGGCACTACGCCCAGTCGGTGGACAAGGTGCGCACGGAGTACCAGGCCTCGCGCGAGCGCATGCAGCGCGAGAACGAGCGCAACGCGGCGCGCGAAAAGGTCAAGCTGGTCGGCGGGTTGCTGGGCGTGCTGGATTCGCTGGACCGGTCGCTGGAGAGCAAGAAGGCCGCCGATGGCGACCCGTTCGTCGCCGGCGTGCAGCTCATCCGCAGCCAGTTCGAGTCCGCGTTGACGACGCTGGGCCTGACGCGTTTTGACGCCATCGGCGAGGCTTTTGACCCGAACCGCCACCAAGCCGTGACGTCGATGCCGGTGACCGATCCGGCGCAAGCGGGTCGCGTGCTGCATTGCGTGGCGGCCGGCGTGCTGGTGGGCGACGAAGTGGTGCGCGCGGCGACCGTCGTTGTCGGCCAAGGCAGCGCGAGCGACGACGTGCATTAGACTTGCTGACCGACGGCGAACGCCAAACTTTGCCGGTCGGGCCTGATGCATTTCGGACTGGGACCGCGCGCGTGCTCCTCCGGAGGCACACCGCGGGAGACGGACATTTGATCTCGAACTGCGGCGAGTCCGCAGATCCATCAGGGCAACCGCCGCCAGCGCGCGCCGTGCCGCGCCACCTGTCCCAATTCTGCCAAATGAATCAGGTGCGACTCCATCGACCGCAGCGCGATCGGCCACGCCAGCCGCGACACGTCGCCGTAGGCCGTCGGCAGCAGCGCGTCCGGAGCGGTCCAGGTCGGAGGGAGCGCCTCCAGGACTTTGTGCTCGCGCGCCAGCCGATGCAGCCGATAGTGGGCAAGCACCGCCATGGCCTCGTGCAGCACCTCCCCGTGCGCAGGCGCGAGCGCGCGCGGGTGCAAGTGCGCCATCTTCTCCAGGCTCGCCAGGTAGTCGCCCATGTGGCCGTCGCGCGGGTCCACCAGGATCGTGCCCTCGCCCGCGACCATGTCGCCCGCCACCAGCACCGCCGTCGCCGCATGCCAGATCACCAGATGGCCGGGCGCATGGCCTGGCGTGTGAATGACCTGCCACGGCGATCCGTCGGCGTTTTCTGCAATAACTTCAAGATCTTTTACGCAGCGATCGACAGCCAGCTCTGGCAGCAGTTCCGCTGTGCGTGCGTGCGCCCACACCGGCAACCCCAGCCGCGCGCGCAAGTCCGCAGCCGCGCCAACGTGATCGCCGTGGTGGTGGGTCAAGAACAGCGCCTCGATCGCGATGCCGGCCTCGCGCGCCTCTTCGACCAAGGCAACCAGCTTGTCCTGGCTCAACCGCGCCGGCGCGGACGGGTCGACAAGAACCGCCCGCCGCTCGCCGACAAGGTAGTGGTTGGTCGTCGTCGCTGGCGGCAGGGTCGGCGTCGGCAACGGCATGCGCCACAGCCCGGCGGATTCACGCAGCGTTTGCAGCATCGGTCGCTCCTTGGCCAGGCGCGGCGCCGGGCGGTGATCGTCGCCCTTGCGCTGGACGATCGCAAGCGGCGGTTGCAACGCCGAGCCAATCCCGGCACAGTGTAGGCCACAAATCCGGAGGGTATGATGCCCCGCGTCCGCAAGCAAAATGCCCCGCTCCGTCGCTCGCCCGCGCGCTTTGTCGTCGGGGTGAGCGCGCTGTGGCTGCTGGCCGGTTGTGCGGAGACGGCGGCGCCGATTCCGACGGACATCTACGATCCGCTGCTGCATGTGGACGCCGAGACAACCGAGTTGCCGCCGTGGCAATACGGCGATAGCACCGCGGACACGGGCGACGCGGCGGTCGAGTGTCCACAGGCGGCCAGCAAAACCGATGGAACGTGCTGTCCTACCGGGCTGTACTGGGATGGCACCGCGGGCCAATGCCTGCCCGCGGGGCCGTCGGGCTGCTTCACAACCGGCGCCGAAGACCCGGTCGCCTGCGTGCCGCGCTGGTGTTTCAGCTACGTGGACGACAGCGGCAAGGCCTGCACGCCCGGGCCGGAAACGTGCCGAGCCGTCACCGCCGTTTGCCCGGAAAATGCCGCGCAACTCAACGTCGGGTGCCCGGCGGGGCAAGCGCCGGAGCCGAACTGTGTCCCGGCAGGCACGGTCACGCTGCCGATCGGCACCGGTGCTCCAATCCCGTGGCACGAAGGCGATGCCCTGCCCGCCGTGGCGCCGCTGACGCTGCTGACCGGCCCGCCCGCGTTGCCGCCGCCGGTCACCACGCCGCAGTGGTGCAACGACGGCGCCGGCGCGGTGATCGACGCCACCGGCAACCCCGCGCTGTGCGTCACGGCCACGTGCACCCTCGGCCAGCGCCCCAATCCGGCGCAGCCGGCGCAGTGCCAGGACATCGCGGGCCCGGCTTGGACCTGCCCGCCCGGCTTCGTCGTCGACGGCACCAGCTGCGCGCCGGATCCCGCCGACTGCACGGACCCATGGGGCGGCGTCACGCCGGGCCCCAAAGTCGTGTTCGTCTCGGCCAGCGCTGCGGCGGGCGGGACCGGCAGCCAAGGCGCGCCATTCACGAGCCTGACGGACGCCGTCAACGCGCTCCCCGCGGGCGGGACCATCGCCATCGGCGCCGGCGTCTATGCGGAGAACCTTTCGCTTTTGCAGCCTATTTCCCTGCGCGGCTCCTGCGCCAAGGACGTCCTGTTGCAAGGCGCCGCCGGCTCGCCGACCGTGTTGATCGCCGAGCAAACGGGCAGCCAGGTCAGCAACCTCACCGTCAGCGGCGGGCGCTACGGCATCCGCGTGGAAGGCGCCGTCGCCGCGACCATCGACCACGTCTACGTCCACAGCGCGGCGCAGGGCGGGATCTACGCGCTGGACGGCGCCAACGCGACGGTCAAGAGCGTCTTTGTCCACACGACCGCCGCCGGCGACAACAAGGCCGCGGGCCACGGCATCGCCGTCGAGGGCTCCACGCTCACCGCCACCCACGTGCGGCTGTCCGGCAACCGCGAATACGGCCTGTACGGCTCGGACGCCACGCTCAACATCAAAGGCTTGGCCGTCGACGGCACGCTGGCCCAGCTTTCCGACAACGCGCACGGCTATGGCATCTACGCCGTCGGCACCGGCACGTTCAGCGGGAGCGACGTCCGCGTCACCGCCAACCGCGGATTTGGCATGCGCCTGGAAGGCCCGCTCGGCGCCAGCGGCAGCAACTGGTGGATCGACGGCACGCTCGCCAGCGGCGACCAGACCGCCGGCATCGGACTCGCCGCCTTTGCCGCCAGCGTGAAGGTCACAGACTTGCGCGTGACCAACAGCCACCAGCACGGCATCTGGGTCGTCGACGCCGCCAGCGTGTCCGGGCACAACGTCCTGGTCAGCGGCACTGTCCCGCAGGCCTCGGACAGCACCGGCGGCCAAGGCGTCGTCGTCGAGGGCGACGGCTCCAGCGCCCAGTTCAGCGGCTTGTACGTCCACAGCAGCTACACGCAGGGCATCAGCGCGGCCGGCGCGGGTGCTGTCCTGGGCCTCGACTTCGCGCTCATCAACGCCACACAGCCGCAGAGCTCCGACAAGTCCGCCGGCGGCGGCGTGGCGATTGTCGACGGCGCCAAGCTCGCCCTGCCCGCCAGCGGCGTCGTCACGATCGCCGACAGCTTCGGCAACGGCTTGCTCGTCTCCAACGCCAGCTGGCAGGGCGGCACGATCCACGTCCAGGACACCCAAGTCGCGCTCGCCACCGGCCAGGACGGCGAAGGCGCGGTCATCGCATCCGGCGCGCAGGTCACCGACGCCACGCTGCGCGTCATCAACAGCCGCGAAACCGGAATCTCGATTGTCTCCAGCGGCACCGTCGTCAAGAACACTGTCCTGGAAGCCGACCTCACCACGCCGAGCCAGACCAGCGGCGGCGGCATCCTCATCGCCGACGGCGCCAAAGTGCAGGGCCGCGTCACCGCGCTGGGCAACCGCGATTATGGCCTGACCGTCGACGGCAAAGGCACCCAGCTCACCGCCAGCGCCAGCAGCACCGGCGACCCGGGCGCCGTCATCGGCTTCACCCAAATGAACGCGGACGGCACCGGCGGCTACGGCATTCAGGTGACCGGCGGCGCGGCGTTGAAGCTGACCGGCGCGCGCGTGCAAAACAGCGTCGGACACGGCATTTTCGTTTATGGATCAGGCAGTTCGATCAACGCCTCGCAGGTCGAAATCAGCGCAACGGCGCTCGGCACCTCGCCTGCCTGGGGCCGCGGCATCAGCATCTCCAGCGGCGCCAGCGCCACGTTCAGCGGCCTGCACATCGCCGGCAGCCAGGACGTCGGCCTGTTCGTCGCCGACACGACAACGACCGCCGCGATTGACGACTTCACCGTCGAAGGCGGCACCCGCGGCGCCGCGATCCAAAACCGCGCAGTCGTCACAGGCCATCGCTGGCGGCTGCAAAACCACAGCGAAATCGCGCTCATCGCGGTCGATGGCGGCACGCGCGTCACCGCCTACGACCTCGCCATCCACAGCGTCGGCTACGGCGTCGAGATCGCCAACCTCGCCACCGCGCGCTTGTCCCGCGTCGCGGTCGTGGGCGCCCAGGGCGTCGGGCTCATCGTCGACGGCAGCGACGCCAGCGGCGCCGCGTCCAGCCTCGACGTCTTTGACAGCCGCGTCAGCGCCGTTACCGCCAACGCGATCGGCCTCGGCCACGGCTTCGTGGCGCAGGCCGGCGGCATTCTCCACATCGCCGGCGCGCAGGCCCACGACTGGGCGGGCATCGGCATCGTCGGCAGTAGCGGCACCTTGAACGCGGGCGGCGTCGCGCTGCACACCGCCCCCGGCAGCGGCATCCGCGCGCTGGACAGCGACGTCAAGCTCAGCGGCATCCGCACGCAGGACGTCACCGGCGCGGCTTGGTCGCAATCCGGCGGCGCCGCGGTCGCGTCGGAGTGCGCGTTCCTGAACACCACGCCGGACGGCGTCGGCAACAGCAATGGCCTGGAGCTGACCTCCGGCTGCACCGCCACGCTCGCGCGGATGCTCGTCAGCGGCATGCAATCGGCCGGCATCGTGCTGGTCAACGCCAGCGTCACCGGCGACCGCGTCCGGGCCAGCGGCAACAGCGAAGGCCTGTCGCGCGAAGCCAGCCCGACGGACGTCTGGGTCCGCTCGCTGTTTTTCGCCAACAGCGCCGGCGACATTGTCGACCCTGGCGACGTTCCGCCCAGCGGCGTGCCCAGCGACGTCACCGTCCTCGACGGCAGCGACTCGCCCTGATGAACGAGGCGCTGGTTTCGCATCGCGGTCCGGGCCACCTGTGGCTGGCGAGCCTGGGCCAGCGCGGCATGGCGCTTGGGCTGGGGCGGATCCACGCGATGCTGGAGCGCTTGGGCCGGCCGGACCAGCGGATGCCGTGCGTCGTGGTCGCGGGCTCGGACGGCAAGGGCTCGACGTCCGCGATGCTGGCGGCGCTGCTCCGGGACGCGGGGCTGCGGGTGGGCCACTACACCTCGCCGCACTTGGTGGAGACGCGCGAACGCGTGCGCGTGGGCGCGACGTGCGTGCCGGCGGACCTGCTGGACGCGGCGCTGGCGCAGGTCCATGCCCAAGCCGAGGACCTGGAGCCGACGCCGTTCGAGGCGCTGACGGCCGCCGCGCTGGTGGTTTTTGCCCAAGCGGGCATCGACATCGCAGTGCTGGAGGTCGGGCTGGGCGGCCGGCTGGATGCGGTAAACGCGACCGAGCCGATCGTCAGCGTCGTGACCCACCTGTCGCACGACCATATGGCGATCCTCGGCAACACGCTGCAGCAGATCGCCTGGGAAAAAGTCGCAGTGGCGCGCGATGGCCGCACGCTTGTCGCGGCGCAAGCCGTGCTGGTGAAAAACGCGCTGCGCAAGCACGGGCTGACGCCGCGGCTTGTGCTTCTGGGCCAGGACATGCACGAGGCGTCGCGCGGCCTGGTGGCGAACTGGCACCAGGCGGGCGTGCTGACCGGACCGACGCTGCCCGGGCCGCTCGACGTCGAGATCGCGCTGCCGGGCGTGCATCAGCTGGAAAACGCCGCGCTGGCGGTGCTGGCGTACCAGGGCGTAGCGCAGTGGTTTGCGGTGGCGGGTCGTGCGCTGCCGGGCGTGGATGAGGTCGTCGCGGCGCTGGCGGAGTCGGATTGGCCGTGCCGCGCGGAGGTGATCGCGACCGAACCGACCGTGGTGCTGGACGCGGCGCACAACCCGGCGGGCATCGCGGCGCTGGCGGCGCTGCTGGCGGAACGCGGGCGGCGGTGGCAGATCGTGCTGGCGGTGCGCAAGGATCGCGTGGCGGCGGACATCGTGCGCGCGCTGGCGCCGGTCGCGACGGGCTTTTGGCTGCCGCGCATGGCCGGCGAGACGCTGCTGGACGCCCAGGAACTGGCCGCCGTCGTCGATGCTGTCGCGCCGAGCGCTCAGGTCGCCGTCGCTTCGGCGCAGCGGTGCCTGGATCAGGCGCGCCTTGAAGCGGTGGCCGGCTGTGGCGTGGCAGTCACCGGCAGCCAGCACGCGTTGGGCGAATGGCTGCAGGCGGGCGTGATCATCAGCCCGCGCCTGAACCACCGCTTGGGCCTTGACCAAACTGGGGCAAAGGACTAGACTCCCTGCCCTTCCGCGTCGTCAATCGGCGCATCGGTCGATGCTGGCCCGCACAGTGCGGAATGGCCCAAATGGGCACCGTCAGCCGCTCGACCTGGACTCCAACAAGCACGTCGCAACGGGCGTCGCAGGAGCACACAATGGGCAAAGGTCTTTTCGGTCGCAAAATTGGCATGACGCAGGTGTTTGATTTCGAAGGTCAGCGGATTCCCGTGACCGTTCTGGAAGTCGGGCCCTGCCCGGTCCTGCGCGTCAAGACGGAAGCCGGTCCCGATGGCTACAACGCCCTGGTGATCGGCTTTGGCAAGAAAAAAGTGAAGCAGGTCATCAAGCCGGAAGCTGGGCTTTTCGCCAAGGCGGGCGTCGAACCGGTGGCGCACATCGGCGAGATGCGCGTGTCGGCTGAGGACGTCAGCCAAGTGGAAGTCGGCATGATGCTGGACGCATCGGCGTTCCAGGCCGGCCAAATTGTTGACGTTTCCGGCATCACCAAAGGCCGCGGCTTCACGGGCGTCATCAAGCGCCACAACATGCACATGCCCAAGGCGTCGCACGGCACGCACGAGGTGTTTCGCCACGGCGGTTCGCTGGGCATGCGCACCACGCCGGGTCGCGTGTGGCTGGGCAAGAAGATGGCCGGTCAGTACGGCGTCGAGAAGGTCACGATCCAGAACCTGAAGATTCACTCGGTTGAACCGGAGAAGAACCTGATTGTGATCAAGGGCTCCTGCCCGGGCGCCAACGGCAGCCTGATCTGGATCCAGGAGCCGTCGAAGCCCAAGAAAGCGACGGTTTAGTCGACCAAGCGCACGATGTCCCACCCTCTGATTCGCCGACGTTCGGGCACGGGCGCGCTGTATGCGGACAACCTGGGCCGCGTTCCGCGCAGTTCCGTCCGGCGGCTGCCGCGCGGCAAGTCGCCGTTTCCGCGCGCGGAGACCAAGGACCGGCCGTGGATGCAGACCGACGATGTGCCCGAGCACGTCGCTTTCGCCGAGATCGCCGAGGCTGCCGCCAAGGCCGCCGGTTTGCTGATGGAGCTGCTGCGCGACGTCGGCGGGTGGATCCAGCACTGCCGCCGCTGGCGTGAGCCGCTGCCGCGCGAGGTCGTCGAGGAACTGGGCGAACTGCTTGACTGGTATTTCGTCCTCCACACCGTCGGGCTGGTCGACAGCCGCGGCGCGTGGCTGGGTCGCAAACGCTGACGCGGTTGCCGCGAACCGCCATTGTCCTGTACACCATCTGGCTGCGGACGGGTCTGCGGCGCGTGGCGAGTTCACCGCGCTGACGCCCGCCGCGCGGAGGCCTGCCCGTGCGCGTCACTTTTGCGTCCGTCCTGGACACCTTTTCCTGCCAGCGGGCGCAGTGCCTGTGCAAGCGTGTGCGCACCGCGCCGATGGCGGCTGGACATCCGGGCCGCGCGGCCACGCTCGCGGCGCTGACGCTCCAGCCGAACGAACCAAACTCCGCGCCCTGGAATGACTTTCCGCTACAGGCGGTGCAGACGCCGGAAGGCGCGTCGCTGGCCGTTTCAACGCTGTGCCCGGTCGTGCGCGCGCGGCTGCTGGCGAGCGAAGAGCCGGTGACGCCCGCGCACAGCGAAGGCGGATGGCGCCAGCCGCTGCAGGTCTGGAAGGCCGACGGCAAGCCGCAGGTGCTGCTGCTGGCGGGATTGCCGGTGCCGTGGCCAGCGTTTGCGGCGCTGCGCGATGCGCTGCTGGATCTGGCCGCTGAGCCGACGCTGCCGATCCTCGGCCGGCTGACGCGGCTCGCGCTGACTTTTGACGCCGCGCAGCAGACCCACGCGCTGCCGGCCGCACCGCCGACGCTGACGCCGCGCGGCTTCCTGGCATTTCGGGCGTATTTTGAGGCGCGGTGCGCGTCCGTCGACCCCGAGCGTCTGGCGCATTTTGCCGCGCAGGCGCATCCCATGCTGCCGGAGCTGGCGCTGGCCGACGACAGCCTGCCGCCACTGCTGAACGCGCTGACAGGCGAGTGGCGCGAGCAAGTCCGACGGTGGCTTGTGCCAGTTGAGCGCGAAATCGTTCATGTTTTTGAGATCTGGCTCGGCGTGCGCTTGCTCGCGCTGCCGTTTGACCGCGACCTGACGCTCGCCCGTGCATGGGCCGAGCTGCTGGAGAGCGCGGCGGTCGCGGTGCGTTGCGCGGGGGCGCTGGCGGAGCTGCGACAAGCGCAAACGACGCCGGTCGACCTGCTGGCGGCGCTGGCGCTGGCTGAGCATTTTGTCGGGACCGCGGCGCAGCCGCTGCCGGCGTTCGAGCTCACGCGGGACCCGCACGATCGCGGTCCGCGGATGGCGGACCTGGACATGTCGCTTGAAGCGATTTGCTGAGCGATCAGCCGATGTTGCGCCGCAGCCGCCACAGCAGTCCCAGGGTTCGCCGGACCGCCCGCACGCGCGCGGGCAGGCTCGTGGCCCAGCGCGATTCGCCGTGCGCCCGGGCGCCAAACGCGACGTCGATCGTCAGGATCGCGTAGCCGTGCCGCCGCGCAAGCCAGAGCAGATACACGTCCAGCGACAAATCGTCGGGCGGGTCGCGAAAATCTGCCAGCAGGGCACGCGGAAACAACTTGGGCTGCGCGTTGATGTCGTGCAGCGGCGTGCCCAGCAGCGCCGTCGCCCAGACGCTCATGCCCGTGGTGAACGCCAAGTCAGGCAGCGGCCGATCGCGGCGCCGGCCTTTGACCAGCGTCTTGCGCGGCGCCGGGCTGTCGCGCCACGCGTCCCACGCCCGCAGCACGTCGGCCGGCGGCGTCTGGCCATCAGCGTGGGTCCAGGCCAGCGCCTCCCCATGGGCCATCGCCAAGCCCGTCAAAATCCCGTGTCCATAGCCGATGTTGGGCGGCGGCACCGTCGCCACGCGCAGAAACGGCAGCGCCTGCGCGGCCTGCGCGAGGAACTGCGCGGAGTCATCCGTGCTGCCGTTGTCGACCAGGATCAACTCCCACGCGTCGCCGTCCTGCCACAGCGCCGTCCACGCGGCCAGCAGCGCCGGCAGGTTCGCCGCCTCGTTCCAGCACGGAATCACGACGCTCAACTGGATGGCTTTGTGCGGCACTTTCACGGCGCCTCCAGCGGCCGACCCTGACGGAACAGCGCATTCCAATAGCGAAAATCCGCCAGTTCCTGCGGCGTGCCCCAGGACAGCCACAGATCCACCGGCATGGCCCACACCCGCGCGCCGTGCGCCGCGAGCCGCCGCGCGACGCTGTCCAGGTAAAATTCGCCGTTCACACGCTCGTCCGCCGCCACAAGCTCGCCGATCGCTTGGCGGAGCTGCGCGGCATCCGGCGTCCAGAACTGGCCGGTCAGCACCTGCTGCGCGGCGAGCGGCAGCCCGGCGACGGGCTCCTTCACCGCGATCGACCGCACACGGCCATCGGGCGCCACGTCCGCCCAACCGTAGCTCGCCGGCTGCCAATGCGCGGGCTGGTGCCACGGCGCGGTGAAGACCACCAGGTCGACGTCCGCGCGCGCCTCCAGCGCCCGCCAGCGCGCGCGATCGAACAGCAGCCCCGCGTCGCACGGCACGACCAGGACCGGCGTCCTCGGCGCGATCGCCGCCAGCCCCAGATCCGCGGAGATCGCCTGCCCTGCCGTCACACCGTCCAGCGGCACCACCGTCAGCGGCGCGTCGTCCAGGCCCAGCGTCGCGAGCAGCGGCACGTGCTCCGCGCGCACCACCGCGACCCGCTGCGGCGGCCGCGGCAGCAGCGCCAGACCCTGCGCGACCATCGGCCGGCCGGCAACCGCCACGAACGGCTTGGGCAACGGCTCGCCATCGGCGCGAAACCGCTCGCCGCGTCCCGCCAGCAGCACAAGCTGCACCGACGGCGAATCGCCCGGCTGCGGCTGGTCCAAGCGCGCCATGCCGCGCTGCCAGGCCTGCCAAGTGCGCAGGTCGTCGGGCGTGCCCCATTGGTGAAACGCCGCGAGCGGGTAGAGCCCTGTGCGCGCGCCTTGCGCCACCAAGTGACCGAGCGCCGTCGAGACAAACCACTCGCCCGCCACCCGCGTATCCGCCTGCACAACCGCGTCAGCCGCCGCCAGCAGATCGCCCGCGCGCCGCACCCAGTACGCGCCCGCGGAATGCCAGCCCTCGCGCAGGGTCGGCGCAAAGCAATATTTTTCACGAATTTCAAGCACTTGCTCGCCATCCACCCGCAGGCCGGCATAGCGCGTCGGGCCGCCCAAATGCGGGAACGAGCCGGTGTAGGCATCCAGCGCCGCGTCCCAGGCGTTTTGCAGGCACCACGCGCGGAAGTGCGCGAAATCCCAGCCAGTCGCGTAATCGGCGTAGTGCACGAGCAGCGGCAGCTCCGGGTCGATCGCGTGCGCCGCGTCCAGCAGCGTCCGCACCGGCCCATCCTTGTGCGCCGGAACTGGCACAATCACTGCATCGGGCCGCAGCGCGAGGATCTCCGCCGCGATCGGCGTCGTCGCCAAGTGCTCCGCACGCACGCCGCAGATCAGCCGCTCGCAGCCCGCGAGGTCAGCCAACAGGTGCGCCAGCATCGGCCGGCCGTCGACGTCGATCAGCGGCTTGGGCAGCGCGTGGCCCGCCGCCAAAAAGCGCTGACCGCTGCCGCCCATGGGCACAAACGCCTGCCACGGCTTCATCGCGCGCCCCCCAGCTGGCGATACCGCTCCGCCGGCATGTCGAGGATCGCCGCCGTCATCGCGTCAGGCAGCGCGACGGCCGTCTGGCCCAGCCGCGCGAGCAGCCAATCGTGCGCGGCCACGACCTCCAAAACATCTTGCAATTGCTTGGGATGACCAGCAACGGCCCAGCGCTGGCCGTCGGGCGTGACCAGCACGCCTGGGCGCGGATCCTGTGCCAACTTGGCCGCCGCCGCTGCCAGCGAGAACACTCGAACCCGCGTCTGCGCGGCCAGCACGGCAGCGTCCGGGAACAGGTAGCGCGGCGCCGCTACCGGCTGGGACGGCAACGGTGCCACGACGCCGCCCGCGATCGCCTGGACGCGCGGCTCGGGCACACGCGGCACGTCCAAACGGGGCACGCCCAGCGCGCGGCGACACGCCGCATCGATCGCCCGGGTCTGGCGCAGCGCCGCCGCCGCCGAATTCGCCCGGACCACCAGCCCGTGGTTGCGCAGCAGCCAGGCATCCACGGCGCCGCCCTGTTGCATCGCCAGCGCGAGATCGCGACCCGGTAGCGCCGCCGGCACGTCAGCCACGCCCAGCGGCGCCGGCAGCGGACTGCACGCGACCAGCAGCACGCCCAGCGGATGCGTGTGCGCGATGTAGCGCCCCGGCAGCGCGTGCAGCCAGGCCTCCAGCGACGGCCGCGGCGTGTGCTGGAACAGCGCGGTCATCGCCGTCTGGTCGCCCGCCAGCGCCGCGCGCGCCTGCGCCATGGGCACGTGCGCGAGCGCGCCCGGCGCGTGCAGGTCCGCCAGGCGCGTGCCCGACGCCTTCACCGCCAGCGTCTCGCCGTCCTTGACCGACAGGTTGCCGCCCGGGCCTTGCACCCACGCCAGCCCCGCGAGCTGGTGCCCCAGCTGAATCAGCGGCCGCAGGTTCACGGCTCGGTCCCCGGCACGTCACTCGTGTTCCAGGTGGCGCCCAGCGCGTGCAGCATCACAAACTGCGCCAAGCCGCGTTGGCCCGCCTGCCACGCCGCGCCGTCCAGCAGCCAGTCGTCCGCGTCCGGCAGCAGCAGCGCCGCGAGCCGCGCAACGGTCGCCACCGCGAGCGTTCCGGTGACTTCAAACGTCTCGCGGTGCAGCGCCGGGTCGGCCAGCCAGTTCACCCGCAGCTCAGGCTCCGCTTCCAGCAGCGCCAGCAGCGCAAACGGGTCCAAATGCCCCGCCAGCTCGAGGCGCATCGCGACCTCAGGCGGCTCCACCGCGCGCAGATGGCCCAGCACCAGGTCCGCGTGCTGCATTTGCGGCCGGACAAACCGCTGCGCATCGGATGCGCGCCGGTCCAGCTCCGCCAGCACACTCGCCTCGGTCTTGCCGCGGTCGCGCACATCGCGCGCCAGCTTCCACGTGCGGCGCACGTCGTCGGCGGCGTCGACAAAAACCCGCAGGTCCAGCAGCCGCCGCTGCGCGCTCAGGTAAAACGGGTGTAGCCCGACCAGGCCCACCACGCGCGCCGATGGCCACAGCACTGGCCCGGTGAACCGCCCGGCGACGTGGTCGTAGCGCGGCTTGCGCACGTCCGCGCCCTGGCGCAGCCGCTGCAGCGCTTCCAGCTGACTTTGCAGGTGATTCGCCCGCGGATTCAAGTGCGTCAGCGTCTGCCACGCCGGATCGCCGCGCTCCCAGCGGTGGTCGTCGTCGCCGTCCACAAGCGCCAGTCGGTCGCCCAGCACCGCCATCAGGTCGCGGCCCAGCGTATGCTTGCCAGCGCCGCTGTCGCCGCCGATGCCGATCAGGAACGCCTCGTCGTGGCGGCCGGTCATGTGCGCGCGGATGCCGCGCCTTGTCATTTCCCAACCCGTCCAAGCGGTTGCGCAAAACAGCAGCGTCCATGCCAGGCTTGCGGCGCGTGAATCCTGCAGCGCCGGCAGCGCAGCGTGCAGGCTCGCCGCCCAGCGCGTACCCACGCCCGGACCGGCGATCGGGTCCACGGCTTCCAGGACACCGTCGGTCTGCGCCACAAAAAAGTACAGCAAATACGCGGTATTCATCGTGCGGACCGACCAATTCGCGGTGCGCGAGAATTGCGCACCCAAAAACACCACGAACGGCGCCGACCAGACAAACCACCCGGGCTGCGGCGGCACCAGCGCCACCAGCGCCAGGAACGCCAAGCCGAGCATGAGCAGGCACAGATCGCGCTCCACCGCGCGCCAGGTCGCCATCCGCAGCCAGGCAAAAATCAGCGCCGTCGGCGCGAGGTACAGCACCGCCTGACTGCCAAACGGCACCGACACCGCCCAGAGCCGCGCCGATTCCGGGCTGTGCAGCACCATCTGGGCAAAGGCGGGCGTCAGCACGGGCAAGTACGCCACCGCCAGCGTCGCCGCCAGAATCGCCAGCACGGCCGGCAGCGCGCGGCGCCCACGGCGGCGTTTCCACAGGAAAGTCAGCACGAACGGCAGCGCGACGAGCAGGTGCAGTTTCGCCGCCAGCCCGAGGCCCAGCAGCAGCGCGCCCAGCCGCGGCCGCTCGCCCAGCACGAACCAGAGCGCCAGCAGCAGCAGCGCGGTCGGCCACAGGTCCAGCTGGCCGTGGATGTAGGTCGCGTAGAGCACGACCGGGCTCGCCGACCACGATCGCGCCACCGTCCGCGCGTGCTGCGGCAGCCAGGACATCAGCAGCACGCAAATCAGCACGTCCGCGGCCAGCAGCGGCAGGCGCAGCAGCAGCAGGCTCAGCGGCCCTGTCGCCGCCACGCCCAACGGCGCCGCCAGCAGCCACGGCGCCCCCAGACCGAGCAGCATCGACGGCCCATACGGAAACGCCTGAATTTCAAGCTGTTGCACGTAGCGCTGCCACGGATCGTGCAGCGGTGACAGGCCAAAATCGTGCAGGAACGGCACGAACCAGCGCGTCGCAAAATGCGAGCCGCAGCACGCCGAGAGCACCAGCTTGAGCGCGATCAGCGCCCAAAACAGCTTCTCGCGTCGCAGGATCTGCCAGGAATCGCGCAGGGTTGGCGTCATCGTGTTCATGGCACCTGCCACAGGGCGGGCTGTTTGCTGCAGACCGCGTCGAATGGCCGCTCGGCGAGCTGCGCCAGAAATTCCTGTGTCTTTTCAGGCGCATGACGCTGCAGCTCCGGGCTGACGACGCAGAGCTTGAAGTCGCGCGCCAAGCGCTGCCAGTCCGCAACCGTGCCGGGAAACTGCGTGAAACAGTCGATCCAAACCCACCGCGCGCGCCCCTGCCAGGCCAGCACGCCCTCGATCGGCTCCACTTCCGACCACCGCACCGCCAGCCGCGTCTCGCCCGCTTGTGCGAGTTTCCATGCCGCGGGCACCGACAAATCCAGGAAGAAAAAGTCATGAATGCCATGCTGTTGCGCCAGATTCAGCACGCGCTGCTCGATGCCCTCGCATTTGACGTTGAAGATGCACGGCCGTCGGCCGATGTGCGGGAAAAACGCCTCGATGGTCGGCCCTGCCGTGAACGGGTCGTGCGTCACAAGCACCGCGTCGCCGTCCGAGCGCAGGTCGAACTCCAGGCCGACGTCCAGCGGCAGCGCTTGCAAGTCGGCGATCGCGTTGACGCGGTGCTGGTAGAAGCGGCGGTGGGTCATGGCGCGTCGCTCCGCACGGCGGTCAGGCGATAAAAGCCAACCGGAAAACGCGGCTGCGGCGGCGACAACAGCATCGGCCCAACCGGCCCCTCCAGCTCCGCCACGGCGAGCGGCTCCATGGCGTAGTGCGCGCGCACCGCGGCACACATCGGCTGGATGTCCCGCGGCGCAATACGCTGACCGGAATCGACAAACCAGCAGGCCATGCTCTGGTAGTACAGCAGGTCGCGCCCCGGCAGCGGCCAGCGGTGGCTGGCAAAAACGTCCTCCAGCGCGAGCAACTGCGGCGCGGTCTGCGCCGGAAACAGCAGAATCGGGAAATGGTCGAACGACTTGCCCGCAGGCGCCAGCAAGCGCTTGGCCGGCGGCAGCTCAGGCACGTGGTCGTGCAGGAACGTCCACTCGCGCTGTTGGGCGTGGAGTGCCGTGATTTCCGGCACGCGATCGTGCACCGTGACCAGCAGCGCCAGCAGCAGGCCCACCAGCCAGATCGGCTGCGGCAACACGCCCAGCAGTTGCGGAAGCGCGCCCGCGGTCACGCCCAGGGCCAGCGCGTCGCTCAGCAGCTGCGTGCGTTGCAGGAACGGCCCGACCGCGCCGTAAAACAGCATCGGCAGCACGATCCAAACCACCGCCGCCAGCGCGACGACCACCACGCGCCACCGCCGCTGCGCGAGCGCCAGAGCGACCGCCACCGCGCTGAGGATTTGCAGCGGCAGCGGCGTCCACACCGGGTTGCGCCACTGCGCGTGGGGCCAGAGCTTGATATACTCCAACGTCGCGTGCGGCGGCGGCGTGCGATGGAGCAGCAGCAGCGCCATCGGCCACAGCGCGACCGCCGCCACCGCCAGCGCGAGCCAGGCGTCCCGGGTCCGGAGCCACCGCGCCAGCCACGCCCGCTGGTGGACCAGCGCCAGGGCCAGCAGCAGGACGGGCAGCGGCAGGAGCTCCGGCCGCGCGTGCATTGCCAGGACCGCGGCGAGCAGCCCAACCAGCGCCGCGAATGCGTCGTCCGTGTCCAGCGCGTCCAGCCACGCCGCCAGCGCGAGCAGGGTCCACGCCGTACCGAGAATCCACTGATCTTCCGCTGCACCCCAGCGCAGGTGCATCGGCGAGAGGGCGAGAAGCAGCCCGGCGGCAATCCCCGCGCGCTCATCGCGCCACCCACGCGTCGCGAGGCGCGCGAGCGCCGGCACCGAGAGCGTCGAGGCCAGGCCGTTCACGGCAAACATCCAGGCCGGGTCCGCGTGCAGCCAGGCGACCAGCGCCGAATACAGCGCCGGACCACCGTAGCCGTTGAAGAAGCCGGGCTGGCCGGCCAGCTGGCTGAGCGATTCGTCGACATGGTAAAACTCGTGCAGGAACGTGGCGGGCGACAGCCAGGCGCGCGCGACCGCGGCCAGGACCGTCAGCGCCGCGTACGGCAGCCACAGGGCGCGTGGCAGCCCGCGCGCGAGCCAGAGCGCCGCGAACAGCGCCGTCAGGACTGAGAAAAACCGCAGCGTCAGGTAGGCCAGTGCCAGCGAGTGCCACGACACGACCGGCCGCGGCCTGGCGACCGGCTGGGTCAGGTGAAACGGCCCCGGCAGGCGCAGCGCAGCGGCCGCCACCTGCACCGTCTGCGCCACGTCGGGCGGCAGCCCGTCGGGCAAATCCAGCGCGAGCTTGGGCGGCTGGCAGTCCACGCGGAGCGTCGCCCACGGCCCCGGCTGCGCCGAGCGGTCGCGCAGGTGCAGCCGCAACCCTTCCGGCGCGATCGCCACGTCCGCCACGCGCCACTCTGGCGTCAGCTGCGCGCCATCGGTCAGCGGCCCGAGCCACTGCAACACGGCGGATTCCTGATGCGCCGCGATCACCCAGGTCGGCGCCTCGGCCTGTTCGGGCGGCGGCGGCAGCGGCCCGGTCACGCCCGCCACCAGCGCGGCCAGCACGACAAATCCGAGCACCCAACGCCGCGACACCGGCGGCAGGTTCGGCAAAGTTGGGAGCGCGTGAGCAGCAGTCATCGCTGGCATCTTAGCAGGGCCCAAAGGATGCTGCATCCGGGGCAATCAGCGCGCCAGCAGGCGGTAAAAGCCGATGCGATAGCCGCGCGGCCCCGGTCGCGGCGCCCACGGCTGCGGTGGCTCGTGCGTGGGTGGCAGGTCCGCCTCGGCGATCGGCTGCAGGCGATACGCGTCGTGCACGGCCTGGCACACCGGATGCAGGCCCGTCGGCTGGCGCGTCTCACCCGGCCATTGCAGCCAGCAGGCGGCGGTTTGCAGGTACACGCGGTTGTCAGGCGGCAGGCGCAGGTTCGCCGGATCGGCGGCGTCGCGCATGCGCCGCGTCTGCCCGGGTGCCAGACCGCCCAGGCGCGGCACGTGGTCCATGGGCGCCGACAGCACCGCCAGCAGCTCCGCGTCGGGCGGCAGGTCCGCGACATGCGCCCGCTGGAACCGGTACTGCAGCTCCGTGAGGCTCGGCTGCGCGACGATGTGGCGCGCCGCCGCCAGTTGCAGCACCGCCGTCAACACAAGCGCCACCGCCGGCAGGCCACCCAACCGCGGCAGCGCCCGCACCGCCCAGGCCGCCAGCACGCAGGTCAGCGTCGCGGGCAGCAGCTGCATCCGCCAGGCGTACGCGTCGGAATCCACGTACAGCGCCAGCAGGAAGACGGCCAGCGCGACCGACCATCCGACCAGCCACAGCGCCTTCCGCGGCGCCTCGCGCAGCGCGTAAGCCAGCCCCAGCAGCAGCCACGCGAGCATCGGCCTCACCGTCAGCTGCGGGTCCAGCCACGCCAGCCGCGGGACCAGTTGCTGCACGGCAAGCGACGAAAAGCCGGGGAAACCGCCGCGCGCGCGCATGTCGAACGGGATGTGCCACGACGCCAGCGCCGCGATCAGCAGCACCAGCCACAGCGCCCGCTGCCGCAGCGCCACGCGCGACGACGCGCCCTCCAAAAGCGTCAGGTGCAGCAACGGCAGGAGCACGAACTCGGGCCGGCACTGCATCGCGAGCACGCCCGCCGCGGCGGTCAGCAGCATCGGCGTCAGCGTCCGGGTCGCCAGCCAGTCCAGCCAAGCCGCCCAGCTGACCAGCGCCAAGGTGACACCGGCAATGCCGAACTCCTCGCTGGCCGAGAAATGGATGTGGCAAGGCAAAAGCGCCAGCAGCACAGCGGCGAGGAGCGCCACGGTCGGGTGGCCGGTCAACCGCCAAGTGAACCATGCCAGCGCCGGAACGCTGAGCACCGCAAAGACCAGCGTGGTGTCGTACAGCGCCGGTTCGCCGCCGTGGATCGCGGTGATCAACGCGGGAATGGCCTCGCCGTTGGCGAAATGGCCGGTGCCGTGCAGGAACGCCAGGGACTCGCCGGCGTGAAACAGCTCATGCTGCAAGCCGCGCGGCGCCAGCCACAAGCGCACGGCCAGACCGAGCAGGGTCACAACCGGCACGCCGAGCAGGGCCCAACGCGGCAGAACGCGCCACCTCTGCACGCCGAGCGACAGCAGGAGCAGCGCCAACGCGAGCCACACCGCCAGCAGCGTGGCACGCGCGGCGCGCGTCGGATCGCGGTCGGAGAACTGCGGCTCGGGACGCTCCAGCACGACCTTGCCACCCATTGGCGGCGGCGGCACCAGCCACGGCGGCGGCGCACGCGGCTGGATCTGGAGCGCCTGGTTGAGCGCCGCACACACGTCCGGCGGCGCTTCCGACGGGCATAGCAACCGGGCGTCACCGATCAGCTCGCCCGCGGCGCTGTCCTGGGCATGGCCGATGGCGACGTGCACTTGGCGGCCTGCCGGGCCTTGCAGGGTCAGCTGCAGCCGGCTGTGGTCAATCGCCACGTCGCGCAGCAGCCAGTCGCGCGTCACCGGTTTATCCATCTCCAGCGGCCGCAGCCACGCCAGCACCGCCGGCTCGCAGCCTTCCGGCAGCACCGGCGCGGGCTCAACCGCCCGAGCATGCGCCGCAAACGCGAGCGGGAGCAGCAGCACCAGGCAAAAAGTCGCGCGCATCGGCCTCCAGTTTCCAGGCGGCCAGTCTCACACGCGGCTCATTTCGCGACAACAAGTCATGCGTTGGTCATGCACGGGTTGACACCGCGGCGCTTAGACCGTGCAATCCGGACCACGGCGGTGCGATCTGCCGGAGGGTCCATGCTTACGATTGGAACACGCGGAAGTGAGTTGGCGCTGTGGCAGGCTCGGCACGTGCAAGCGCGGCTGGGCGGTGAAGCGGCGGGCGTGCAGCTCAAGATCGTCAAGACCAGCGGCGATCAAATCCTGAACATTCCGCTGCAAGCTCAGTTGGACAAAGGCTTTTTCACCAAGGAGCTGGAGGTTGAGCTGGCCGCGCTGCTGGTCGACGCCGCGGTGCATTCGCTCAAGGACCTGCCGACCAACTTGCCGCCGGGGCTCACGCTCGCGGCAATTCCGGTGCGCGCGGAGGTCAACGACGTGCTGCTGGTGCACAAGTCCGCGCTGGATCTGAGCCGGCCGCTGCCGGTGAAGGCGGGCGGGCGGATTGGCACGGCGTCGATGCGGCGGTCGGCGCTGCTCAAGCACGTGGCTCCGGACCTGGAGCCGGTGCTGCTGCGCGGCAACGTGCCGACGCGGTTGGGCAAGGCGAAGTCCGGCGAGCTGGATGCCGTGCTGCTGGCGCGCGCGGGCCTGGCGCGGCTGAACCTGGATGCGGGTGATCTGGCGGTTTTCGACCTGAATCCGCTGCGTTGGCTGCCGGCGGCGGCACAGGGCGCGCTGGGCATCGAGATCCGCGAAGGCGACGAAAACGCGCTGGGCTATCTGACCGCGCTGCACGATCCGGCGACGGCGGCGGCGGTCGGGCTGGAGCGCGGCCTGCTGCGACGCATCGAAGGCGGCTGTCACTCGCCGTTTGGCGCGCTGGCGACGGTGGCGGGCGACGGCACGGCGCTCCTGCGCGCGGGCACTGTCGGCACCGACGGCATCTGGCGCAACATCGAAGTGCAGGGCCCGGTGGAGACGCTGGTGGAGCGCGCGTTCGCGCTGCTGATGGCGCAAGGCCCGGAGGCACCGGACGCGAGCGCGTGGTACACGCCGGCGCGGTCATGGCACTGAACGACAGGCTGGTCGTGCTGACGCGCGCGCACGAGGACAACCGCGCACTGCGCGAACGTCTGGAACAAGCGGGGGTTGCCGTGCTGGAGGTCCCGACCGCGCAGTTTGGCGATGTCCCGCTGCCGCCCGAGCAGCGCCGCGCGCTGCCGAGTCACGACGCGCTGACGTTCGCGAGCGCACACGCGGTCGCGGCTTTTGCCCGGCAGCTGAGCGCCGCGGAAGTCCAGGAGATTGCGGCGACCATTGGCGCGGTTGGCCAGACGACGGCCCGGGCGCTGGAGCGCATCGGCCTGCCAGCCGCAGTCGTGGCGCAGTCGCCGTCGACCGGCCAGGCGCTGGCGGAGCTGCTGATCGCCCGGCTGCCCGCGCGCGCCCGCGTGCTGGTCGTGCAGGCGCGCCAAAGTCAGCCGGAGCTCATGGTGCAGCTGCGGGCGGCGGGCCTGGACGTCGAGGTCGCAGTGGTGTACGAAAACGTGGAGCCACACGCGCCGTCGTCGGAGCTGCTGCGTCGGGCGGCGCAGGCGCGCGCGATCTACCTGGCTGCGCCTTCGGCCGCCGACCGCCTGCTTGCGTGGGCGCCGGACCTGCGCGATCGTCCGCTGGTGGCGATTGGCGCGACCACGGCGACGGCGCTGCGCGACAAGCACGGCGTGCCACCCGCGGCGCAAGCTGCCTCGCCCGATTTGGCCGACGTCACGGCCACACTTCTGACTTTTTGTGCGTAAGGAACCCATCATGGCCAAGAAAACTTCCGTTCTTTCAGGGTCCTTCAGTCGCGCCCGCTCCGACCAGTGGTTTGAACGCGCGCAAAAGCGCATCCCCGGCGGCGTCAACAGCCCGGTGCGGGCGTGCAAGTCCGTGAACGGCAAGCCGATCTTCTTCGAGAAAGCCGCCGGCGCGCACTTCACGGACGTTGACGGCAACACGTTCATCGATTTCTGCATGTCCTGGGGCCCGCTGATCCTCGGGCACGCGGACCCGGACGTCGTGGCGGACGTGCAGCAAGCGGCGACGCGCGGCCTGAGCTACGGCGCTTGCCACCCGGGCGAAACGCTGATGGCAGAAGCGATTTTGGACGCATTTCCGCCGTTTGCGCAGGTGCGCCTGACGAGTTCGGGCACCGAAGCGGTGATGACGGCGCTGCGGCTGGCGCGCGGCGCGACGGGCCGGCCGCTCATCGTCAAGTTCGAGGGCGGCTACCACGGCCATTCGGACGGACTGCTTGTCAAGGCGGGCTCCGGGCTCATCACGGGCGCGCAGCCGGGCGCGGAGGCGTCCAGCCAGGGCATCCCGCGCGAGATCGCCGCGCTGACGATCGCGCTGCCGTTTGGCGATCTGGCCGAGGTCGACAAGCTCTTCGCGTTTCACGGCAGCCGCATCGCGGCCGTCATCCTGGAGCCGCTGCCGGCCAACAACGGCCTGCTGGTGCAGTCGCCGGAATTCCTGGCCGGGCTGCGGCGCATCACCAGCCAGCACGGCAGCCTGCTGATTTTCGACGAAGTCATCAGCGGTTTTCGCCTGCATTTCGGCGGTTACGGCGCGATCGCCGGCGTGGAGCCGGACTTGGTGACGCTGGGCAAGATCGTCGGCGGCGGCATGCCGATCGGCGCCGTGGTCGGTCCGCAAAAGCTGCTGTCGCTGCTGGCGCCGGTCGGGCCGGTTTACCAGGCGGGCACGCTGTCGGGCAATCCGGTGTCGATCGCCGCGGGCTTGAAGACCTTGGAAAAACTGAAGAATCCGCTGATTTATGAGCGCATCGCGGGCCTGGGCGCGCGGCTGGAGCACAAGCTGGCGGCGGCACAAATCCCGTGGCTTCGGGTGCGGCGCATCGGCTCGATCGTGTGGCCGTATTTTGTCGAAGGGCCGCTGCCGACGCGCGCCGACGAGATCGCGCCACTGGCGATCGAGCGCTATAACGCTATGTATAATGCCGTGTTGGCGGCGGGCGTGTACATGCCGCCATCGGCCTACGAGGTGATGTTCCTGTCGGCTGCGCACACCGAAGCGCACGTGGACGCGCTGGCGGCTGCGCTGATTGCCGCGGCACAAGGCGTGGCGTAGCCGATGCCAAAACGCGCAGCGAGCCTGGTCCGCGATCGGCTGAGCCCGATCTGGCTGTTTGGCGCCGCGGCGTTCCTGCTGGCGGCGCTGGGCGCGTGGTGGCTGGTCTACATCTCGCAGGCGATCAACGCCCAGCGCGCGATGATGCAGACGATCCTGGAGCGCGAGGCTGAGGTTCACGCGCTGCGGCTGCACGCGGATACCGCCAAGCCCGGGGCGGTCGGCGACGATCCGCATCTGGAGATCGTGGAGATGCCGGGTCGCGTGTCGCCGATGGCGCACCGCGTGGGCGATGGCTTTGCCGTCACGGGCGTGGCGCAGCTGCCCGGCGTGCTGGTGGTGCAGCCGACGGCGGCGGCGGAACGTGACGCCGACGAGCGCTACGCCCGCAAGCGCAAGATGGTGCTGGGCGAGGGCTCGCTGCTGATCAGTCTGCTGGTGACGGTCGTTTGGATGCTGTGGCGGCTGGTGCGCACGGAGAGCCGGTTTCGCCGCGAAATGCAGGACTTTCTGGGCCGCGTGACGCACGAGATGAAGACGCCGCTGGCGGGCATCAAGGCCGTGCTGCAGACGATCCACGCCGGTCGGATGCCGCCGGAACAGCTGCGGGAGCTGACGTCGATGGCGCTGCGCGAGGCGGAGCGCGAGGAGCACCTGATCCAGAACCTGCTGTTGGCGCAGCGGATGCGGATGCCGGACCAGCGGCTGGCGCACGACCGTGTGGACGTGTCCGCGCTGGTGACACGGTTCGTGCAACGGCGTCAGGTGACGGCGCCGCCGGGCGGGGTGCATGGCGACGTCGCGCAAGGCCTTGCCACGCTTGGTGATTCGACGGCGATCTGGACGATCCTGGAGAACCTGGCCGACAACGCACAAAAGTATGGCGCCAACCGCATCGACGTGCGCGCCAGCGTGGAGACGCACGCGGTGCGCGTGGAGCTGACGGACGATGGCATTGGATTCGCGCCGGAATTGGCGGAGAAGCTGTTCCAGCCGTTCGTGCGGGCTGCTGGCGCGACGAGCCACGCGTCGGGCACCGGGCTGGGCCTGTCGCTGTCGCGCGCGCTGGCGGAGCGCATGGGCGGCAAGCTGACGGCAAAGAGCGACGGCGAAGGCAAAGGCGCAACGTTCTCGCTGCGGCTGCCACGCGGATCGGCGACGGATCAGGCTTGATTGCAGCACACGGTTGTCGGGACCGCCGCAATTGGCTAAGGTTGGCACCGGCAAGTTGACCGGCCACACCGAAAGACCATGCGCATTTTGCTCGTAGAAGATGATCCCCTGATCGGCACGATGGTTCGCCTGAACCTGGAGCACGAAGGCTTTGAGGTGCGCTGGTACAAAACCGGCGAATCCGCGCTGGAAGTGGTCGAGGCTGACCGTTTTGACGTGATCCTGCTGGACATCGGCCTGCCGGGCATGAACGGCATCGACGTGGCGCGGCGCATCCGCAAGATCGGCGTCAACACGCCGCTGCTGATGCTGACGGCGCGCGACGACATCGACAGCAAGGTGCACGCGCTGGACGGCGGCGCGGACGACTACTTGGCTAAACCCTTTGACATGGCTGAACTTTTGGCACGCGTTCGCGCCCATATCCGGCGTTCAACCGGCTCGCTTGAGGTACTTACAGACGCCGAGCTGCGCATTGGCCTGGCGACCGTGTCCGTGGAGCGCCGCGCGCTGATGACCCCGGACGGCCAATGGCACGAGCTGAGCGAGAAAGAAGTCGTGCTGCTGCAGTTTCTGGCGCGCAATCCAGGCCGCGCGCTGAGCCGCGCCGACATCCTGGAAGAAGTCTGGGGCATGGACGCGACGCCGACTGAGAGGACGGTGGACAATTTCATTGTGCGTCTGCGGCGTTACGTGGAGACCGAGCCGGACCATCCGCGCCACATCGTGACTGTCCGCGGCTGGGGCTACCGTTTCGAACCTTGACGCGCCCGTGATTTCGCTGTACAATTTCGCCCCCGCGTCGCCATTTGCGCCGCCGCACTTCGCTTCAAGAGGCCACCATGTCACGCGTCTGCCAGCTCACCGGAAAGCGCCCCCTCGTCGGAAACCGCGTCAGCCACGCCAACAACAAGACCAAGATGCGTCAGCTGCCGAACCTGCAGGTCAAGCGCCTTTGGGTGCCGGAACTGAACGAATTCGTGCGGGTGCGGCTGTCGATGCGCGCGCTGCGCGGCATCTCCAAGCTCGGCTTCGTCGCGTTCTGCCAGAAGAACGACATCGAGATTGTCTAAGCATTTTCGTCGCTTGAACGGCTGACCGCGCTTGGGCCAGCCTCGCGATCGCGATTTCGCCCGCCATTTCCGCGCCAACCTCGCGCCCTTCACAGCGGCGCCCGTGTGACATTTTCGGCGATGCCGCGGCAAAAGGCTGCGGGCTGCGAATACTTGGGGTCGCCCACCCGCAGAAGGGTGGGCAACCGCCGCCGGCCGCCAGACATGCCGTTTTGCGTCACACAACCACCGACAACACGCTGATTTCACCCATCTTTTAGCCGACGATCGACCTGAATTGCGGCCCGCCGCGATGTCCGAGCGCCGGATCGCGATCCGCCATGATCTAGCGCATTTGCGCGGCACGACGCAGATCGGATCGGATCCGCTGACTTGTCAAAAAAACCGTACAACTGTTCGTTTTAACAGATTTTTTGATCGATGCCGCGGATCGTGCGAGATCCACTTCCATGATGAACGCGACACCACTTCCCCGTACGCCCGAGACCCGCCAACCCGATTCGCTGCAGGCCACGGTCGACCGCTTCCTGCGGCACCTGCGGCTGGAGCGCAACATGTCGACCAACACGCTCACCGCGTATGGCCGCGACCTGTTGCGGATGGTGCACTACATGGACGAGCAGCTCGGCGTGGACCAGGCCAGCGAGCTGGATCGCGAGGCACTGCGCGAATACATTGCGGATTTGCATGATACTGGGCTGCAGTCGCGGTCGGTGGCGCGGCACCTGTCGACGTTGCGGACGTATGGCCACTGGCTGGTGGATCGCGGAATTGTCATAGAAAATCCCGCGCTTTTGGTCGATCTGCCGCGGCAGGAACACGATCTGCCGGATGTCCTGACGCAGGAGGAAGTCGGCCGGCTGCTGGCGGCGCCGGGTGGCGAAGGGGAGCGCGGGCTGCGCGACACCGCGATGTTGGAGACGCTCTATGCGACCGGGCTGCGTGTGAGCGAGCTGGTCGGGCTGGCGCTCTCGGACGTGGATTTTGATCGCGGGCTGGTGCGCTGCGTCGGCAAGGGCCGCAAAGAGCGGCTGGTGCCCATCGGCGAGGTCGCGCGCACGCACCTGGTGACCTACCTGACCCACGGCCGTCCGGTCCTGGTGCGCGGGACGACGCGGGCACGCAAGGGCGGAGCGCCGCAAGCGCTGTTCGTGACGAGCCAATGCAAGGCCATGACGCGTCAAGGGTTTTGGAAGCTGGTCAAGCGCTACGCGGTGGTGGCGGGCATCGATCGGCCGATCTCGCCGCACAAGCTGCGCCACTCGTTCGCCACGCACTTGCTGGCCGGCGGCGCGGATCTGCGATCGGTCCAGGCGATGCTCGGCCACGCCGACATCGGAACCACGCAGATTTACACGCATGTGCAACGCGACCGGCTGCGTGAAGTGTACGACCGGTTTCACCCGCGGGCGTAGCGAAACAGACCGACTCGGTTTCAACACCAAACACTTGTGGTCAGGGCTGTCGCATCTCGGACGGAAACCACGAGCGTCCACGTCCGGTGGCACGCCGCGGATCGAAGCGGTTTGATCGCGAACTTCGGTCGGCGTGCGTAGAACCGCAAAAACAGGACAGGCCGCCGCGGGGTGAGCCGCGACGGCCTGAACGGCGCCTTGAGCAGCTATTTCGCCTTGCGCTGCGGCTGCGTCGCCGTCTGGTTCATGCTCGCTTTGAGCGAATTGACGATGCGGCCCGGCGCGGGATTGCCCGGCGCGGCGAAGTCGATCGCCGCCGCCGGGGCCAGCGCCAGCGCGTCCTGCCGATGGCCGAACGCCTTCTCGAGACCCATCAGCAACCCGACAAACGCGAGGCCGACAAACAAGATGACGCCCGGGGCGAAGAACAACATGCTGAGAAAGAGCTGGGTCGTGTAGTTGGTGTCCATGGTGAGCCTCCGTTGTGTTCCTGCCGCTGGTTCCTGCCGCCG
>CAIYWC010000162.1 GCA_903929795.1 uncultured Myxococcales bacterium | reverse complement strand
GGATTCCATGGTCCCCGTGGCAGCCCGGCAATGGGTCTGTGGGCCCGTTGCGCGTCCTGCCGTACGCCAGGTCTCGCCGCGAGCAAAGGCACCGACATTGCCTTCAGTTTGGTATTCGCAGAAGCGCGACTTTTGCCGCGCCGGCAGCGGCACGATTTCCGCCCGAACGCGGAGCAAGGCCGAGGGCCCAGCGACGAGGCGCTATCCCTGTCGCACATGCCCAAACAGCGCCGCGTGCACGTCCAGGGCGATCTGCCGGCAGTTCGAGTAGCGGTCCGCCGGCTTCTTGGCCATCGCTTTCATCACGACCGCGACCGCCTCCGCCGGCAAATCGCGGTTGTACTTGCGCGGATCCGGCACCGGTTCCACCGCGTGAGCGACGAAGATGTTGCCGTCGGAAAACGGCAAGTGCCCTGTAAACATTCGGAAAAGCACGACGCCCAGCGCGTAGATGTCGGCGCGGTGGTCGACGTGCGACCCGTCCAGCTGCTCGGGCGCCATGTAATACGGCGTGCCCGCCAGCACCGATTGTTCGCCAAAGCCCTCGTCCATCGCCCGCGCCAGGCCAAAATCCAGCAATTTCACCGTACCGTCGTTTGCCACCAGCACGTTGTCGGGCTTGATGTCGCGGTGCACCAGCCCCTGGACGTGCGCATGGTCGAGCGCCGCACACAGCTGGTCGACCACGCTCATCAGGAACACGATGTCGCGAATCGGCTGGCCTAGCGCCAGGTGCGCCGTCAGCGGCACGCCGTCGATGAATTCCATCGCGTACCACAGCACGTCGTCCGTGTTGCCCATGTCGTAAATGTGCACGATATTCGGGTGGTTCAAACTCGCCGACAACTTCACTTCGCGCAGAAAATATTTGCGCGCGGTCTCCGACGGCATCGAGCCCTGGATCATGAATTTCAGCACGACCTGGCGGCCCAACAGCTTGTCCGTCGCGCGAAACACGACGCCGTTGCCGCCCTGACCCAGCCGCTCCAGCTCGCCATAGCGTCCGGACAGCGCTTCCGGCACGCCATGCGGCCAACCATCTGTAATCAATGGTATTTCTCCGCTCGATCCGCGTCGACCTTCACCTTTGCCACCCGGGTAAATCGCCGTCGCCTCGCCGACCGCCGCGTCCTCAAAGCTCTCCGTGCTCTCCGCGTTCGCGAGGCTCATCGCGATGGTCGGCGTCGCGGACGCGGTGTGCGGCGTCCGGATCACCGCTTCGTGCAGGTCCTGGGCCGGAATCTCAGCCAGGCGCTTCTGGACCGAGAACAGCCAGCGCTCCTCGTCCGAGCCGTGCTGGACCAACCCCGCCAGCTTGTCGAGGACCTGCCGTCCGTGCGCGCCGTCGTTCAGTTCCAGGAAGAGCTCCACCGCCCGCCGGCCGGTCGCCACCTTGATCGCCGGGCTCAGCGGCGCATCCATCAGCCCGAGCAGGGCGCGCGCCGCCGCCGCCGTCTCCCCGCGGTTCATGTGGATGATCGCGACGATCTGCTGCGCCTCGATGTACGCGCCGTCCGTCGGGCTGACCGCCTGCGCGACCCGCAGCGCTTCTTCAGTCTGACCCAGCGCCTGCCGCAGCTTGATCACAGCGATCTTGTCGCCTTCCAGCGTCAGGCAGCGAATCGCGCGCTCCGTGTCGCCAGCTTTTTGGTGTGACATCGCAGCCTTGCGAAACAGCCCCTGCAGCTCGTACGCCGCCGCCGACTCCGCAAACGCCCCCACGCGCGCGAAGCGATCGCCCGCCGCCTCGTGCTTGCCCAACCGCTGCAGCAGCTGCGCCGCCCCTCGATCGTCACCCAGCCGATCCAGGCACCCAAGCGCGCGCTCCCACTGCTGCGCCTGCGCCCACGCCTGCGCGGCCTCTCGCCACTGTTCGTGCTGCTCGGCTTGCTCCGCCCGCAGTGTCCCGGCCTTGACCGCATCGCCTGCGCGCTGGTAGCGGTCCGCCGCATCCGCCACTTTTCCCAGCCGCTGGTAGATCTGCGCGGCGCGCCGCGGATCGCCGAGCTGATCCGCCAACGCAGCCGCTTGCGCCAGATCCTCGGTTTGTTCGAGCGCGCGCAGGGCATCCGACTTGAGCCCGGCTTTGACGTAGCATTGCGCCGCACTCGAAAAATCACGAGCAGTTTCAAATTGTTGTGCTGCCTGTTCCCACGCTTCGCCCTTGCGAAGTGCGCGTGCCGCGTCGAGTGGCCGCTGCGCGTCGTTGAAGTGCTGCGCCGCGCCGCGCCAGTCGCCAGCGTCCAGCGAGAGCCGCGCCGCCTTGACCAGATTGCCGGCGTTGAGCGCCTCCGCGACCGGATCGAGCGCTGTCAGCGGCTTGGCGGCGTCAGTCTCCGGCTTCTTGCCGATGATCCAGCGCTTGATGGCCCAAGCGCCACCGGCGAGCACTGCGATGCCCATGACGAAAGAGAACAGGTTGCGCAGCTCAAGCTCAGTCACAGCTCACCGCCCGGAAGGCATGACGGAATTTAGCAGACTTCCCGCAGTGCGGCCAACGTTTTGCCGGACAGCGCTGAACCAGACGCATGGGCGCCGGCAGCTGGAATTGGCGCCAACTGCTTGACATGACGCCGCATTCTCGTCGAGCCAATTACCGTCCGGTGACGAGGACCTTGTAGCCGTCCTCGAACAGGACGCGCGACTTGCCGTCGATGACCGCGTCCACGATGCCGTAGCCGAACTGTTTGTGGTCAATCAGGCTGCCGGGTGACGCGACGATGGCGGGCGTGTACGGCAGCGCTTTTGCGCGGTCGCGGTCGCCCATGGAGCGCGTCCACAGCAGGCGGCTGGCGTTGCTCGGCGGCGGCGCGCTGACGGCGGAACGCGGGCGTGCGGCGCTGGCAGCGGCCGTCTTGGCCTTGGCTTTGGTCGTTGGCGCCGGGCCAAGCGCAGCTTCGCGGGCGGACTTGTACTTGTGCTCGGAGTTGCAAGTGTTGCACTTGACGCGCACGATCTCCAAGCCGACCATCGCGATAATCGTGTGTTCGAGCGCCATGTTACAGCGCGAACACCATGCGTCACAGTCGCGGCCGACGGCGGGTCGCGCATCGGCGGCGGTTTTGCGGTGAATGGTCATGTGTTTCCCAAACCCGCAGACGCGCGGGCGCAAGAGTCTAGGGCTAACGCCGCATACCTGCAATGTTGCGGCAGAAGTCGACACACTTGCGCGTCGGGGCTACTCTGGCCGCACGGCGGCGTTTCGCCGGCTCAACCCGCACTGGGGCGATGCGTCGCCCGGAGATCGCGATCATGCGCATGCCCGCCATCTCGGCTTGGTGCCTCAGTTTTTTGCTTGTCGCGGGATTTTGCGCCTGCGACACGGTGGACAAAGCGCGCATGCGAATCTTTGGCGTGCACGTTTGTGCGCCGGCCGAAGAGACCGCGGAATGGGTGATCGCCCAGGCCCTGGCCGCCGCGTCCGACCCGGATGAAGAGCACGGTTGGAGCGCGTTCCAGAAGATGTTGCACTCCAGTGAACGCACGCCCGCGGCGCTGCGATCCTGGCGCGAAGGCAGCTGGGCGCGGATGCGACGGCAAGCGAGCTTGTATCTGGACAGCTCCAAGTGCTTCAATCTTGTGGATTTTCGCGAGATGCAGGGCGAGGTCGGGTTCGACTACTTTGTCGCCAACCGCCAGCGCGAAATGCCGACGCCGTGCTCGGTTTACCTCGATCCGAACAACAACAACCTGTGGCGCATCAAGCGCTGCTCGCTGTGACCGGGGAGGCGGCGGATGTGGCGGCAGGCGCTTGAACGCGGTCTGGCAGGTCTGGTGGCCAAGCAGCTGCTGGCGGCCAAGGTCGATCTGGTTTTTGGGCCGATTGAGCGCGCCGGCGCCATGAAGCCTGAACAAATCGCCAAGCTGCGCGCGGAGTTGACCGCGAACTTGCAAAAGGCCGAGGCCGAAGGTGCGCCATACGCGGATGTCCTGAGCGTGGCGGCGCGCGAGCTGTTGACGCGTTGGCCGGACGTTCGGGACGCGTTTGCCGGCGTCGGTCGCGTTGCGGTGGATGCGGCCCACAAGGCGGCAGAAGCGGCGCGTGCGGAAGCGCAAAAAGCTGCGGCGCAGCACACCGGCCTGGCGACGCGCGCAACGCCCGCAGGTGAGCCATGAGCGCGATCGCCCAGCTGTTGAAGCTTCCGCAATACGCCCGCAATCTCGCGCGGTTGCGTCAAGTGTTGGCCGTCATGGGCCGCCACGGTTTTGGTCATTGGCTCGAGCGCGCGGGGCTGGACCAGTACGCGAGCCCGGCGACGCGCGGCCTGGCGCTGACCGAGTCGGAAGACAGCGCGCTGGAGCAGCTCACGTGGGAGCTGCGCGTGCGGCATTGCTGCGAGGAGCTGGGCCCAACGTTCGTCAAGCTGGGCCAGGTGGCGGCGACGCGGCCGGATCTCATCCCGATGTCGCTGATTTTTGAGCTGCGCAAGCTGCAGGACAACGTCGCGCCGTTCGATTTTGCCGACGTGAAGCTGATCGTCGAGGGCGAGCTGGGCAAGCCGCTCGTGGCGCTATACAGCCAGTTTGACGAGAAGCCGATCGCGGCTGCCTCCATCGGTCAGGTGCACCGCGCGACGCTGCTGGACGGCCAAGCGGTGGTCGTGAAAGTGCAGCGGCCGGGGCTGGACGCGACGATTCGCACGGACCTCGACCTGCTGGCGATGATGGCGCGGCTGATCGAGCAGCGCGTGCCGGAAGCGGCGGCGTTTCGGCCTGTGGACGCGATTGACCAGTTCGCGCGCGGGCTCAAACGCGAGACGGACTTCCTGGGCGAGCTGGACAACATCGAGCGGTTCCGCCGCAACTTCGCCGACGAGCCGCGCCTGCACTTGCCGATCACGCACTCGGATTTGTCGTCGCGCCGCGTGCTGACGATGGAGTTTATCGACGGCTTTAAAGTCAACAATGTCGAGCAGTTGGCCGTGCACGGCATCGCCGGCGAATCGATTGCCAAAGCCGGTGTCGAAATCATTCTCCGCTCCATCTTCGAGCACGGTTTCTTCCACGCCGACCCGCATCCCGGCAACTTCTTCATCCTCCCCGACGGTCGCATCGCGCTGATCGATTTTGGCATGATGGGCTCGGTAGACCGCGATACTATTGATGATTTGCTCAGCTTTCTTGTCGCGCTGCTGCTGTCGGATACCGAGATGCTCGTCACGCAGTTCATCGACCTCGGGCTGGTCGACGACAGCGTGAATGTCCGCGCGATGCAGGGCGAAATCTCAGAGATCATGGCGCGTTACAACGGCCGGACCCTTGCGCAGCTGGACATCGGCGTGTTCATTGCGGAGGTCTTCGAGGCCGTTGTGCGCTACCACGTGCGGCTGCCGGTCGAGCTGATCCTGATCGGCAAGTCGATCTCGACCGTGGAAGGCATCGCCCAAGAAATCTATCCGGAATTCAACCCGTTGGAAGAACTGCGGCCGCATTTGGTGGAGATGTACGCGCGGCGGATGCTCGATCCCAAGACGCACACCCGCAAGCTGTACCGCGTGCTGCACGACTACGCCGGGCTGCTGCGCGTGCTGCCCGGCGAGATCCGCGGCGTGCTGCGGCGGGTGAAAGCGGGCGAACTGACGCTGAACGTGCGCGATCCGGATGCGGAGCGCCGGGCGATTCGCCACGAGCGCAGCGTCAATCGGGCGCTGATTTCTGCTTATGGAATCACCGCTTGGGTGCTATTCACCGTGATGCTGCCCCAAGCGCTGGCGGCGCCGGGCTGGCGATCGCCGCTGGTCTGGTACGCCGTCGCTCTGGCGCTGCAGGGGCTGGTCGCGCTGATTCTGGTGCTGCTGTCGCTGGGTCGATCGCGGGAAATCTAGGGATTTTGCAAGGAGAAACGCATGAAAGGGCAATTTCCGATTCTGACCGTTCTGCTGGCGCTCGGCGCGGCGACGAGCGGTTGCAACCTCGCCGTGTCGCGCGAGGCGTACGACAAGGATCTGGCGGCAATGCGCGGTCAGCAGGATCAGATTGAGGCGCAAAAGGCCGGCATTAATGACCAGTTGCAGGCGTGTGAGGCGCGCTACAAGGCCAAGAACGACGAGCTGTCGACCTGCATTCGCGACAAGATGGCCGCAGCGGATTCCTTCAAGGCGTGCGATCAGAAGCTGGAAAAGATGTCCAAGATCGGCGGCAACTGCGCGCGGGACCTCGCGACGTGCCAGATCGATTCCGACGGGCTGAAAAAGGCCAAGCTGGAGCTGACGGCGGCGCGCGAGGCACTGCAAAAGGAGAACGCGCGGCTGAAAGCGGAGGGCGAGCGCCAGGGCGCGGATCTCAAGATCGTGCAGGACCGGCTGGCGAAAATCGAGAGCAATATCACAACGGTGCGCCAGAAGCTGCAGAAGCTTGTCGATTCCGGCAAGTTGAAAGTCAACGTGGCGCGCGGCTTTCTGATCATCGAGCTGCAGAGCGACATCTTGTTTGACACCAACAAGAGCGACCTGAAGCCGGAGGCCAAGCCGGTGCTGGCGGAGCTGGCGGCGGCGCTCCAGGGGCTGTCGGATCGCCGGTTCCAGGTCGCGGGCCACACGGACACGACGGGCTCGGACGCGCTGAACTGGCGGCTGTCGGTGGCGCGCGCGGTGTCGGTCGTCGAGACGCTGGTCGCGGACGGCGTGCCGGCGAAGAACCTGAGCGCGGGCGGCTACGGTCCGCACATGCCGGTCGCGGGCAATGAGACCGAAGAAGGCAAAAAGCGCAATCGCCGCGTGGAGTTGCTGCTGATGCCGGATCTGGGCGAGCTGCTGAACCTGGCGAAGTAGCCGGCAACCCGCGGCGAGGTGAAGAGGGTGAATCCAGTGCAACAAGCGAATTTCGGCCCGCCTGGACGGGAGCACCTTGGGCTGCTGCCGGAGCCGTCCGCGGCGGACGACGTGCGCAACCGCCAGCTGGTCCTGCCGCCCGCGCGGGTGCGCCTGGCCGCGCGCGCGGTCGCGGAAGCGCTGTTCTTCGCGGAAGCGCAGCCGG
>CAIYWC010000161.1 GCA_903929795.1 uncultured Myxococcales bacterium | reverse complement strand
CCGGATTTTGCCTCCCCGCCGCAACGTCTCGGTGTCACCCGGACGCAACCACCTGATGCGGTCCCGCAGCTCTCGCTGCGCCGCCCACCCTTCGGCTGCGTCGGGGGTCCTTTTGTCCCTTTCGCAGCCCGGCCTGGTGAATGTGGGCTATCCGCTCCCCCGAGCGCGCGCTCGGGTCGACGAAGAGCGCTGCACCCGACACGCGCAGCAATGAGGTATTCGTGAGCCGCCGAATTTTGCCGCGGCGCTTTTTCGTCATGGCGAAAAAAAGCGAACCGCCGCCGCCATGTGCCTGCAGACGCCAACCGTGCTACATTCCTGCGCATGGTTCAGCCCCACTTTTTGCATGTCCTGCGCGCCCTGCCCGCCGACTTGAAGCGGCGGTTTCCACTCATTGGCGACGCGCTCGCGCTGGCCGATCGCGTGGACTTTGTCGACCGCGCCGCCGCGTTGGCGCTGTTTTGCATGTTCGCCGCGGTGCCGACGCTGTTCGTGGTCCTCGCCGTCATCGGTTACTTGCTCGGCCGCGTGGATCAGGCCGGCCAGCTGACCGGCGAAACGCACCTGGGCGTGCGGGCCGACGCGATTGCGCGCATCCAGGCGTGGGTGCACGACGCGCTGCCCGGCGTGACGTGGAACCCCGCTGAATTTGCTCAGACTTTGGTGCAGCATAAGGCCGCGCACGGCGTGTTCGGCACGCTGCTGGCGATCTCGCTGGCCGTGACGGTTCTCAGTCGGCTGGACCACGCGATCCGCGCGTTCTTCGGCCTGCCCGAACGTTCGACGCTGAAGGCGGCGGGGCTGCTCTCGCTGTTTACGGTCGTGGCAGCGTTTGCGGCGATGTTGGTCTCGCTGCTGGGGCCGGCGTTGGCAGCCATGGCGCACGTCGCGGGCAAGAGCGTCACGGCGCTGTCCCTGGGCCAGCTGGACGGCCTCGCGGTGCTGGTCGACGCGTCGCAGGCGCTGCCGGTCGCGCTGGTCTTCTTCGCGCTGGTCCGCTGGTCCGCACGCAAGGCGGCGTCGCGGCGCCGGCTCATCAAAACATCCTTAGGTTTCGGGCTGTTCTGGTTTCTCGGCCAGCGGCTCTTCAGCCTCTATGTGCAAAATGTCGTCAAGATGGACGCGGTCTACGGCGCGCTGACCGGCATCGTCGCGCTGATGATGTGGCTATTCTATGCCAACCTCGCGTTTATGCTGGCCGTTTCGCTGCTGGCTTCCGCGGAGAATCGCGCCCGACGGGTTGCTGGCGGCGCGCTCGGCGAGTAGACTGCGCGTCCCATGACCTTTGAGCTCGCCAAGACCTTCCGCTTTGAGTCCGCGCACCTGCTGCCGTACGTGCCGGACGGCCATAAATGCGGGCGGTTGCATGGCCACTCGTTTCGCGTGGACATCGTCGTGACCGGCGCCGCGCAGCCGTTGACCGGCTGGGTGGTCGACTACGGTGACATCAGCGCAGCTGTACGACCGATTGTGGACGCGCTCGATCACCGATACCTGAACGAAATCGCTGGATTGGAGAATCCGACCAGTGAGGTGCTGTGCGCGTGGCTGTGGGAGCACCTGGCGCCGGGTCTGCCCGGACTGGCTGCCGTGACGGTGCGCGAAACCTGCACGACGGCGTGCACTTACCGCGGCCCGCGCAAGGCCTGAGGCACACCGTGAACGAGCGCTTTGGCATCCGCCTCGACAAACAGTATTTCAACTTTGGTTCCGCGCACTTCCTGATTTTTGCCAACGGCGATCGGGAAGAACTGCACGGCCACAACTACCGCGCGACCCTGGAGATCGACGGCGCGCTGGACGTCGGCAACGTCGTCGCAGACTTCATCGAGGTCAAACCGCTGTTCAAGGCCTGCTGCGACGAACTGGACCACCGGACGATTTTACCGATGCACAATGAGCACTTGCGCATCGAGGAACGGGCGGACGGCATCCATGTGTTCTACCGCGACGATCATTACCTCTTGCCCAAGCGCGACGTGCTGCTGCTGGACATCGCCAACACGTCGTCGGAGCTGCTGGCGCGCTGGCTGTGCGACCGGCTGCTGGCACGCGTCGCCAACTCCTTGCCATCACTGGCGATTCACCGTGTTCTGGTCACGGTGCAGGAGTCGCCCGGCCAGTCGGCGGTGTATGAGCGGACCCTGGACCGGGCATGACTGGCGGGATCGCGCCCGGCAGCGCTTGGCGTGACGGCGTCGCCTGGTGTTCAGCGGCGGTCGCGACGGCGCTGACCGCGGTGTCCGCCGCGCCGGCCAACAGCTGGTTGGATTCCGCGGAAATGACGGCGTGCGCCGCTGAGCTGGGCAACATGCACCCGCCCGGCCATCCGGCGTGGCTGTCGCTTTCGCAGCTCGTGCGCTTTCTGCCGCTGGGGCCATTTCCATGGCGCATAGCGATCTTTTCCGCGCTGGCGATGGGCGCGGCGGTTTTCGTGTTGGTCCGGCTCGTGCGCGCGCAGCTGGCGGAACACGGCTCGCGCGCGCTGACGTCCGCGTGGGCGCTGCTGGCGGCGGGCCTGCTGGTGGCGTCGGGGTCGCTGTGGCAGGTGGCTGTGCGCGCGGAGGTCTACACGCTCGCGCTGGCGACCAACCTCTGGGCGCTGCACGCGGCGTTGCTGGCGGGACAGATTGCGCGGCGACCAAACGCGGACGTGCGGCTCATCGCGGGCTATCTGGCTGCGTGGACGATGGCCGTGTGCCTCGGGCTGCTGAACCACCATTATGTGGCGATTTTCGCCCTGCCAGCCTCGCTTTTTGCCGCCTGGCCGGCGATTGTCTGGCTGCTGCGGCGCCACCGGCGACTGGCGCTGGCGATTGTCGCAGGCGGCGCGTGGCTGGGCGTGGCCTACGTGGCGCTGGGGCTGCGCAGCCACGCCGACACGGAGATGCGCTGGGGCGATCCGGGCACGGTGGCGGGGCTCTGGGACACGGTCACCGCCAAGCATTTCCAGCGCAATCTCACGGAGATCCACGTCGACTACTTGGACAACGCGCTTGTGCTTTTTGGCATGGTGGCGCAGACGCTCTCTCTGCCGCTCGCGACGCTGGGCGCACTGGGGCTCGCGTTCGCGGTCCTGTGGCGCGACCGAGTGCAGGGCGCGCTGTGGCTGGCGTTTGCCGGCGGGCTCGCAACCAAAGCCGTGCTGCAAATTGACACGCGCAACCCCGACGACCACGGCTATGTGTTGATGGTGCCAGCAGTTTTAGCGATCGGCGCCGGTCAGCTCGGCGCGTTCCTGGGCGGCCGTCGCGGGCTGCTGCTGCGGTGGCCGGAATCGCGGCGGCTGCATGTCGTGCAAGTCAACGTGGTGGCTGGGCTTGTCCTGGTGGCGGGCCAAGTGTCGGCGCTCTGGGTCCAGCCGGAGACGAATTTGGCGGGCCTGCGCGCGACCGATGCTGTGGACACGCAGCTGCGCGACGCGTTGCCGCCGGGTGCGCTGTATCTCGCGAATTATTATGGCCTTGCCTTTAACGAGCAGGCGTTCCGGATCGCTGAAGGCCGGCGGCCGGACATCGCGGCGCCGCACCTGTCGTTTCGCACCGGCGACACGGACCGGGGTGCGGCGTGGCAGGCGTGGTTTGCCAAGCGTTACCCGCAGTTCGCGGATTTGGCGCGCGCCGCTCACGCGCTGGGGCGTTCGCCTGTGGGGAACCTTCTTGCACGGGTCGAGGTCCAGCCGGTGTGGGCGGAGCAGGACCCGGAGCTGCGAATTCCGCCGGGCGTCTACGGTTTCGACGGCATCGCCAACCGGCTGCTGCCAGCGGCGGAGCGCGGCATCGCGTACGACGTATCGACCATCTTGCTGAAACATCAGCAGATTTGGCCACGGCTGGAGGGCGCGATCGGCGCGCGCGGTTTGGCGGACGGGCCGACGCGTGCGGTGCTGCTGTGGCAACACGCGCTCCAGGCGGCGCACGCGCTGCGGCGGGGCTGGCTGACGGTGGCGCAGGACGAACTGGCGCGCGCCAGGCCGCTGAGCCCCAGCGACCGGCTGCTGGCGACGCTGACGGGCCGGGCGGAGGCGCTGGACGCCGCGTTTCGCGCTGGCGATGCCAAGCAATTTCGGGAACTTTGGCAACACTGGCAGACGCTGGACTTTGCCGCGCTGGCGCCGGAGGCGCCGTAAGGGATGACGACGATGGGACCCAATAGCCCGCATTCGACGCGCCTGGTGATCGTGATGGTCGGCCTGCCGGCGCGCGGCAAGACGTATATTGCCCGTAAACTCGCGCGGTTCCTGTCGTGGCTGGGCTACCGGACGCGCGTTTTCAACATTGGCGACTACCGACGCGCGCGGCTGGGCAGCAAGCACCGCGCGGACTTTTTTGACCCGGAGAATGAGGACGGCAACCGCGCCCGCAGCGAGATGGCGGAAGCCGCGCTGGGCGACCTGCTGGCGTGGATGGAGACCGGCGGCGAGGTGGCGATTTACGACGCGACCAACAGCACGCAGGCGCGGCGCGCGACGGTGCGGCAGCGGTGCGTGGAACACGGGCTGCAGGTTGTGTTCATCGAGTCGGCGTGCCAGGATCCCGCGATTATTGAAGCGAATATCCGCGAGACCAAGCTGACGTCGCCGGACTACGAAGGCATGGACCCGGACGAAGCCGTGGCGGATTTCCGCGCGCGCATCGCACATTACGCCAGTGTTTACGAGCCCTTGGCGGATGCAGACGCGGAGGGCGCGAGCTACATCAAGCTCATCGACGTCGGTCGCGTGGTGGAAGTGCATCGGCTGGACGGCTATCTGCCCGCCAAGCTGCTGTTTTATTTACTGAATCTGCATGTCGTGCGGCGGCCGATCTACCTGACGCGCCACGGCGAATCGACGCTGAACGAGGAGGGTCGGATCGGCGGTGACGCGCCGCTGTCGCCGTATGGCACCCGTTATGCCCAGGCGCTGGCGCGTTTCGTCGACGCGCTGGCCCTCAAGCCGGAGGTGTTCACGAGCACGCTGCAGCGGACCATCCAGACCGCGGCGCCGCTGAGCATCCCGTCCACGCCGTGGCGCGCGCTGGACGAGATCGACGCCGGCGTCTGCGACGGCATGACGTACGCCGAGATTGCCGAGAAAATGCCCAATGAATTCGAGGCACGCCAGCGCGACAAGCTGCGCTACCGCTACCCGCGCGGCGAGAGCTACCAGGACGTGATCGCGCGGCTGGAGCCGGTGATCATCGAGCTGGAGCGCCAGCGGCGGCCGCTGATGGTGATTGCCCACCAGGCGGTGCTGCGCGCGTTGTACGCGTATTTCATGGACAAAGCGCCCGAGGAAGTGCTGCGGATGGAGATTCCGCTGCACACGGTGATTCAGCTGGCACCGGGGCCGTACGCGTTCGTGGAGACGCGCCACCGGCTTGTGTAGGGTGCGGCACTGGAAGTCCACGCCCAAGCCTTGGCGAAACAAAGGTGCCATTCGATGCAGGAGGAGCCCATGTCCGTACGCGTGGAACGAACCGGCGCGGTGACGACGGTCATTTTGGCGCGACCGGAGGTGCGCAATGCGGTGGACCGGCCAACCGCGGAGGCCCTTGCCGCTGCATTTCGCGCCTTTGATGCGGATCCCGATGCAGCGGTCGCGGTCCTGTGCGGCGAAGGCGGGCATTTCTGCGCTGGCGCCGACCTCAAGGCGTTTGCCGACGGCCGCGGCAATCGGCTCGCCGCGGACGGCGACGGGCCCATGGGGCCCACGCGGATGGCGCTGTCCAAGCCGGTGATCGCGGCGATCAACGGTTTCGCCGTTGCGGGCGGCTTGGAGCTGGCGGTCTGGTGCGATCTGCGCGTGGTGGACGCAGATGCAACGCTGGGCGTGTTCTGCCGGCGCTTTGGCGTGCCGCTGATCGACGGCGGGACGGTGCGCCTTCCGCAGCTAATCGGGCTGGGCCGCGCGCTGGAGCTGATCCTGACGGGCCGCGCGGTGAACGCCGCGGAGGCGCTGACGATGGGCCTGGCGAACCGGGTGGTAGCGGCGGGGACGGCGCGCGCCGTCGCGGAGGCCTGGGCGCACGAGCTGGCGGCGCTGCCGCAGGCGTGCATGCGCGCGGATCGCCTGTCCGCGTACGCGGGCCTGGACCGGCCGATGGACGAGGCGCTGCAGCAGGAATTCGCCGGCGGGCTGGCCGTGATTCACAGCGGCGAATCGCAGGCGGGTGCGCAGCGGTTTACCGCGGGCGCGGGCCGTCATGGCACGACGAGGAACGCGTAGCACGCAAAAGGTCACGCCGATGCCACACCCTGCTCCTTCGCCTGTCCGACCGCGCCGCTGGCTCGTGTGGCTGCGCCGTCTCGTCATCGGGCTTCCGGTGCTGCTCGTGGGCGCTGACGTGGGCATGCACGTCGCGGGCCTGCGCGCGCACATGCCGCTCTTGTGCGTCTGGGATCCGCGTATCGGCTGCGTGACCAAGCCCAACATCATGGAATCACTTGAATTTCTCAACGACCGTTTTGAATTCACCACCAATGCGGACGGCCTGCGCAACGCGCCGATCGCCGCGAAAAAGCCCGGATGGCGCCGCGTGCTCGTGCTGGGCGACAGCGTGACGTTTGCGCCGCAAGTGGCCGACGGTGCGACGTTTCCCAACCTGCTGGACCTGGACCTGTTCAAGGACCAGGTCGAGGTCGTCAATGCCGGCTCGCCATACCTGGAGGGCACGCAACAGGAGCTGAGTTGGTTTCTCGACGTGGGCGCCAGGTTTCAGCCGGACCTCGTGGTGCTGGAGTTTACAGAACGCAATGATTTTGCAGATAACGAGCAGCAGCGCTGGTGGCGGCCGACGCCCAATGGCCTGGAGCGGCAGACCAACGTCCAGCCGCCGGCCTACCAGCGCTGGGTCTTGCAGGTGAATGAGTCGCCCGTCGTGCGCTGGCTGGACGCGCATTCGCGCGCGTTCGGCCTCGCCCGCATCGGGTTTTGGCACCTCACGCACCTGCCGCGGATGCCGTGGGACACGCCCCGCGCGGATCACACGGCGGAGGTGCTGCTGCGGCTCAAGCAGGAAGTCGAGACGCGCGGCGCGCAGTTCGCCGTCGTCGTTTACCCGTCGCCGCAGCATTTGGCGGGCGTGCGCGGCGAGCGGGAATCGCGGGCTGAGGATGACAACGCGCGCATTCTCGCGATCATCACAGTCAATAAAATCAACTGTTTGGACCTCACTCCCGCCTTGCTGCCGGAGACGGCGCGGCCGTGGGTGGGCGGCGATGGCCACCTGACGGCGGACGGTCACCGGGCGGTGGCGGACCTGCTGCTGCCGCAGCTGCGGGCGTGGCTGCCGCCGCGGGCGGATTGAACACCGCCGCCTGAACGCAGCGCCAATCCGCGATCGCGGTCGACGCGCGGGCGCTAATCCCGGCGTCGCGTGCCCAGGTATTCGTCGCCCAGCGTCTTGTCCATCGTCGAAAAACGCGTGAACCGGCCTTCAAAATGCAGCATGCAGGTGCCAATCGAGCCAGCGCGCTGTTTGGCGATAATCAGCTCCGCCATGTGCTCCACCGTCGTGTCCTTGCTGTAGACAAAGTCCCGGTAAATAAAGGCGATCAGGTCCGCGTCCTGCTCGATGGCGCCCGACTCGCGCAAATCCGACATCATCGGGCGCTTATCCGTGCGCTGCTCCACGCCGCGGTTGAGCTGCGACAGCGCCAGGACCGTGCAGTGCAGCTCCTTGGCCAGCCCCTTCAAAGACCTTGAAATTTCACTGATTTCCTGCTCGCGACTCTGCCGCGGATTGGTGCCCTTGGCCAGCTGCAGGTAGTCCACCACGATCAGGTCCAGCGGGCCCTGCATTTGCGCCAGCTTGGAGCGCGCGCGGATGTCGTGCGCCGAGAGCCCCGGCGTGTCATCAATCAGAAACCGCGCCTTGGACAGGTCGTCGGCGGCGTCGCGCAGGGACACCTCGTCGTCCGGCACCAGCGCGCCTTTGCGCAGTGAAGTCAGGTCGATGCGCGCCCGCGCCGACAGCAGGCGCTGCACAAGCTCCTCGCGGCCCATCTCCATCGAAAATACGAGGACACCGTGCTGTTCGTGCCCGCGCGCATCGGGCTCCCGCCGCGGCCGCAGCGCCACATCCATCGCGACATTGAGCGCCAGCGCCGTCTTGCCCATCGCGGGCCGCGCCGCCAGCACGATGAGGTTGGTCGGGTGCATGCCCTGGGTCAGCTGGTCAAGATCGCGAAAACCGGTCGAAATACCCAGGATTTCGCGGCCGCGCTTCTTGGCGTCCATGATTTGCTGAAACACGCCGGGCACGATCTCGTCCAGGCCCAGCGCGGACGAACGCACCGCGTGCTTGAGCGCTTCCGCCACGCCGGACTCGGCGCGCTGAATGAACTCGTCGGGGTCGTCGCCCATCTGAAAGTCGGCCTGAATCTGCTGGCTTGCGCGCAGGATCCGCCGCACGGCCGACAGCCGGGCAACCCGCCGCGCATGGTGTTCCGTCGCGAGCGTCGCGCCCACGGCGTCGGTCAGCTCCAGCAGGTACGCCAGGCCAACCTGTTCAGCGTGCTTTTGCCGCCCCAAATCGGTGTACACCGACACCGCGTCGATCGGCTGCCCGCGTCCAACCAGCGTGACCATGGCGTCAAAAATCCACACGTGGCGCTGATCGTAAAAGTCCTCCGGCTTGACCTCCGCCTGAGCGAGCGGCAGCGCTTCCGGATCCACGAGGCAGCTCGCCAGCAGCGCGCGTTCGGTCAGCAGATCAGCAGCAGCGACCGCGGGCTGACCAGCAGCCCGTGCGGGATCGCCGGACGCGATCGCCGGGCCACGGCCTGCGGAACTGCGCCCGCGCCAAAGGGAAACGGTCGGATCGCCGCGCAAGCTGACCGTTTCTTCATAGGAATTCGCAGCAAATCCGCGATCGACGTCGCCGCCGATGTCTGCGTCCGGCAGGTCAAATCCCGGATGCTCAGGTACTCCAGAATCGTCCATTGAATCCGCGGGTTGCCGTCTCACCGCCGACAGGTCGACCGCGCCAGCCGCGTCCGCGGTCGGGTGTTCGTTTGCAAAGGGGTCTTGCGGAGTGCCTGCCATAGCGCGAGTCTAGCGCAAGTGAGGTCCGGCGGCCACGTCCAGTCGACCGCCGGCAGAGCCCGCAACCGCCGCCCAAACTGCGGTTGCCAGTCAGAGGGCAAGTGTTGCAGCCTGAATTCGCTCAGGCTTTCCACGGGCGATGGCAGGAAAACAAAATCGCCGCTGTGCTGCCGGGATAGTCCCGCAGGGCACCGCGCAGGAGCCAAGGCTTGAGCATGTACAAGGTCGGAGACGAGACAGAGGGCTATTGCCAGCGCTGTCGTCTGAACACGTATCAATCGGTCGCCGCCACGGATGGCCGAACGATCTTCACGGCCACGTGCCGGACCTGCCGGAACACGGTGACGTGGAAACCGGAAGTCTCCGCGGAGGAAGTCCGCGCCAAGCAGATGAAAAAGCTCGGGAAATTGCAGCGGGATCGTCCGCGGCTCTCGAGCCCGCCCGAGGTGATCTCCAAGCGCCCGGCGCGCGGCGGCGATCTGGCCGGCCCGCTGCGGGAACTGTCCAAGCTGACGGGCAAGCCCATGGGCCTGCCCCCCGAGGCGGACGCTGCGCCGGCAGTCGTCGTCGGGATCGCGGCTCCAGTCGATGAGCGCTTGGCGCGCTGGCACGCGCTGACTGCCAAGCTGAGCTCGCGCGACGGAAAACCTTATTTGGTGACGCGAACTTACAAGCCGGGCGATGTGGTACTGCACAAGGCGCACGGGCTGGGCGTGGTGGAATCCGTCGTCAATGAAGGCGCCTGCCTTGTGTTGTTTCGCGTCCAGGAGGTCGTGTTGCAGATGGGCGTCTCGCCGCTTTCGCTGGAGCGCTAGCCAAACCTGTTCATTAATTTTGCGACCTGTTCATTTTCCGCTTGCAACCTGTTCATCAAGTCGCTAAGCTGTTCACCGTGACCAACGGAGGACAGGATGACAGAGCAAGCGATCATGACCGGACTGGCGACCGGCGACCCCGAGGCGGTTCGCCACTTTTACCAACAATTTCGTCCGCGTATTCTCGCCGTGGCGATGCGCCTGGTGCGCAATGAGTGGGACGCGGAAGACGTCCTGCAAGACGTCGTGTGGACAGTCGTCCGCAAGGCCGACACGTTTCGCGGCGATTCACTGTTTTCCAGCTGGCTTTTCCGCGTGACCCAAAACAGCGCCAAGATGCTGCTGCGCAAGCGCAAACGCGTGCCCATGCTGTTGACGGATGAGGCGCTGGAGCTGGCGATGGGCGACGACCTGGCGCCGCGCATGGACGACGTGCTGGACCAGCGCGACGCCGTGACCCGGGTTTCCGACGCCGTTGAACAGCTTGATCCCGTCAACCGGGCGATCCTGATGCAGGCGACGGTCGATGGCGCATCGACAGACGAAATGGCGGCGTCGACCGGGCTTTCCGCACTGGCCGTCAAGGCCCGCTTGCACCGGACGCGCCAAGGACTGCGCGACTGCGCCGGCTGGGGCTTGCCGGCATGACGACGGCGACACGGCCTTTGCAAACTCTCCGAAAACCTGTTCAACTCCCCGTGCCATCCGCAGCCGATAGTCCGTCGGCTGTCACGCGGCGGCGGGCGGCGGCTGGTGGGAGTGGCAAAGTGAAACTCTTGGGGATTGGGGCAGTCTCGGAAGCCAGTGGGATCCCGATCGACACGTTGCGCACGTGGGAGCGCCGCTACGGCTTTCCGGCGCCACAGCGCACGAACGGCGGCCAGCGCCTTTACGGCCCCGAGACCATCGACCGGCTGCTCGCTGTGAAAGGCGCGATGGCAAACGGGCTGCAGGTGTCGCGCGCCGTGGAAATGGTCACGCTGGAAGCGGAGTTTTCTGAGGCGCCGCATCCGCGCGCCCGCCGCGAAGTGGTACCGCCGCGGCCAGGCCAATCCTGGCTGGAACGCTGGCTCTTTTTCGTCACCAGACTGGACGGTGATTCGCTGGACCAGATCTTCCGGCGCGATCACGGGCTTTTGGGCACGATGGGTTTCTTGAACGAGCGCGCCGGCCCGTTTTTGGACGCTGTCGGCGAAGCCTGGGCGGATGGCCGTCTGACCGTCGCGAACGAGCACTTTGCCTCGGAACGATTCCGCGAGTTTCTCGCCGGAATTTGGTGGCCCATTGCCGCCGAGAACAATGGCCCAACCGTCGTGTGCGCGACGATGCCGGGTGAGCACCACCAGTTGGGCCTGCAGATGGCGGCCGCCACGCTCGCGCTGGCTGGCTTGCGCGTGGTCTTTCTGGGAGAAAATATGCCGCCTCAGGACACGGCGCTGGCGGCCCAAATGACGACGGCGGCGGCCGTGGTCATCAGCGTGTCGCGTGCGATGGAGCCGCCGACCGTGCGACGGCAACTGCATGAACTGCGGGTGGCGCTCGGGCACCGAATCGAGATCGTCATCGGCGGTGCGGGCGCCCCAGCGGCTGATAGCGCCGCGATCGCGCCCGGAAGTTTGAACAATCTAGCGGCGTGGGCCGAGAACCTGTTCAAAACCTGAGCAAACCTTTTCAGTTTCGCCGAACAATGACCGCAAGCTCCTCGCCGACGACGTCCGACACCGCGAGGTCGCCCGGTGCGTCGAGGTAGTCAAGCGAAGTCGCGAGGGTCTCGGCGGTCACGTAGCTGCGGTGCGCGTCGATCGCCGCACGCAGCGTCTCGCCCGCCCAGATGCCCAGCGCGATGCGGTCCTCGACCGCCAAGCCCGCGTCCTTGCGGGCGTTTTGAATCTTGGAGACGACTTCGCGGGCAAGGCCTTCGCTGCGCAGCTCGACCGAGATCGCGGTGTCCAGCGCGACGGTAAGGTTGCCTTCCGTCGCCACGATCGCACCCGGGCGCGGCTGGCTCGCAAACGCGAAGTCGGACGCGCTGAGCGTCTCCCCGGCCAGCGTCAGCGTCCCGCCGTCGCGCAGCGCCGCGATCTGGGCAGGCGAAAGCGCGGAGGCTGCGGCGGCCACCTCCTTCATCCGCGCCCCGAGACGCTGGCCCAGCACCTTGAAATTCGGCTTGGCGGTGAACGTGACCAGCGCCGCGTGGTCGACGGTCCAGGCGACCGCCTTGACGTTGAGCTCGTCGCGGATGATCGCGTCAATCGTGTCGCGCTCAGCGTCCGTCCAAGCGGGGAGATCCGCGGGCTGCAGGATCGTCAAGAGCGGCAACGGCTGGCGCACGCGAATCTTGTGCTGTTCTCGCAGGTTACGCGCGAGAGGCACGACGCGGCGGGCGATCGCCATCTGCGCTTCCAACCTGAAGTCGATGGACCCCAGCTCCGGCCTCGGGTAGCTCTCCAGGTGCACGCTTTCGCGCGGGACCTGCACGGCATGCGGCTGCGTGACCTCCAGCGCCTGGTAGAGCCTCTCGGCGAGAAACGGCATGACCGGCGCGATGACCGCGGCAAAGACCGTGAGCACCTCCCACAACGTCTCAAAGGCGTGCTGCTTGTCCTGATCGTTGTCGCTCTTCCAAAAACGCCGGCGGCTGCGGCGGATATACCAATTGGTCAACTCGTCCAGCATCGCGAGCAGCTCGGGGATGACGTTGTAGAGCCGATAGCCCTCCATTTCGTCATTGATCTTGCCGATGTGGGTCTGCAACACGCTCAGAATCCAGCGATCGAGCGCGGCGCGGTCCAGGGGGTCAGATTTGGCCCCGAGCGCCGGCGCCTGCCAACCATCGGCCACGGCGTACGTTGCGAAGAAACTATAAGCATTCCAAAGCGGTAGAACGACTGAGCGCACGACCTCGCGCACGCCAGTCTCGGCAAAGCGCATCGGCTCCGCGCGCACCGCGGGCGAAGTGACCAGGTAGGCGCGCAGGGCATCGGCGCCGTAGGTCTCCAGAATCTCGTTGGGATCCGGATAGTTCTTGAGACGCTTGGACATCTTCTGGCCGTCTTCCGCGAGGATCAAGCCGTTGACGATGACGTTTTTGAACGCCGGCTTGTCGCGCAGCGCCGTGGACAGCACAAGCAGCGTGTAGAACCAGCCGCGGGTCTGGTCGAGGCCCTCGGCGATGAACTCGGCCGGAAAGTTGCTCTCGAATTTCTCCTTGTTTTCAAAAGGATAGTGATTCTGCGCATAGGGCATCGCGCCGGATTCGAACCAGCAATCCAGCACTTCCGGGATCCGTGCCATCGCGCCGCCACAGGTTTCGCACGGCCAGGATAGCGCGTCGACGTGGTGCTTGTGCAGATCGTGCACGTCCACGCCGGATTTCGTCTGCAATTGCGCGATGCTGCCGATGCACTCGAACGCGCCGCAGGCCTCGCACTGCCAGATCGGCAGCGGCGTGCCCCAGAAGCGGTTGCGGCTGATGGCCCAATCGCGGGCGTCCGACACCCAGTTGGCAAAGCGCTTTTGCCCCACATAATCGGGCACCCAGCGCGTCTGCTGGTTCAGTTCCGCCATGCGCTCGCGCAGCGGCCGCGCGTCCGAGCCCGGTGCCACGCTCTCCACGCGCACAAACCAGGTCGGCATTGCCTTGTAAATCAGCGGGGTTCCCGAACGCCAGCAGAACGGATACTCGTGGTCCAGCGTCTCGTGTTTGAACAGCAGCCCGCGCGCCTTCAGGTCGGCAATCAGCAGCTTGTCGGCATCCTTGACGAACAGCCCGACGATCTGGACCTCGGCAATCCCCGCGACATCACCCGTGAATTTGCCTTCGGCATCAACCGCGTCGCGCAGCGGCAGACCCCACGCTTGCGCCACGCGATAGTCGTCCTCGCCGAACGCCGGCGCCTGGTGGACGATGCCGGTGCCGTCTTCGACCGAGACGTACGCGTCGGAGACTACGCGAAAGGCGCCGTCGGCGGCGGCTTCAGCGAAGCAGTCGAACAGCGGCGTGTAGCGCAACCCCACAAGTTCACTTCCCTTTTTCACCTCCAGCACCGTGTGCGCGCCCAATACTTTTTCAGCCAGCGCCTGAGCGAGGATGAGCTTTTCGGGCGATTCCGGCCGCGTTGCGACCACGTAGTCGATGTCGGCGCCGACGCAGAGCCCCATGTTCGACGGCAGCGTCCACGGCGTCGTCGTCCACGCCAGCAGGAACGTATCCGACTGATCGGCAAGCTGAAAGCGCACGGTCACCGCCGGATCCTGCACCTTGCGGTAATCCATGCCGGCTTCAAAATTCGACAGCGGCGTGCCCAGCCGCCAGGAATACGGCATGACCTTGTGGCCGCGGTAGATGAGCTTTTTCTGCCAGAGCTCGCAAAAAACCCACCAGACGCTCTCCATGAATTCCGGGTTCATGGTCTTGTAATCGTTGTCAAAATCGACCCAGCGGCCCATGCGCTCGACGGTGCTGCGCCACAGGTCGACGTAGCGCAGCACGATGGACCGACACGCCTCGTTGTAGCGGCCGACGCCGTAGGCGCGCACGTCGCTGGGCGAGTTCAGCCCGAGGTCCTTCTCAATCTCCATCTCCACCGGCAACCCATGGGTATCCCAGCCAAAACGCCGCTCAACGCGGTAGCCGCGCATCGCCTGGTAACGCGGCACGATGTCCTTGATGGTGCCCGCCAACAGGTGGCCGTAGTGCGGCGTGCCTGTGGCAAACGGCGGGCCGTCGTAGAAGACAAAGTCGCCTTTGTCGCCCTGGCTGACCTGCTTTTTGAACGTCTCGTGCTCGCGCCAAAACTGCAGAACTTCGCGTTCCAGCGCGGGAAAATCGGGGCTGGACTCGGGCTTGGCAAACTTGAACTCGGGCTTGGTAAACATCGGGGGTGCTCTCCGGGCAGGCGCAAGGGCGCGCAGTGTAGCGCGATGGCCGATTGCTTGCGAGAATGCGCCGCATGACGACGCCACTTCTGCCGCAACTGGGCCACCGCACGCTGTTTCCTGACCTGCAACCCCGCGTTTATTTGGCACATGCCGCGGTCTCGCCGGTGTCGACGCCGGTGCGTGCCGCGGTGAACGCCGTGCTGGACGACTACGCGCGACTCGGTTCCGGCGCATTCCCGCCGTGGATCGAGCAGCGGCAGCGGCTAAAGGCGGCGATCGCGCGGCTCATCGGCGCCGAGGCGGACGACCTCGCGCTGCTGCAATCGACGACGGCGGGGCTGATGGCGCTTGCGCTGTGCCTGGACTGGCAGCCCGGCGAGCGGGTCGTGCTGACGCAGGGTGAATTTCCGGCGAACGTGACGCCGTGGCAGCAGGCGGCCAAGCAATTTGGCTTGGAGATCAGCTGGTTGCCACAGCCGCGCGCCGACGCGATCGCGGTGTGGCTGGACGCGCTCGAGCACGCGCTGGCAGGCGGGCGCGTGCGCGTGGTGGCCGTCAGCGCCGTGCAGTTCCAAACCGGGCTGCGGATGCCGCTGGCGGCGATCGCCGGGCTCTGCCAAGCCGCGAACGCGGAGCTGGTGGTGGACGCCGTACAGGCTCTTGGCGCCGTGCCGCTGGACGTGCAAGCGCAGGGCATCGACTACCTGGCGTGCGGTGCGCACAAGTGGTGCAACGGCATCGAGGGCGCGGGCTTCCTGTACGTCGCGCCGCAGCGGATCGCCCGGCTGCAGCCGCGGATGGCCGGCTGGCTGAGCCACGAGGACGGCCTGGGTTTCCTGTTTCGCGGCGCTGGGTTACTGCTGCATGATCGGCCGATTCGCCGGCGCGCGGATTTTCTGGAGATCGGCAACCTCTCGACCGCGAGCTTTGCGGCGATGGGCGCGGCGGTGGAGGTGCTGGAAAGCTTGGGTATTGCTGAGATTTTTGCTCACGTTCAGCCGATTGTCGCCGCGTTGGAGACGGCGCTTGGCGCGCGCGGGTTCACAAGCGTGCGGGCACGCGATCCGCAGCTGCAGTCCTGCACGCTCGCGGTGCTGCCGCCGGCGGACATCGCGTTGCTCACGCTGTTCAAGCAGCTTACGGCGGCGGGCGTGGCGACGTCCGTGCCCGATGGCTACCTGCGCTTGGCGCCGCACTGGCCCAACGCGCTGCCAGAAGTGCCGTTTGTGCTGGCGGCCGTGGATGCCGCGCTCGCGGCGCAGCGTGCGCCGACGGTCGCGTAACGCCGCTCCGTTCACGGGAAATGCCCGGCCAGGGCGCCGAATCGGCTCTTGCGGAATTGTGAAGAAACGCTTGACGCGCTGCGTCGTGGCAAGCAGAGTGCAAGCATCGCGGACATTTTTTTCATGCCCCGCGGCGAAGGATTCCACCGTGTCGAGACCCGCGTTTTCCGCATTTCCGCGCCCGAACGCCATCGGCTGTTTCGCACTTCTCGTCGCGCTTGGCGCGTGCGGCGGCCACACAACGGGCGGCGGTCCGAACGCCACAGGCGACACCAGCACGACCGCCGACGGCGCGCTGACCGACAGCCTCGCCGACAGCGCGAGCCCGGACCTGGGCAGCCAGGAGATCCACGACGGCGTCGCGCCCGGCGACGGCGTCGGCGACACGGGTAGCGAGTTGGACTCCAGCAGCACGGACGCGGGCTGCCCGCTGTGCGACAGCAGTGACGACACCGGCGAAACCGCGATCGGCGACACGTCCGACGCAGGCGGCGGCTGCGAATTCCCCGCCAAACCGCTGCCCGGTGCGCCTGGCTCCAGCTGCGTCACGGCGTCGGACTGCGACAATGGCCTGTGCATCGCCAACGGCGCCGCCAAGATCTGCACCACCACGTGCTCCAGTTGCTGCCCGTCCGGCTTTGGCTGCGAGCTGGTCGCCAACGGCTCAGACTCGCAGTTCATGTGTATTCCCAAGCTATTCACGCTGTGCACGCCCTGCAACGCCGACGCCGATTGCACGGGCGCCAGCAGCAAGGGCGCGCTCTGCGTCGCCTACGGCAGCACCGGCAGCTTCTGCGGCGGCAGCTGTGCGCAGACTTCGGATTGCCCCGCCGGCTTCGCGTGTCAGGACGCGACCGGCCAGTCCGGCGCCGGCAAACAGTGCGTCAAGACCAGCGGCGAGTGCACCTGCTCGGCGGAAGCGGTCACCGTCGGTGCGACGACAACCTGCCAACAAACCAACGCTTTCGGCACCTGCGGCGGCTTGCGCAAGTGCACGGCCGGCGGGCTCAGCGCCTGCGACGCGCCACTGCCCGCGACCGAAACCTGCAACGGCGTCGACGACAACTGCGACGGCTTGACCGACCCGATGGGCGCAATCGGCTGCACGGACTGGTATCTCGACCAGGACAACGACGGCTATGGCGCCGGCGCGCCCGAGTGCCTTTGCGGCGCGACCGGCCAGTACACGGCGACAAAGGCCGGGGATTGCAATGACTTTTCGGCGGCGATCAACCCGGGCGCGTTCGACAGCTGCAATGGCATCGACGACAACTGCAACGGCAAGACCGACGAAGCGTATGGCGACCTGGACGGCGACGGCATCGCGGACTGCGTGGACGGCGACATCGACGGCGACGGCTGGCCAAACGCGGAGGACTGCTCGCCGACCAACGCCAAGATCTACCCCGGCGCGCCGGAGATCTGCGACGGCCTGGACGACAACTGCGACGGCATCACCGACGGTCCCGGCACGCCGGGCTGCACGCCGTATTACCCCGACGCCGATGACGACGGCGCCGGCGACATGACCGCCACCAGCACGTGCCTGTGCGCCCCCGCGGGCCTGAACACGGCCGTGACGCCGTCGGACTGCAACGACAACAACGCGGCCATCAAACCGGGTGCGGTGGAGGTCTGCGATGGCGTGGACAACGACTGCAACGGCCTGACCGACGAGGGCTGCGACAAGGACGGCGACGGCTGGTGCGACAGCGCGATGATCGTCGTGGGTCAGCCGCCCGTCTGCTCGGGCGGCACCAAGGACTGCAACGACGCCAACGCGGCGGTGAACCCCGGCGCGCAGGAAATTTGCGGCAACGGCATCGACGACAACTGCGACGGCTTGACCGACATCGGCCTGAACGCCGTGGGTTGCACGCTCTATTTCGACGACGCCGACGGCGACGGCTACGGCGCGGGCTCCGGCGCCTGCCTGTGCGCGCCCGAGGGCCTGGTCACGGCGATCCTGTCCGGCGATTGCGACGACACCAACTCGAGCATCAAACCCGGCGCGGCGGAAATCTGCGGCAACGGCAAAGACGACAACTGCAACGGCTTGACGGACGAAGCCGGCGGCGTGGGCTGCACGCTCTGGTACGCCGACGCGGACAGCGACGGCTACGGCGCGGGCGCGGGCGCGTGCCTGTGCGCGGCGGATTCGGGCCACCCGGTCGCCAATAACACGGACTGCAATGACGCCGCCGCGGCGATCAGCCCGGCTGCGACCGAGACCTGCAACGGCGTCGATGACAACTGCAACGGCCAAACCGACGAAGCCGGCGCGACTGGCTGCTCGATCTTTCACGCGGACGCTGACGGCGACGGCTTTGGCGACCCCGCGAAGTCGGCGTGCCTCTGCGCAGCAAACACCGGCTATCCCGTCGCGAACAGCGGCGACTGCAACGACAGCGTCGCCGCCATCAACCCGGCCGCGACGGAAATCTGCAACGGCGTAGACGACAATTGCGACGGCGCGACCGACGAAGTCAACGCGACCGGCTGCCAGACCTACTATGCCGACGCCGACAACGACACGTGGGGCAACACGGCCTTGTCGCTGTGCCTCTGCAGCCCGGTCACCGTTTTCACAAGCAAAAAACCCGGCGATTGCAATGACTTGAACGCGGCGATGTACCCCGGCAACCCGGAAGTGTGCGACGGCGTGGACAACAACTGCGACGGCGTCATCGACGAAGCCGGCGCGACCGGCTGCAAAGTCCTGCTGCGCGACCACGACGGCGACGGCTTTGGCAGCGCTACGGCGCCGTCCGAGTGCCTCTGCGCGCCAAGCGGCGAATACAACGCGACCATCGGCGGCGACTGCAATGACAGCGACAACACGGTGCATCCCGGCGCCGCGGAAGTCTGCAACGGCATCGACGACGACTGCGATGGCGCCACGGACCCCGTCAATTCGAAGGGTTGCAGCGCGTGGTATGTTGATCAGGACGGCGACGGCTTCGGCACGTACCTGCAAAACAGCCTGTGCCTGTGCAAAGGCATTCCCGGCTACGCGTCCAAGGGCGGCGACTGCAACGACACAGCGGCAGGCGTGAATCCGGCCGCCGTGGACATCTGCAACGGCATCGACGACAACTGCGACGGCATCACCGATCCCAAAGGCGCGCCCGGCTGCAAGGTCTACTACGCCGACGGCGACGGCGACGGCTACGGCGTCGCGAACTTGTGGGAGTGCGTCTGCGCGCCCGACGGCGCCTATTCCGCGCTGCTCGCCGGCGACTGCAACGACGCCGTGGCCGCGATCAGCCCCGCCGCGACCGAGACCTGCAACGGCATCGACGACAACTGCAACGGTTTGACCGACGAAAACCTGAAGATCATCCTCTACGTCGACGGCGACGGCGACGGCTGGGGCGCCGGTGCCGGCCTCGCGCTTTGCCAGAGCGATGGCGTCCACACCGCGCTCAAGAACGGCGACTGCAATGACACCCAAGCGAGCGTCAACCCCGGCGCGACGGAATCCTGCAACGGCGTGGACGACAACTGCAACGGCCAAACCGATGAAGGCTTGCCGACAACGCTCTGGTACAAGGATCTGGACGGCGACGGCTACGGCGCCTCGCCCGGCGTCCAGCTCTGCGGCGCACTGAACGGCTACACCGTCACGATCGGCGGCGACTGCAACGATGCGAACCAGTCGATCTCGCCCGCCGCCACGGAGAGCTGCAACGGCATCGACGACAACTGCAACGGCTTGACCGACGAAGGCGCGGCCACGGGCTGCACGACGTTCTACTTGGACGCGGACGGCGACGGCGTGGGCGTCACCGGCAACACCGCGTGCCTGTGCGCCAAATCCGGGCAGTACACCGCGCTTGTCGGCGGCGACTGCAACGACGCGAACGCCTTGATCAGCCCCAAGGCGCCCGAAGTCTGCAACGGCATCGACGACAACTGCGACGGCCTGACCGATACGCCGGGCGCCAACGGCTGCACGACCTATTACGTGGACGCCGATGGCGACAACTTTGGCAGCCCGATCGCGCCGACGCAATGTTTGTGCAACAAAATCAGTGGATTCGCCACGCAAGCGGGCGACTGTAACGACAACGACGCTGCGGTCAACCCGCTGGCGACGGAAGTCTGCAACGGCAAGGACGACAACTGCGACGGCATTATCGACCCGGTGAACTCCGGAGGCTGCGTGACCTATTACGGCGACGGCGACCTCGACGGCTACGGCGGCAACCTCGCGCAGTGTGCATGCGGACCGTCTGGCGCGTTCACGGCGCTCATCGGCGGCGATTGCAACGACCAGGTGTACGCCATCAACCCGGGCGCAACCGAGATCTGCAACGGCATCGACGACAACTGCAACGGCCTGGTGGATGAAGGCTTGACCAAGCCGTTCTACGTCGACTCGGACGGCGACGGCTGGGGCACCGGCACGCCGTCGATGCTCTGCGCCGCGAACACGACGTTCTCGGCCAGCAAGGGCGGCGACTGCAACGACAGCGTCGCCAGCATCAACCCGGGCGCCAGCGAAACCTGCAACGGCATCGACGACAACTGCAATGGCGCGATCGACGAAGGCCTCGCTTTCACGATGTATTACCAGGACGCGGACAGCGACGGCTACGGCGCGGCGGCCATGAGCAAGTCCGCGTGCAGTCAGCCGGCCGGCTACGTCGCCAACGCGCTGGACTGCAACGACACCAACGCGGCCATCAAGCCCGGCGCGGCGGAGGTCTGCAACGGGATCGACGACAACTGCAACGGCCAGATTGACGAAGGCTTGGCGACCACGACGTTTTACCAGGACAGCGACGGCGACGGCTTTGGCAACCCATCGGCGCCGCTCGCGCGCTGCAGCCAGCCGTCGGGCTACGTGGCGAACGCACTCGACTGCAACGACACCAACGCGGCCATCCACCCGGGCGTATCCGAGGTCTGCAACGGCATCGACGACAACTGCAACGGCGCCACCGACGAAGGCGTGCAGAACACGTACTACCGCGACGCCGACGGCGACGGCTACGGCAACGTCGCGGTGAGCACGACGGCGTGCAGCCAGCCGACCGGCTATGTCTCCAGCTCAACGGACTGCAATGACAGCAACGCCGCCATCCACCCGGGCGCCACCGAGGTCTGCAACGGCATCGACGACAACTGCAACGGCCTGGTGGACGACGGTTTGGCAACGGTCACGTACTACCAGGACGCCGATGGCGACGGCTATGGCAACGCCAGCACCGCGGTGAACCGCTGCAGCCAGCCGACGGGCTACGTCACAAGCTCCACGGATTGCAACGACAGCAGCGCAGCCATCCACCCCGGCGCGGCGGAGGTCTGCAACGGCGTCGATGACAACTGCAACGGCAGCGTCGACGAAGGCAACCCAGGCGGCGGCGGCAACTGCACTACGGGCAAGGTCGGCGTGTGCGCGGCCGGCACCGTTGCGTGCTCTGGCGGCGCGCTGGTCTGCAACCAGAACGTCGCGGCCAGCGCCGAGGTCTGCAACGGCCTGGACGACAACTGCAACGGCAGCGTCGACGAAGGCAACCCCGGCGGCGGCGGCAGCTGCAGCACGGGCAAGCTCGGCGTGTGCGCGGCCGGCACCGTGGCTTGCTCCAGCGCGACGCTGGTCTGCAACCAGAACGTCACGCCCAGCGCCGAGGTCTGCAACGGCCTGGACGACAACTGCAACGGCAGCGTCGACGAAGGCGTACTCGTCACGTACTACCGCGACGCCGACGGCGACGGCTTCGGCAACGTCGCGATCACGGCCAGCGCGTGCAGCGCCCCGACCGGTTATGTCGCCAATTCAACGGATTGCAACGACAGCAACGCCGCCATCCACCCCGGCGCGACCGAAGTCTGCAATGGCGTCGACGACCACTGCAACGGCACCGTCGACGAAGGCGTACTCGTCACCTACTACCGCGATGCCGACGGCGACGGCTACGGCAACGCCGCGGTCACGACCACCGCGTGCAGCGCACCCACGGGCTACGTCGCCAATTCAACGGATTGCAACGACAGCAGCGCCGCCATCCACCCCGGTGCCACGGAGATCACCTGCGACGGCATCGACCAGGACTGCAACGGCTCAGACTTGTGCCCGTGCAACGCCACGCTGCTCAACGGCTTGGAGAGCTCGTCCGGCATCACAACGGACTCAGCGCAGTGGAGCATCAGCAATCAGCCCATCTCGCCGACCCAGAGCAGCAATGGCCTGGAGTGGACGAGCCTGTCCTATGACGGCACGTATGGCTATTGGAGCACAGTCAGCGGAGGCGAGAACGCCAGCTTCAACATCACCGTGCCCGCGGGCGGCTTGTACGTCGCGGCCGACCTTGTCGTGAACAACATGTACAACAGCTCGACGGTCGACAACACGCTGAAAGTGACGTTGACGCTCGACGGATCGGCGCAAGTGTTCGGACCCTACGCTGTGTCGCAAGTCGGTGCCGTCAAGACCGTCAAGTGGCCGATCGCCGCCGCGAGATGGGGAACGGCGCTGCAATTCAAAGCCAATGTGTACTCGAATGAAGACTCGTACGCGGCAGTGGGCGGCGTGCTTGTGGACAACATCCGGGTGGTCTGCAACTGACCGCCGCCCTACACGTCGCGCGAAGCTCGAGATCAAACAGCGTTCATCCGAGGCGCGCCACCGGCCGTGCTCGCTCGCGGATCCAGTCCGAAATGCAACAGGTTTGACCGGAAGAATTGGATGTTGGACAGCGGTCAGCCCGTCCTAATCCAGCGTCTGCCCGCGCGCGTCATGCCCCGCTGCCTCTTGCGCCGTCACCGCGCGCAGTTCGCCATCGCCGTGTACCGCGATGTAATCCTTGCGCAAACCATGGCAATTCGCGCGCACAGCGCACGTCGCGCACGCGCCGGTGTAGGTGCCCAACTCGAACGTCGACTGCTCCAGCATGAACGCGTGCCCGCCGGGATTCACAACCAGCAGTCCCATGCCGGCGGCGTCGAACTGCAGTCGCCACGCATTCGACGGAATCAGGCAGTGCGGCGTGTTCAGGGACACAAGCGTCGCGCCCAGCGCCTCGGCGTTGGCCAGCGCCTTCAGCAGGTACGGCACCGCGTCGGTCAGGCGCGGCACTTCGGCGCGCAGGTCAGCATCGCCTTGATCCGCCAGCGAAAACAGCCAGATGTTGAAGTGGCGAAAGCCCAGCCCGGCGTAGTGCGTCACGAGTTCAGGCAGCTCGCGAAAGTTGCGCTGGGTCAATAGGAAATCGCCCTCCAGCCGCAGCTGGGGAAACGCGCCGAGCACCGCCACCGCCTGATCCAGCAGCGCCAGCGCGCCGGGACGCTGCATCAGCGCGTCGTGCACCGCCGGATCGCGGCTCTTGACCAGCAGGTTGACTTCCGTCATCCCGGCGTCCACGGCTTTTTGCGCGAACTGCGGGTACGTAAACAGCAAACCGTTGGTCTGCACCTTGATGCGCTGGTAGCCCAGCTGCTTGGCGGCGCGCAGCGTGCTCAGAAAATCCTTGCGCAGGGTCGGCTCGCCGCCGGACAGCCACAGGTGCCGCGCGCCTTGCCGCCGCGCCGACTGCAGCCAACGCAGCACTTCAGGCCAGTCCATCTGGTCGCGATCCGCCGCGCTGCAGGAGTAGCAGCCGGGGCATTGGAGGTTGCAGGCAAAGCCGGGCGAGAGTTCGAGCCACTTCATGCCGCCAGTTTACGGGACACCGCCGCCGTTGTCGCGCCGCGCCATCCGTGGCATCGTCAGCGCCTCGGAGGCATCATGCAGCGCATCACCATCTTGCGACCCGGCGGGCGCGAACAGCTGCAGCTGGAGACGATCGCGGATCTGCAGCCCGGTCCCGGCGAGGTCCGCGTCGCGGTCGCGGCCATCGGCGTCAATTTCGCCGACATCGCGATTCGCCTGGGCCTGTACGAAAGCGCCAAGAAATTCGTCGGTTGGCCAATCACGCCGGGATTCGAAACCGCGGGCGTGATCGACGCCATCGGCGACGGCGCGCAAGGCGATCTGGCGGCACAAGGCTTGGGCGTCGGCTCGCAAGTCATTGCGGTGTCGCGCTTTTTTGGCTATGCCAGCCAGGTCGTCGTGCCGGTGGCGCACCTTGTGCCGCTGCCGCTTGGCTGGACGCTGGCGCAGGGCGCGGCCTTTCCGGTCGCGTGGCTGACGGCGTGGTACGGCCTGCACCACCTCGCGCAGGCGCGCGCGGGCGATCGCGTGCTCGTGCACTCGGCCGCGGGCGGCGTCGGTCAGGCGCTGGTGCAGCTGGCGGTGGCGCAAGGCTGTCGCGTGCTCGGCACGGTGGGCAGTCAAGCAAAAGTGGCGACGGTGCAAGCACTTGGCGCCGAGCGCGTCGTCGTGCGCGCGTCGGGCCAGCTCTGGCCGGCGGTGGCGCAGTGGGCGCCGGACGGCGTGGATATCATCCTCGATGCAAACGGTCTGGAGACGCTGGCGCAAGGCTACAAGCACCTGGCCGCGGCCGGGCGGCTGGTGGTCTACGGCCACGCGTCGATGCTGGATCGCGGGGGCGGCAAGACGCCGCTGTGGCGGCTCGCCTGGCGCTGGCTGCGCACCCCGCGCTGGAATCCGCTGGACATGACGACGACCAACAAGTCCGTGCTCGCGTTCAATCTCTCGTTTTTGTTCGATAAAACCGCGGTATTGCGCGAAGCGATGGCGTTCCTGCTGGCGCGCGTCGCCAGCGGTCAGGCCCAGCCGATTCCGGTCACGGAATTCCCGCTCGCGCAGGTCGCCGACGCGCACTTGGCGCTGGAATCGGGCGCGACCATCGGCAAGCTGGTGCTGCGGGTCTGACTGGCGACCTCACTGCACGCTCTTGAAAATAAACGGCACCTGCACGCTGACCGACCTGAGGTGTGACTTCGGCGCGCGCTTGACGACGGCTTCGATGCACGTGAGCACCTGCGCCGGCAGGGTCGCGCTTTGGGCAGTCGCAGACGCCACCCGACCGTCGGCGCCAAACACGACCTGCAGCACCACGCGCCCCGCGACTTCCGGATGGTCGGCCAGATAGCGGGAGTAACACCGGCCGATGCGCGGCCGCAGCGGCAGCAGGAACCGCTGGACGGCGTCGGGCGACAGCGCGCCGAGGACCGCCTGCGACCCGCCATCCACCGATCCGTGCGGTCCGCGCGGCGGTTTGCGCTCGGCGAAGTCCTCGGTCTGACGATCCGGCCGCGGCTTGCCGTGCGCCGGCTTGGGCTTGGCCGGCACGGGCGGCGCCAGCGCATCGGGCACGAGCGTCGGACGCACCGCGGCTTCAGCCGACTGTGCCGCTTCCTGTTCGCTATGGCGACCGGCGGACGCCGTCGCAGGCTTCTCCGGCGCATCGGCCAGCGCCGCCGCCGGCACCGCGCGCGCCGCCTTCCAGGCCAGCCCCTGGTCCACCCGGCGCGTTTGGCCACCCTGCAACTCCCACAGCGCGCCGTTGCGGGCCAGGCGAATCCCGACAGACGCGTCCGCCGCCGTCGTCACCGTATCGTCGGGCCAAACCTGCGCATGGGCCACCAGCGGTCGGGGCGGCGGCGGCTGCCCGGTGCGCTGCGCAGTGACCCGACCCTCGACGCGCTCCACCGTCCCGGCAGGCACGACCGCGGCAGGCTTGGGCTTGAGAGGCGGCTGCCGCGCCGCGTTGCAAGCGCCCAGCACCAGCGCCACGCCCAGCCAACCGAGTCGGCGCCGAATGCCAAATTGCGGGGTATTTTCCAGCTGTTGCATGGCGCCAGCCTAGTCCCGCGGCGCACCGGCGTCGCGCTGCGACTGCAACCGCCGCCGCCGCACGAGCAGCCCCGCGCCCGCGAGCGCGATCAGCACGCCCAGGCGCGACGCGTCCGTGCGCGAAGCCTGACAGCCCGATTTTTGCGCACCGGCCGACGCATCCGCCGTCCCGCTGTCCAGCCAGCCATTCGCCGAGTCCACGCCCGGCACCGGCCCGCTCGTCACATCCGGGCCCGCGTCGCCAGCCGCCTGACCGTCCGTCGGGCCAGCATCCGCGTCACCACAGCCGGCCGTGTTGGGCGCTGGTGGTGCCGCGCCATCGACCCAGCAAGCCTTGGGCGTGCAGCCATATTGCGGCTGCGGCCAGCCGACAACGGCGTTGACAAGCGGGTCCGACGGCGCGGGCAGCCAGGGCGCCGGCGTCTTCAGGACCAGGTTCGCGGGCAGACTCACCTGGCCGGGCTTGGCGCCCGCGATCGCCGCCGACACGACCGGCACGTCGCTCGCCGCGATATCCACCGGCGCGCCGCTCTCCTCCAGCACCTGGATGGCCAGCGCCAGCGGCGCATTGACGAACCGCGCGTCCTGCGGCAGTTGGCCGCCATTGGCCACGACCCAGGAGCCCAGTCCGTCCACCGACAGCCGCCAGCTATCGCCGCCCGAGGAATAGGGCGCCAGCCAGCCCGAGGTGCACACCTGGTTGACCTGCACCGGCCGCTGCGGCTGGACAATCGGCAGCGTCGGGTTGAAGGCAAAAATCGGGTCGCGGTCCATCTCGCTGGGCGAGATCTTCATCGCCAGCCGCGTCACGCGCGCGCTGCCCGCCAGCAGCTTTTGCACGGTCGCCAGCGGCGTTCCCAGGTTGTCCTGCAGCGCCTTGGACAGCGCCGCGCCGTCGACTGCGATCCCGGCCAGCTGCGACTCCGTCATCGTGACCGGCGCCGGCAGGCCATTGTCCGACGCGCATACCGGTCCGCCGCCCATCGGGTTGCCAAAATACTGAGCGCACGCCCGCAGATCCGCCAGCGCCTGCAGCGGCGAGACGGTCGGAAACACGGCCTCCAGCTTGAGCACCGGGTCCAGCGCGTCCGCCAGATCGCCGGTCAGCTTGCCCTGCCAGTCCGGCTGCGCCAGCACGTTCGCGAGCGCCAGCAGGTTGGTCACGCCCGCCAGTTCGGTGTACTGCGCCGCCGCGACGATCGCGTCCAGCTTGACGTCCGCACCCGCCAGCGACGATTCCGTGACGAACGCGCGGCCGCCCGCTTCATCGATCGCCGCCGACTCGACCTGGTCAAAATTGCCCGCCCGGCCGCACGCGACACCCGCGCTGGTGCCCGCGAGGCAGGCCAGCGGCGCGTCAAATCCATAGGAATTTAAGGTCATCCGCAGCGGGTTCAGCTCCACGCTCAGGTGATTCTTCGGCACGGCACGGCCTGGACCCGCGATCGTCACCAGCACATTCAGCTCATCGGCGGAGGCGATCGACGTCAGCCGCAGCGGCACGCACGGGTCCGCGCCCTGCATCTGCAGCGTAATCGGCTTGATGGCGTCGACGCCCGCGCCGTTGGTCAGGTGCACGGCGACGAACACGTTGCCCTGGTCGATGTGGCTCTGGATAATCGGCTTGGCCTTGCCGGGCAGCGCGTAGCCGTGGCCGGTCAGCCAGCTGTAAAGTGTCTGGGCGTCGGTGCTTTTGACCACCACGTAGTCGTACGGACCGGTCGTGCCTTGCGCAAGGATCTGCACGCCGCCACCGCCGCCTTTTGTGCCGCCAGCGTCGGAGGATTCATCGGCACCGGCCGAGGCATCCGCCGCGCCTTCGCTCGGATACGCCTGGTGGCCTTCCACGCAGCCCTCGTACGGATCGCGGCAATTCTCGGCGGCGGATGTCGTCACCGCATAGCGCATCGCCATCTGGGCATCCAGCGCGTCGAGCACGGCGGTATTGCCCACGCCGATCGTCGGTAGCTTGGGCACCGGCAGCACCCAGCCAAAATCTTTCGCCAGGCCGCTGTAGCGCACTTCCACCCAGACGGTCGTCAGCTGGGTTGCCGGGTCCTGCATGAACAGCACGCGCTCGGCATTTTGCACAACCGTTTGGTCGATTTGCGGCGCGGGCGGCGAAAAGCAGCCACCGCACGCGTACGCATGCGCGGGCAGCGACGCGGCGAGCGCGAGCAGGGGCAGGATCGAGCGCTTCATGACAAACTCCAATGGCTGTGGCAGCCCGCAAGGTAGCGACAGCCTACACAAAAACCGCGGGGAATTCTCACGCAGCTGCTGCGGCTACGGCCAGTTGTTCAGCCATAGCTCTTCGTAGGCGCCGGGCGTCGGCTCGTCTTCAGGCGCTTGGCGGTAGTGCGCCAGAATAAACGCTGCGATTTCATCGCTTTTGACGCACTCCGCCTCGTAGATGTGGCCCCAGGACAGCAGGGCAAACGCGCTCGGCAGGCCCGGATACGGCGTCAGCACCCAGCGAAACGGCCCGGTCCCGTCGACCGGCTGGGCCTTGGCGATCGCCCGCAGCGCGTCCACCGTCGCCGACGGCACGCACGGGTTGTACAGGAACGCGATCGCGCCGTGCTCCAGGTTGTGCAGCCAGCGCTGCTCGGGCAAGAACACGTATTCGCCCCACTTGCCCCAGACCGGCCGGTGCGTGCCCGAACTCGGCGGCACGTCCGTGTAGGTGATCGGGTACGGCAGGTCGACGTGAATCCCCGGCAGCAGCGGCGGATTCAGCAGCACGCCCGGCGCGCAGGTGCCCGGCTGCCACGCCGTGTCCGTGCACGCCCAGGACAGCCCGACGACGTCGATATTCGTCGCGCTCACCGGCATCGGCACGAAGCCGTCCGGCGTGTCCAGCGGCGCGTCGGTCTGGATGTCCGGCACGTCGCCCGGCACGTCCGGATGGGTATCCGCGAGCGCGTCGGTGCCGGTCGTGTCCGTCAGCGGTTGCGTGTCCACAGCCGAATCCGCGACGGCATCCGTCCGCGTGTCGGCGACGATTGCGGCGTCCGTCCCGGCAGCCGAGTCAGCGGTCGCGTCGTCCGTCTGCGGGTAAGTCGGCTCGCACGCAGCGCAAAGCGCACACGCGAGTGGGAGCAAAAAACGAAAGAGGGGCTGTGTCATCGTGTCACCCGGCCAGCCACGCAGTCGTGGAGCGGCAACAGCCTACGGGCCAACGCGTCCGGGCGCAACGCCAGCGGCTGGGTCCAAGGCCGACCACGACGCACAGTGGCCTGAAAGCTACAGCTGCGGCGGCGTCGCGGACTTCTTCTGATCGTCGATTTTGCGCTCGATGCGGTCGAGCTTGTCGTCCATCTTCTCCAGCTTCTCGAGCTCCAAGCCGGTAAACCACGACACTGCGATGCCAAACGTCGTCAGCGTCAAGCCAAACGACTCGTCCGCCGTCGACGTGTAGCCGGTGCCGGACGTGTCGGTGACGGTCGCCTTGTAGCTCTCGAAGATGTGCGTGAAGTCGACAAACGGCCGCAGCGCGAACGTCTTGCCGCGAAATTCCACGCCGATCGCGCCGCCGACCGACGGTCCGCTACCGCTGAGCTACGACGAGAGGCTGTTGCTGCTCGTGCCGCTGCCCATCTGCGAGAGCGCCCAGTAGCCGCCCTTGACGCCAAGCAGCAGCGAAATATTGGGCGTGAATTCGTACGTCGCGAGCACCGGCAGCGTCAGCTGGACCATCTGCACGAACACGAACGGCGCGTAGCCGATTGTCGGATCCACGGCGAGGTGCAGGCCATAGGCGTTGAAAAATCGGTACTTGACGTCGGCCTCAAAGGTCAGCGCGCCCAGCGACGCGCGGCCGCCGATCTCCAGGTTGTCGATGATGCCGAGGTGGTAATTCACTTCCGGCAGGATGTTCGGGATGACGATCGAGCCCGCCGTGTTGGGCGTCGTCGTCGTCTGCGTGGCGCCCTTGCTGTCGGTGGTCTTCACCGTGAGGTCGCCGGTGTCGTATTTCGTCGCCGTCCAGCCGATGCCCCACTCGCCGACGCCGGGCGACAGCGTCCGGGCGCTGCGCAACGTGCCGCCGGTCATGCAGCCGCCGACGCTGAGCAGCAGACCCATTGCGATCGCGCCCTTCACCACTTGTTGCCTTGCTTGCATCGTCCGTTCCTCCCGTGTAAACGGCACCCTAGCACGCCGCAAACGTCCCGGGCAAGCGCACGGCCGAGGCAAATCCGACGCACTGCATCGGTGCTGCCGTCACGGCGCCTGGTGGTTCAGCACGACGCCAAGCTGCTGCGGCGCAGTCAGGTCCTTGAGGCCAAAATGGCCGTACGGCGCGCTGGCAAAGGCGATTTCGCCGGTCTGGTCCGCCAGGCGGCTCGTCAGCTGGCCGTAGACGAGGTCGCCGTAGCCGATCACCTCGTCGACGCTCGACCAGAGGCTGAAGCGAAAGGCGCCTTCGTAGCCGGTTTGCGCCAGCAGATCGTCCAGAAACGCCGATCGACCGACCACCTGCGTGCCGGCCAACATCCCGGGATACAAGCCATTTTGCGCATCGCAGGTCGGCGTCGTCGGTCCGGTCATGAAACACGCGACCAGCCCGAGGTTCGCGCCGGCGATGGCCACGAACGCGTCGACCTGGCCGGTCAGCGCCGGGCCGACGGTATACGCGCCGCCGTCGGTCGGGTCGTTGCCCTGCCCGCCCAGCACGACCTTGCGCGCCAGTGTCACGCCCATCGAGTGCGCGACGATGTCAACTTTCGCCGCGCCGGTGTACGCCAGCACTGCCGCGACAAAATGCCGCAACTGCATAATATTCTTGCGTGAATGGAATTGCTGCGCCGCCAGCGTCGCGTCGGCCGGCCCCCAGGTCGTGGCGTACAATTCCGCGCCGGTGTAGCCATGCTGCAGAAAATAGGCGCGCGACGCCGTCCAGCCGGTCTGCCCCGTCGCGGTGCCCAGCGCCTTGTCCGCGTTGCCGTGGATGAAAATCACCGGGTCGTGCGTCAGCGGCTGGCCGGAAGACGCGCGCCCGCCAAAGCTGCCGCCGTCCAGGTCGTCCCGCGCCAGGCCAGCGACGTCCTCGCCATGCGCAGCCAGCCAGGCGCGAAAATCCACTGTCAAACCATGCGGTTCCACCACATCCGCCGCGAACACGTCAGCTGGAGCCACCTCGCCAGCGGGCGCATCCAGGCTGGCGGCTTCGGCGGCATCAGCCAGCGCATCGCCTGCGTTGTCGGCCAGCGACGCATCGGCGGCCGCATCCACGGCAGCGGCGGCATCGGTCCCGGGCGCAGCGGCGGCCGGAGATCCGCAAGCGGCCAGCGCGGCGAGCAGGGGAACCAAGGCAAGTGCGGCGGACTTCACAGCGTCTCCGGAAGTGGACGCAGCCGCGCCCATTGGCCGGTGTGCCACGGCACTGGACGATGCGCAAGCGGCGGTAGCGCTTGCCGCAAGTCGCGTAGACGCGCACACTTCGCGCGCGCCCATCGGCGCAAGAGCCCATCATGACCCGCCCGCCGCAGACCAAGCCCCCGCACCACCGCCCGCCCAACGACCGCCAGCCGCAGCACCGGCCGGCGCAGAATCGGCCCCAGCAAAATCGCCCGCGGCCCCAGCAGACGCCGATCGCGCTGCCGGAGCACCTGCCGCGGTATCCCGGTTTCGTGACCATTGTGCTGCGAGCGGGGACGGCGACGCCGGTGCTCTCCGGCCACCCATGGCTGTTCAGCGGCGCGATTGGCCACGTGCTGCCGCCCGAGGGCACGCAGGCGGAGTCGGGCCAAGCCTGCGCGGTTTTTGACCCGCACGGCCGCTATCTGGGCCACGGCACGTACCACCCGCAGAGCCAGATCGCGGTCCGGCTGGTGGAGGCGGGGATGGACGGTCTGGAGCCGGCGAGCCTGCCCGACGGGCCGACGATCGTTGCGCGGCGGCTGGAGAAAGCCACGCTTTTGCGCCGCGATCTGGGGCTACCGTCGGCGGAAACCGACGCGTTTCGGCTGATCAACAGCGAGGGCGACGGCCTGCCCGGCGTGGTGATCGACCGTTTTGCCGACGGCGCCGTTGTGCAGATCACGACGGCGGGCGCGGCGCGCTGGCAGCAGGCGATTATCGACTGGCTGCGCGCCAACGGCAGCGCGTGGGTGCTGGTGCGCGTGCCCAATGACGTGCATCCGGCTGAAGGGCTCGTCGCCGGTCACACGGCGTCGGCGGGCGAAGTGCCGGCCGAGGTCACGGTGCGCCACAACGGCCTGCAGCTGCGGGTCGAACCGGGCGGGCAAAAAACCGGTATGTACGCGGATCAACGGCTTAATCACGCACGGGTCGCGGAGCTGGCCAAGGGCCGCTTCGTGCTGGACACCTACAGCCATGTCGGCGGTTTTGGCCTGCACGCCGCGCGCGCGGGCGCCAAACGCGTCGTGTGCGTGGACGCGTCGCAGCGCGCGATTGACCTGGCGATTCACCACGCAGCAGACAACGGCGTGGGTCTGGATGCGCAGTGCGCGGATGCTGTCCACGTGCTCGGCCACTACGCCAGCCTGCCGCCCGAGGCCGAGCGGCCGTCGCTTGTGATCGTCGACCCGCCGAAATTCGCCACGAAGTCGTCCGCCCTGGAGCAGGCGATTCGCAAGTACACGCACGTGAATACGCTGGCGATGCAGGCAGTTGCCCAGGATGGCTTTCTGGTGACCTGCTCGTGTTCCGGGCTGGTGGACGTGACGCAGTTCCTGCGCGTGCTGGGCCAGGCAGCGCACAACGCGGGCCGCACGGTGCAGCTGCTGGAGCTGCGCGGCCCTGGCCCGGATCATCCGGTGGCGCCGGCGCACGCGGAAGGCCAGTACCTCAAGGTCGCGATTTGCCGCATCTCGGCGCGCACGGTTTAGCCCGCGATGCGGCTGATTCTCGCCTGGGCGAGCGTGGCAAGCGTGGCGATGTGGCTGCCCGTCGGCGTCGCGACCGCGTATGCGTGGCTGGCCCGGCAGGACCTGCAAAACGCGCCGGCGACGGTGCAGAACCTGGCGACCGCGTGGCTGATTGTCGGCGGCAGCTACCCGGCAGCTTCGACGCTCGCGGTACTGCTGGCGTGGCACTTTCACCGGCGGGAAAAGGACAACGTGGCGGCACGCTTCATTGCAATTCCGGCGGTTTACGTCGCGGCCGTGCTGGTGCTGGGCGTCACGGTCATCGGGGTCAGCCGGCCCTACATCCACTGACAAAGCGGGCGTTTTGCCGCTATGCTCGGACTCCTTCAGGAGGGCACCGTGTCTGAATTCTTGCTCGCCATCGACCAAGGCACCACCGGGACGACCGCGCTGCTGATCGACCGCTCGCTGCGGGTCCATGGCAAGATCAACGTTGAATTTCCTCAGATTTATCCGCAGCCCGGCTGGGTCAGCCACGATCCGCTGGCGATTTGGCAATCCGCGCTGGACGCGATCGCGCAGGTCCTCGCGCTGACCGGCGTGACGGGCGGGCAGATCGCCGGGATCGGCATCACCAACCAGCGCGAAACCACTGTGATTTGGCACCGCGACGCGCTGCGGCCAATCGCGGAAGCGATCGTCTGGCAATGCCGCCGCACGGCCGATGTTTGCGACGCGCTCAAGGCCGCGGGCCATGAGGCAGACGTCCGGGCACGCACCGGGCTGCCGATCGACGCGTACTTTTCCGGCACCAAGGCGGCGTGGTTGCTCGATCACGTGCCCGACGCGCGCGCGCAGGCGGAACGCGGGGAGCTGGCCTTTGGCACCATCGACACCTGGCTCGTTGCCAAGCTGACGGCCGGCGCGGCCCATGTCACCGACCCATCCAACGCCAGCCGCACGATGCTGTACGACATCGGCGAACGCCGCTGGAGCAACCAGCTGTGCGACCTGCTGCGCGTGCCGCGCCAAATCCTGCCCGAGGTGCGGCCGTCCGCGGCGATCTACGGCCACACACGCGGCGTGCCCGGACTACCCGACGGCATCCCGATCGCCGGCATGGCGGGCGACCAGCAGAGCGCACTGTGCGGTCAGCTTTGCCTCGCGCCGGGCAGCGCGAAATGCACCTATGGAACCGGCGCATTCCTGCTGATGCAGACCGGCCCGGAGCGGATCGCGTCGCGCAACGGCCTGCTGACCACCGTCGCCTGGCAAGTCGGGGACGATTTCCATTACGCGCTGGAAGGCAGCGTGTTCATCGCCGGCGCGGCGGTCCAGTGGCTGCGCGACGGCTTGGGCATCATTGAAAAAGCCAGCGATATCGAAAAATTGGCGGCGAGCGTCGCGGATTCCGGCGGCGTGGTCTTTGTGCCGGCGCTGACCGGCTTGGGCGCGCCGTATTGGAATCAGGACGCACGCGGCGCCATCACTGGCCTGACGCGCGGGACCACGCGGGCGCACCTCGCGCGCGCGACGCTGGAAGGCATCGCGCTGAGCTGCGCGGACCTGCTGGCGGCGATGGAGCGAGATTTAGGTCGTAGACTCGTGGAGTTGCGCGTGGACGGCGGCGCGGCGGCCAACGACTTGCTGATGCAAATTCAGGCCGACCTGCTGCAGACAACGGTCGTGCGGCCGGACGTCATCGAGACGACGGCGCTGGGCGCGGCCGTGCTGGCGGGGATTGGCATTGGCTGGTTTGCAAGCCTGGCGGATGCCGCCGATTCCTGGCGCGAAAACAAGCGGTTTGCCCCGGGCGATCCGGCGGCAGTCGCGGGCCTGAAGGCGGCATGGCAAGCGGCCGTCCCGAAAGCCTAGCCGATGAAACCCTTGGTCGCGGACGGCCTCATCGTCGCCGAAAACCTGCTGGCGCCCAGCCACGGCGAGCACTGCGCGGCGGGCGAGTGCCAGGCGGCGTGCTGCGTTGGCGGCATCTGGGTGGACCTGCTGGAAGTGCAGCGGATTCTCGATCACGCGGAGGCGCTCCGGCCGTTTCTGGCGCCGGCGTACGCCGCGGACGAAGATTTGTGGTTTGAAGACGAGGACTTTCTGCACGCCGACTTTCCAAGCGGCGTCGCGCTCGCGACCCGTACCGTGCCCCGGGCAGCCGATGCGACGCAGGACGGCTGCATCTTTCTACGCGCCGACCACCTCTGCGCGCTGCACGTGGCGTCGGACGCGCTGGGCCTGGGCTGGCCCGGGCTGAAACCCTTTGAATGTGCAACCTATCCGATTCGACGGTCTGAAGGCGTCGTAGGTTACGACGAGGAGACAACGGCGGCCAACCCGCAGGCCGACTGCCAAAGGCGCGGCACAGGATCGCGGTCGCGGCACCTGGTCTTCCGGCAGGAAATTGAGCTGGCGATCGGCCAAAAGGGGCTGGCTGCGCTGGAGGCGCTCGAACGCGCGCGGTCCGGGCGAGCGTAAGCGCGCAGTGCACGCCAGAGACTTGCCGTGTCCGCGGCGAACGCAGGTCGAACTGCGCCGTCGGTACCGGAGGCGTTCCGAAAGCAACAGGCGCCCTGACTGGGGCGCGTTCGGGTGTTCCTGCAGCCCGAGCGCCTGCTCTCCCCGTGGGCCCCGGACGGCTACTTCGCGGCCAAGCCAAAGCGCTTGTTGAAGCGATCGACGCGGCCGCCGGTGTCGATGAGGCGCTGCTTGCCGGTGTAGAACGGGTGGCAATTCGAGCAGATGTCGATATGCAGATCGCCAGCGGTCGAGCGCGTGACAAACGTGTTGCCGCAGCCGCACTTGACGTTGGCGGTGAGGTAGCGGGGGTGGCCTTCTTTCTTCATGGCGAATCCTCGGTTGGGCGTGCGCATCGCGTCGCGCCGGCGGGTGGCTGGACAAATCCAGCGGGGGCAGCAGTGTAGGACAATTCGGCGGTTGTGGCAAGTGGATGCGCGCGATAGGCTGTGAGGCGATGACTGTCCCGCGCCGACATGACATGCCCGCCAGCTGCGACAACCCGGCGCGGTGGCGTTTCGGACGTTTTCGCCGCCTCTGGTCGTGCGCCCTGCTGCTCCTCGTCGCGATCCCGGTCCACGCCCAGCCGCCGCCGCAGGTCCTGGCGCCGCTGCCCGATCTCGCGCCCGCGCCGATTTACGACCCGAGCCTGCATGCGCTGGACGCGTTCAGCCAAGCGTGGCAGCGCGTGCTCGTGCGCAAAAAGGGCCACGTGACAGTGCTTTTTTGGGGCGCCTCGCACACCGCGGCGGACATCTGGACCGGCGAGCTGCGGCGCCGCTGGTCGCTGGAGCTGGGCGAAGGCGGCCACGGCTTCGTGTTTCCTTTCAAGTGGGCGCCGGGTTCGCGTGCTCAGGACCTCGTGGTAGAGGCGTCCAAGGGCTGGCAGGTCACGCGCGCGCATCCCGACGACGAGCACAAAGTCCAAGCGCTGGGCCTCATGGGCTTGGTCGCAGCGAGCGCTGATCCCGCGGACTTTGCCACCGTGCGCACGACCAACGAGAACACGCTCGGCCGTGAATTCAACCGGTTGGAGATTTGGCTGCAGTCCAACCCGGACGGCGGGACAGTCCACGCCGAGATCGACGGCAAGCCGCAGGAGTTGCCGACCCGCGGCGAGGCGGGCTCGGCGATCGTGCACACATTTGCGCTGGCGATGGGGCCGCACGAGGTCAAGCTGGCACCGGCGGGCAATGGCCCGGTCGCCATCTACGGCATGGTGGTGGAGCGGTCGACGCCGGGCGTGGTGGTCGACCAGCTGGGCATTCCCGGGATGCGCGCGGAAGTGCTGCTGCACTGGCGCGAAGACGTGTTTCGCGGCCTGGTCGCGCGGCGCAAGCCCGATCTGGTGGTGCTGGCGTATGGAACCAACGACGTTGGGGATGAAAGCGAGCCGATCGAGACCTACCTGGCGAACTGGCGCAAGGTGCTGCTGCAGGTGCGGACGGCGGCGCCGGATGCGAGCTGCCTGATCGTCGGGCCAACGGATCGGCTGGCCAAGGACGACAAGCGGACGATGCCGCGGACGCCGGCGGTGATCGCCGCCCAGCGCAAAGTGGCCGCCGAATTTCGCTGCGCGCACTGGGACGCGCAGGCGGCGATGGGCGGCGCGGGGGCGATGACGACGTGGACGCAGGCTGGGCTGACGGCCAAGGATGACGTGCACCTGAACCGCGCAGGCTACGAGAAGATCGCGGCGCTGATGGACGCCGAACTGACCAAGGTGCGCGAGGGCGCCAAGCCGGCGGGCAACGCCAAGGTGCGCAAACACCGATGAAATTGCGGCGGATTCTGGCGATTGCTGCGGCGACGACGGCCGCGGCGGCGATGGCGCTGGCGATCTGGCTGGACCAGTGGGGGCGACGCGATGCGCCGATGGCGAACGCGGACGCGATCGTCGTGCTGGGCTGTGCGCTGCGGGCCGACGACGCGCCGGGGCCGAGCCTGGCCGCCCGCACACAACACGCAGTGGCGCTCTGGCAGGCCAAGCGCGCGCCGATCCTGCTGTTTTCCGGCCGCGACGCCACGTTCCAGCCAAGCCAGGCTCAGGCCGCGGCGCACCTCGCACACCGGCTGGGCGTGCCACGCGGGGCGATGCTCACCGAGGACGCGTCGCGCGATACGTGGCAAAACGCGGCGTTCTCGGCGGAGATCCTCAAGCGCCACGGCTGGCACCGGATCGTGCTTGTCAGCGATCCCAGCCACCTGTGGCGCGCGAGCCAGCATTTCCGGCATTTTGGCATCGAAGTGGCGCCGAGCGGCGCGCTGGAGGCCGACGCGCTGGGCCTGCCGCTGCGGGCGCTGAAAGCGGGCCGCGAGGTGCTATCCGTGCTGCGGGACGTCGTTTTCCTGCGCTATTGGACGTGACCGCGCGCGCTCTGAACGCTTGGCTCAATGGTGCTTGGGCTTCTTGTGGCCGTGGTGCTTCTTGCCGTGCTTGCCGTGGTCTTTCTTGTGCGCGGCGTGATGCGGCTTCTCGTCGGAGCCCGCGACAGCCGGCGACGGCGGCGCAACGGGCGCGACCACCTTGACGACAACCGGCGGCTGCGGCGCGGCGGCGATCGCGGCCGGCTCACCGGGATGCAGCAAGCCTGCGGGCGCGCTCTTGAGGGCGTGCAGCAGCGCGCGGTACGTCGCCACGCCCATGAACGCCTCGCCTTTGGGCGAGAAGTGCGCGTAATCGGCCCAGCCCAGGCCGCTCGACACCCAGCGGCCCATCGAGCCTTCGCCACCCATCGCCGCGCGCGCGTCCCAGAACGCGCAGCCGGTCTGCCGCGCCAGTTTGCGCTGCCAGTCGATGATGCGGATGATGTCCGGATCGCTGACGATCTTGCCGGCCTTGCGCACGCCGTGGTCGCCGGGGCCAATCAGCAGGCACGACCGCGCCGGCTGCGGCTTGCCGCCCTGCTCCGGCACGAAAATGAAGCGGTGCACAACGTTGGCCATCCGCTCCAGGTATTGCGCTTCGGTGATCTTGTCGATCCGCTCATTGCCGCCGTAGTTCAGGATCACCAGGTCCGGGTTGCGTTGCCGCAGCTCGGTGGCCATGTGCGCTTCGCCGGTGTTCAGCCACCGCGTTCCACGCGCGCCAACTTCACCCAAGCTATCGTAAACAATGCCTTTTTCCGCTTCCAGCGCGCCGCCGAATAGCCGTACTTTGCCCGCCGTCACGCGCCAGGTCACGCTGTGCGGGCCGAGCGGCAGCTTCCAGTCGTGAAAGCCGTCCACACCCGCGGCGTCCTCGATCTTCAGCGGCTCCAGGTTCTTGTTGTCCACCTTGACGCTGAGGACCGCCTTGCCTTCGCTGCGGAAATACAAAAACGCGTGCGAAATTGGATGCTTCTGCGAATCCAGGCCGAACTGTTCGCCCGGGCCGCCTTCCACCGCGACGCCGCCGTAGCCGTACGCGCCGTCGCTGCCGTTGCCGTTCAAAAAGTTCGTGATCTTCCAACCTTCGCTGGCCGTGCGCTTGATACCGCGGTGCTTGTACCAGTTGGTCCGCGCGTGAACGAGCGAGAAGCCGTGGCCGCCGTCGCCGAACCGCCGCTGCAGCAGCTTGCGCGTCACGTCCGTGATGCCGTCGTTGGCCATGTGCGAATCGCCAAAATGCGCGATCCGGACATAAGTCCGCTTGCCGTTGACCAGCTCCACCAGCGCCTGGATGAAGCCGTCCAGCGCGTGGGCATTGCCTTCCAGCCAGACCTTTTGGTCGCCTAGCTGCTCGTCCGTCACCGCCAGCAGCCTGTCCGCCGACGCGCCGACCAGCGCCGGCTCAGTCTCCGTCTGCGGCATCTCCGGCCGCGGCGCGACGTCTTGCGGCATGACTTTCGCGGCTTCGGCATCGGCCTCGGCTTCCGCTTCATCCTCCGCGGCTGCGTTGGCCAGCTGCGGCGGCGTTTCCGGCTTCTCGTCGGGCATCTTGACCGGCGGCACCGGCGCCTGCATCCGCAGCGCCAGCTGGAGCGGCGTGGTGTCCAACCGGTCCCAGTAGTGGTAATCGCGCAGCGACGGCACAAAATACGGCACAAGGCTCGCGAGGATGACAATGGTCATCATCTGGGCCAGGCGCGACAGCGGCACGAGCGGGAAACGCGGCTCTTTTGGCAGATCTTCGTATGAATCCATAGACTTCTGAATCAGCTAGAACTGAAAATAGATGAACGGAACCACTTCCGTTTCTGCCACTGCGGCCATGCCGACCGCGACCGCCACCAGCATCAAACCTTGGGCATAGCCCGGAAGCGCCCCAAAGCGCAAACGCAGCCGCTCCGGCCAGCTGACCGGAAGCCAATGCCACGTGTAGGATGCCAACAGAATCAACCAAGTACCGCGACTGACGTTCGCCAGCCCCCAGCCCTGGGTCCACAGCGCGCTCCAGACTTCCGCCGCCCCGTGCAGGCTTGGCGCGCGAAACAGCACGCGGGCCAGCACGACGAAGTGGAACGTCAGCGCGATGCGCCAGACGACGCTCCAGCCGCGCAGGCTCGACTGAAAGTCCTTGTTTTGCTTGCGATGTAGCGTGCGGTTCACGGCGATCGCGATGCCGTGGATCAGGCCGTACAGCACAAATGTCCAGTTCGCGCCGTGCCACAGGCCGATCAACACCAGCGTAATCAAGGTGTTGCGATGCGCCTTCCACACCGGCCCACGCGAGCCGCCCAGCGGGAAAAACACGTAGTGCCGCAGCCAGGTCGACAGCGTCATGTGCCAGCGCCGCCAGAATTCCGCGACCGAGCGCGCCTGGTACGGCCGGTGGAAATTCTCCGGCAGTTGGTAGCCCAACAGCTGGGCCGAGCCGATGGCGACGTCGGTGTAGCCCGAAAAATCACAGTAAATTTGCATGGTGTAGGCGTACAGCGCCACCCACGTCTCCGCCGACGTGTACAGGTGCGGGTGGCTGAAGACGCGGTCCACGAGGTTCACGGCGAGGTAATCCGCGACGACGACCTTCTTGGCCAGCCCGCGCGTGATGCGAAAAACGGCGTCGCTCACCTGTTCCGCGCTCAGCGTCGGGTGCTCGCGCAACTGCGGCAGGAGCTTGTGCGCGCGCACGATGGGACCGGCGACCAGCTGTGGGAAAAACGTCGAAAATACCAGGAATCGCAGGAAGTTGCGCTCGGCGGGAATCTCGCGGCGATAGACGTCGATGCAGTACGCCATCGTCTGGAACGTGTAGAACGAGATGCCGACCGGCAAGATGATCTTGAAGACCGGGATGACGACGTCGAGGCCGACGCCATGGGCCGCGGCGGCGAAATTCTGCAGGAAGAAATTCAGGTACTTGAAATAGCACAGCAGCGTCAGGTTCATGCCGACGCTGGCCAGCAGCAGCATGCGCCGGCGGACGCGCGCGCGATCCGGCGTGAATTCCAGCAGGCGCGCAACGGTGTAGTCCCAGCACGTGGAACTGAGGATCAGCAGCAAAAACTTGGGCGAAATGCCCATTGTCACGCAGGCGGACGCGTAAAAGAGGCACGAAAACGCCGCGAGAAACGCGAAGCGCGCGTACTGCCAACGCACAAGCAGCCACGAGCCGAAGACCGCGACCGTCAGGAAATAAAGGTAGAGGACGCTGTTGAAAAGCATCGCAGTTTCGCGGGATTACGCCGCCACTTCCTGCACCCAGGTGCGCAGCGCCTCGCGGACGGGCTCCCACGCAGCCTCGTCGCGTCGCAGGTTCACGAACGTCACATACAGCGAATCCACAATGTTTTCAATCTCGTCCAGCAGCCGCAACCGTTCTTCAGTCTTCATCGCGTCGTCGCCGGCCATCAGCGTGGGCAGCTTCACGCCGGCAAACGTCAGCGTCTCCGCGTCCAGGCCGACCTCAAAATGCCGCTCGCCGAGGTCCAGCAGCAGCCGCGCCCGCGCGACTTTCTTGCCGACCCGCAGCGCCGTCCGCGCCTCCTCCGTCTGCGACGGCGCATCCGCCGACACCGTCGAGCCCTCGCGCACGTTACCTGCGGATTCCAGCGTCAGGCGCTGGCCGAATTCCACGCGCACGTTGCCCAGCTCCGGCACGGCGATGAAGCCGTTGTTCGTCTCACTGGCGAACCACAGCCAGGTCAGAAATTCGCGGCCCAAAAAGGCGAACCGATCGCGGCTATCTTGCATCAGGACCTCCTAGCGGCGAATCAAGTGAAATCGTTCAGGTTCCAGCAGCGCCAGCGCGTCGATCTCATCGTCCTTCAAGCCGCGCAGCCAGAGCACTTTGAGCAGCCCGACTGGATCCAGCTTGATCTCAAAGGTCTTTTCAAACGCGTCAATGAACTGCCCGGCGACCGCCTTGGACGTCGCCGCCAGCCGCACTTCGCCGGTCGACACGTTCCAGTCCACTTCCACCAGCTGCATTTTCGGCAAGGAGCGCAGCCGCAGCTTCTTTTTCACTTCCAGCTTGAGTTGATCGCGCTCTTTTTTGCTGAGCTTGTCGCGGTTCAGCTTGACGCAGCGCTCGCGGTCCTCGCGGGTCGTCCAGGCCTTGAGCGTCGTGTTGGGGATGCGCAAGGTATCGATTCGCAAGCGAAACAGCATGTGCCCGCCGGAATCGACCAGGGTTGGCGGCTCGAAGTTCGCCTCGAAGGCGTCGTCAAAGCGGACCCAGCCGCGCTGCAGCTCCACGTCGCTGTGCGCATCGATCTCGTGAAAGGCGTGGTTGTTCAGCGCGTCGCAAAAACGCACTTCGAATCCGTCGGGCAAGTCCGCGGAAACGAAACGCAAATAGCTGACTGTTCCTGCGACGATGCCCATTTGACTCGCTCCTCGGAAAGGGCGGTTCTTCTAGACTGTGCGCCCCTGCAAGTCAATTGGCGGCGCGGGCGGGCGCGGCGGAGAGCCCACCCGCAAAAGGGTGGGCCCAAATACTCGCTCCCCGGCGGCTTTTGCCGCGGGCTTGGCCAAAATGTCACACACGCCCCTCCCGGGCGCGCGGAAATGCGCAAAGCCCCGCCACGAGCCGTCCGGACCGCGGCGTCGTTGGGTGCGGGCGGCGGCGTGGGGTGCGTGAGCGTCGCGAAATCAGCCATTCCAAGGCTCCCAGCCGCGAACCTTTTCGCGCGTTTTGACAACAGAACGCAGCCATCCGTTGCCGCCAATGCGATCGGCAGGTACACTACAGCCCCTTTCGCCCTGCCACCGGCCGGGCGCGCATGGAGACGCCGTGAGCGCAAAGACCTCTCTTCCCGACAAGATCAACCGCCGCGAGGCCACCGTCGCAGTCGTCGGCTTGGGCTACGTCGGCCTGCCGCTGGCCACGCGTTGCGCGCAAGTTGGCTTTCCAACACGTGGAATCGACGTCCAGCAGGCGCGTGTCGACCGCATCAACGCCGGCGTCTCGGACATCGGCGATGTGCCCTCCGAGATGATGGCGCCGCTGGTCGCGTCGGGAAAACTCAAGGCATTCAGTACGTTCGCGATCGTTGCGGAGGCCGACGCGATCGTCATCTGCGTGCCGACGCCGCTGTCCAAGACCCGCGATCCGGACAACAGCTACATCGTGCGCGCCCTGGATTCGATCGGCCCGCACATTCGCAAGGGTCAACTTTTCGTATTGGAATCAACTACTTACCCTGGATTCACCCGGGAGGTCATGGTGCCGATGCTGGAGAAGGCCTCGGGCTTGACCGCTGGGACGGATTTTCACGTCGCATTTTCGCCCGAGCGCATCGACCCGGGCAACGAGAAGTATGGCGTGAAAAACACGACGAAAATCGTCGGCGGCCTCACGCCGGAATGCGGCGCGGCGGTCAAGGCGCTGTACGGCAGTTTCATCGACACCGTACGCGTCGTCTCCAGCCCGGACTGCGCAGAGATGGTGAAATTGCTGGAGAATACCTTCCGCGCGGTCAACATCGGCCTGGTCAATGAAGTCGCGCTGATGTGCAACAAGCTGGGCTTGAATCCGTTCGAAGTCATCGACGCCGCGGCGACAAAGCCGTTTGGTTTCATGCCGTTCTATCCAGGTCCTGGGCTGGGCGGCCACTGCATTCCGATTGACCCGCTCTACCTCTCGTGGAAGCTCCGGACGATGAACTACCAGGCGCGCTTTATCGAGCTGGCAGACACCATCAACACCGCGATGCCGGCGCACGTGGTGCAGCGCTGCCAGGATTCGCTGAACGAGGCGGGAAAAGCCTTGAAAAACGCTAAGGTGCTGATTCTCGGCGTGGCGTACAAGCGCGACATCGACGACTACCGCGAGAGCCCGGCGCTGACGATCATCGACTTGCTGGAGAAAAAGGGCGCGCATGTCGCGTACTACGACCCGCATGTCCCGAGCTACCGCGAGGATGGCCATTCCCGCAGCAGTATCGCCAACTTGGACGATCTGGCAGCCTACGACATTGCGGTGATCACGACGGACCACACCGCGTTTGACTACGCGGCGATCGCCAAGCACGCCAAGCTTGTCGTCGACACGCGCAACGCGACCAAGCACGTGACGGCGCGCGGCAACATTCACCTGCTGTAGCCGCGGCTTTCGCGCATCTTTCGCCGCCATTGTCGCGTCCAACGGCCTGTGCGAGCATGGCGCACACGGGGGATTGGGCGATGCTACAGCGGTTTTGGTGTCTGGTTCTGACAACGGGCGCGCTCGTCGCCTGCGGATCAACGCCCGCGGCGGACGCCACAGCTGACGCGGGCGCCACCGACGCCGCATCCGCAGACAGCCCGCCGCCCTTTCACGCGCCAACGTGCGATCCGACACGGACGCCCATCGTCTTTGCCCATGGCTTTCTCGCCGCTGGCGACACCTGGGCGCTGCAGTTTCAGCGCTTTGTCGAGAACGGCCATTGTCCCGAACGGCTGTTTGCGTTTGACTGGAACTCGCTGACTCAGGACCTGACCGCGCCGACGCTGGAGCTGGACGCGTTCATCGACAGCGTGACCCGGACCACGGGCGCAGCGCAGGTGGATCTCGTTGGCCACTCCGCCGGTGGCGGGCTGGGCTACGCGTACCTCGCCGACGCCGATCGCGCCAAAAAAGTGAGGCGCTACGCGCATGTCGCGAGTTTTCACGAGGATGGACCGGCGGGCCCGAATGGCAAGACGCCGACACTCAACCTCTGGTCGGACGGCGATTTGGTAGCTGGCGCGGGCGACATTACTGCGGCGACCAACGACAAGATTCCCGGCATCGACCACTATTCCGTCGCGACGTCGGCACCGTCGTTTGTCGCGCTGTGGCAGTTTTTTGACGATGGCACGCCGCCCGCCGTGACGGACGTGCGGCCCGACGACGTGCTGACGCTCAACGGCAAGGCCCTGACTTTGGGCGAAAATAGCCCGGAGCTCGGCGCAGACGTGACGGTTTGGGCGCTCGACGCGCAAGGCGCGCACCGCGACGCCGTGCCGGCTTTCACCGCCAAGCTGGGGGCCGATGGCCACTTTGGGCCGTTTTCCGCGACGCCCGGCGTGTCCTACGCGTTCGTGGTCAAGAGCGCGGCCGCGGACAAGCCGCCGATCACGTATTTTCGCCCGCCGTTCACGCGCTCGGACGCGCTTGTGTACCTGCGCACGCTGCCGTCGGCGGATTCGCTGGCGGGGACGCTGCTGGCTGTCGTGCCGTTTGACGATAAAGCCACTGTGCTGATTGTGTTTTCCGCCAGCCGCGCGATCATCACCGGCCAGGACTCGCTGACGGTGGACGGCACGCAAATTGCCACGCCCGACCTCGCCGACGCCAAGCACACCGCCATCGCGTTTTTCGTGTTCGACGCCGACAGCAACGGCAAGTCGGACGGCACGCCGGTCGCGCTGTTCCAGTCTTTTGCGTTCCTGTCCGGCGTTGATCAGTACCTGACGCCGACCGGCACCACGCCGATCGCGGTGGTGCTCAATGGCCGGCAGGTCAACGTGCCGCACCAGCCGTCCAAGACCGTGGGCCCGGTCGTCGTGGTGTTTCCCTAGGCAGATACGGCGGGTTTGCGGCCAGCTTGCTCAAAATGCGTAGCCCAGACCGACGTCGCCGCCCGTTGGGTAGTTCAGCTTGTCCGTGCTGCCAAAGGGCAGAAAATACAGCGAGCTGGAGCCCTGGACCTGCACAAAGAAGTTGCGGCCGATGTGGACCGACGCGCCGATCGCCAGGTTCAGGCCAAAAAGCAGCCGCTGCTGCAGGTCCACGACCGAGGCCTTGTCGCACAAGGGGTGGTCCGTGCCGAAGAATTTGCAGTCCGGATCGGTCGTTGCGACGAAATCGCCGAGGAAATGGGCGTCGAGGCCCGGGCGCGCGTACAGCCGCAGCGGACCCTTGCGAAACGTGAAGCCAAGGCCGCCGATCGCGCGCACGGAGTTGAAGCTGTGCAAGAGATCCTGGTAAGGATCCGACAAGCTCGTGTACATGTTCACGCGGCCAAACCATTCGATTCCAGTGCGAAATTCGTGGGCGATGCCGATCGAAAAACCGACGCTCTGGAAATTCTGCCGCGTCGGCTGCTTGAGGTACAGCGCGTAGCCACCGCTCATGTCGAGGCGCACGCCGTCGTCGCGGCGAATCGTCGTGGGATCCGCCGCCGTCTCCGCCACCGGCAGGCACGCAAGCCAGCGCGACACGAACGCATCGACCTTGGCGGCGCTCTCGCGCATCGGCACCCGCAGCTCGCTGTCCACCACGCGGCGCCGGGCGTCAAAAATCGCCAGCCAGAGCTCCGGCCCCTCCGGCGTCGACCGGACCGTCGCGTACACCAGCCCGTCGGCGCCCAGTCGTTCGGCGAGCGCGTGCAAGCGGCGATGATCGCCATAAGGCCTTGTCAAATCTGAGGTTTCCTGCCAATCCACAAACGCCTTCGCCAGCTCCACGTTCACCGCGGGGGCGAAGAAATTGCTGCGAAACCGCCGATCGGGCTGGGCGGCAAACGCGTCGCGCAGCGCAATGTGCGCCTTGGCGGGCTCGCCGCGGTCGAGCAGGCACACGCCCAACATCACCTGCGCGTCCGCCAGCAGTTTGGGGTCAATCACGTCCTGAAAGCCGCTGCGGCCCATCTCGACCGCAAGCTGCAGTGTCTGCGTCGCGGAATCCGTCGCCAGGCTCAGGTACTGCTGTAGCCCCTGGCGGTAGCGCTGCTGGCCGAGCTGTTGCAGCGGCTGCAACGTCAGGTCCTGGGCGAGCGCGCGGCGCACGTCGCCGGGGGACATCGCCTGGACCAGCGGCGAATCCCGCAGCAGCGCCACGAGTTGTGCCTCGATCGCCGGCGTCCAATCGCTCTGCCGCGGCGCGTCCGGCGCGAACAGGTCGGCAACCGCCACGTCGTGCGAGCGCACGGGCAGGATCGCGACCACGCGCGGGCTCTTGCGCGCGTCCGGCACGTCGCCCTGGCGCAGCGCCGCCGCGTTTGTCGGCTCCTGCGCCCGCGCCGGCAGCGCCGCAAACAGCAGGCAAACCGCCAGCAGCCGCTTCATAGACCGCTCGCGGTGTTGCCGTCAGCCAGCGTCGCCGGGTGTTGGCAGTCCAGGATGACCGGATCGGCCGTCGCGGTGGTGCCAACGCGCACGAAGCTGAGCGCCACCGTCCCCGACGGCTGCCCCGGATCATCCACCGCAACCGTACCGACCAGCCGGCCATCGTCCATCAGCGTCAGCTCGCCGCGCAGCTCCAGCGGCGCATCCCACGACCGCCCGGGCACGCACGCGTCCAGCAGAAACGTCACGCGGCCGGTCGCATCGACCTTGGCTTCGTGCAAAAACGCGCACTCGCACTCCTTGCGCGGCGGCAGCGGCGAGCGCGCGAGGTCAAATTGGCCCGAGCGGTAGTAACGCATCAGCCCCGCGACGTCCGGGCCGTACGCGCCGATGATCAGCTCCACGCCGAGCGGCGTCTGCGGTTCGGTCGCGCTGAACAGCAGGGAATTGTTGGCACCTTTGGCCGGCGCCGCCGCGTGCCAGACGCCATCCACGTCCGGGCCGGTGGTGCACGCCGCCAGCCCCAGGCCGAAAACCAGCGTCAGCGTCGGCCATGTGCGGTGAATCATGCGTCTTTCCGACTCAGGAGGCGCGCGCGGGCGGCGGGATCGCAGCGGCAGGCGCAAATCGCCCGCTGGCATAGTCTGCCACAATCGCGCCGTGATCAAACGCCAGCGGCGGCAGCGCATCCAGCGGCCAGAACCGCGCCTTGCCGGCGTCATCGCCCGCCACCGGCTCGCCGTCTGCGGCCACCGCAAAAGCCACCGACGCGGTTTGCCGCCGCGGATCGCGTGTCGGCTCGGAATAGGTGTGCAGCTGGTAGCCGATCGCGCCGGCCAGGCCAGTCTCCTCCAGCAGCTCGCGCAGCACCGCCTGCTCGCAGGACTCATTCGCGTCGACAAAACCGCCTGGCAGCGCCCAGCCCAGCGGCGGAAAACGTCGCTCAATCAATAAGATGGCGCGACGCCCATCGGCGAGCGGGCGCTCCACGAGCGCGTCCACGCAGAGTGACGGACCTGAGTAGCGAAACACGCCGGCCATGGCCGTCTCCGGTCACTCCAGCGGCGCGCAAACGACCTGGAAGTTGTCGATATAAATGCCGGATCCGCCGCGGATGCCCACGACGACCATCCCCGCCGGGCACATCGCCTCAAACGGCGTGCCGCCCGCGCCGCCGATCGACGTCAGCATGTGCGTGTTCTTGGACGGCTTGACCTTCGCTTTGCGCTTGTCCAGCGCGTCCAGCGCGTCCTGCAGCATCTTGGCGGTCAGGTTGCCGATGCGATCCGCGACGGACGCGTGCTCCGCCTCGTAGGCAAAACCGGCCTTTTCCGCATACGGCACGATGCGCTTGCCGCCCGCGCCCGGGCTCGCCGTGCCGTGATCGTCGACCTCCGCCAGCGCCGCGCCGCCCGCCAGCGGCTCCTCCAGCACTTGACCGACGCCGACGATGCTCACCGCCATCACCGCCGTCTTGGGATCCAGCCCCTTGGGCAGCGCCGTCGCGTGGCCCAGCTGCACGGAATAGTGGCCATTGTCGATGGCAACCCAATGTTTTTCCTTCCAAAACACCTTGGCCTGCTTGGGCTTGTGCAGGTCAAACTCCATCTGGAAGATGCCCGACACCGGCTTTTGGTCCTCATCGCGCAGCGTGCTCTCGAACTGCAGGACGGTGCGCTTCGCCGCGCCTTCGCCGTGGGCCGCCGCGGCGTGCGCCGGAAGCGCCAAGCCCAGCAAAGCCATCAACACAACCACACGAATTGACTTGAAAATCTGGCTCAGCATCGCAATTCGCCTCTCGTCCGTCCGCCGCCGGTCCAGCCGGCGTGGCGCGCGTGTTCTAACAACTCGCCGCGGCAAGCGCAAACCGTGGCGCGACAGTTACGGCTTCGTGCCGCCTTCCAGCCACAGCCACAGCGCGTCACCGGCGCGGTCGATGCGCGTCAGCACCGTGCCCGCCGGCAGCGGTCCGGGCGTCAGCGGCAGCAGCGGCAACACCGCTTGCTGGGCAAAGATTCCCTGCAGCGCGGCCTCGCACAGGGCGCTGAGCGCGGCTTCTGACGGTGGCGTCGCCAGATCGCCGAGCAGCGGGCTCGACTGGTGGGTCGAGAGCCGCTCCACCGTCACGAGGTCAAACGCCAGCAGATGCGCGCCCTCCAGCCGGGGGACAAGCGTCGCGCGAAAGCCGCCCGTCACGGTCAGCACGGTCATCTCGGTATCGGCGACCCGCGCGATGATCTCCAGCTGGCCGTCGTCCATCGTCCACTGCAACGCCGCACCCGTCGGCGTGTCGACAAACTGCACCGTCGGGCTGCTCCCCGGCCAGAACCGCGCGCCGGTCGGCGGCCCTTCAATCCACTCGTCCACCTGCGGCAGCAAATCGGCGGCCCAGCCTGGCACCAGCGTGGTCGTCAGCGTTGTGCGGGACTGCGCACACAGCGCACCGGAGCGGGCCGCCATCCACGCCAGCCGCTGCACGAGCGCCAAGTCCAACACCAGCGCCCGGCGCACGAACGCCTGCCCCGCCGGCGGCGACCGCTGCGCCAACGGCGATGCCTGCGTCATCGGAAGTTGCGCGTCCACCGCGCACGGGTGGCGATCGACATCCAGCGACACCGCGAGGTTCGCCTGCGCGAGCGTGCCCACGTGCGCGGCCACGTGTCCGGCGTCATCGGTGTACTGAAGCGCAAAGCGCGCCTCGACCGCCGCCGCCGTCACCCGCCCGGACTGTTCCACCGAAGGCGCGAAGATCGCCGCCAGCGTCGGCAGCATCACCGCATGGAGCCGTTCCACCAGCTGCGCCGCGATGGCCGCGCGCAGGTGCGCGTCCAGGCTCGCCGCGGGCGGCGCCGGCTGCTTGGCAAGACACGCCGATGCGTCCGTCAGGTTCGCCGCCGTCCAGGTCGCCACCGGTGCGCCCGCGGCTTGGACCGTGAGCGCGCCATTGGCGTCGCGCACGACCTCCAGATCCGTGGCAATTTCAAGGCTTTGCGCATCCCAGCTCAGGGCGCAGCCCGCCTCGCCGGTCAGCACAAGGGAGGGATCGGCCGCGATCTTGCCGAACTGCGCAGTCGCCCGAAGATGCTGTGCGTCCGGCCAGGCCAGCGTGAGGCCGTCCAGCGGCACCGCCACCGTGAGCGCCGTGAACTGCCCATCGGACGGGTTGGGCAAAAGCCATTCGGCGACGGGCACATCGACGGACTTGCCGGCCGCCAGACGAATCGTGTCCGCGAGTGGCTGCAAGTCCGCGTCCAACAAGGCAATTCGCAAACCATCGGCCAGCGCGAGCTCGGGCGCCAGCGGCGTGAGCAGCGGCTTGGGCAGGTCCGTACAGCCCAGCAGCGCGCACGCAGCGGCCAGCATCGCGAGCACGGCGCGGGTCATTCGCCCCCCTGTGGCACAGCCCAGCGCTGAAGGCGGCCGGTGCCAGGCGCGGCCGGATCGGTCAGGTCCAGCCATAGGCAGAGCGCGGTCGCGTCCGGCTGCACGACAAGCGTCGGCCAGGCTTGCAGCGTCCCTGGCACCGTGTAGGTGGCAAACCCGCCTGCTGGCGTCTCGGCGGCCACGCGGACGTGCATCGCGGACCCATCTTGCGCCGCGACCACCGCCAAGCCGGTCGGCAGCACGACGACGGCCAATACTGTACCGAGCAAATCCGAGCGGGTCGTCTGGTGGACGGGATCCACGCGCTGGCCATCCATGACCAGCTGATTGGAGAGCACGCCCGCCTTGGACCGCGCCAGCCAGACGCGATCGTTGGCGCGATCGCGATACGCCAGCACGAGCTCCGACGCCGGACCGAGCGCCGCGGCGACGGGCATGCCGACGTCGCCCAGATCTGCCCCTGATTTGGGATCCACGCCCGCCAGCCGCGAAACGTCCCACGTTTGCGCGCCGCGGACCGCCAGCACGAGGTCGCCGCGCGTCGCCTCGTACGCCGCGACCGCCGGACCGCCAGGCAGGACAACCAGCGCCAGCGACCGCCCGAGGTCGACCGCCACCGTCGTGTCGCCGGGCAGCGCCGCGGGCGGCGGCAAGGTCTCCAGCAGCCACGAATCGCCGACCTTGTGCGCCACCCGCACGTTTTGGATGTCCAGCGCGCGCCAGGCGATGACCGGGTTGTCCTGCCAGATGCCGATGGCGAGCGCCGCGCCCACCGTTCCTGCCGCCGCGACGGTCACTTGTTCGCGCTGCCAACCGCTTGGCCCTTGCGTCGCGTACCACAAGGTCGCATCGCCCGCCCGTCGCCAGGCCAGATGGGCCACGCCCGCCGCGTCCACCACCGCAGCTGAGGTGTGACCCGCCGGTGCCTCCTGCGCGCTCGCGGCGGGGCCCGCCAGAAAGCTCGGCTGCCAGTCGCCTTGCGATTCCCGCAGCCACACGAGGCTTTTGCGATCCGCGGAAAACGCCGCGACGCCCAACTGCCCGTCCGCTGTCCGCACGGCCGAGAGCCGGCCGATCAGCCCTGATGTCTTGGTCACCGCCGTCGTCAGCGCTTCGCACTGGCCGGAATCCGGGTTGCAGGCAAAACCCGAGGGACACAGCCCCGACTCACAGCGCACCGATTCCTTGCTGCAACCCACGAGCAAAAACAACGCGACCACCGGGTGCCAGAGGTGCCGCAGAGGTGGGGTCGGACGCGCGTTCATGCCTACAGGATGATGCCGCCATGGCCACTGCGCAAGTTGACCGTGGGGTTGTGCGCGCGGACTGGCGCCCAAGCGAATCCGTGGTAACATCGCGGCAATGCCACGTGTGGGTCGGGACACGGCGTCGGCAGCGCCTTTGCGGCGTTCGTCCAGCTGTGGGGAGTTGTGATGTCGGATCAAAATCGGGCGATCTTGCGCCGTATTCCGCTGTTCAAGGATTTTGACGACGCTGCGTGCGATGCCGTGATCGGCGTGCTCCGGGTGCGGCAATTCGGCGCTGGCGAGACCGTCTTCGCTCAGGGCGAACGCGGCGACACGATGGTGATCGTCTCCGGCGGCCACCTGCGGGTGGAATTGGACGACGTCAAGGGCGTGCGAACGACGGTCGGCTCCATCGGCGCGGGCGAGGTCGTGGGCGAGATGGCAGTCCTGGACCCGGCGCCGCGGGCATGCACGGTCACGGCGGTCAGCGAAACCATTGTCTATGAGCTGAACCGCGCCGGCCTCTTGCAGCTGCGTCAGACGTGCCCGGCGGCGAGCGCGACTATCATCAGCGCCGTCATCAGCGACGTGACCCGGCGATTGCGGCAAATCAACAAGCAGATCGATACGTTGCTGAATCCCAAGACCAGCGGAGCATTCAAGGCGGCGCCGGTGGGTCCGGCCGGTCGAACGCCGTCGGAGCCGTCGGACTCGCCTTCACTGCTGTCGCGCATTTGGGCGCGGCTGACGGGCGACTAGACTCAAGCCATTGATTCAATTGCCCCATTCATCAACGACTTTGGAAACCGCCCCGACCGGCCCTTGACCTGTGGAGAACGCCATGTCCGAACAAATTGACTTGCGCGCCCTGCCGGCGCTGCAGGACTACCCGTCCAATGAGCTGAAATTGCTGGCTTCTGCCGCGCCAGCGCGGGCTTATGCCCAGGGCGACGTGCTCTGCCGCGAAGGGACCGTCGGGCAGTCGTGCTTTTTGCTTGCGACCGGGTCCGTGAACGTGACCAAGCGCACGGAAGAAGGCGACAAAGTGCTGGCGACGCTGCGCGCGGGGCAGATCGTCGGGCAGCTGGCGCTTGTGGATCGCTCGCCGCGGTCGGCGTCCGTGGTGGCGGAGGAGCCCGTCGTGGCGCTGGAGCTGACGCGCGACGTGTTTGAGAAGCTGCTGCGCGCATCGAGCCCGGTGGCGCTGCGGTTTCAGGAGCAGATTGCCATCGCCGGCGTACGGCAGCTGCGGATGGCGAACCAGCGGCTGACGACGATCCTGAGCGGCAACCGCGGCCGCGCGCAGTCGGCCTCGCAAGTGGTGGCGGCGGCGCCGGCGACACGCCCGGCGTTGATGAAAGTGCAGGCCGCGATCGATGACTGGGACGTCAAGATCGAGGACACGCAGAACCTGGCTGACCTGGACCGCGTGACCTTCCTGCGGCCCGACAGCCAGGTGACCCTGCCCCACAAGCTGCCGCGCTGACAGCGCCGAATTCTGCGACGCGAGCGCCGCAAGCCGCTTTGCAAGCTGACCGAATTCCCACGTCGCAGCCTCCGTCATCCGCGCCGTGCCTCCGGAGGTGCGCGCTCGCGGTCCAAGTCCGAAATGCAACAGGTCTGCCCATGGAAATGGGGTGTTCGTTTGCGGTCAGCATGTGTAGACTGCCGGCCCCGCGCGACCCTGCGCGCCGATTTGCACCCACGCCATGGCCAACGCCCCTGAATTGACACCGACGACGAGTACCGCGCTGGGCGTCGGTCCCGGACCGCACGCGGACATCGCGCCTTTCAACATCGGGCCGGTCCGCGTCCAGCGCCCGTTCGTGCTCGCGCCCATGTCCGGCGTGACCGACAGCGCGTTCCGCCGGATGTGCGGCTTGGCGTCGACGGACACGGTCGGTCTGTATGTCACTGAATTCATTTCAATCGAAGGCCTGACGCGCGCCAACATGAAGTCCGCCGCGCGCCTGGCGTTCGACGCGACGATCGAGAACCCGCTGTCCGTGCAGATCTTCGGCGCGGAGATCGAGCGGATGGCGAACGCGGCGCAGATCGCGCAGGACGCCGGCGCGCAAATCGTCGACATCAACTGCGGCTGCCCGGCGCCAAAAGTCGTCAAACGCGGCGGCGGCGCGGAGCTGATGCGGCAGTGCGATGCGCTGGCACGGCTGGTGGAGCGGACCGTGGGCGCGGTGCAGGTGCCGGTGACGGTGAAGATCCGCAGCGGCTGGGGTGCGGACTCGATCAATGCCGTGCAAGTTGCTAAAATGGTTGAAGAAGCCGGGGCGCAGATGATCGCGGTGCACGGCCGGACGCGGCTGCAGCTCTACACGGGCGAGGCGGATTGGCAGGTGGTGGCCGACGTCGCGGCGAACGTGCGGGTGCCCGTGGTCGGTTCAGGCGACGTGACGACGGCGGAAGAGGCGATCTGGCGCGCGCGCACGCCGGGCGTCGCGGGCGTGATGATCGGCCGCGCAGCGATCATGAATCCGTGGATTTTCGGGCAGATCGATGACCTGATTCACGGCAAGCCGCAGCGCGTGGTCGATGGCGCCGAGCGCCTGCGCGTGCTGCGGGCGTTTGCCGAGATGGCCGCCGAGCGGATCCCGGCGCACGCGATCCCCGGGCGCCTGAAGCAGGTGCTCGCGCGGATGACAAAAGGCATGGAATTCGGGTCGTTGCTGCGCGAACGCGCGATGCGGGCTCAAACGACCGAGGCGATGTTCGACTGGATCGAGCGGTTTTTTGTCGCCGCCGACACCGGGGAGCTGGAAACGTGGGCGGAGGCCGCGCGCGTGGACGCGGTGCAAGTCAGCGTCGCGGCGTAATCATTACGCGGGCTACGGCCGACCCATGGCGTGATAGGCAAAGCCCGCGGCGCGCATCGCGGTCGGATCGAGCGCGTTGCGGCCATCAAAGACCAGCCGGCACGGCGTCGCGGCGGCCAGCTCCGCAGGCGAAATCCCGCGCAACTCGCGCCACTCCGTCACCAGCAGGATCGCGTCCGCGTTCGCGACCGCTTCTTGCCAACTGCCTGCATACACAATGGATTCGCCCAGCTCAACGCGCGCCGTATCCGTGGCGACCGGGTCGTAGGCCACCACCTGCGCGCCGTCGCGCGTCAGCGTGCGCGCGATCACCAGCGCGGGCGCCTCGCGCATGTCGTCCGTGTCCGGCTTGAACGCGAGGCCGAGCAGCGCGACGCGCTTGCCCGCCAGGTGCGCGCCAAAAGTCTCCTGAACTTTGCGCGCCAGCACCGACTTCTGTTGGTCGTTGACCGACTCCACCGCCGACAGAATCTCCATGGCGAAGCCGTTCTGGCGGCCTGTCATCATCAACGCTTTGACATCCTTGGGAAAACACGAGCCGCCGTAGCCGATACCGGCGTTGAGGAACGCCATGCCGATCCGGCTGTCCGTGCCGATGCCGCGCTTGACTTCGGTGACGTCGGCGCCGACTTTTTCGCACAAGTTCGCGACTTCATTCATGAATGAAATACGCGTCGCCAGCATCGCGTTGGCCGCATACTTCGTCATCTCCGCCGAGCGGATGTCCATGAACAGGATCTGCTCCGGGTTCTCGACGAACGGCAGGTACAGCTCGTGCAGAACCCCGCGCGCGCGCTCGGTCGCGGTGCCAATCACGACGCGGTCGGGCTTGAGGAAATCGTCCAACGCCGCGCCTTCTTTCAAGAATTCCGGATTGGACGCCACGTCAAAGCCGTGCTTCGCGTGCGCCGCCAGAATATCGTGGACCTTGGCGTTGGTGCCGATCGGCACGGTCGATTTGGTCACGACCACCGTGTAGTCCGTCAGGCTGTCGGCGATGGTCCGCGCCACCTGGAGCACGCGCGACAGGTCCGCGGAGCCGTCCTCCTGCGGCGGCGTGCCCACGGCGATGAACACCGCCTGCGCGTCCGCCACCGCTTCCGCGGTCGACGTGGTGAAATGCAGCCGGCCGTGCGCGACGTTGTTCAGCACCAGCTCGTCCAGGCCCGGTTCAAAAATCGGGATTTCGCCGCGGCGCAGGCGCTCGACTTTTTGCACGTCGATGTCCACGCACGTCACATGGTTGCCGCTGTGGGCAAAGCAGGCGCCGGCGACAAGACCCACGTAACCAGTTCCAATCACAGCAATCTTCATGACTTCTCACAGCCGTTCGGGCAGCAGGATCGCGCCCGCGAAAGGGCCCGCAGTGTACGGTTTGCCGCGCAATTCGGTCAACCGTTCGCGGCGGATTGTCACGCGGGCGGCCAGCCCACGTTGCGGCCAACGTGAATCGCGGTGCGGCGCGGCCGCGGCTCAAGAATCTCAACCTAATCTCCAACACCAAAATCTTGCGGTCAGAGCTGTTGCATTTCGGACTGGGACCGCAAGCGTGCACCTCCGGTGGCACCCTGCGGATCGCGGACGGACGATCTCGAACTTCGGTCGGAGCGCACAGAGAGGAATCGCGTTCTTTCAAGAGGTTAGCTTGCGACGCAGGTGGCCGGTCGCGTTGACGCGGGGCGCGATCCAGCGTACACTTCGGGCCCCTTCAGCCGGCAGCCCCGGAGTTCTTACATGGCCAACAGCGATACACCTGACAGCGTCGACGACCTGACCCCGCCGCCCGGCGACGGCAACGGCGGCGGCGACAACAACGCCGGCAATATTGCCACCATCCACATCGAAGACGAGATGCGCTCGTCGTACGTCGATTACGCCATGAGCGTCATCGTCGGCCGCGCGCTGCCCGACGTGCGCGACGGCTTGAAGCCCGTGCACCGGCGCGTGCTGTTCACGATGTACGAGTTGAAAAACAATTGGAATTTGGCCTACAAGAAGTCGGCGCGCGTCGTCGGCGACTGCATCGGCAAGTACCATCCGCACGGCGATCAGTCGGTGTACGACACGATTGTGCGCATGGCCCAGCCATTCGCGCTGCGCTACCTGCTGGTGGACGGCCAGGGGAATTTCGGCTCGGTCGACGGCGATCCCGCGGCGGCGATGCGTTACACCGAAGTGCGCATGAGCAAGCTGGCGCACGAGCTGCTGGCGGATCTGGACAAGGAAACCGTTGATTTCCAGCCCAATTACGACGGTCACGATCACGAGCCGACAGTGCTGCCCACGCGCGTGCCGAACCTGCTTGTCAACGGGTCCGGCGGCATCGCGGTTGGCATGGCGACCAACATTCCGCCGCACAACCTGGTCGAAATCATCGACGCGACGATCGCGCTCATCGAGGATCCGTTTGTCGACGTGCGCGGGTTGATGCAATTCGTCAAAGGCCCGGATTTTCCAACCGGCGGTACGATTTTTGGCCGCCAGGGCATCGTGGACGCGTATGCGACCGGCCGCGGCAAGATCAAGGTGCGGGCAAAAACCCACATCGAGACGGAGAAAAAAGGCGGCCGCGAGGCGATCATCGTCGACGAGCTGCCGTACCAGGTGAACAAGGCGCGGCTGATCGAGCACATCGCTGAGCTTGTGCGCGACAAGAAGATCGAGGGCATCAGCGACTTGCGCGACGAGTCCGACCGGACTGGCATGCGCATGGTCATCGAGCTGAAGCGCGACGCGATTGCCCAGGTCGTGCTCAACCACCTCTACCACCAGACGGCGCTGCAATCTGGCTTTGGTATCATCAACTTGGCGATCGTCGCGGGCCAGCCGCAGGTGCTGACGTTGAAAGAGATGCTCGAGCATTTCATCGACCACCGCCGCGAAGTCGTGACGCGCCGGTGCCTGTTTCTGCTCAAGCAGGCCGAGGCGCGCGCGCACATTCTGCAGGGCTTGCTCATCGCGTTGGACCACCTGGACGAGGTGATCGAAATCATCCGTGCCAGCCCGGATCCGACCGCCGCGCGCGAGCGCCTGGTGACGCGTTTTGCCCTGAGCGACCTGCAAGCGCAGGCGATCCTGGACATGCGGCTGCAGCGGCTCACGGGCTTGGAGCGCGACAAGATCCGCGCCGAGTTCGACGAGTTGATGAAGCAAATCGCGTGGTTGAAGTCGGTGTTGGAGAGCGACGACGTGCTGATGGGCGTGATCAAGGGGGAGCTCATCGCGATCCGCGACGAATACGGCGACGCCCGGCGCACGGACATCGTGGAAGACCACGCGTCGCTGTCGATGGAAGACCTGATTGCCGACGAGGACATGGTTGTCACCATTTCGCGCACCGGCTACATCAAGCGCACGCCGCTGTCTGCGTATCGCGCGCAACGGCGCGGCGGCCGCGGTAAATCGGGCATGTCGACCAAGGAAGAGGACTTCGTCATCGACCTGTTCGTCGCCAGTGCGCACCAGGACCTGTTGATCTTCACGAGCTTGGGCAAGGTCTACGGCTTGAAGGTCTACGACGTCCCGGCGGGCGCGGCGAGCACGCGCGGCAAGCCGATCGTCAACCTGATTCCCGTCGAGGCCAAGGAGGACGTCAAAGCCGTTGTGCCGATTCGCGAATTCGTCGAAGACGCCTACATGCTGCTGGCGACCAAGTTCGGCACCGTCAAGAAGACCGACCTCATGCAGTACGCCAAGATCCGCGCGACCGGCATCATCGCCATCGTGCTGGACGAGGGCGACGACCTGATCGACGCCAAGGTCTTGCACGACAGCGACAACGTCGTGCTGGGAACGCGCGACGGCATGTCGATCCACTTCCACTCCACCGACGTGCGGCCGATGGGTCGGGCGACACGCGGCGTGCGCGGTATCTTGTTGAACGGCAAGGATTCCGTCGTCAGCTTGGCGGTCGTGCCAGGGACGGGCCAGGAAGTCGTGGACGAGGAAGCCCCGGAAGTCGAGGCCATCGAGGGCGAGGACACCGAGGGCGAGACCGGCTACAAGGGCCTGGCGCTGCTGACGGTGTGCGAGAACGGCTACGGCAAGGCCACGCCGCCGACTGCGTACCGGATGCAAAATCGCGGCGGGCGCGGCGTGATTTCCATCAAGACGACGGCGCGCAACGGCAAGGTCGTCGGCGTCCGCGCGATTGAGCCCGACGGCGAGGTCATCCTGGTCACCGACGGCGGCACGCTGCTGCGCATTCTCGCCACGGAAATCCGCGTCATCGGCCGCAACACGCAAGGCGTGCGGCTGATCAACCTGGGCGACGGCGAGAAAGTCGTGAGTTTTGAGCACTTTACCGAGCGCGACGTCGGCGACGACAAAGGCGGCTAACACCGGATGGCGCAAGGGGTGACGCGGCTGCAGCGTTTCGTGAACTGGAGCGTTTTGCATCCGGCGCGCAACGGCATCCTGTTCGCGACCCTGCTCTGCGCGCCGATGGTCTTTTCCGGCTGGATGCTGGACGACTGGATCCACCGCGCGGGGCTCCTCGGCCGCATCCCGTTTCACCACCCTGGCCCGCTCACGCTCTTCGATTTCGGCAACGGCGTCCCGGCTGACGTGCTGATGCGCACGAAATACGGCTACGGCTGGTGGACGCTGCCGGACCTGCGGCTCAACTTTTTTCGCCCGCTCTCGGCGCTGACCCACATGCTGGACGAGCTTGTGATCGGCCCGCACGCCTGGCTGCACCACCTGCACAGTCTGGCGTGGCAGGCTGCGGGGATCGCGGTGTCGGCGGCAATCTTCCGGCGGCTCCTGGCGCCGCGCACGGCGACGCTGGCGACGCTGCTGTACGCGATCGACGAGTCGCACTGGACCGCCAGCTGCTGGATTTCCAACCGCAATGCCTGGGTGTCGATGGTGCCGGCGATGCTCGGTTTTTGGGCTTGGCTGCGCGCGGAAGACGAGGACTGGCTGCCGGGCAAGGTCGCCGCGCCGCTGCTTTTTGCCATCGGCCTGTGCGGCGGAGAAACGGCGCTGGGCGTGGCGGCGATCTGGGTGACCGTGGCGCTGGGCCGCAAGCCCAAGCTGACGACGTTGTTGCACATGGCGCCGCTGGGGCTGGTGCTCGCGCTGTGGGCGGCCTACTACAAGACGCACGGCTACGGCGCAGCGGCGTCCGGCGCGTACCTGGATCCGGGCACCGAGCCGTTGCGCTACCTGGCCCAAGCGATCCACCGCGTGCCCTCGCTGGCGGGCGCGCTGATCGCCAGCTTGCCGGTGGAGATTTCCGTCCTCTCGCCAGCGCTGACCTGGACGGTCGCGGCGATCAGCGTGCTCTGCGTGTGGCTGGTCCTGCGCGGGCTGAGACGCCTGCCGCTGGACCCGGTGGACGCGCGCGCCTGGCCGCCGCTGGCCGTGGGCGCACTCCTCGCGCTCTTTCCGCCGGCCGCGACCTGGCCGTCGCAGCGCACGCTGCTGGCGCCGAGCTTGGTGTCGGCGGCACTCGTCGCGATGCTCCTGCTCGGCCTGCGGGACCTGCTGCTGGCCCAGCCGGGGCTGCGGTTGGCGCGTCTGGCGCGCGGCACGCTCGTGTGGATTCACCTGATGTGGGCGCCGTTGGCCATGCTGGGTATCAGCGCGCTGGTCGCCGCCCAGGCACCGGTCATGGCCAAGCTTGCTGCGTCGCCGGCGTTGACGCAGTTGGGCGGCAAGCACGTGGTCATGCTCGCGGCGCCCGATCCTGTGCTCAGCTTTTACCTGCCGGCGCTGATGGCGTCGTCCAACCTGGCGCTGCCACAACAGTTCAACACGCTCGCGGTTTCGGAAAAGGACATCGCGGTGACCCGGACGGCCGCCAACCGCATCCGCCTGGAAGCGCTCGGTCCGCCGCTGCTGTCCACGCAGCCAGAGCAGCTGATCATGGACCCGGCGCGGATGCCCAAGCCGGGCGACGTCATCGACGTTCCGCACCTGCGCGTCCGCGTCGAAAAAGCGACCGCCCAGGGCGTGACGCAGGTCGAATTCGAGTTTGAGGAGCCGCTGGAGAACCTGCTGTTCCTGCGCTGGCACGCCGGTGATCTCCACGTCGCGCCGCCGCCGTCGCCACAGCGCGAGGTGATTCGGCACGAGACCGGCGTGATGGGCGTCTGACGGTCAGGGCCGCGCGGTCGTCGCGCCTTTGTCCAGACCCGGATCCGTAACGACCTCGCCGCGCACCTCCGCCGCCTGCCAAACCTGCGTTTCACCAAGCGATTGGACGTGAGCCACGTGCGCGCGTAGCACGGCCGTCGCCGCCGTCGCATCCGCCTCATGCGCCCGCAGATCCCGGTCGCGCACGCCCAGTTGCGCGAGAATCCTGCCGAACGCGAACCAGTCCGTCGCGGCTGTAAGCGGCGCGCCAGCGACCTGTTCCGTGGACGCGTAGCACGCCTTGCCGCGCCGCAACACGGCGGTGCTCCCCTGTTCGACCGCGATGCCGAAATCGAGCAGGAGCACTTCGCCGTCCGCGCAAATGTGCACGTTGTCCGGCGAAACGTCGGCGTGCACCAGTCCGGCGCGATGCACGGCCGCCAGTGCGTCCGCCAGTTCGGCCATCAGCCAGCGCGCCGGCTCAACCGCGAGCGGCCCCATCGCCAGCAGCGTGCGCAAGCTCGCACCGCGGTAAAACGGCATGGCCAACCACGGCACGCCGCGCGCCTCGCCATGGCTCAGCAGCCGCGGCAGATGGACGTCGTCGAGGCGCTGCATCACCCTGATTTCATGCTGAAAAAGCCCGAGAATCGTCGCATCGTTGCGGTGGATCGGCAGCACGCGCTTGACGGCGCACGGCGTCGCATCGTCGGCGCGGTGGCCCAGCCAGACCTCACTCATGGCGCTGACGGCCAAGCGTTGCGAAAGCAGCCACGGGCCAAAACGCAGTGGAATCGGCCAGTTCGCCGTCACTTGTCGGCCAGCGGGTCGCGCAAACGCGCGTAGAGCGTCGTCCGGTCAATGCCCAGGCTCTCGGCCGCGCGTCGCTTGTTGCCGCCCAGCAGCTCCACGCGCTCGGCGACGGCGCGCCGGATAATCTCTTCAAGCGGCGCGGCTTTCCACCAGCTCTCGGTCTTGCCGGAACCGCTCTCCGCCGGCTTGTCACGCGTCAGCAGCGGCTCCAGGTCAGCGACGTCGATCACCGCGCCCGACGCGAACAGCCCCGCGCTCTTGAGCACGGTCTCCAGCTGCCGGATGTTGCCTGGCCAGGCGAACTCGCGCAGCCGACGCAGCGCCGCCGGCGTCAGCCGTTCGACCTGACCGATCCCCAGCTTGCGATTCTCGCTGAGGAAATGCTCCACCAGCAGCGGAATGTCGTCCAGTCGCTGCCGCAGCGGCGGAATCTGCAACTCGATCACCCGCAGCCGAAACAGCAGGTCCTGGCGGAACTGGCCATGCTCCGCCATCTCCGGCAGGTTGCGATGCGTCGCCGCCACCACCCGCACGTCCACCTTGCGCGTCCGCGTGTCGCCAACCCGCTGCAGCTCGCCGCTCTGCAGCACGCGCAGCAGCTTGGGCTGCATTTCCAAAGGCATTTCGCCAATCTCGTCCAGAAACAGCGTGCCGCCATCCGCGCTCTCGAACAGGCCCTTGCGATCGATGACCGCGCCGGTGAACGCGCCGCGCACGTGGCCAAAAAGTTCGGATTCCAGCAGCGTGGACGGCAGCGCCGCGCAGTTGATCGCCAGGAATGGCCCGCGCTTGCGGCGCCCGGTGAAGTGAATCGCGCGCGCCACCAGCTCCTTGCCGGTGCCCGACTCGCCGCACACAAGCACCGGAAAGTCGTGGTCACGCACGCGGTCCATCAGACCAAAAAGCCTTAGCAGTGCCGGGCTTTCGCCGCGAATCTGGCTGTAGTCGCTGCGCCGTTGCACGTCCAGCCGCTGCGCCACCAGCTCCGCGCGGGCATCGTCCAGCGCGTGTTCGGTCTGGTCCAGCTGCTCGCGCAGGCGCTCCGCCAGGCTCTGGACCTCGGCCTGGCTCTGGCGCAGCTTGTCCAGGGCTTGGCGCTCGCCGGCAACCACCCGCGCGTGCTCCACGGCGATCGTCGCTTGGTCCGCCAGCGCCTCCAACAGCGCCGCGTGCTCGGGCGAGAACGCGCCCGCCGTGAAGCGGTTGTCCACGTACAGCGCGCCAATCGGCTTGCCCTGCCAGGCCATCGGCACGCACAGGATCGACCGCAGGCTGCCATGGTGCACGCTCGCCTGGCTGCGAAACCGCTCGTCCTGCAGCGCGTCCGTCGTCAGGATCCGCTCGCCCGCCTGGAACACCTGCCGCGCGATGCCCCAGCTCAGCTTCAGCGCCGCCTTGCGCAGGTTCTCGCGGTCCAGGTTGCGCGCCACCATCACGTTCAGCGCGCCGTCGTGGTCCAGCAGCAGAAACCCGCGCTCGGCGCCGGTCAGCAACACCGCAGAATCCATCACGATTTCCAGCAGCGGCTGCAGCTCCTGCTCCGCGCCCATCCGCCGGTTGATGGCGAGAATCGGCGCCAACGCGTGCGGCGCCGGCAGCGGCAAACTGCCCGCGGCGTCCGGCAACTGGCTCAGGACCGCCAGCAGCAGCCGCGTGCTGCTGTGCGCGGCGCCGTGGGCAAAGAGCCGGGCGTCGTGCGGTGTCAGCGTCGCCGCGATGGCGTCAAACCGCGCCAGCCCGTCGCGTGCCAGCGCCACAGCCGCCGGCCAATCGCCCTGCCACGCCTGCGCGCGCGCCACGTCCGCCATCAAGCCGATCCGCAGCAGCGGCTTGCCCTCTGGCACCTGCAGGAGTGCCGCCTGCAACGCCGCCACCGTCTGCGCCGACTGTTTGCGCCCGCCATCCGGCCCGTCCAGCGCCAAGCGGCCGAGAAGCCACGTCGCGCGCGCCTGCAGTTCCGCCGACCCGAGCTGCTGGGCGTCCGCCAGTGCCGCCTCGGCCGTCGACTGGGCCTGCGCCGTCCAGCCCGAAAGCCGCAGCAACTCGCCGCGTTCCAACGCAATTTCCAGCAGTTCTGCGACCGCATCCGCTTGGCGCAGATCCGCCTCCGCACGCGCCAGATGCTGCTCTGCGACGTCCCACAGCCCGGTTCGCCGCGCCAGCTCCGCCAGCACGCACAGCACGTTGCCCGCCAGGTAGCCGTTGCGCTGCGCCTGGTACCACGCGAGGGCTTCTTCCAGGTCCTTGCGGGCGCGCCCGTCCTGGCCCAGCTGAGACAGCAGGTTGCCGCGGTTGCCCAGCGCCCGCGCCAGCGCCCCCGGATTCGTCGCCCGCCGCGCCGCGGTCACGATGTGGTCATACGCCACCAGCGCCCGGCCCAGATCGCCCTGTTCGTGGTCCAGCGTCGCGACGTTCATCGCCATGTTTAGCGCCCGCAGCCGGTCACCCGATCGCTCCGCCGCCTGGCGCGCCGTCTCATACCACGTCCGCGCTTGCGGCAGGTCGCCCGCCCGCTGGGCGCACAGGCCAAGCCCGCTCGCCGCCGCCGCGTGAAGCGCAGAATCCTGCAGCGCAGGATTGGACCAGAGCGCCTCAAACTGTGCGACGGCGGCCGCCAGCGCCCCCGAATAGTACTGCCCCAGCCCGGCGAGGTAGGCGAAGACCGGCACAGAGTCCGGAACCGCGAGCGCTTGACCGGCGGCGACAGCGTCCGCCGCCGCGGCGCGATCGCCCTGCCACGTCGCGGCAAACGCCAACCACAGCTGCCCAGCGGCGCGGACCTCCGGCTGGGCGTCAGCGGCCACTTCCGCCGCGACGGCGCGACACGCCGGGTAGTCGCCGCGCCGAAACGCCGCCTCCGCCAGGGCCAAACGCACCTCAGACGTCGCAGCCAGGGCTTCGGAAAGAGGGGCCGACTTTCCGGCCACCGCCTCAGCGCCGGCCAGCGACCGGGCGCGCAGCTGTAGCGCCGTGACGCGCGCCAGCGCCGGATTCTCAGGCGGTGCCTGCTTGAGCCACGCGTCGGCCATCGCCGCCGACTCCGCGACCTCGCCGCGCCGCAGCCGCGCGTCGATCGCGTCCGCCACCGCAGCACCGTCGGGCAGCACGTGAGCGCCCCAAGTCATCGCGTCGAGCAGCAACTGCACCCGCTGGCCGGCGTCCGGCGTCCGCTTGCTGACCTGCAGCGCGGCTTGAGCGAGCACCGCGCCAGGCAGCTGGCTGCGCAGGAAAGTCCGCACCGCGGTGGACGCCAGCGCCACGCCATCGGCCAGCCGCCGCAGCAGCACCGCGTCCTCCGCCGGAATCTGCGCCATCGCCGCCAGCGGCAGCACGGCGTACGGCGGCTGCACCGCGAGTTCCGCCCACAACGGCCAGGTCCGCGGCGTCGGCAGGTTCAGGCGCCGCTGCCGCAGCAGGACCTGGGAGACGGCCTGGTGCGGATTCACGCCAGCCGCGAGGTTCATGCGGCCAGCCGTCGGCACCGCCATGTTGTACTCGACAAGCAGCGCCGCCAGCGGCCAGATCAGCGCCCGCTCCGCGCCGATGCCCGGCGGCAGCGCGTGAACGAGCGCAGCATCCCAGTCGCAGCCTCCGCACGCGCGGCCCAGCCCGGTCGCCACTTCCGCTTCCGACGCGTCCGGCAGCAGCCAGCGCAGCGCCTCGTCGGGTGCGTCGTCGCTCGCGAGTGCGCTCGGGGCCAGATCGCACTGCTCCAGCGCCAGCCGCGCCGGTGGCGGCAGCCGCTCCACGTCGTCGATCAGCAGCAGCGTCTGCCCGCCGGCCTCGCGCCGCACGTCCTGCCAAAGCAGTCGCCAGCGCGCCGTCTCCTGGCCCAGCGGATCCGCCAGCCCGGCAAACTCGGTCGCCTGGCGAAAATGCGCCAACCGGGCGGTCAAATTCGCCAGACTTGCGCCACCGATCTGCGCCACCTGCCGACCCGACGCGCGCGCATCCACGGCCAGCCGCGCCAGCAGCGACGTACGCCCGCTCCCGCGCGGCCCAACCAGCCACAGCGTCCCTTCTTGCGCCAGCTCGGCGCTCGGCAACGCCGCCGACCACAACTGCGGCCTGCCGATGAGCGCGCGCAAATCCGTCACAATCGCCGCAACTTGCGCCGTTGGGTCGATCTCCGCGAGATCCGTCAGCTGGCGCAATGCGCGCTCCGCATCCACCGGGCGGTGCGCGCGATCGACCGCCAGCCAGCCTGCGAGCGTCCGCGCGAGCGGCTCGTCGTCGCCAAGCCCTGCCGGGACCTGCGGCTGCGTGCCGGGCGCCGGGCGAATCGCCGGGTAATCGCTGTAGGGCGCTGGCCAACCGCGCGCCAGCCAGAGCGTCATCGCCAGCGAAAACAGGTCGTCGCGCGGATCCATCGCCGCGCCCGCGAGCCGATCCGGCGCCGCAAAGAGCGGATGGCCGCAGCCAACCGACACGCGTCCCGGCTCACCGGCGAGGCCCAAATCCAGCAGCGTCACGCGCCCGGCCGGGTCCAGAAGCAGGTTCCCCGGGTGCAGATCGCCATGCACCAATCCGGTCGCATGGACCGCGGCCAGCGCTTGTGCGGCCTGGCGCGCGACCTGTAGCAGCGGCGGCGCCTTTTCCGTCTGGAGCGCCTGGTCCAACTGCTGGCCCGGCCGTAGCCGCAGCCAGAGGGTCTGCGCCTGGCCGCGATCGTCGGTTGTCAGTGCCACGGGCTCCGGCAGGCGATCGGACGGCACGGTCAGCAGCGCCAGCCACTCGCGATCGAGCGCGTGGCCATCATCCGGCCGTGCGTCCTTGGCGATCAGCGTCGCCAGCTGTTCGCCCGGCCAACGCGCCGTCCAAACGTGCGCCGCCAGCTGCGTCAGCCGTTCAGGATGCCGGTGGAGCCAGTCGAGCATCGCGTTCTCCCGCGGCCGTCGCCGCTTGTGTGGCAGATTGCCACAGGGTGTAGGAAATCTCAACATGCGGCGAGAAATCCGGGCGGACCCGGTCGCGGCAAAGCGTCAGCAGCGCGGGCACTTGCAATTGTCGCTCGGGCTGGCACGGACCTTGCTACGAGAATGGTAGAGTCTGGACTGGCCCGAACGGGTCCGGGTGCGCCTCGGTCCGTTCGGGTCTGCTCTCCGCAGGAAGGTGATTGTGATGCTCCATCTGGCCTTTTCCCGCTTACGTCGCGCGCTGTCGCTGTTCCTGCTGGTTGCGGGGAGCAGCAGTTGCATCGTCAATCCGGTCCCGACGCCAGAGAATTCAGGTGCCACGCTCGACAAGGCCAGCAATAATGACACGCAAAACGGCGTCGCCGGCGGCGGGAAGGACACTGAATCGCCCAGCGGCAGCGACGCGGCAACGGGCGGCACCGATGGGGACGGCGGCTTGGCGGACGTCGCCGCCGACGCGACGGCCGATACGGCAGCGGATGTGACGAGCGATGTCGCTGAATTGTGACCGACTACGGCTGGCGTTCAGCCCACGCGCGCACGGCCGCGAGCACCGCGCGCGCAGCCGCGTGCTTGAACGCGCTGCGGGAGAGGTTCGGCAGCTGCACGGTCCAGGCGTGGACGCCGTCGGCCGCCGCGAGCGCGAGGCAGAGCGTGCCCACGGGCTTGTCCGCCGTACCGCCCGCGGGACCGGCGATGCCCGACGTCGCAACCGCCACATCCGCGCAGAATCGCCGCCGCGCACCGTCTGCCATTGCAGCGGCGACCGGTTCGCTGACCGCGCCGTGATCGCGCAACAGGCCGGCATCGACGCCCAGGAGTGTTGCCTTTGCGGCGTTGGCATACACAACCGCCGAGCCGAGCAGCACCGCGCTTGCCCCAGGTACCTCGGTCAGCAGATGGCCGATCAGCCCGCCCGTGCACGATTCCGCCACCGCAAGCGTTGCCCCGCGCGCGCGCAACGCCGCCAAAGCCGCCGCGGCTGCCTGAACGCTCGCCTGTTCTTCGCTTCGCATCGCCGCCCACCTCGCGCGATGAGCCTACACATCCTGACTCCAATCGAACACCAGAATTCATCCGGCAGAACTGTTGCAGCTCGGACTGGGACCACGAGCGCGCACCTCCGGTTGCACGGCGCGGTGCGGGAAGCAGTGACGTTGGAAATCGGTCGGCGTGTCTGGCGGTGCGGCGGCCCTTGCGGCAAGCACGCCGCGCGCCTACCTTGACGCTGAATTTTTGGAGGCTGCCATGCGCTTGATTTCCTGTGGTTTTGCGATTGCGGCGCTGGTGGCTGCTTGCGGTTCGACGGCGGTGGGCGAGGACGCGGCGGGTGACGCAGCGGTAGACGTCTCCGGAACCGATGCCGCGATCGACAGCGACCTGCCGCCGACCGACGCCGTTCAGGACGCGCAAGTACCTGACGGGATTGGCAATGATCTCGCGCCCATCGACGCCGCCAACGACACCGGTTGGGACGCCGGCCCGGACATCGCACCGGACACGTTCAACAACGGCTGCTGCCAGGACAACAGCACGTGCGCCAAAGGCTCGATCTGCATCCCCGGCAAGGACTGCGTGCCGGCCGCGCCCGCCGGCAAGTGCTGGTTCGACAGCGACTGCAAGAGCGGCAAGTGCGAGAACGCCAACGTCTGCCCATGCACGGCCGATTGCAGCTTCAGCTACGTCTTTGGCACCTGCAGCGACAACCCGGGCTCCTGCTGCGGCGGCGACAAAGGCAGCTGCACGAGCAGCGAGGTCTGCATCGCCAGCGCCCACATCTGCAAGCCCAGCGGCATTCAGGCCGGCACTTGCTGGACCAACGACGACTGCAAAGTCGGGACGTGCGAAGGCGCGTCGGTTTGCCCCTGCGGCGCCGCCTGCGCGCTCGCCGACCGGATGGGCACCTGCGTCGGCAACGTCGCGCCCGGCGGCTGCTGCAACACAAACGGCGGCGCCTGCGCCAGCGGCGAGTCGTGCGCCAACGGCAACTGCAAGCCAAAAAACAAGCTGCCCGGCGGCATGTGCTGGAACGACAGCGACTGCGGCGGCGGAACCTGCAGCGACGTCAACGTCTGCCCGTGCGGCGCGGACTGCTTTGCCGCCGACACGCCCGGCACCTGCGGCTACGGCCCAACCAGCTGCACCACCGTCGACCCGAGCAGCTTTGGCGTCTGCCAGATGGTCATCGGCTACGTCTTCGACGGCAAAACCTGCGTGCTGGCCAGCGGCTGCGGCTGTGCGCCCAAGTGCAACGCGGTCTATCCGAGCTTGGCAACCTGCCAGAAATCCTGCGGAATCTAGCGACTCGCCAGCTGAGCGTGCAGCCGCTCCGCCACCGCCAGCGCTTCGTCGGTGTCGTCCGCCAGCACGGTGATGTGGCCCATCTTGCGCCCGGGATGCGCCACGCGCTTGCCGTACAGGTGCAGGTGGGCGCGCGGCTCGGCAAGCACCGCCCGAAAATCCGGCTCGCCGCCTGACCACAGCTCGCCCAGGAGATTCACCATCGCGGCCGGCGCGTGCTGGTGCTGCGAACCCAGCGGCAGGCCGCAAACCGCGCGCAATTGCTGCTCAAACTGCGACGTCACGCACGCGCCCAGCGTCACGTGGCCGCTGTTGTGCACGCGCGGCGCCATCTCGTTGATCAGCAGCCGGCCGTCGCGGGTCAGAAAGAATTCCACGGTCAGGACGCCGACGATCTCCAGCGCCACCGCTGCGCGCGTCGCCAGATCTTCGGCCGCGGCGCGGATCGGCGGGGCAAAGCGCGCGGGGGCGACGGTCGTGTGCAAGATTCCGTTTTGATGGACATTTTCCGCCGTCGCGAAGAAGCGAATCTCGCCCTGCGCCGACCGCGCCAGCACGACGGACAGCTCCGCGGCAAAATCGACGAACGCCTCCAGGATGCACGGCGACCGGCCCAGCGCGTCCCATGCGGCCTCGGCTTGATCCAGTGCAAAAATACGCACTTGCGCGCGCCCGTCGTACCCGCCCGTGCGCCGCTTCAGGATGGCCGGCGCGCCAATCTGCGCGAGCGCCGTGTCCAGCGCGCCCAGCGACTCCACGTTGGCCCAGCGCGTCTGGGGCAAGTCGTGGCGGTGCAAGAAATGCCGCTGATTGTAGCGATCCTGAATGGTTTTAAGGACCTGCGCGGAAGGCCGCAGCGGCCGAAGGTGCTCGACCTCGGCTAGCACCGCGTACGGCACGTGCTCGGTCTCCAGCGTCACCACGTCGCAGCCGATCGCCAGCTCCAGCGCCGCAGTCGGGTCGCTCCATGCGCCCTGCACGACTTCCGCAACTTCAGACGCCGGGCACGCCGTGTCCGGATCCAGGACCTTGACGCGATAGCCCATGCGCCGCGCCTCAATCGCAATCATTTTGCCAAGTTGGCCGCCGCCGAGGATGCCAAGCGTCTGGCCGGGCGCGATGAAAGGCGCCTTCACAGCTCGGTCTCCCGGACAAGCCGCTCTTCCGCGTCGCGCCGGGCTTGCAGCCGCACCCGAAGCGCAGCGTCGTTCACCGCGAGGATTTGCGCCGCGAGCAAGCCCGCGTTCGCCGCACCCGCAGCGCCGATCGCCAGGGTCGCCACCGGCACGCCCTTGGGCATCTGGACGATCGACAGCAGCGAGTCCAGGCCGTTGAGCGCCTTGGACTGCACCGGCACGCCGAGCACCGGCAGCAGCGTCTTGGCCGCGGTCATGCCGGGCAGATGCGCCGCGCCGCCCGCGCCAGCGATGATGACACAGATGCCGCGCCCGGCCGCAGACTCCGCGTATTCAAACAGCAAATCGGGCGTACGGTGCGCGGAGACCACGCGGCACTCGTGGGGCACGCCCAACTCGGTCAGCACTTCGGCGGCATGGCGCATGGTCTCCCAATCGCTCTGGCTGCCCATGATGATGCCAACTTGCGGATGGTCCATGGCGAAATTCCCGAGGTCCCGTGTTGGGGCCGAAAGCGTAGCCGAGGCCACGCGCGCAATTCAACGGGGCTGAAGCAACAGTCCGGCGAAGTTTGCCGCACGCGCGTTGAACTGGCCAACCACGTCGCAGTCGCGCAGCAGCCGCGCGTGGATTTCCGGCACCGCGTCAACACCGTGGTTCGGCACCAGCACGATCAGCGGTTTTTGCGCCAACACCGCGGCGATGTGCGCGGCCGGCGGCGTGAGGCCCGACGCGAACCGCTGAGCGTTCAGGTCCGTATCGCCCAGCGCCACCGGCAGCCCCGTGCGCAGCGCCAGCAGCGGCACCAGCGCGCCGTCGCCCCAGATCGCCCGGCCCTGCGCCAGCGTCTCAACCTGCGCCGCCAGCCGACTCATCTCCACCTGGACCGCCAGACTGACCGAGCGACGGTCGAGCACCTGGCCCAGCGGCAGCAGCAGCGGCAACGCCAGTAGCGGGGCAAGCCACCGGCGCCCAGCCACGCGCGGCGCCTGCAGGCCCAGCGCCGCAGCCATCGCCAACCATGGAATTGGCAACAGGAAATAGTACGACTGCAGCCGCGGCCACAGCAGCAGGATACCCAGCGACGCCCAGCCCGCGAGACCGAGCCGTCGCGCCAGCGGCGGACCGCGCCACACGCCCAGCGCTGCCAGCACCAGCAGCGGCGATTGCCACAGCAGGAACGGCCACACGCGCGCCGGGCCGTTTTGCGCCGCCATGTGCGTCACCTTGCGGAAATGATAGGAAAAAACCTGATCGAACATCGGCTGGCCAAAATACCCGAGCTCGACAGCCAGCGGCAGCACGCCGAGCGCGAGGCCCGCTGCGAACCGCCTCAGCCCGCGGTCCTGCCCGGCCCAGATCAGCAGCGGCAAGGTCAGGATGCCGACGTGCAGCGCCCATTGCGTCGCCAGCCCCAGCGCCAATCCCGCCAGCAGCCAGCGCCCGCCAAGCGCGAGCACCGTCGCCAGCGTCGCCAGCAGCAGCGCCTGCTCCACGCCGACCAGCTGCGCGCCGTGGGTCAGCACGACGGGGGCGCCCAGGAAGATCGCGGCGGCAAGCATACCGGAGAAAGGCGCGGCCGCCCGGCGCAGGTGCGCAAACAGAAGCCCGGCGATCGCCAACGTCGCGAGCGGCGACCAGATTTTCGCCCACGCCGCCGGCGCGCCCAGCGCCAGGACCAGCTCGGACTGCCACACGCGCGCGGGCGGATGCGCGAGGAAGACGTCGCGGTACAGCGCCGCTCCGTGCAAAAGCCGTTGCGCATCGAGGAGATACAGCGGCTCGTCGCCTGGCAGCAGCGCCAGCTGCGGCCACTGCAGCCACAGCCATGCCATGGCGACGACCAGCAGCAGGATCGCGGTCGTCAGGCGCGTCATCGCGTGATGCGATCCGTCACCGGCCAGCGCACCGGCGGCTGCAAGCCCCACGTCCGGACCTGCACCACCACGTCCCAGTGCTGGCTTCGGGCGTCCACGCCGAGGCGCCCCAAGCGCACTTCCGCCTTGTGCCAGGCTGCTCGCAGCTCGGCAATCGCGCCTCTGTGCCCTCCGGATCCTGCAGCACAAGCTCCAGCTGGGCCGCCAGCACCTGCGGTTCGAGCAGCGCGTCGCCCGCCAGCGGGTCCAGCAGCCGGTGGGCGTCGTCCAGCCGGTGCTCCGCCATCGCGACGCCCGCCCGCCACGCGATCACGTGCGGCTGCTGCGGCAGCGCGGCCAAGCGCGCCTCCAGGTCCTGGGTCTTGCCCGCCCAGCCATCGGCCAGGATCCGCAGCAGCTGCCGCGCCGCGGTCTGCGGTGGATCCGCCAGCGCCACGAGATCCGCGCGCTGCTCAGCCGTCAGCGCCTGCGGCGTGCCCTGGTCCCACAGCGCGTCCACGAGCGCGCTCACCTGCGTCAGCAGCGTCGGCGTGGCGGCCAGCCTGACCTGCACCTGCAGCAGCGTCTGAAGCGCCCCCCGCGGGTCCTTGGCCAGCAGGTAGGCCAACACCAGGTTCTCCCAGCCGACGTTGTTGTTTGGCTCCAACTGCGTGAGTTTCAAGGCAACTTTCTGGTACAGCGGCTGATTTCCGGCGAGCTCCGCCACGCCCAGCGTCAGGCGAAGAAAGTCGATGGACGGCACAAAGTGACCGTCGGCCGGGGCCTGCGTGCGCTCCAGCGACTCGGCAACCATCGCGCCGAGGATCTGCGCCGCTTCCGGCGCGCGCCCCACCGCCACCAGCGCGTCGATCACCGGATAAACATTGCAAAATTCGCCGTGCTCAAAGCACCGCTCGCCAATATCCACGACGCGCGGCGCCTTGCCGGCCAGCACCGCCGCCCCCAGCTCCAGCATCGGCGCGTCGCCCGCCTTGAGCAGCGGCGCCACGAACGGTTTTACTTTGAGTTTCCAGTCTTTGCCCTGCGCGCGCAACACGGCGACGAGGATCGCCGCGGCTTTCAGGCGATTGGCACTCACGGCGCCCAGCGCAGCCGGCCCGCGCGCCACACCGGCCTCCACGGCGGTCGCCGCGTTCGCCAAATCGGTCGCCAGGAGCGCCGTCGACGCCGCGTACCAAGGGGCCAGCTCAGCGGGCACTTGCGCCGCGTCTCCTTGCGCAAGCCGCGAGGATGACAATGGAATTGCGTCCGCGCGACCGTTGAACCGCCGCAGCAACTCCTCGCGAACGGGGGTAAACGCCTCGCCCGCGCCGGCCCACAGCTCGACCGAAAACGGCTGGCCCTTGCCCAGCATCGCCGACGCCACGTGCGGGCCGTCAGCACACGTCAGCTGCACGTCCACGCTGCGGGATTTCACCGCCAGATCGCCCACTTTACAGCCCGCGCCGACCTCCGCAGGCTGCGACACCGCAGCGTCGATCGCCGCCCCGGAATCGGGCCCCAGCACCGGTTCGCCATCCAGCGACCAGACCAGATCCGCGCCAACAAACGGCCGAACGGGCGACAGCGCCGGTGCCTGCGGCTTGTCCCTGGACTTGGCCAGCGCAATGGACGGCAACAGCAGAAGAACAAGGAGCTTTTTCATGTTGCCACCGACGGGTTCGGGCTTGCATCGCCAGCCGCACCGACGCGGCCGGCAGGGGAGGCGTCGCCCGTTGGCAGCCGCGCCGGCACCGCGCCGTGGCGGCTACTTCTCGATGTCAGCCGACAAGATATAGTCCAGGTTCGGGAAGTCCTTCTTCAGGTATTCGTTGCCCTGGGTCTGCACACGCATCTGGTCCGGACCGCGGCCGCGCGGCGCGCCTTCGCCGTACTCGCTGTTGATCTTGTCCAGCACGTCCTGGCCCTTGACGATCTGGCCGAACGGCGCAAAACCCATGCCGTCCAGGTTGGGATTGTCGACCAAATTCAGGAAGAACTGCACGGAGCGCGAGTTCGGCATGCCCTTCTTGGCAAACGTCAGCCAGCCCTTTTTGTTGGACTGCTTGACCGGCTCGTCCGGGATGCCGAGGTCGCGCCACACGCCGTTCACGGTCGGATCGCCGTGAATGCCAAACTGCGCCATGAAGCCCGGGACGACGCGAAAGAACGCGATATCCTTGAAATATCCCATCTTGATCAGGTTGTAGAAGCGGTCCGCGCCCAGCGGTGACCACTCTTTCTTGACTTCGATCACGATGTCGCCCTTGGTCGTCTTGAAGTTGACCTTGAACTGGTCCGGCGCCTTCTCGGTGGCTTTGGACGGATCGTGCAGCGCGGGATGCTGGGAGCCATCCGCCGGCGCGGCAGCAGGCGCGGCAGCAGGCGCAGCAGAGGGCGTGGCAGCAGCCGGCGCGGGCGCAGCAGCGGGCTTGGGTGCTTCCGCCGGCGGCGGTGGCGGAGCCGGGGCAGCGGCAGGTGCGGTCTCGGGCGCGGCGGCGGCTGGGACCGCAGCCTTTTTCTCACAACCCGTCGCGACCACGGCGAACGACAACGCGACGGCTCCGCAGCGGACCGACAGGGATTTGGCAAACAGGCTCATGGCGAGAACTCCTCGTAGGTTGGCAACCGCCCCGCCAGACGTGGCGCGGCGACTGCGGCGGAAGTACCTGATCAGGTTTCGTTTGGCAAGACCACCGACGCGCGTTGCCTGCGCGGGCCTGCCAGCCAAAAGCTCAACACTTGCACGGACGCTGGCGTCACGCCGGGCACGCGCGCCGCCTGCGCAAGCGTCTGCGGGCGCGCGCGCTGCAGCGCATCGAGCGCCTCGCGCGACAGCCCGGAGATCTCGGAGAAGTCCAATTCTGTTGGAAATTTCATATCTTCCAGCTTGCGCGCCTTGGCCTGCCGCAGCGCCTCGCGCACGACGTAGCCCGCATAGCGGACCTGCGTGGTGACCTCTTCGCGATCGTCCGCGTTGAACTGGCGCAGGTCGAGGGCGTCCGGCAAGAACGGCGCCAGCTGGTCCAGCGTCACTTCGGGCCGGCACAGCAGCTGCCCCAGCGTCGTCGGCTGCAGGATCGTGCCGCCACCCCAGGACTCCACCATCCGGACGACGCCCGGCTCTGGCGTGAGCGTCACGCCGTGGAGCGCCGCGGCCAGCTGATCCAACCGCGCGCGGCGATTCAGGAAATTCTGCCAGGCCGCGTCGTCGACAAGTCCCAGCGCGCGGCCGAGCGGGGTCAGCCGCAGGTCCGCGTTGCTGGTCCGCAGCACCAGCCGATGCTCCGCCCGCGACGTGAACATTCGGTACGGCTCCGCGGCGCCCAGCGAGACCAAATCATCCACCATCACGCCCAGATAGCTCTCCGTCCGCGACAGGTGCAGCGCTGGCTCGCCGCGCAGCCGCAGCAGCGCCTGAATGCCCGCGACGAGCCCCTGACCCGCCGCCTCCTCGTAGCCTGACGTCCCGTTCACCTGCCCGGCGAAATACAGCCCGGGCAGCGCCGGCAGCATCAGGTCGCGGCCCAGCTGGCGCGCGTCGATCGCGTCGTATTCCACCGCGTAGCCAAACCGCACAATTTCCGCATGTTCCAGCCCGGGAAGCGAGCGCACCATCGCGATTTGCACGTCCGCTGGCAGGCTTGTCGACAGCCCGTTCACGTAGATCTCGTCGGTCTGCCAGCCCTCGCGCTCCAGAAAAATGTAGTGCTGCGCGTGCTGCGGAAACCGGACGACTTTGTCCTCGATCGACGGGCAATAGCGCGGGCCGACGCCCTCGATCACGCCGCCAAAGAGTGGAGAACGATGGACATTTTCGCGAATCACCGCATGCGTCTCCGCGTTGCTGTGCGTGACAAAGCACGGCATTTGCGCCAGCACGGCGCCGCGGCCATGGCGCGCCATCGGCGGCGGCGGATCGAGGCCGCAGTCCGGCTGCGCGCGGCTCCAGTCGATTGTCCGTCCGTCCAGCCGCGGGCAAGTCCCTGTTTTGTGTCGCAAAGTCTGCACGCCCAGCGCGCGCAGCTGGTCGCCCAACCCCAGCGTCGCCGTGTCACCCGCCCGGCCGCCGACGATCTGCGCCTCGCCGGTGTGGCACACAGCGCCGATGAAAGTGCCCGCGGTCAGGATCACGACCGCCGCCGAGAACTGCACACCCGCCGCCGTCTCCACGCCCGCCAGCTGCCCGTCCGCCAGCCACAGCCGCCGCACATCGCCCTGCTTGATGCTCAGCCCCGGCGTCTGCTCCAGGGCGCGGCGCATCGCGGTCGCGTATGCCAACTTGTCGCATTGCACCCGCAGCGCGCGAACGGCCGGGCCCTTGGAGCTGTTCAGCACTTTGTAGTGCACGCCGGACGCGTCCGTCGCGCGCGCCATCTCGCCGCCCAGCGCGTCGATCTCCGCCACAAGGTGCGACTTGCCGATGCCGCCGATCGCCGGATTGCAGCTCATCCAGCCGATCCGGTCGACATTTTGGGTCAACAGCAGCGTCGGGACGCCACCGCGGGCGAGCGCGAGCGCCGCTTCACAGCCCGCGTGGCCGCCGCCGACGACGATGGCCCGCCACGGTCCGGCGTAATGCATCGGGCTGGCGGCGAGGGCTGGGCGGGACATGGCACATCCAAACGGGCGACAACCGCAGCAGGCGGCGCCAACCCAGACAGTTCGAGCGCCTACTTGGCAGCAGGAGCGGTGGCGGCAGCAGGCTTGGTTTTGGCGGCGGCCTTGGCCGGGGCGACCGGCTTGGCTGGCGCCGCGGGCTTGGCGGGCAGCGCAGGCTTGGCAGCGCCGGCAGGTGGCGCGGCTGCCGCGGGTTTGATCGCCTTGTCGGCGGCTGGTGCGTCGGGCGCAGCCTTGTCCAAAGTCCCCGACTCCGGCAGGTCCGCAGCTTTGTCACCCGGCGCGGCTTTCTCCGCCGCCGCCGACTTGTCCGACCCGCCCACGCCTTCCTTGCAGCGCTTGGCGATGGCCGCCGTCTCCGCCTTGGCCAGCTTGGCCTGCGGCACCTTGGGCATGTCCGTGCTCAGGTAGGTCCAGACCTGCACGGCCTTGGAACATTTTCCTTGCAGCTCAAGGACTTTTGCGACTTCGACCAGCGACTGCGCCACGGCCACCGACGGCTTGCCGCCCAAGCCGTCAAACACGGCCTGAAATTGCTTGAGCGCGTCCACAAAGCGCTGTTCCTGCACGGCAATCCGGCCGATCACCAGCCCGCATTGGCCCCAAGCCTCGCTGGCCGGGTAGCGCTTCTGGCACTCGGAGGCCATCGCCGCCGCCAGCCGCACGTCGCCGTCCGCCAGCGCCTTGTCCGCCGCCTTGACAAAGCCATCCGCGTCCGGCGGCAGGTCCGCGGGCAGCGCCAGGATCGCGATCCCCGCCCGGTCACGCAGGTCCGCGATCAGCTGGTTCAGCCGGCCGCGCACTTCCGTCACCGACTGCTGCCCGGACGCGCCGAGCCGCTCCAGCGCGTCCAGGCGGTGCACCATGACTTCCAATTCGCCGCGGACTTTTTGCAGCGACCGGTCGCTCTCGGCGATCCGCGCACCGGCTTTCGCCAGCGTCTCGCGCAGCTGATTGGTCGCTTCTTCCACCTGGGCCGCCAGGTTTTCGAGCCGCTTGGTCTCCGCGCCCGCCTCCGCCATCACGCCGGAATTGACGCGCTCCAGCTCCGCAACCCGCTGCGACACGCGGTCGACGTCCGTCGTGGTCGCGATGCAGCCCGGCAGGGCGAGCAGGAACAGCGAAGCGAGCTTGCGCACAGCGGTCACTTGCCCTTGGCGCGGAACTCAGCGCGGCGGTTCTGGCTCCAGCAAGACTCGTTGTCTTCGGTGCAAACCGGCTTGGTCTTGCCGTAGGAGATGGTCTTCGCGCCGACCTTGGGCGCAACCGTCTTCAGGTACTCGCGCACGGCCTTGGCGCGGCGGTTGCCAAGCTCCATGTTGTACGCGTCCGTGCCGCGCTCGTCGCAGTGACCTTCGATGGTCACAGTGGAAATATTGCGCTCTTTCAAGCACTTGGCCGATGCGCTGACGGTATTTTGCGCCGTCGCCGACAGCGTGTACTCGTTGAAATCAAAGTACGCCGGGTCCAGCTTGGAGCAGTCCACCTGGCCCGCGCCGGCCGCACACTTGCCCTTGACGCAGGCGCCGCTCTTGCAGTCCTTGTCGCTGGCGCAGGAGGCGCCGTCGACCGCGCCGTCGGGAAGGATGCAGGTGCCCGCCATGCACTTGTGGCCGACCGGGCATTGGACGTCAGCCGTACATTCGGCCGCGCACTTGTTGTTCAGGCACTGCTTGCCGGTGCCGCAATCGAGCTTGGACGTGCAGCAATCCGGCTTGCGCCCGCACGCGCCGCCGACGCAGGCGACGCAGAGGTCGGTCCCCGCGCCCGGGCAGTGGGTGTCCAACCGGCATTGTGCGCACTTGCTGTCGACGCAGTATTCGCCCTTCGCCTTGCAATGCGTGTCGGTCTCGCAGTTGGGGTAGGCCGGCCCGCAGCCGCTCACGACGACGGCGAGCGCCGCCAGCGCGAGTGCGCCTGAACTCAACACGGGGACAAACAGACGATTGAAGCGCGAAAATGACATTGCAGACCTCCACCGGGCAGACCGGCCAGTCCGGATCAGCCCGACCCGGCTCTCGTTCCATAGGATAAGTCGCGGCTGGCGTTGCGCCCGCACTTTCTTTCCGGACAGGCCTTGCGGCGCCCGGACCGGCCGCGGCGCGCACTCACCCGAAGACAAGAACGCGCAGCGACGGCGGGCAATTCACGCAGGCGCAAACGCCGTGATTGCGCGGACTAGCGGCACTCACCGCGCATGCAACGGCCCTTGCCATGGCAATCGGCATCCGTCGCGCACGTACCAGGCGCCAACTCGGGAGCCGGAGCTGGCGCCGGAGCGGGAGCCGCAACCGGCGCGGCAGCCGGAGGCGCGTCTTCTTTCACTTGATCCTTGTGACAGCCGCTGATGGCGCAAACCGCGACGAGGGAAACGCAAACAAAAAGGGCACGCTGAAACATGAGAAACTCCAATCGGTTGTTGACAGTACGCGCGGGGAGGTTACCGCAAAGCAACCCGACCGCCAAGAAATCGCCTGGCGCAAACGGCCCCGCGGCGGGGCAGATCTGCGCTGAACGAAGTGCTTGGTAGCCCTTGGGGGCTTATCTGTCAACCTTTGCAAAGCCGCTTTGGGCGGCTACACTCCCCGCACGGACCGTAGCTGTTGAGGGAAAGCCTGATGTTTGAGCGAATCGTGCTGTTGACGGACCTGGCTGAAGTGACCCAGGAGGCGTACGCCCCCGTCGCGCGCATCGCGGCGACTTTTCAGTCCAAGGTCTGGATTTTCCATGCGGTGCGCGGCTCAAGCGAGCTGTTCTATCTGGAAGGGGAAGCGGCCAAGCTGCGGACGATGATTGACCAGGCCGATCTCGACCGCGCGATGCCGTCGCTGCTGCAGGCCCAGGCGGCGCTGCGGGCGCTGGGCGTCGAAGCCGAAATCATCACGCGGGTCGGCAGCTTTTTTGACGTGACGGTCGACGTGCTCAACGAGCTGAACGCGAACCTGTGCGTGATCCCGACGCAGGGGCAGCACGAGTTTACCGGCCGGGTGCTGGGCTCGACGGTCGCGCGCGTGATCCGCGACACGGACATCCCGGTGCTGACCGTGAACGAGCGCTGCGCCCAGCGGCCTGAGCCGTGGGCCGAGTTTCGCCGCATCATCCATCCCGTCGACTTGGAAGGCACGCCGCCGCAAAGCCTGCACGCCGCCGAGGATTTTGCCGCGGAGATGGGCGGCGTTGTGGACGTCGTGCACGTCATCGAGCCGATCAAGGAGCAAATCCTGCGCACACCGGAGGGCGAAATCTTGCTGCCCAAGGATTTGCGCTACCAAATTCGCGCCAAGCTCAAAGCGCGGCTCTCGGATATTGCCCACACGATTCAGCGGGTTCCGGCGCGCTGGCAGCTCGTGGAGGACAACAAGCCGGGCTCGGGCGTGATGCAGTACGCCGACCGCCAGAACGCGGACTTGATTGTCCTGCCGTCGATCGGCCGCGATGCGGTGCGCAACACGTTGCTGGGCAGCGTCGCCGAACACGTGATTAAGAACGCGCGCTGCCCGGTGCTGACGATCAAGCACGGCTGGCGCGGACAGGCGTAGGCCACAACGGCGCCAACCGTGAAACGACAACCTACCGCAACCACTCCGGATTTATTTGACGCCACGCCCAGCACGCGCGTGCCCCTGGCCGAGCGCATGCGCCCGCGCACGCTGGACGAGCTGGTCGGGCAGCCGCACTGGCTGGGTCCGCAAGGCTTCTTGCGCAAGGCCCTGGAAAACGACCGCCTGCCGTCGCTGATTCTGTGGGGGCCGCCCGGCACGGGGAAGACGACGCTCGCCCGGCTGGTGGCGCGGCAAGTGAACGCGCGTTTTGCCCCGATTTCCGCGGTGTTGGATGGCGTCCAAGCGTTGCGCGACATCGTGGCCCAGGCGGCGGACGCGCAGCGGCGCGGCGAGCGGACGGTGCTCTTTGTCGACGAGATCCACCGCTGGGGCAAGGGCCAGCAGGACGCGCTGTTGCCGCACGTGGAAGCGGGGACGGTGACGCTGGTCGGCGCGACGACCGAGAATCCCGGCTTTGCGCTGAACGCGGCGCTGCTGAGCCGGTGCCAGCTGCTGACGCTGGAGCCGATCGGTCACGCGGATCTGGTGACGCTGCTGCAGCGGGCGCTGGACGACCCGCGCGGCTTTCAGGGCAGCGGGCTGACGGCGGATGCCGACGTGCTGGACCGGCTGGCGCAGGCGGCGGACGGCGATGCGCGGCGCGCCCTGAACGCGCTGGAAACGGTCGCGGATCTCGTGCTGGCGGATGCGGCGCGCGACCCGCGGATCCTGCCACATCTGGATCTGGCCGGGCTGGATCGGGCGCCGCTGGCACAGGGACCGCGCCATGATCGCGACGGTGACCAGCACTTCCAGGTGATTTCCGCGTTTATCAAGTCGCTGCGCGGCTCGGACCCGGACGCGGCGCTGTACTGGCTG
>CAIYWC010000160.1 GCA_903929795.1 uncultured Myxococcales bacterium | reverse complement strand
GCGCCGGAGTTTGTGCGCGACGTGCTGGGACAGATTGCGGCCGGACACGGCGACCTGCTGCCGGTGAGCGCGCTGCCCGCGGGCGGCTGCTTCCCGACCGGCACGGCGCAGTGGGAGAAGCGCAACATTGCGCAGTTCATTCCCGCCTGGGACAAGGATCTGTGCATCCAGTGCGGCAAGTGCGTGATGGTTTGCCCGCACGCTGTGATTCGCGCCAAGGTGTATAGCCCCGAGCTTGGGGACAAGGCGCCGGCGACCTTCCAGTATGCCAAGCCGAAGTGGAAGGGCATGGAGCAGGACCGCTACACGCTGCAAGTGGCTCCGGAAGACTGCACGGGCTGCGCGGTGTGCGTGGAGATCTGCCCGGTGAAGAACAAGAGCGACGCGAGCAAGAAGGCCATCAACATGGTGGCGCAGGCTCCGCTGCGCGAGGCCGAGCGCGACAACTGGGAGTTCTTCCTGGGGTTGCCGGAGGTGGACCGCACCAAGCTGTCGCACGGGCAGGTCAAGGATATTCAACTGCTGCAGCCGCTGTTTGAGTTCTCGGGCGCCTGCGCGGGATGCGGCGAGACGGCGTATATCAAGCTGCTGACGCAACTGTTTGGCGACCGGCTCTATGTGGCCAACGCGACGGGCTGCTCGTCGATCTATGGCGGTAACCTGCCGACGACGCCCTATACGAGTAACGCGGAAGGGCGCGGACCGACGTGGGCCAACTCGCTGTTTGAAGACAATGCGGAGTTTGGCTTTGGCATGAGGACGGCTCTCGACCAGCAGAAGGAGTTTGCCGAGCTGCTGGTGACGCGCATGGCTCCGGCCCTCGGCGACGAGCTGGTGACGGCGCTCTTGACGGCGCCGCAGCAGACGGAGGCCGAGATCACGCTGCAACGCGAGCGGGTAGTGGCGCTGCGCGCCAAGCTTGTGGGCAACGAGACATCGGACGCACGCAACCTGCTGGCCATTGCCGACGCGCTGGTGCGCAAGAGCGTGTGGATTCTGGGCGGCGACGGATGGGCGTTTGACATCGGCTTCGGCGGACTGGATCACGTGCTGGGCTCAGGCAAGAACGTGAACGTGCTGGTGCTGGACACCGAGGTCTACTCGAACACGGGCGGACAGATGTCAAAGGCCACGCCGCGGGGCGCTGTGGCGAAGTTTGCCGCGGCGGGCAAGCCGAACAGCCGCAAGGACCTGGCCATGGAGGCAGTCAGCTATGGCTCGGTGTATGTGGCGCAGGTGGCTCTGGGCGGCAACGACACGCATGTGGTGAAGGCCTTCCAGGAGGCCGAAGCGCATGACGGGCCGTCGATCATCATCGCCTACTCGAGCTGCATTGCGCATGGCTACGACCTGATTCACGGTCTGGAACAGCAGAAGCTGGCCGTGCAGTCGGGCTACTGGCCGCTGATGCGCTACAACCCGGCGCTGCGCGAGACAGGCAAGAATCCGTTCCAGCTTGACTCGAAGGCGCCGTCGATCCGGCTGAAGGATTATGCCTATCGCGAAGCGCGGTACACGATGCTGGCGCGCGGGAACCCGGAGCTGGCGGCCAAGCTGCTGACAGAAGCACAGGACGACGTGGAGCGCCAGTGGCGCGTTTACTCGGCGCGGGCAGCGATGCCGGGCCGCGGCGAGACGCCGCACATCGCTCCGGAAGAGAAGACAGAAGACAAGGTGGCAGTGGTGGCAGGCGGAGGTGCGGAATGATTGATTTCTCAACTGAATATCTTGGTTTGAAGCTGAGCGGCCCGATCGTGGTTTCTTCTACGCCGCTTTCCGAATCGATCGACGGGGTGCGCCGCATGGAAGACGCGGGCGCGGCGGCGATCGTTTTGACATCGCTCTTCGAGGAGCAACTGGAGCTGGAGTCGCGGGCGCTGGATGACGATCTCTCGCGGGGGACCGAGTCCTTTGCCGAGTCGCTCGGCTACCTGCCGGACCTGAGCGACTACCGCATGACGCACGAGGTGTATCTCGAGCATCTGCGGAGGTCGAAGGAGGCGGTGGCGATTCCGATTCTGGCCAGCCTGAACGGCGCCACGACGGGCGGCTGGGTGCGGTTTGCCAAGGATATC
>CAIYWC010000159.1 GCA_903929795.1 uncultured Myxococcales bacterium | reverse complement strand
TGTGCGCGGGCATGCGCGCGTCGCGTCGCGCCCGCGTCGCAGGCGATTGGCTTCGCCATCGCGAACCATTGCGCGGCTACGCCGTCGCGCTCGTCAGGCGGTGGCGGGGTACGCGGGAAAAGCCGGGGAGTGGCGGTTTTGGGGAACCGTCAACACCTGCGCCCGCACCTGCAGGTGTCGCGGCTCAGGCGCCGGCTCCGGTCGGCAATTCGGCGAGTCTTCGGGCGGCCAAAGAGATGGTCGACAGGATGGCCGACTCGCTGAACAAGATGGTCGCGGACGTAGAAGCGGCCGGTACCGACACCGCCAAGATCAAGGAGATCGGCGAGAACTTCAAGAAGAACGGCGAAGCGATGAAGGCCGAAGGCGAAGCGCTGCAGAAAGTGCTCACCGACGATGAGAAGAAAGTGCTCGAAGCGTACGGTAGGGAGAAGATCGGTCCGCTGATGGGCAAGCTGATGGCAGCGATGACGAAGGCTCAGGCCGCGCAGTCTCCCCCCGGACAGTCTCCCCCCGGACAGTAGCACAACAGCAAGGACTGGTTCGTGGCCCGAGTGCGCGGTTCTACGCCGATGCCCGTCCTCGATGCCTTTGATGACCCGTAGTCGACGAGCGACAGGAAGCGCGACGTGTGGACTGGCAGATCTGGGCCGGCACTTCGCACTGCGGTTACCAATCGACCACGATGGTGTCAACGTCCACATGTCCATTTCAACACGAAGTACTCTTGCCATCCCGCGCAGACGTCAGATCGCCGTTGCTACCGCCGCGGGTCCGCCGGTGCGCCTGAACATGCGAAATGACAGGATTCTGGCGCGCTGCTCGGCCTTGACCGTCTCGTTGCACGGGGCATGCTGGGCTTTAGGCGCGGCGCAGAAATCTGCCTGCCGCGCCCGGCCCCGGCTCAGTTGCGCCGTCCGTGGGTCGCCTCGACGCCTGGCGTTCGCCAGCACCGCCGCCTGACCTGGCAGCAGCATCTGGCGCGCTACGAGCTGCGCTGCATCGCGCGCGTCTGCCTCGACGCGCCCGACCAACGGCACGCGAAGGCGACGAGGACTGTGCTGGAACTATATGCAGCTTAAGGCGAATCTCGATGCGGATCGCGTGGGAACAACGACAAGTCCATTTCAACGTGAAGTCCGTCGCTCCAGATACGCTGCAGATCGTGGTCCGCTCGACGCCGATTGCCGGCCTGCGATTGCGCCCGGACGGCCCTCACCACGACCTTCGGGAGCATGCTGGGGGCGGCTTCGGGCGGTCCGGTGCTGCTGAGGAACGCGATGGCGGCGGCGGATGGCGTAGCGAGTCCCCATCCGAGTTCCTTCGATCAGCTTTCGTGTTAGTGTCGGAGAGCGATCGTGGAAAACCATGAGAGGGGCTTCCCGAACAAGGCAAAATGTGCATTGATCCGCGGCAAACCGAGGGCGCACGCGTGTACCGGCGGCGACCATCGCAGGGAGGCCACCGTGCGTTCTTCTTTTTCTTTCTGCGCGGGAATGTCGCTTCTTTGCGCGGTTGCCTGCTCGCAGCTACCGACCGCCGCCGTCGACGCCAGCGTGACCATCGACGTCACCACCGTCGACCCCTGCGCGCCCAGTTGCGACGACAACAACCCCTGCACGACCGACGGCTGCGACGTCGGCAAGGGCTGCACGCACACGGCCAACGTCCAGCCCTGCGACGACGGCAATGCGTGTACCAGCGGCGACGTGTGCAAGGACAAGGCCTGCGCACCCAGCGCCACGCTGAACTGCGACGACAAGAACCTGTGTACGGACGACAGCTGCGACAAATCCAGCGGCTGCGTCAACAGCCCCAACAGCGCGTCCTGCGACGACGGCGACGCATGCACGACGGGCGACGGGTGCCAAAAGAGCGCGTGCGTCGGTGGCGGCAAGCCCGATTGCGACGACAAGAACGTGTGCACGGACGACAGCTGCGACAAGACCGCCGGCTGCGTGCACCTCGCCAATACCGCCACCTGCGACGACGGCAGCGCGTGCACGACCGCTGACGCGTGTGCGGGCAAGGCGTGCGTCGGCGGCGCGAAACCGGATTGCGACGACAAGAACGTGTGTACCGCGGACGGCTGCGACGCCAAGACCGGCTGCGTGCATGCGATCAGCGACGGCGCGACGTGCGACGACAGCCAGGTCTGCAGCACCAACGACGTGTGCCTTAACGGCAAGTGCCAGGGCGTGACGCCCAGCTGTGTGGACACCAACCCGTGTACGGACGACACATGCAAGGACGGAATCGGCTGCGTGCATCTCGCCAATGACGTCACATGCGACGATGCGGACGCGTGCACTGCTGGGGACAAGTGTGCCAATCTGGCATGCGTCGGCGCCGCTGTCGTGTGCAACGACTCCAACCCTTGCACCAGCGACGCCTGCGACGCCATCACAGGGTGCACGTTCAAGCCACAAAGCGCGGGGTTGTGCCCGGACGGCGACGCGTGTACGTCCGGCGAGCATTGCGTCGCTGGTTCGTGCAAGAAGGCGGCGACCAACTGCGACGACGGCAACGTCTGCACCGACGACAGCTGCGATAAGGCGAGCGGGTGCGTGAATGTGGCCAATGCCCTGACGTGCGACGACGGCGACGCGTGCACGACGCTCGACGTATGCGCCGACAAAGCCTGCATGGGCAGCGGTCCGCCGAGTTGTGGCGACGGCAACCCGTGCACCGACGACAGCTGCGAGGCTTCGAGCGGATGCATTCACTCGGCCAATTCGGACCCATGCGATGACGGTAACGCCTGCACAACCGTTGACGTGTGCAGCGACAAAGTGTGCGCCGGCAGCCAGCCAGCGAACTGCGACGACAAGAATGTTTGCACCAACGACAGCTGCAACTCAGCGTTCGGCTGCATTCACGTCGCCAATTCCATCGCATGCGATGACGGCAATGCGTGCACGTCAGCGGACGTGTGCATCGGCACGGCGTGCAGCGGCGGCGCGGTGCCCGACTGCGACGACAAGAACTTGTGCACTGATGACAGCTGCAGCGTGGCGAGCGGCTGCGTCCATCTGGCCAACGCGCTGCCGTGCGAGGATGGCGTCGCTTGCACCCACAACGACGCGTGCGCCGGCGGCACATGCGGCGGCACGGCGACCTACAGCGATTGCAATGACAACAACCCGTGCACCGTAGACGTTTGCCTGGCGGCCACGGGCTGCGTCTCCAACCCCGGCAACGAAGGCGCGCCGTGCAGCGACGGCAACGCTTGCACAACCCAGGACGCCTGCGCGGGCAAGGCATGCGCGGGCGGCCCGGCGGCGAACTGCGACGATGCGAACGTGTGCACTGACGACTCGTGCGACATCGCGGAGGGCTGCGTCCACGCCGCCAACACGCTGGCGTGCGACGACAAAAATGCCTGCACGACAGTCGACGTTTGCGCCGCCGCGGCGTGCACGGGGACGGGAACGCCCGACTGCGACGACAAAAACCTTTGCACGACCGACAGCTGCGACCCGAAGGCGGGATGCGCGCACCAGCCCAACGCGCTGCCGTGCGACGATGGAAATCCGTGTACAATCAATGATGTCTGCGCGCAGGCCGCTTGCGCCGGCCAAGGCTGGAAGCTGTTCCGCAACTGGTACGGCATCGACTACTCCGACGCCGCCGCGTTGGTCGCCCTGTCCGACGGATTCGCGATGGGCGGCTCCTTCGGCAGCGGCCTGATGAGCGAAACCGCGTTTGCCCGCGCGGACTTGAACGGCAAGCCGTTGTTGTTCTCGATTCAAGAAGAAGTCGCCGACTGGCCGCAAATCCACGCCAACGGCATGATCGCGACGACCGGCGGCTACGTGATGGTCGGCGACTGGAACTTTGGCACGCAAGTCTACGGGTCCAAGCAGGACGCGTTTTTGCGCAAGATCGACGCGAACGGAAACGTCGTCTGGACGCGGACTTATGGCGGCAGCGACCTCGACAGCCTGCGCAGCGTCGCGGCGCTCAGCGACGGATTCCTGCTCGTCGGAGAATCGTGGTCCTCCGGCGGCGCGTGGCTGATTCGCACGGACACGTCCGGCAACCAGGCGTGGAGCAAGTACCCGGGCGCCGGACGCTTCACCGGCATCGCGGCCAGAGGCGACGGCTCCTACGCGGTCGCGGGCATGGCGGGCGACCTCTACAAGCAGCACGGCTGGCTCTTTGTCACCGACGGCAGTGGCGACACGATCCTGAGCAAGACGTACGGCGTCACGGCCAGCGAAAGCGCGAACGCGGTCGCGGTGCTGGCGGACGGCTACGCGCTGGCCGGCACGCGCACCGGCTCGCCTGGCAGCGGCCTTTGGGTCGTCCGGACCGACTTTTCCGGCGTGCAACAGTGGGAAGCGACCTATGGCTTGGGAGGCGACTCGGCCGCGGCGATCGTCGGCCTGTCGGATGGCGTGGCGATCGCCGGCGCAACGGCGTCCAAAGGCGCCGGCGGTTGGGACGCGTGGCTGCTTCGCACAGACAAGTACGGAGAACTCATGTGGGATCGCACCTGGGGCACGGCGGACCAGGACGCCTTCGAGGCCTTGACCGCCTTGCCCGACGGATTCGCGGCCGCCGGCTACGGGCCGTACCAGAACAGCGGCAGCCGCATGTTCCTCGTCCGCACGGACCTGTGGGGCCAGGACTGCGCGAGTTCGGGCGGCTGCGCCAATCTGCTCGCGGCGGACTGCGACGACAGCAACGGCTGCACCATGGACGTCTGCCAAGGTCCGACGGGCGCTTGCACGCACACGAACAGCGCCGCGCCGTGCTCGGACGGCGACGCATGCACGACGGGCGACTTCTGCTCGGGCGGCGGGTGTCTCGGCGGACCGGCGCGGAACTGCAACGACAACAACGTGTGCACCGACGACGGCTGCGACAGCACGGCGGGCTGCACGCACCTGCCCAACGCGGCGACCTGCAGCGACGGCAGCGTGTGCACGACGGTCGACAGCTGCGCATACGGCGCCTGCACCGGCAGCGTGCCCATAAACTGCGATGACAACAACGTTTGCACGTTTGAGTACTGCATCTACAACCTCGGCTGCCAGTACGGCAACCAGGGCGGGACATGCGACGACGGCAACGCTTGCACCACGGGCGACGCCTGCACCTCGGGCGTCTGCTACGCGCAGTTTGCGTTGTACTGCGACGACGGCAACGCTTGCACCGACGACAGCTGCGACCCGACCAGCGGCTGCACGCACACGGCCAATTCGGTGGGCTGCGACGACAAAAACCCGTGCACGACGTCGGACACGTGCAGCGGCGGCACGTGCGTGGGCGGCCCCGCGCTGAGCTGTGACGACAGCAACGCTTGCACCACGGACAGCTGCGATCCGACGAGCGGCTGCAAGCACAAAGCCGGCAACGACGGCGGCGCTTGCGGCGTCGCGGGCACGTGCATCCAGGGCGGGTGCATGCAAGGCTGCGGCGACATGAGCGGCTTGCAGCCCGGCAGCCCGTGGCCGATGCTGGGCGGCTGTCCCACCCACGCCGGCCGCTCGCCGTTCGTCGGACCCAAGGCCGCGAATTTCAAGTGGGCGGCCGCCAATTCCGCCTACCCGTCCACGCCGGTCGTCGGCGCCGACGGGACCGTCTACGTTTCCGCTTACACGTCGCCGCCGACCGCGAATGGTTCAGGCATGCGGGCGTACTCCTCGACCGGCGCCTTCAAGTGGGCTGACAGCTTCAACAACATCAACAGCGACAGCAACTCGCCGGCGATTGCCGCGGACGGGTCGCTGTGCCTGGCGTTGAACGACGACCTACTGTATTCGATCAGCGCGGCGGGCGCCGGCATTTGGACATTCCCCGTCTCCAGCTTTACCAAGACCTCCGCGACCATCGGCGGCGGCGGCCAGATCCTGATCGGCTCGCAGACCAGTCTTTTCGCGGTCGGCCCGACGGGCAACAGCCTCTTCACGGTCACGGCAGGCAGCATCATCGACTCCCCGCCGGCCATCGCCATCGACGGCACAATCTATTTCGGCTCGGCGGACAACAAGCTGTACGCAGTCAGCGCCGCCGGCAACATCCTGTGGAAATTCACCACCGGCGGCGAAGTCTACGCAGGCCCGGCGATCGGCGTCGATGGCACGATCTACGCGACTTCCAACGACAAATCGATCTACGCGGTCTCGCCCGCCGGCCTCCAGAAGTGGAAATTCGCCACCGCGGGCGCGATCTTTGGCGGCGCGGCCTTGGGGGCCGACGGAACCATCTACGTCGGGTCGGACGACGGCTACCTGTACGCAATCAACAGCGTCGGCACGCAGAAATGGAAGTACTACACCGGCGGCAAGATCGAGGATGCGCCTGTCGTCGATGCGGCCGGCACGATTTTCGTTCCTTCTTTCAATGGCTTGTACGCGCTGAGTCCGACGGGCGCCAAGCTGTGGTCGGCCAAGTCGGTCAACAACTCGGGCGCGCACAATTCGCCGGCGATCGGCGCCGACGGGACACTGTATGTCGTGTACTTCGACTGGTATCTGTATGCCTATTCGCCGTAGCAATCGCGCCCAGGCAGCGCCAATTGCCGACCGGTAGACCGGCCACAGCCACCAGATGTCGTCGTGCGCCTGCAGTGCAATCGCCATGCACGAGGCCTGGCAGGCGCGCTGTCGATAACTCGTGATGACGTCAAAACGCACACGATCGGATCGATTATCAGGATACTGCTGCGGTCGCAGAACAGCAGAAAATAACCGAGTTTCAGCGTGTTACCGCCATCGATGCCTTGGGTGATAGAGCGGGTGAATAGCCGACGCGCGACTGGATGCGCGACGTGTGGACTGTAACTCCTCGCGCTACCCCATCTTCCCCGCACCGGAGCGGCCAACTCCGCGGCAGTGAGCGCGCGGGCCCAGATGGCGAGATTGCGAAGTCTCAACCGCGTCGAAGCCGCTTGGATGCCGGCTCCCTGCTCGAAACCCAGCCAGTGGTCCTTCGCACCGGCATATGGGCTCATCGCCGTGCCGTTGAGAACGGTCCCGGCAATGCCGTGAACATAGAATGTCTGAATGCCGCTATCGACGACAACCGCGACATGATGCTATTCGCCAAGGCCGAATTGCTTGCTGGATTCTGCATCTGTGTAGGTCTCGTATGGCCCGAGCGGCGGGCAAAGCCATTGACCATCCTTGTTGGCCCCGAACCGTCACTGACGGGGCACGCAACCGGCCCGAACTGGCTGCTGCGCGCCAGGTGCACACAACGCGGCCGACCACGCGCGCACGAGCGTCTCAAACTGCTCCGGCGGAATCGCTGCCAGCGTCCGCAAGTACATGTCGTGCTTTAGAATTCCGTGCTTGAGCGTCAGGAACTGGCGCAGCCACTCCTCGTGGTCCTGCGCGAAATAGCAGACGTCCTCGCAGTTCTGCGCGCCCGCGACGGTCGCCACGACGATGAGAAAGATGACCTCGGTCAGCAGATGCTGCTTGCCGAGATCGCTCCGCCAGTCCTCGACTTGGGCGGAAAGCCTGTAAAGTTGCCGTTATCCGTCGAGCTCATTCATGATGGATCACTGCGGATCACAGCTCCGCGGCGATGCAGGAGATCAGCGACGGAGGGTTCCGTCAAGTTCGCAGGGACTTGGACACCTTGCGATCGCCCTGGCGCCCGCTAGAGCCGAGCTTGACGGGCGCTACGAGGCCGACGTACGCTCGCTGGGAAACAGTCGCTCGTTGTCTTCCTCCCCAGGACTCACCAATGCGTTTCAACATGCACCTTGAATGCCGCTTGCTCCAACTCGTGGGGTGTCTATGCCTGCTCGCTTTTGCCCCGTCCTGTGGCTCCACGGCGGGCGGCGGCGGCGATGCCCAAGTCGGCGCGAACGACGATGCTGGTGACGCGGCGGTGGTTGCAAACGATGTCGATGACGGCATCAGCCCGAACGACCTGCAGTCAGCTGAGATCTCAGTGGATTCGGCCGATTCGTCACAGGCCTTAGACACGGTCCCGGACGTCGCGGCCGGCGACTTGCCGAACCCGTCCGACGTGCCAATCTCGTCCGACGCACCTGACGCGGCTCTCCTTGACGGGGCCGACGCCTCCTGCGCGTGTGGAGATCACGTTTGCGAAGCCGCCTGTGCGGAATCGATCGAGAACTGCCCAGCCGACTGCGCCAAATGCGCCGACGGCGTGTGTTCACCCGGCGAGAGCCCGGCCACTTGCGCGGCCGATTGCTGTGGCACTTGCGGCGACGGAAAATGTGGCGGAGCCGAGTGCACCGAAACCGTGAGCTCCTGTCCCGCCGACTGCAAGACGTCCTGTGGCAATGCGATTTGCGAGAAAGGGGAGAACCTAGCGAACTGTCCCGCCGACTGCAAACCACAATCGTGCGGCAACGGCACGTGCGAGCCGGAAGACGGCGGCGCGGCAGCGTGCCCGGCGGACTGCGCGACCACTTGCGGCAACTGCGCCTGCGAGAAAGGGGAGGACTTCGCGAGCTGTCCGATGGACTGCGGTTTCTGTGGAGATGGTGTCTGCTCGACTTGTGCGACCCTCGCCGAGAATTCGGGAACATGCGCCAAGGATTGCAAGGGCGACGGCTGCAGCGGCGGGTGCGACGACGGCGTTGGATGTACGATCGATCTGTGCGGATCCTCGGGGGGCTGCGTGCACCTGCCAAGCGCTGCGACGTGCACCGACGGCAACCCGTGCACCGATGACACCTGCGATGGAAAGCAAGGATGCGTCCACGCGAACAACACGGCTGCATGCGATGATGGCAACGCTTGCACCGCGAACGACGTCTGCGCCGGTGCGGTTTGTGCCGGCAGCGGCAACGCCTGCGACGACGGCAATCTGTGCACGGACGATGCGTGCGACACCGCAACGAACTCGTGCACGCACGCGGCGAACACGACCGCGTGCGACGATGGAAACCCCTGCACCACCGGGGAAGCGTGCAAGCAGGCCAGCTGTGCGGGCGGATCGGGCAAAGACTGCAGCGACAATGACACGTGTACGGCTGACTCTTGCGAAGCGGGTACAGGTCTTTGCAAGCATATCTCGATCGCCGGTTGCGTGCCCGCCCTCATGCCGTGCAACGTCAATGGCAGCACCGGAGACGGCACGTGCGACTACACTCAGTCCTGCGTTGTCGGTTGTGCGAGTGGCGTCTGCGACACGACGAATCGGGTCTGCGTGCCGTGCCTGACCGCCATGGACTGCGGAACGGGCTTCCTGTGCTCGGCGCACCAGTGCATCGCGGAAAGCAAGTGCAGTTCCGGTGCGGATTGCAAGGCCACCAATCAGGTCTGCGACAAGGCAGACGGCGTGTGTGCCGACTGCGTCACGGGCGCCGACTGCGCGACGGATCAGGCGTGCGTCGAACACAAGTGCGTTGACGCAAAACCGTGCAAATCGGACAAGGAGTGCCCGTCGGTCTGCGACCTTACGTCCGGCGTCTGCGTCGAATGCAACGTCACTGCTGATTGCAAGTCCGGGTTCTTCTGCGCTGCATGGAACCGCTGTGAGCCTGTCGTTTGCACGGCGAGCGGCTGTGGAACAGGCAGTTCAACTCCCTACCAGTTTGCGTGCAAGGCTGATGGCTCTGGCTACATGGCGGCATCCAGTTGCGCGGACAATTCTGCCTGCACCGCAGACTCGTGCTCAGTCGACCAAGGTTGCAAGCATACGCCCCTTGTTGGACAAGCGTGCGACGATGGCCATGCGTGCACCACGGCGGACGCCTGCGACCAGTACGGCAGTTGCTCCGGAACCGCCAACAACAACCTGTGCGACGACGGCAACTCATGCACCACGGACACATGCTCAGCGTATTACGGGTGCTCGAACGATGGCAATGACGGGGCATCCTGTGACGACGGCGTCGCCTGCACCTCCGAAGACAAGTGTGACTACAACGGGAAGTGCGCGGGGACCCAAAAGCTGTGGTCGACCCAAATGAGCGGGACGACCGTTGGCATTGCCGTCGATCAGGCCGGCTCGAACCTCATTTACGCAACCGGCGCTGGCGTGCGGGTGGCCGATTCGCTTGCCCACGACTACTGGTACTTCGACAGCTCCAATTTCTTGGCGATCCCGACGGGTGCGGGAGTGAACACGGCTTCGCCCGGAGCCGTGGCCGGTGGCGCCGACGGGTTCTTCGTCGCCTCGATCCTCAATGCCGGGAACACATGCACGGGTGAGACGTGCGGTTCCAGCCCGACCGGGATTGGGGTGACGAAAGTCGATTTCCAGCAAAATGTCGTCACCAACGCGGTCTGGGTCGACGCGGCGTGCGCATCGGAGACACTTCGAATCATTGCTGCCGCTGACGGTGGGGCAATCGCCGCCTGTTCGACAGCGTTGATGCGGGTCGACTCGACTGGCGCAGTCACCTGGAAGACCAAGTTAAGCGGCAACGCGGCGTTCCAAAATTTGCGAGGTCTTGGGCAGCTTTCGACTGGCAACATCGTCTTGTGCGGCTCATCACCGGCCGGTGCAGTCGAGGTCCACTACGCGGCATTGACTGACGGCGGCGCTGTTGGGAGCCCTGCGTCGGTGGCTGGATTGAAAGTGGCGAATGACTGTGCGGTTACGTCGGGCGATGATGTGCTCGTGGCGGGCCAAGCTACGCAGTCCTCTACGCCCGCCATCGCGCGGGTGAAATCTGGCGTCGTGGTTAGCGTCTTTGGTGCGTCAGGCCTGATTGCTTCCGACGGTTTTCAAGCGATCGTGCTCGTGGGCAGCGAAATCTTTGCCGCTTCGGACGCTGGCCATCTCGTGCATCTGCACGCCGACGGGACATTTGTGTCAGACATTGCATTGCCCGCGCCGGCGTCCTGCTACGGTACGTGTCATGCTGCCAGCCCACTTCTTCGACCGTTGTCGGGGGGGCGTTTGTTGCTGTCCTTCGTGTTCGATGACCACTACTACGGCGCGCAACCGTGGCTCGAGGCCGTCGATCCCTGGGGGCACGCGACGTGCTCTGGCACCGACGCGTGCATGACCTCAGCGGGGTTCGTTGCGTGCGACGACGGCTTGCCATGCACCAACGACGTGTGCGACCTCGCCACTGGCTGTACGCCTATCGACCTCGCCAGTGGCGCGACTTGCAGCGACGGCCTTGCCTGCACGACCCAGGACACCTGCACTGGCGGCAGCTGCGTTGGAGTGGCACTCTGCGTCGACGGCAATCCGTGTACCGACGACAATTGCAATGCGGCGAACGGCGTGTGCAGCTATCCGATGGCCAAAGACGGCACACCGTGTGCCGACAGCATCCAATGCGTTGGTTCCGGTACTTGCGCATCAGGCACATGCTCGGGCACCGCGCCGAACTGCGACGACTTCAACCCGTGCACGAACGACTCGTGCGTCGCCGGCAAGGGCTGCGTGCACCAAACGAACACCGCGAAGTGCGACGACAACAACCCTTGCACCATCAACGATTCCTGCTACGGCGGCTATTGCGGCGGGCAGGACAATCCGTGCGACGATGGCAACCCCTGCACCACGGACTCCTGCACGACGGACTCCGGCTGCCAGCACGTGAAGAGTTCCTGCGATGACGGCAACAACTGCACCGCTGACAGCTGCGACAGTCTCTCGGGGTGCACGCATACGCCCACGACAGCCTACTGCTCGCTGGGTGACAACCCGAACTGCTACCAGGACTACTGCAGCGCGGGGGTTTGCACGTCGAAGTCTACGTGCGACGACCAGAACCCGTGCACGATCGACACGTGCGACTGGTCCGGCTGCACTCACACCAACGCCCAGGACCAGAGTTACTGCCCCGGCGGCAGCTACGGTTGTTTTTACGGCACCTGCTATTAGCACGCCTTGCCATCATCGATTCCGGCATGCGCTTTTGCCTAGAATTCTGCAAGGGAGTGTTCATCTCGTGGTCGCTTGCGCTGCAGTATCCCAAAGCGGCCGCAGCCGAACGCCCGTGCACACACTGCGGAGGATATTTCCGATGTCTCGTCTTCATTTGATAGCGTCGCTCCTCGGCATGGTGCTTGCCGCGTGCGGACAACCCAGCGCCGCGTCAAACAGCGCCGATGTTGCCGCCGTCGACCAGAGCGTGGCTGGCGAGGTCGTCGACGCCGTGGACATCGCGACGAACGACATCACCAAGCCTCCCGCTGACGTCGAAGGGCCCGACACCTCCTGCCCCATTGCAGGCGGCGAGCACTGCCCATGTAAGTCGAACGGGGACTGCGACAATGCGGTGTGCATCGAAGTTCCGAGCGGCAGACAATGCGCGCAGGCCTGCACAGTCACCTGCCTGCCCGGGTATCAGTGCGCGCTCGTGGGGAATAGCTCCGACAAGAACAATTACTGCCTCCCGAAGTACGCTCGTCTTTGCAATCCCTGTACGACAAGCGGCGACTGTGCAACGGACTTGAGCAAGGACACGCGGTGCGTCGACCGCGGCGACAAGGGCCGTTTCTGCGGCGTGGACTGCAGCGCGGACGGCGACTGCCCGGCAGGCTACGGTTGCCAGGACGCGACGACCGCGGAGGGCGACAAATCCAAGCAGTGCGTCCCGCTCGACGACGCCGAATGCACCTGTTCAAACGCATCGGCTGAGGGCAAGTCCACGGATTGTCACAAGTCTGACGGCACGATGCTGTGCGTCGGCAAACGTCAATGTTTGGGCGAGACATTGACCGCCTGTTCCGCGCCCACTCCGGCAGCCGAGGTGTGCGACGGCATCGACAACGACTGCAACGGGGTCATCGACGACGCCATGGCGGCCTGCGACGACAAGAACCCTTGCACCAAGGACGGTTGCGTGGCGACGGCCGTCGGGATCCCATCGCAGTGCACGCACGCGGCGGTCGATGATGGTTCTGTCTGCGAAGATGACAAATGCACGACGGGGAAGACTTGTCTCGCTGGTGCGTGTTTGGGTGGCGCTGCGGTTGTTTGCCCGTCGGTGAACCCACCCTGCAACGTTGGCGTGTGCAAAGTGGGCGTTGGCTGCCAGCCGGTCTTGGCTGATCAATCGCCGTGCGACGACGGAAACCCCTGTACGGTCGGTGACTTTTGCGAGACCGGCATCTGCCAGCACGGCAGCAAGCAGGACTGCAATGACTTCGATGGCTGTACGGCAGATGCTTGCGATGCAACCGGCAAGTGTACGCATACGCCCAAAGCGGCAGGCTCACCTTGCGACGACAGCAATATCTGCACATCCGGTGAGACTTGCGGTACCGAGGGCTGCAGCGGCGGTCTGCTGAAGGACTGCAACGACGGCGACAAATGCACCGACGATTCATGCCTGCCGAACGCGGGTTGCACGTACTCAAACGCGACCGGACCCTGCGACGATGGCGACCAATGCACGACCAGCGACAAGTGCCAGGGCGGTTTCTGCATCGGACTCGCCGCAGATGCGTCCGTCGTCTGCGATGACGATAACCCGTGCACCGCCGACACGTGCCTGCCCAACACGGGTTGCAGCCACAAGCCCGTGACCGGGCCCTGCGACGACGGTAACGCGTGCACCGACAACGACTACTGCGCAAGCGGCGTATGCGAACCGGGTAGTAACAGCTGCTGCGATCCGAGCGCTCCGTTGCCTTGCCCGGACGACGGCAATGTCTGCAACGGAGTGCCCTACTGCGCCACCAAGCCGGGCGGGCTGAAGGTGTGCGAGGCAAAGCCCGGTACGACGATTACGTGCGACACGAGCAACGACACCGAGTGCTCGCAGACGCACTGTGACGCCAAGACGGGCAACTGTTCGGCGAGTAGTTCGGCGGACGGCAAGCCGTGCGACGCAGACGGAAACGTGTGCACGGTGGGCGACGCGTGCTCCAGCGGCCTCTGCGTCAAGGGCGGAACGACACCCGACTGCAACGACGCAAACCCCTGCACCAGCGATTATTGCGATCCCAAGACGGGTTGCGCCAATTTACCGGGCGCTGGTACGTGCACCGACGGAGACGCCTGCACGGTGGGCGACACCTGCTCGGCCGGCGCATGCGCACCTGGACTCGCGGCAAACTGTGACGACGGCAACACCTGCACGACTGATTCCTGTGACAAGTTGAAGGGTTGTGTGAGCGCGCCGACGACCGACGGGTCGTACTGTGACGACGGCAACATCTGCACGTCCGCGGACAAGTGCACTTCCGGTAGCTGCGGCGGCAGCCCGAAGGACTGCTCCGACGGCAACCCGTGCACGGTCGATTCCTGTGACTCGAATGGCGGTTGCACCAACGTCCCCAGCTCGGGAGTTTGCGACGACGGCGACAAATGCACCACGGGTGAGAACTGCTCTTCGGGCGTCTGCAACGGTGGCTCGATCGCGAACTGCGACGACGCAAACCCTTGCACGCTCGACGACTGCGACAAGACACAGGGCTGCACGCATACTCCGCAGGTCGTGGCATGCGATGACGCCAACGCATGCACGACGGGCGACGCCTGCAGCGCGGGCAAGTGCTCGGGCGCGAGTTCCATCACCTGCAGCGACGGCAATCCGTGTACCGACGACCAATGCGACCCGGTCGGCGGCTGCAAGTACCCGTACAACAACGCGTCCTGCAGCGACAATGACCCATGCACCGTCGGCGACAAGTGCGTGAGCGGGACGTGCACGGGCGGCGGCGCGCTCGACTGCGACGACAAGAACGGCTGCACCGCTGACAGCTGCACGATGGGCATCGGTTGCAAGCACACGTTCACGACCGACACGTGCGACGACGGCAACGCGTGCACGACGGTCGACGCCTGCTCGTCAGGTTCGTGCGTCGGCAGCGTCGCGCCGAACTGCGATGACGGCAACGGTTGCACAACCGACAGCTGCGTGCCTGCAACTGGCTGCGTGCACCCGAACAACAGCAACGCGTGCGACGACGGCGACGGCTGCACCGTCAGTGACTACGGCAACGCTGGCTCGTGCCACGCCGGCAGCGCCAAGGATTGCTCCAGCTTGAACGACTCCTGCAAC
>CAIYWC010000158.1 GCA_903929795.1 uncultured Myxococcales bacterium | reverse complement strand
CGACGCCGCCCTCGCCGCCGTAGGTCACGTCGAGGAACTCGGTGGCGGCCAGGACGCGGGCCTTGTCGTTCGGGCCGGCGAGCTGGGCGCAGACGACGGCGTGGCGCATGGCGTCGGTCAGGCCTTGATGGGCGGGTGCGCTGCCGTCGAAGAACAGGAGTACGGGGCCTTGGCCGAAGAGGTTGGCGATTTGCTGGCGGGATTGGTCCATGGTGGCCTCCGCGGGGATGAGAGCGCGGATCTGGAAGCCGTGCAAGAGGCGGCGTCGTGTAGATGGACACTTCGCCACACGCCGATGACCCGCCGTGGCTGACGTTCGGGAGCTTCGTGACCTGCTACTCGGCTCCTGTGCCGGATCCCTGCGGTGCGGCAGCGGGCGAAGTGGGCGAAATCGCGGCTGCCGCGTAGGCGCCGTTTATTACGACTGATCGTTTCCGGTCTGCTGGATCGGCTTTGCCGCCAGCAAGAGCACAAAACCGCACTGAAACGGAGGGTGGTCGGGCCGCCGCGACTGCGGCGCCGATGTTGAGCTGCTGCGACAGGTCCTGGACGCCCGTGGCGGAACCTGACAGTTTGTGGCAGAACCGCGTGGCAAGTGCGCCGCCGGTGCGCCGCGCGGCCAAATCTGGCGGCAGGTGGCGCGAATGGTCAAGTGAGACAGACGGACGCGATCGCACGAACCTTGTCGGGTGACGCGCCTTTCCCAGCGGTGGCGGCATGAACTTCTCACCGCTTGCGGACGTGGCCAAGGAGCTGGGAACGAGCGCCGACGATGTCGTGGCGCTCGCGCAGGCGGCCAATGTCCCGTTGTGGCTGAGCAGATCATCGGAAGTGCAGTGGCTGTCCGCCGGCTACTGGTTGAACGGGCGATGGCTGCGATACTCCGACGAATTCTCGCCGCGGGAAGTCGGGCAGATCCCGAAGGTCGCCATCGTCGAGTGGGTCGACGCGCAGTCGACGCTGGTGGAGGCAGTGCGAAGCTGCGGGCGGCGGGGCACCGGCTGGCTGGGGCATCTTGTCCCGGCGCAGCGAGTGGCGCACACGGATTTCTTCATCGAGAGCGACGACGTGCCGCGGATAGCCGCAGAACGCGACAGGCAGGCGCTGGCGGCATCCAGGCTTGCGGCGTGGGTAGGCAGCGGCGACGAATCGGCTCTCTGCTTCGCCGCGTGCACCGATCCGAGCGAGCACTTTTGCGGCGAAGGACTGGCGTTCAAGCCGGTGCGCGAGCTGGCGGCGCAATGGGGAGTCGACCTTGCGGTCGTCGTGCAGTGGGCTTTGGACAACGGATTCGCGCTGTGGATCCCTGTGCCCGATGGCGTGACCTGGCACGGCGGCGGATCGTATCCCTCGGACCCGCGTGCGGTGCTGGCCTCGCCCCACGACCGCAGCGAGCTCGCCCGCACGGGAACGGCGCGATCCATCACGCACCTGTTCAGCAACGCCCCGCCGAACTGCCGGTACGGCACGATGACGGCTCGCGACGTCACGGCGGCGGACGTCTTGCTGGCTACTCGCGACATCGGCGGCCTGAAGCACCCAGCGCGTGGCGAACCGACTGACGAGCCGAATTTGGCGCACGCAGATCTGCTCATCATCGCGGCCCTCGTTCAGCTGCTACTGGATCCGCCCGTCGACAAGCGCTGGATTTCTCAAGGCAAGAAGCTGAACACGAGCCTCGTGGCGCAGCTTCTAAACGACGCCCTCCTCGATCGGCGCAAGAACCTGCGCACACCGGTTGCCGCCGGACGGTCAGGCATTGCGACGACGACGCTGCGCAACCGGCTCGATGAGGCGCTGCCACTACTTTTGCCCGGCGAGCACCCCAACGTCTCGCCCGACGCGCTCATGTTCGCGTCCCTGATGGCGCTTTTGCCGGCGCCCACGAAGCCGATCCTGAAGCCCGGGCCGAGTACCGAAACGCTTGCCGCTCAGGTTTACGTGGTTTTGAGCGCGGCCGGTCTCGCCGAGACGATGCCCACGGAACGTGTTGTCAACATCTTGACGCGTGCTGATCTCGCCTGGCGTTCCGAGAAACAGTAGTCAGGACAAGCACCTGCACGCCGCAGCAAGGATGGCGGCACGCCGCGTACAGCGCGTCCGACCCACCGGCACCGCGGTGTTTGCTCATCCGTTTGGCGCTCGATTGAGCAATTCGCCAAGTCACCATCCATTCCGTCTTCGTTGGATTTTTTGCGTCCCAGCCGGTCGTTCTGACGCTCGGTTTGCTCGCTCGTCGAAGCGCTAAACGATCGATTCGCCTTTAGTCGCCGTGACTTACGGATCGACGGATGTTGCGGAATGTGGTGTACTCGACCCCAGACCGGACGCGAAAAGCGCGGGGTTCCGACTGTGAGTTGTCGATGATGGAGAAGCAGATGGTAGCAGATTTGGACAAACTCGTGCGCGTTCCGCAAGCACTAGAGATACTTGGGATTTCTCGCTCTTCGCTGTTTCGCCTGGAGAGATCGGGGGCCCTGGCGCCTCGGGTGCGCATCGGCCGGCGCAGCATCGCGTATCGGCTGAGTTCGCTGGTCGCGTTCATGGACGCCTGTGCGCCCGTGGTGCGCGGCGATGGCGCGAAGACCGCCGATGCGGCGTGTGCCGGCCCGAAGCGCGCCGCATAGGGCAAAGGCCCCGTGTGACCCGCGGGCAAATCGCGCCGCGGAGTGAACGGCTTCAACAAGAAGCCCGCCAGCCGACTGCAATCGACTGGCGGGCAAGAGACCCTCAATGCCCAGTGATCGTAGCACGTTTGCGCCTGCAAACAAGCATGACCCAGCCCAAATCGTCGTAGCGTCCGGCCTCGGCGCTCTGCGCACATGCGCGCGCAAAGCCAGTGTCGACGACGTGCTCCGCCCCCGCCGCCGCACGCGATCGTCGAGAGCCTCTGGTCGCGCATTCTTTGCACCGCCGGCGCCCGCAATCCGCGCTGCTGGCTCGGGCACTTTCTCGGCCAAACGAGTCGCCGTGCTCCGCGCCTGCACGCGACGTGGCTTCCACTTTTGCGCTTCTCTCGGTGACTGCCACGTCGCATCCGCCGCAACGGCGGGCGAGGTTTCCAATGCCTGAGTCACAGCAATGGGACGACGAGAACGTCCACGTCGACGAGTCCGCCTGCGTGCTGACGCCCGGCCAACTTCAGCGCCGCAACGAACTGCGGCAGACCGAGGACGCGGTCCAGCGGGTCCAGGCGTCAACGCTTTTCGTTCACGGTCGCACCTGGTTACACGCCGGCTACAACATCATCCCGATCCACCCCGAGACAAAGAGCCCACTCGTCGCGTTCAAGCGCTTCATGGGCCCAACCGGCGACCGGGTGACCGACGAAGACATCGCCGCGTGGTCCTTCGGACTCTACCGCAATGGCGACGGGAACACGTGGCTGGGTCCGGAGAACCCCAACTTCGCGATTCTGCTGGACTCCGGCGCGGTTCAGCTGGTGGTTGCGGACGCCGACGACCCGAACACGTTCGACTGGTGCGAAGAGACATTTGGCGCGACGCCGCTGCGCACCGAATCGGGGCGCGCAGGCGGTGGCCGGCACCACTACTACCGCGACGATGGCAGCGGCCAGCGCTGCGCAAACGGCATGATCGGCCCTGATGCCGGTCTCGACTGGAGCTACGCCATCAGCGACGAGACGCGATCGATCGTACGTGGCGGTAAGTGGGGGCGGACGAAGGTCGACATCAAGTCCGCCGGCGGTTACGTGCTCGGCGCGGGCTCGATCCACTGCCGCACCAGCCAGCCGTACGTCGGCTCGGTGCCCATCACGCCGGAACTGCTCGCGTCGCTGCCCCTGTTCAGCTCTGAGGTCTTTGCCGCAAAGCGGGCCGAGCACGAAGCCCGCAAGGCCATGCGCAAGCAAGAACAGGCCGTGGCGCTGGAGGCGCGCTTTCCCCGGCCGGCGCGAGTCCCGCCTGCGCGCCACGCGCTGCGTGAACGCGCAATCAAGCTGGTGAATCTGCCGGTGGCAGCCAACCAGCAAGTGCCTGAAAATCTGCAGGTCTTGTCGCAATGTCCGCTCGTGTGCTGGACCCGGGCGCATCCAGACGGTCTGAACTACGTGCTCCGTCAGGTTCTGGCGTCGAACATCGCTCATCTGGCGGGCCAGGACGGCCGCGCGTACTACATGGCCCTCCTGTCGCCGCACCCGCGCTTCGATGCCGACGAGGCAGAGCGGATCTGGAACAAGGCCATGGAATTCAAGGACAGCGCGCCGCTGACCTACCGGTACGCGCTGGAAAACGGTGACTGGCCGGGGCCTGGCCCCGACGACGTTGCCGCGCCTGCAGCCTTGGTCGAGCAGGTGCTCCGCGTGCCACACGCGCTGCTGGCGAAGGCGCTGGCGTTGGAATCCCGCTACGCATACGTCCTCACCCAGGACGGAGTCTACGACCGCCAGCTCTTCTCATCCTACGGCGTGAAGGCGTTTCCGCGCCTCGGGAGTGAGTACCGCTTCTGGCTGTCGCCAGCGTTCGACTCGCTGCGCCCGATGTACAAAATCGTCACATTCCGCACCGATGGCGTGGAAGACCCCGAAGTGCTCAACACATTCGATCGCGAACGCATGCCCCGTCCTTCGGGCACGCCGACGGCCTGTCCGCCAGATCTGTGGGCGCTGGCCTCGAACCTCGCGAACGGTTCGGAGCGCGAAGCGAACTACATGCTCGACTGGCTGGCGTCCCGCTTGCGTTTTCCGCACAAGCCGCAGGGCGGCCCTGACCTTGACGGGTGAACCCGGTACGGGCAAGGGCAGGTTCTCGGCGATTGCCCAAGCGATGTGCGGGCCATATCAGCAGTCGGCGTCACAGACCTCGCTCGAATCGGACTGGAACGAGCACCTTGTGAACAGCATCCTCGTGGTCGCGAACGAAATTTCTGCCGACCTCATGAAAGACAAGCGTCGCGTCGCTGGCGCGCTCAAGGACCAAGTGCTTGCCGGTGAGCAGGTCAAAATCAACCCGAAGTGCAGCAAGAAGTTCACTATCGTGAACAGCACCGGCTGGATAATCTGCACGAACCACGACCTCGCCATCACGCTTGAACAGCGTGACCGACGGTACTCGATCATCCACAGCGACAGAATCCTGCTCGCCACGCCGGAAGGCAAAGCGTTGTTGGACCGCATCGTGGCCGACATGCAGGACCCGCTGTGGCTGTCCGCGGCCACGGTAAACCACCCACCGAGGGCCGAGTTCGGCCATCGGGATGGGGCCGGAATTCGGCCACGAACTAGGTACCACCCGCTGGCGTGAATCGGCCCGTAATGTCATGGACTTCTCCCGGAAACGCTGGG
>CAIYWC010000157.1 GCA_903929795.1 uncultured Myxococcales bacterium | reverse complement strand
GCCTCGGGCTCGCGGCGGCGGTAGGTGATCTCGGGCTTGGCTGGCTTGGTGGAGGTGCGCATCCTCCACGGTGTTCGTGAGTTTCAGCTTTTTGCCGCGCCACACCTCGCACTTTTCTCACCAGTTGCCGCCCCTTCGCCTCCGCCCGCACTCGCCGACTTGATGTCTGCCCAGAAGCCGGACGCGGACGGCCAGGTTGGCGAACTGCCTTCTGCGCAGGACGATCGGCGCACTTCATGTTGCTTTGGGACAAATCGCTCTCGACACCATCGTGTTCAACTGGTGCCCGGAGTGCGAAGTGCCCGCCTCAACCTGCCAGTCCACGCGTCGCGCATCCTGTCGAGCGTCAGCTACGCGGCGTCATCCAGGCCGTCCTGGACGCTATCGGCGCAGAGCGGGATGGGCCCTAGCCGTTGGCGAGGAGGCGCTGCTTGCGGCCAGCGAATTCGTCGTCGGAGAGCACGCCGGCGGTGTGCAAATCCTTGAGTTTCAGCAGTTCGTCGGCCACGCCGACGTGGCCATGGGCCGTCGGAGCGGTGTGGCCAGCCATGTTGATCGTCACGGCCTGGGCGATCTGTTGCGGCTGGCCGCCGGGGATGGTGTTGTTGTACTTCAGGTTGAAGATGTTATCGTTCATGGTGAAGAGGACGATTGCTTCAAAAAAGGCAATGATTGCCGGGATGAAAGTCCAGAAGAAGAGAAAATACAGTAAACCTTGCGCCGTCTGGCCGAGATAGAACTTATGGACGCCGAAGCCGCCAAAGAAGAGGGCCAGCAGTCCAGCGGTCGATTTCGATTTCATCTTGAATCCTCTGCAGTTTGTGATTAGATGCCGTGACAGACTAACGCATTCACCAAGATCTTGTGTCGGCGGGCGTATCGCCGCGCCGGGCGCCGTGGCCGTCCCCTGCCCTCAGTCGAGGTCCGACGCATGGTCGCGGTTGACCCGTTTGGCTACGGGTAGCGACGCGCGATTCTGTGCGCCTGTCGACGCTTGCGCGCGCACATAACGCCACGCGCCGTCGGCTGCCGCGAATGCTTCTTCAACCCGGCCGCTGGCCACAAGCGCGTGCAGCGCTAGCACCGCGGCGTCCTCGGACAGGCTCGTGGCCCGCTGCAGTTCAGCGACGGTGGCGCCGTCAGGAAACGGCTCCAGCGCGATCATCACGCGTCGGGCATCCATGCGAGTTTGCTCAGAAAATACAATAATTCGCGGGTCGCGGCGCTGGATCCGGCGCGCCGCATTCAGCGCCACAAACGCGCCAGCCACGAGGCCCGGAATCGGCAACCAAGCGGCACTCCAAGACGGAGCGCCGGCCACTGCGGCAACGGCGAGGGCCAGGCCGGCAGACAGAGCGAGCGCGGCGACGGCGTTGTAGCTGCTCGCCGACCACGTGGGCAGCGCGATCGGACCAAGGCGGTAACGCACGCCACCCTGCGGACCAACGCGTACGACCGGCTGCGCGCGCGATGCCACGAGCTGTTGCGCATCGACGGCGATGCCCTCGGAGTCCATCACAATTGGGCCGACTTGCATGCGCATCAGAACCCTCTCGATGGTAAACGACACTTTCTGGCACTTGCTGGCGCGAAACTGCTGGGATGATGACGAGCGCGCCGACGGATGTCAACGGCATGGTCGGCTCGGTTCGTGCTGGCAAAAGCCCGAATTTGCGGACCGTTCAGGATCGATCTGGTTGCGAACGGGTCCCGCATCGCCATTCGCCGCTTCCATCCGGTCTCCACGCAGCGCCGAACCACCCTGCGCGATGCCGACGACCAGTCTCCGGCGCTCCCGTCTAGGACCAGAACGGCGCCATTTTGAGCTATTCGGGAGGAGCTGGGCACTCGCGGCTGGCGTGCCCGTCCACGGGTTGCGATTCCCCCCGGGCACGGGAATTAGCCGCCCGGCCGACACCGTTCGCGCAACGTGTCGTGCGTCGACTACGGTGCCGCCAAGGCGACGAGTTCGGCTACTTGCGCAGTCGGAGGCGTTCGACGCCGTGGCCGTTGAGTCTGGCAAGGACTTGACGGCCGCGCATGACGCCGGCCGTCAAGTCCCGAGCAGTGGGGCTTGACGGGCCCGCGGACAGGTCACGCTAGGTCCGACGCCGGCGAGGTGGGCGGGCTAAGGCCGATTCAGAGGGTCCGGTTCTGAGGCAGATCGAACATGCCCACGGACGCAAGAGCGTGCCCGGTGCCGCCCGCGCTGTTGTGATAGTCATACTTGCCGGTCACCACCCCGCACATCCGGGTTCGGCTATTCTGGACGAGGTCACCGCTCGAGCCCACGTTCATGAAACTATGGATGTTGCCCGAATTGGTCAATAGAAGTCCGGAGTTGATTTTGCCGAAGTCGGTTTTTTCAACCGAAATCTGAACGATCATCCCGGAGACGCACAGTCGTTTACCCCGAGCCTCGTCCGAATCTTTCTGGGCAAGTGCAAAAGTGGTCTCGTTCCTCGCCACGTTCACATCGCTCCACCGCATCCGCTGGACCGCCCAAATCGCAAGCAGAATCTGCCCCTTGGACGACTCATCGACGGTGTCGGTCATTTCCGATTTACACAGTGCAATGGCCGAATCGCAGCTACCGACCTTACCAAGCTTCTGAGCCATCGATTCTTCCGGGGGCGGCGGCGGCTCGGGCGCGGGCGGCGGCGCAGGCTCTGCTTTCGGCGGCGGTGGGTTCGACGCCGCAGTGGGCGGCAGCGGAGGGGCGACCGGCGGAGGCGTTGTCGACGGCTCCTTCGCACAGCCCAGGAAAGCCAAGATGAACGGGACGATAACCAGGATACGCATTCTCAACCCCTCTCGTTTGTTGGGAGCAACAAGTTTTCTGACGACTGGCGGGGATGATTCTGCCTCTTTCGACAAGTTGTCAAGCGAGCGAGCGTCCTTCGGAGCTGAGAGTGCTGTGATGGGGTCTCGCTTCGCCATGCGGCGCCTCCATTCAGGTCCTTGGCAGTTCTGGACCGTCCAGCACTACGCCTGACGACCAGTTTCGGGTGCACCGGCGCCTCTGCGCCAATGCCCTTCCAGGACGCCCTGGACGCTGCAGCTTAGCGGACGCGCGACAGGACGCGCAACGTGTGGACTGGCGAAGAAGCCGGCCGCGGGTGGACTGGTGCGCCTGAGTGGCCCAAAACCACACGAGGCCGTTG
>CAIYWC010000156.1 GCA_903929795.1 uncultured Myxococcales bacterium | reverse complement strand
GGAGGTGGGCGTGTGTGCGCGGGCATGCGCGCGTCGCTTCGCGCCCGCGTCGCAGGCGATTGGCTTCGCCATCGCGAACCATTGCGCGGCTACGCCGTCGCGGTCAGCAGGCAGTGGCGGGGTACGCGGGAAAAGCCGGGGAGTGGCGGTTTTGGGGAACCGTCAACAAGACCAAAGCCCACGATGTCGCACTGGCTGCCGCTATCTTCACGCCGCCAAAGGCTGCGCCACATGAACCGGCACCTGGACACGCGCCATCGCGGGCACGTCGCACTGCGGGCAGTAGTTGACCATGATGGCCCCGTCGTCGAACCAGATGTAGGCAAAGCCCTCGCCGCGCAGGCGATGCTGGCCAAGGTCGCGGACCAGGTAGCGCACGCTCCAGTTGTGGTTGCAGGAAGCGCAGGGGACGGTTTCGTGTTCATTCAAAACGCCAATGAGACGCATGGGGACATCCAATCCGGCCTACTGGCCGGCAGTAGGGGTCGAAGTGGACAAAGCGCCCAGCGGAGAGCCCGCGTGGCGCACTGCTCGTGATGAGCAGGGAGCCGTCCGAGCGGCTCCAGGTGGCTTATATCGAGAATGACTGGTGGTTTTGCGGCGGGGGCGCTCGGCCGGACAAGCGCTGGGATGACGATGCTATCTACAAGGCTTTTGCGGCCACGACAGGCGGTGAGCCACGTTTAGGTGCGGCTGTTTACTCTTAGCGAGCAGCCTGGCCTTGACGGAGCCGCACATCGCCACGCGGACCCCGGCAGTACGGCGTAGGCCAAACCGTTGGTAGTCACTCGGTAGGCCCGCTGAAAGTTCTAAGGGTTGCGCTTTTTCGGCGCAAACAACAGGCTCAAGGCCAGCGAAGGTCTTTCCTTCTTTGGGCGACCGACGTAGGCGGTGTAGTGTTCGCCACGAGGCTCCAACGACCAACTCGACAGGCTATCCGTAGTGAGCCCGCCACAGTCGTCGCTGTCGTCGTCGCCCCAGTTGTTGTCGCGACCGCCGCCGCTTGGGTTGCCTGTCGTGCTCGGCCATCCGCCACCCGTAGAACCACCGCCTCTGCTCATCTTGTTCCCTCCGTTTGAATCCGCAGCACAGCGAAAACCGCCGTGATGTTCAGCCAATGTATGGGTCTCGCCACGCACGTCAAGCACATTCGCAACGTCGAAACGAACGGTCTATCGAGCCGTCGTGACGCGTCTGTCACATGTTGCTTCTCCATCGCTTGTTGGCTACGGTGGTGGACTTGGAGGTCGCGCTGTGACTACCAGCGAACAGGTGCACGGGGTAATCGCAACGATTCGCAACAGGGCGCGGCGACCGCGACGTGCCCATGACAACATCGGTCCGACCGCCGCAGCCGCCAAGCAGACCCTCGCGGCGCTCGGCGACGCCAAGGATGTCCGGCTTGCCTTTGGCCAGCATGGTGAAGTACCGCTGCCCGCGGCCGCATACAAGCTGCTGCACGTCGCGCTGAAGCTTTTCGCCAAGGGAAAGCACGTGTCCGTCGTGGCTCACGAGTCCGAGATCACCACGCAGCAGGCAGCAGACTTACTCATGGTTTCGAGGTCATACCTCATCGGTCTGCTAGATGCCGGCAAGATTCCATATCGCAAGCTTGGCACGAAGCGTCGGCTGTTGGCGGCGGACGTACTGTCGTACAAGGCCAAAGACGACAGGCGCCGCGGAAAGCTGCTGGACGAGCTGGCCGCGGAGGCGCAAAAACTGGGCCTGTATCAGACGGATGCTGATGCGCGTGCCGACCAAGCTCTCTTTGACGCCGCGGTGGAAGCTGGGCTCGTCGACGCTGACGCTGGACGTGTGCAAACGTCAGACGCCGTGCTGGCGAGGGTCCGCGAGCGCCGCGGCGATTCGACTTGACGTTGATGTCAAGCGAAACTATCTTGTCAAGCAGACGCGGTGTTGCGTCGGGGCTCGCCAAATGTTGCCGCCATTCAACCAGCACGGGCAGCTTCCGCCAGGCGACTACGAGCTGACGCTTGACGAGTTGCGCAGGTCGATGCTGGTTCACGGGCCGGCGACCGGACATCCGCATTGGGACGCCCCATGGCGGTCGTACCTCGTCGAGAGTCTGGCTGTCATGGTCGGACACCTGTGGGCGGTTGGCATCACCGAGATTTTCGTCGACGGGTCCTTTGCAGAAGACAAGGACCATCCCAACGACATCGACGGCTACTTCGTCTGCGACATGATGCACCTGGCCACTGGGCGGCTGGAGCGGGAGCTGAACTTGCACGACTCGCAGAAGGCGTGGACGTGGAGCCCGGCAGCGCGACGGCCGCATCTCGGCTACCCCAAGGCGCAGTTGCCCATGTGGCACACCTACCGCGTTGAGCTGTATCCGCACTTTGGCCAACTCTCCGGTATTACCGACAAATACGGCAACGAGTTGGAGTTCCCGTCGGCATTCCGCATGTCACGCCGGGACGGACAGCCGCGCGGCATCATCAAGATTCGGAGGACGCCATGATTCGCAACGAAGCAGAGTACCAAGAGGCGGCGACCCGCCTGCAGCAGGAAGCAACCCGACTGGAAGAGCACAGGAAGCACCTGCAGAGCCTTGGGTTGAACGACGAGGAGGCCACGCGTGCCCTTGACCCACTACGCGCCTTCCATCTGCAACTGGTAGAGGAAGTGCAGAGCTATGAACGGCTCAAGCGGGGCGACGTGGGCGAACTACTCAACCTGCACGGACTTGGTCACACCTTGGTGTCGTTGCGCATAGCCAGGGGGCTTAGCCAGCGTGAGTTGGCGGGTTTGCTGAACGTGCACGAGTCGCAGGTGTCGCGCGACGAGCGTAACGAGTACCACGGCATCACGGTGGAGCGTGCGACCAAGATTCTGGACGCCATCAACGTGCGCATGCGCAGCGCCTTTGAGCAGCCGGTCCGCCGGGACATGCCGATGGGGGCGGAGGCACGGTTGTAGCAGTCAGATAGCGTGTCACCAAGATAAGATATTGAATGTAATAAGAAAATGACGTCTGTAGACAACCGCGCCCAAGTCGCCTCTATCGAATCCGCGAGATTCGTAATCAGCAGG
>CAIYWC010000155.1 GCA_903929795.1 uncultured Myxococcales bacterium | reverse complement strand
CTGCCGCGCCCAAAGCTGCCAAGGCCGCGAAAGCGCCTGCTCCGCCCAAGCCCGTCGCCGCTGCGCCGAAAGCCGTGGCCGCTGCGCCGAAAGCCGTGGCCGCTGCGCCGAAAGCCGTGGCCGCTGCGCCGAAAGCCGTCGCCGCTGCGCCGAAAGCCGTGGCCGCTGCGCCGAAAGCCGTGGCAGCAGCGCCCAAGCCCGTCGCCGCGCCGACGTCTGCGCGTACGGTCCGCAAGCTGGGCAACGGCGTGGATCGCATCGCGATTGTCGCCGGTCTGCGCACGCCGTTCTCGCGATCGTGGTCGGACTTGAACGACGTCGATCCGGTCGAGCTCTCGACCCAGGTGGCGCGCGAGCTGCTGTTTCGCATGGAGCTGCGGCCGCAAGACGTCGACCAGGTCATCTGGGGCACGGTCATCTCGGTGGTCCGCAGCCCCAACGTGGCGCGCGAAGTCGCCATGAATTTGGGCATGTACCACTGCTCGGGCTTCTCGGTCTCGCGCGCGTGCGCCTCCGGTTTCCAGGCCATCGCGTCCGGCGCGCAGCAGATCTGGTCGGGTGAATGCGACGTCGTGCTCGCGGGTGGTGTCGATGTCACGAGCCACGCGCCGGTCACGTACAAGAAGAAAGTCGTCGACCAGCTGCAGAAGCTCCAGAAAGCCAAGGGTATGGAATTGCTCAAGGAATTGTCGCACCTGAACCCGGTGGACTTCTTCCCGACGCCGCCGGCGCTGACCGAGCGCTACACCGGCAAGACCATGGGCGAGCACGCGGAGGAGATGGCGCAGAATTTCAACATCTCGCGCCGGTCGCAAGAAGAGCTCGCGATGGCGAGCCACAAAAAGGCGGCGGCCGCGGTGCAGTCCGGCAAGTTGGCCAAGGAAATCATGACGGTGCAGACGCCCAAGGGGCCGGTGAACTCCGACAACTTGATCCGCACGGACATGGACGCGGGCAAGCTGGCGAAGTTGAAGCCGGTGTTTGACCGGCGCAACGGCACGATCACGGCGGCGACGTCGTCGGCGCTGACCGATGGCGCGGGCTGCGTGGTGCTGATGCGGGAAAGTCGCGCAAAAGAGCTGGGTTACGAGCCGCTGGGCTTTGTGCGCAGCTTCGCGTTTGCCGGCCAGGATCCGCGCGAAAACATGCTGCTCGGCAACGTGTATTCGACGCCGCTGGCGCTGGATCGCGCGGGCCTCTGGCTGGGCGACATGGACCTGCTGGAAATCCACGAGGCGTTCGCCGCGCAGGTCTTGTCGAACATCAAAATGTTCAACGACAAGGCGTTCTTTCGCGACAAGCTCAACCGCGACACCGTGCTGGGCGAGGTCGATTTCGCCAAGCTGAACACGCGCGGCGGTTCGATGGCGTTCGGTCACCCGTTCGCGGCGACCGGAATGCGCATCGCCACGACGATCCTCAACGCGCTGCAGCAGGAAGACAAGCAGTTCGGCCTCGGCACGATTTGTGCCGCGGGCGGCATGGGTACGGCGATGGTGTTTGAGCGCAACTGAATTTTCCCCCAACAAAATCAGGTGATTCCATGGCACACGCAGCCAAAAATCCAAGCATCCGCCTCGAAGGCCCGGACGGCGACGGCATCGCCACGGTGTGGATCGATTGCCAGGACAAGAAAGTCAACACGCTTTCAGTCGACTTGATACCGGAATTCACGGCGGTTTTTGGCAAGATCAGCGCGGATCCGCGCATCAAGGCCATCGTTATCGCGTCGGGCAAGGAGACGGGCTTCATCGCCGGCGCGGATATCGATGACCTGGGCCTCGTGCGCACGGCGGCGGAAGGCGCCAAGCTGTCCAAGAACGCCCAGGACGCGTTTCGCAATCTGGAAAAGCTCGGAATTCCGACGGTTGCGGCGATTCACGGCGATTGCCTCGGCGGCGGTCTGGAGTTGGCGCTCGCGTGTACGGCGCGCGTGGTGAGCGATCACCGCAAGACCAAGCTGGCGCTGCCGGAAGTGATGCTCGGCCTGCTGCCGGGCGGCGGTGGCACGGTTCGGCTGCCCAAGCTCATCGGCCTGGCGAACGCGCTGGACATGATGCTGACCGGCAAGAACATCCGGCCGAGCAAGGCGCTCAAGCTCGGGCTGGTGGACGCGGCGGTGCCGGCGGGCAAGTTGCTGGAGTCGGCGCGCAAGCTGGCGGTGGATCTGGCGCATGGCAAGCCCGCGCACGCCAAGAAAAAGCAGAACGTGCAGGAAGAAGTGCAGGAATTCCTCTTGGAAGGCAACCAGTTTGGCCGGCGCATCGTGCTGCACGAAGCGCGCAAGAAGGTGCTCAAGCAGACCAAGGGCCTGTACCCGGCGCCGCTGAAGATCCTGGACGTGATCGGCAAGGGCACGTACGAGGCGGAGTCGCAGGGCTTTGGCGAGCTGCTGCTGACGGCGGAGTCGCACGGGCTGCAGCACCTGTTTCACGCGATTACCGCGCTGAAAAAAGACAACGGGCCGGGCACCGATGGCGTCAAGGCGCTGCCGGTGACGCGCGTGGGCATCCTGGGCGCGGGCCTGATGGGCGCCGGCGTGGGCACCGTGCTGGCGGATCAGGGCTACACGGTGCGGCTGAAAGATCGCGATCATGAAGCCGTGGGCCGCGGTTTGGACTACGCGCGCAAGGTGTTCGGCAAGGCGCGCAAGCGCAAGGTCTACCCGGACGCTGGCTATGACGAGCGCATGGCGCGCATCTCAGGTGGCACGGATTACAGCGGTTTTGGCCGCTGCGAGATGGTCATCGAGGCCGTGTTCGAGGACCTCGGCTTGAAGCAGCGGATGGTCGACGACATCGAGACCGTCACGCAGGTGAACGGCATTTTCGCCAGCAACACGTCGTCGCTGCCGATCACCGACATCGCCGCGAAGGCCAAGCATCCGGAGCGCGTCATCGGCATGCACTTCTTCTCGCCGGTGGAAAAGATGCCGCTGGTCGAGATCATCGTGACGCCCAAGACCGCGCCGGAAGTGACTGCGGCGACGGTCGCCGTGGCGCGCAAGATGGGCAAGCACGTGATTGTCGTCAATGATTGCGCGGGCTTTTACACGACCCGCGCGCTGGTGCCGTACATGACCGAGGCGATCTTCCTGGCCGTGGAAGGCTATGCGCTGGCCGACATCGACGAAGCGGCGATGACGCACGGCTTTCCGGTCGGGCCGATCACGCTGATGGACGAGGTCGGCATCGACGTCGGCGTCAAGGTCATGAAGGTGATGAAAGAGCACTACAGCGCGCGGATGCAGTTCCCGCCGGACATCAGCCAGGCGCTGATCGACGAAGGGCGGCTGGGTCGCAAGAACAACAAGGGCTTTTTCCTGTACGAAAGCGGCAAGTCGGTGCTGGACAAGGGCCAAAAAGTCATCGACGAGACGGTCTACAAGCACCTGCCCAACGGCGCGAACACCAAGCAGGGCAACCTGCCGGAGATGGCGGAGCGGATGATCCTGGGGCTGTGCAATGAAGCCGCGCTCTGCCTGCAGGATGGCACGCTGCGCGACGCCTGGGCGGGCGACCTGGGCGCGGTCATGGGCATCGGCTTCCCGCCGTTTGAGGGCGGGCCGTTCCGCTACATGGACCGCATCGGCGTCAAGACGGTTGTGGAAAAGCTGAAGGCGCTGGAAGCCAAGCACGGCAAGCGGTTCAAGCCCTGCCAGCTGCTGCTGGACAAAGCGGCGAAAGGCGAGCGGTTCTTCTGAACGCTGCGGCGCTTTGAACCCAAGACAACGCCGGCGTTTCGTGGCAAAGTCACGCGCACGCGCCGGATTTCCCCCGGCCTGATGAGGCGGACGTGGTTGCTCTCGCGCAAGCTGCTGGTGATGCGGGTTTTGTCGACAAGCTGGTGATTCATTCACCGTCCAGCGGTGCGCTGCTGGGCGAGGCGCCGGTCCAGACCGCCGAAGACGTGCGCGATGCCGTCGCGCGGGCCCGCAAGGCGCAAGCGGCCTGGGGCGCGCTGTCCGTGCGGGAACGCTGTCACGCGCTCCGGGCGTTTCGCCACAAGGTTGCGCAACACGCCGATGACCTCGCGCGCGCCGTTTCCACAGAGAATGGCAAGCCGCTGCAGGAGGCGCTGGTCCACGATGTCCTGCCGTTTTGCGACCTGATGGCGTATTTCGAGCGCCGCGCGCCGGGAATTCTCGCGCCGCAGTCGATTTCCCTGCACCTGATGATGCAGCGCCGCAGCTACCTGCACTGCGTGCCGCGCGGCGTCGTTGGCGTCATCGGCCCGTGGAACTTCCCATTTTCCATTCCGATTGGCGACGCCGTCATGGCGCTGTTTGCCGGCAATGCCGCTGTGATCAAGCCGTCCGAGGTGACGCCGCTCATCGCGCTTCAGGCCAAGGCGCTCTGGGATGAGGCCTGCAAGGACGAGCCGCGGCTTCATCCGGACCTCATCCAGATCGTCACCGGTCGCGGGCTGACGGGCGCAGCACTCTGCACCTCCGGCGTTGACCAGGTCATGTTCACCGGCAGCGTGCCGACCGGCAAGAAGGTCGCGGTGGCCTGCGCGGAGCGACTCATCCCGTGCGTTCTGGAGCTGGGCGGCATCAACCCGGCGATCGTCACGGCGGACGCGGATATCGAGCGCACGGCCCATGCGATCCTCTGGGGCGCGTTTGCCAACAGCGGCCAGGTGTGTGCCTCGATCTCGCGGGTGTACGTCGCGCGGCCGATCGCCGAACAGCTGACGGCGCGCGTGGTCGAGCTGGCGGGCACGCTGGTGCAGGGCGATCCGCTCAATGCCGACAATGAGCTGGGCGCGATGACGTTCTTGCCGCAGATCGCGATCGGCCAGGCCATTCTGGACGACGCCATCGCGCAAGGCGCGCGCGTGCGCTGCGGCGGTACGCCCAACGGTCGGTATTTTCCGCCGACGGTGCTGGACAATGTGGCGCACGGCTCGCGGATTACCCAGGACGAGAGCTTCACGCCGCTGCTGGCGTTTGTCCCGGTCGACGACACCGAGACCGCGATCCGCTATGCCAACGACAGCGACAAGGGCTTGATGGCCTACGTCTTTGCCGGCGACGAAGAGCAGGGCGCGCGCATCGCCGAGCGGCTGGAAGCCGGCACGACGATGGTCAACAACGCGATCGACTCGCACGGCGCGCCGGGCACGCCCTGGCAGGGCGTCAAGCAGTCCGGGCTGGGGCAGGTCCACAGCGCGCAGGGGCTGCGCGATCTGTGCCAGGTGCGGCACGTCCAGACGCGGTCGTGGCTGCCGTGGATGAGCAAAGAGCTCTGGTGGTACCCATATTCGCCCAAGGTTTACGGCGTGTTCCTGCAAGCCGTGAAGAGCCTGTGGGGCGGCGGTGGCGTCGACCGGATCATGCGCGCCATCGGCAAGTAGCGCTTCAGCCGCCGTCGGGGCACGGCGAATTCGCGGAAATGCACATCGCGCCCATCGCCAGGCAGTAGGAGCCGGTCGCGCAGCCGCATTCGTGGTCGCCGACTGGGCATTTGCCGGTGTCGCTGCTGAACGCGTCGACCGGCGTGGGGCACGTCGAGCTGGGGCCAATGCACATGGCGTTGCCGGGCAAGCAATAATAGCCGCCGGCGCAGAGGCAGGCCTGCTGGTTGGCCGGGCACGGGTTGCCCGCGTCGAGCGCCGCCGCGTCGGTCAGCGGTGCGTCAGCGACGGCGGCATCCGTCGAGGTCGCATCGGCCGCCGCGTCGTTTGCCGTGAGTTGTGCGTCGCCGGTGTCCGCCGGTGCCGCGTCCGCGCCCGTCGCCGCGGTCGCGAATTCGCACGCCGAGCACGCCAGCCCAACGGTCACCAAAATCCAAAGCTTCGCTGTCATCGTCTCCTCCTGCTGCAACGCAGCCTGCACATCCGCCGCGCTTGGGTCAAGGAAATCTACCCGGCAAGCCAGCGCACAGCCTCATCCACCGTCCGCGCCAGCCCTGGCGGCGCTTGGCGCCTGCGCTCCTCGCGCGCCGCGAGCCCGACCGCAATCAGCCGCTCCGTTTCGCGCCGGGCCTGGGCGTGCAGCGCGTGCACAACGGCTTGGTCCGCCGCTGCCGCCGGGTCGCGCGGGACCTGGATCGGCGCGCCCGCCAGGAAATGCAGCTGCTGCGGCAGCGGCAGCGGCCCGAGCCCAACGTACAGCGGCGTCAGGTATTTTTCGCCCAGCTGCCGGACAATGAGCTGGCCCAGCGCCGTCTTGCGCACCGCTTCGGCGTCCAGCAGCTGGCGGTAGGTCTCGTCGATGCCGATCACCGCCAGCGGCACGATCGCCGCGCCCGCACGGATCGCCGACCGGACAAAGCCGTAGCGACCGTCCCAGTAGAGCTTGTAGCGATCGCGCACCGGGCCCAGGGCCTCGCGCGCGCCGCCCGGGCACGTGTACGCGATCTCGCCGCGGGCCAGCAGCCGCTGCGCCACCGCCGGCGTGCCCTCGCAGACGCCGATACCCATCAGCGCGCGGCGCACCGGTGGCACGACGAACAGCACGTGATCCGAGAACGACCGCAGGCGCCGATGGGCAATCTCGTGCACGCCCAGCTGCAGTAGCGGCAGGTCGTGGCCAAACAGGCCGTGGTTGGCCACAAGCAGCATCCCCTGACGCGCGCGCAGGCCTTCAAAACCGGTATACAGCGGGCGGAAATACGGACGCAGCGCGCGGCCCAGCAGCAGGGCGCGGGCAAACTGGGCGTCGGTGAACTGCCAGTCGCAGGCGTCGGGGTCAAAAGCCATCTCTACACGCTGACCATAGTTCGGGATCAAACGTCCGGTATCGGCCGCGTGCGACCGGGCGTGCACGCGCGCGCCGAGTGTCGCCGAGCGCTTCGCGACGTCAAGTGGAACCTTGCACCCTGCTTGACGCTGCCGACCGCGCTGGCGACACTGCCACCGCGCGCGCTTGCGCCACTGGATCCGCCCATGACCCGCCCGCTCGTGCTCGTCGCGTCGCTCCCGTGGCTCCTTTTGGCGGCCTGCGCATCGACGAACAGCCCTCCGACTGCCGGTGATGCGAATGCGGCGATGGATGCAGGCGACGCAATTCCCGCCGAAGTGCGCGGCACGCGGTATTGCGAGATCCTGCTGGGCACGATCGCCGACGGCCAGGTCCACATCGACGTTTTCAGCACCGAAGGTTTAAACGACTGCCCGGACGCCGCTTGGGCGCAGGTCGACGAGGCCGCGGTCCAAACGGCGACGGCGGTGGACATCGTCATCCTGAACGGCCCGCGCTACTGGACGCTGGACTCCCTGGAAGGCTCCACGCTGCTGGACGCGACGCCGCGGACGCTGGGCGGCATCGCGATGCGCAGAGCGGGCAGCATCGATCTCGCGGTGGCGGACGTCGCGACGGCCAACAAGCCCTACCAGCAGCACACGATTCACCGCCAAAGCGCGTTTCGCTTCCTGGCGGGCAAGACGGTCTATGAGCTCGTCGATCCGGCGGGTCACGTCTACGCGATGCAGTCATACAGCGTCCAGCAGCAGAAGACGCAGACGGAGCAGACGCTGGCCGGGCTCGCAGCTCAGTTGACGCTGCCGACCGGTTGGACGTTTCGCACGCGGGTGCTCGACGCCGATCTGGTGCTGCTCGCGTCCGACGCCACGGCGATTGTCACGCAGGACAACTTCAACAACACGTATTCGCTGGCGCCGTAGCACGCGGCAAGCGCTTTGCGTGTATTCACAATTCACCGCTTGCATCCGTTCGCACGCAACGGCACCATTGTCATGCTGCGGCTTGGGCAGGCGTACCGCTGGCCCGCTGTGCAGATGGAGTCGGACAGATGAGACTCACCGCGTCGCGCCCTTGGTGCCACACTGCCGGCACCGCTCTGTTGGTTTTCCTCGTCGCGTGTAGCGATTCGTCACAGACCGGCGCCGGCGATGGTGTTGGCGCAGGCGCGGCGAACTTCGACGGCGCGCTGGCCGACACGCTTGCCGCGGAAACCGTCGCGCCGTTGGACGTGACCGCGACCGCGCCCGCCGATGTGACCGTTGCTGCCGCTGCGGATGTGACAGCGGATGTGGCTGCCGACGCGACGCCCGCCCACGACGCCGGTGACGATGCCAGCGCTGACGCGGTTGCGGACGCCAGCGCAGACGCGGTCGGCTCCGGGCCGCCGTATCCGATTATCCTCGCGCATGGCTTCTTTGGCTTCAATGACTTTGCCGGCGCTGGGTTCTTGACCTATTTTTATCAGGTCAAGCAGATACTCGAAAATACTGGTGAATTTCTGATCTTCACGCCAACCGTCGATCCATTCGCATCGTCCGATGTCCGCTCGGCGGAGCTGCTCAAGCAGGTCCAGGCGATTCTGGTGCAGACCGGCAAGGCCAAAGCCGTGCTGGTCGGCCATTCCCAAGGTGGTCTGGATGTCCGCATTATTGCGCACGATCACCCGGAAATTGTCGCCGCGGTCATGATGGTGGCGACGCCAAATCAGGGCTCGCCGGTCGCGGATGCCGTGTTGGTGCTGACGCCTGGGCCGATTTCCAAGGGCATCGTCAACGCGATGGGCTCGCTCCTGGGCGGCATGATCAACCCTGACGGATCCACCGATAACTCCAGCATTGTCGCGGCATTGAGCCAGTTCTCGTCCAAGGTAATCCCCGGCTTCAACGCCGCCTATCCGGACGCGCCGGGCATCCCGTACTGGTCCATCGCCGGCCGCTCGCTGCTCGCCGGCGACGGCGGAGACTGCAGCGTCACGAATCCGCCGGCATTTGTCAGCAAATGGCATAAGAATCTTGACCCGTGCAACGCGGCGCTGATCGCGCTCACGCTCGCGATGGTTGGCCAGACCAATGACGGCCTCGTGCCGGTGACGTCGGCCAAGCACGGCACGTTCCTCGGCTGTATTCCGGCGGATCACTTGGATGAAATTGGCCAGATCCTCGGCCAGCCGCCGGGCCTCGGCAATCCGTTTGATCACTTGGTCTTTTGGACCGGCCTTGTGCAGTGGTTGCGCGCGCAGGGATTCTGACCGGTGGCGGCGATCCAGCAGCAAAATCGCGTGTTTGCCAACGCTGAGCGCGGCACGCTGGAGCTGGAATCCAGCGAATTCGAGCAGTGCACCTTCACCAGCTGCGATTTTTCCGGCATGAGCGTCTTTGACGCGGTTTTTCGCGACTGCACTTTCGTCAACTGCAATTTCGCCATGGTCAAATTCGGCGACGCCGTGCTGCGCGACGTCGTTTTCACGGGCTGCAAGCTGACTGGCACTGACTTTTCCGGCGAGCGCGATTTCACTTCATTCACGTTCACGGATTGTTTATTGGATTACGCGATTTTCCAGCAGCTGAAAATCAAGCGGACGCGTTTTCTGCGCTGCTCCCTGACCGAGGCCGATTTCTCGGGCGCGGACCTGACTTCCGCGGATTTTGCTGAATGTGCCTTGGATGGCGCGCTTTTTGACCAGACCAACCTGTCCGGCGCGGATTTTCGGACCGCGCGCGGCTATGCGCTGGATCCGGAGCGCAACCGGCTGCGCAAGGCGCAATTCTCGCTGTACGGCGTCAGCGGGCTGCTGCAGAAGTACGGGATTCTTGTGGAGTAAGTGGTCCTGCCGTTGCGCCGCGCGGCGGTTGCCTCCAAGCTTTGGCGGGTTTTTCCCGCGATTTCGGAGTTTGCCATGCACCAGCCCCACGCTTCGTTGACGGTCCCGCAGCAGGCGCACCTCGCCGGGCAGGGTGTGACGCGCCGCGATTTTGCCCGCATCGCCGCGTTTCTCGCCAGTGGCACGTGGCTGACGCTGGGCAGCGAGCCGGCACTGGCGCAGCTCTCGCAACTCAAGGGAATGGCTCCGGATGCCGTGCGCATCAACGCCAACGAAAACCCGCTGGGGCCGTGCGCGGAGGCCCTGGACGCGGTGCACAAGGCGCTTGCGAACGCCGGCCGCTATCAGTTTGACCTGACCGACGCGTTCAAGCAGGCGATGGCGGCCCACGATGGGCTGCCCGTTGAGTCGGTTCAGGCCTACGCGGGTTCGAGCGCGCCGCTGCATCAGGCGGTGTTGGCGTTTTGTTCTCCGTCGCGGCCTTTTGTGACCGCTGACCCCGGCTATGAGGCGGGCGAAGTCGCGGCCAAGGCCCTGAATGCCAAGGTGATTCGTGTGCCGCTCAAGGCCGATTTCAGCCACGACGTCAAGGCGATGGCGGCGGCCGACCCGAACGCCGGGCTGATTTACCTGTGCAACCCAAACAATCCAACCGGGACGCTGACGCCGCACGCGGACATCGTGTGGCTCGCCGACCACCTGCCCAAGGGCTGCGTGCTGCTCCTGGACGAGGCGTACATCCACGTCTCGGGCGCGCCGATGGCGTCGGCGCTGGTCAAGGCCGGCAAGGATGTCGTGATTCTGCGGACATTTTCCAAGATTTACGGCATGGCCGGGCTGCGCGCGGGCGCGGCGCTGGGGCGGCCGGATCTGCTGACGAAGATCGCGCTGTGGAGCGCCGGGCCGCTGCCGAGCCTGGGCATGGCGGCGGCGACGGCGAGCCTGCAGGTCGCGGATTTGGTGGCGAAACGCCGGCAGTTGATCACGGAAATTCGCGAAGATACGCTGCATTTTCTGCGCGCTCACGGCGTTGAGTACGTGCCGTCGGTGTCGAATTGCTTCATGGTCAAGACGCCGCGACCGGGGCCGGACGTCATCGCGGCGCTGCGGACGCACAACGTCTACATCGGCCGCGTGTGGCCGAGCTGGCCGAACCACGTGCGCGTGTCCGTGGGCACCGCGGCGGACATGGCGAAATTCCAGGTGGCGCTGCTGCAGGTGCTCCAGGGAAATGCCGGGCCAGGCTGAAGGACTTCGGCAGGCTCCGCCTTGGGCATCGCGCGACGGCCGTTGACCGGACCCGGCGCCGCGCTCACACTGCCAGCGCGCGGCTGTTTCGCGCACGCAAGCCAGGTACACAATGATCCTCGTCACCGGCGCCACGGGCAATATTGGCAGTGAAATTGTTCGGCTTTTGCTCGCCGACAACCAGCGCGTGCGCGTGCTGGTGCGCGATCCGGCCAAGCTCGGCGCGCTGGCGGAACGCGTGGAGGTTGTGGTCGGCGACCTGATGCAACCGTCGACTTTGCCAGCGGCTTTTGCCGGCATTGACCGGGCGTTCGTGATGATTCCGGTCATTTCCGAGATCGCAACCGTGGCGCCGGCGGTGTTTGAGGCGGCGCGCGCGGCGGGCGTGCAGCATGTCGTGTTCCTGTCGAGCGGCACCATCCAGATGCGGCCACCGATGACGATCGGCGCGTGGCACCTCGCCGGCGAGGCGGCGTTGAAGGCCAGCGGCGTGGCGTGGACGATGCTCCGCCCGGGCAGCTTCGCTTCCAATTCACTGCGTTGGGTCGGGTCGATCCAGGGGCAAGGCGCAGTTTTTGCGCCCGATGGCGACCACGGCGCGGCGGTGATTGACCCGCGCGACATTGCGGCGGTGGCGGCCAAGGCGCTGACAGGCGAAGGGCACGCCGGCCAAACGCACGTGCTGACCGGTCCGGAGCTGATCTCGACCAGTCAGCAGGTGGCGATCCTTGCGGAAGTGCTGGGCAAACCGATTCGCGTGGTCGCGGTGCCGGAGGCGGGCGCGCGCGCGGGGATGCTGAAGTCCGGGATGCCCGAAGTGCTGGCCGACGCCGTGCTGGAAGTAATGCGGCCAGACGCGGTGTCCGAGCCGGTGCTGACGACGACGATTGAGGACGTGACGGGCCAGCCCGCGCGCTCCTACGCGGCATGGGCGCGCGCCAACCTTGCCGCATTCGCGGCTTGACACCTGTCGCCGGGGAAATGCGATGAAGCCACAGAATCACGCGCTGTTGCCTTGGCTCAGTCTGCTGCTGCTGGCCGTCGGCTGCGGCACCTCGACCAACGCGGCGGGCGCGAGTGCGGCCGATACGAGCAGCGACCTCGGCCTCGCTGGCACGGATGCGACAGCCGATGTCCCGGCCGATGCGACGACGACGGTCACGCCGCTTGTCGCGCAATGCCAGGCAGCCGCTCAGAATTTCGCGACAAAGTGCGCCGGTGAAGCCGTCCGCGTCTGCCTCTGGGGCGCGTACGGCCAACTGTGCGCGACCGGCCACACGCAGCTGCTCATCGACGCCATGAAGTGCCTGGACGCCACGACGTGCCGCACATTTTCCGACGCCAACGAAGGCAACGCCTGCCTGGACGCCTTGCACGGCGCGGACGACACCGCGGTCGCCAAGACGTTTGACCAGACGCAATGCACGGCGTGCGGCGGCGGCCAATGCGCGACGCACCCCGGCACCGCGGAGATTTTTCCCTATCTGCCGGACGCCGACTTGACCAGCGCGGGCAAGTGCGGCGGCGACGCCTGCACGCCGGACGCGACGTACAAGGCGTGCCTGGGCGCGATTGCCACCGCGGCGCCGTTCATGGCCTGCGAATGAGGCAGCATTTCTTGCGGCGCTCGCCGGCGGGAATTGCTACAACGATGCTATCCGCCCAGCGCATGGGCTGAGCTCGGAGGCGCCCCATGACGCGAACCGACTTTCATCTCGGCCAACTGCTGCTGCGGACGGCGTTCTGGCTGGCGCTGACCGCGGCGATCGGCACCTCGCTGGCGTGCGGCACGGCGACGACGAACACGGTGGCGCGCTATCAGATTCGCCAGAACGCGTGGCTGGCGGATCCGGCGCCGCGCGCGGTGGGGGAGCTGGCGCCGCGCGGCAAGTTGGTGCTGGAAGGCGGTTATGACCGCACGTTTGCCACGACTGGACCGGCGACGACGGCGGGCGGCAACGGCCAATCGAACAGCGTGGACACGGCGCACGTGCGCATCGCTCGGCTCGTCGGGCGGTCGATCGAGCTGGGCGGATTTGCGCAGGTCGGGTTGAGCAATCAGGTCAGCGCCAAGGACATCCAGAGCCGCGTCACGGACGTTGGCCCGGTCTGGCTGGGCTTGAGCATGCGCGGCAAGCCAGCAATCGGCGACCGCATCGCATTCATCGGCGCCTTGGAAGCCGCGGTCGGCCGCGTGCCGTGGGTGCGCGACATCCACATCGACCAGACCGCCACGACAACTTGGGCGAGCGGCAGCGCCACCACATCGACCACCTCCACCGACGAACGGGACCGCGGCAGCTCCATCACGGCGCGCGTCACCATCGGCGGCCATGGCGAGCTGACCATCCTGCCCGCCTTGACGCTGCAGGTTGGCGCGTTCGGCGGCCTGTTGCCGCGCGCAGGCGGGATCCTGCTGGCCGGAAGCCACTGCGCGGGCACGCAATGGTCCGCCGCCGATAATTGTACCGGCAGCACGCCGGATGACACGTCCGTGCTCAGCTACGCGGCGTTCTTCATGCCCACGGCCGCGCTGACGGTCACGCTGGCGCCGATGCAGCTCGTCCTGGGCGGCTGGTGGCTGGCGGCAAGCACGAGCCAGTTGGAGGCGAGCACGCCGGCGGGGATGACGCTGGCGGTGAGGGCGATGTTGTAGCCGGGGGCGGGACGGCGCCGCAGGCGCGCCGGGTGCGAGGGAAAACGCAGTTTTCCCTCGCGCTCCCTTTCCTTTTGGGTCGGTGGGGCCCCCGAGCTTTTGCCGACACGTTGTGTCGGCAAATCGGAGCCCACCTCCGCCAAGCTCTGTGCGGGGT
>CAIYWC010000154.1 GCA_903929795.1 uncultured Myxococcales bacterium | reverse complement strand
CTGCGGCGTCAGGTGTGCGTGTAAGCGCGGGTACGCTTGTTCGCGCTGCGCGCGACCTCGCGGGCATGCGCTCGCTTCGCTTGCGCGGGGTGGTACCTAGTTTGTGGCCGAACTGTGGTGCAGTTGGTGTGGCCGTTGACAGGTCACCTGGTCCCGCAGTGCGACTTTTGCCGACGCCAATCCGCCGGGCGACGCGGGCGCAACCTGTCGCGCGCCATCCACCGCGACGAGGTCGGCCATCCGCGTAACCCATTCACTTTGTGGAGAATCATCCCGGTCGCATCAGCGGGCGGGCAAGCGTCCCGCCAGGATGGCCACGCGCGTGGACCGGGAGGAATTGGCTGGATTTGCGGGTGGCCTGTCCCGTCGCGCGTGTCCGATCCACCGTGGCGCTTTGTGAGCCGCGGCCTTCCGAAACTTCGCCGGGAGAGCGCACGCCGAACGCTCGGTGCTTCAAGAGGTTATTTCGGTGACATCGCCGGACAACCGCTGGCCGGCGAGGACCGCTGCGGTCGGCTCGCGCAGGCTCCAAATGACGCCAAGCCACGCGAGCAGTCGCAGCGTGTAGTAGGTGAGGTCGATCTCCCACCAGAAGAAGCCCTGGCGGGCGGTGTTCATCGCGTGATGGTGATTGTTGTGCCAGCCTTCACCGAACGTCAGGATCGCGAGCAAGCCATTGTTGCGCGACTCATCTCCAGTCGTATAGCGACGCGAGCCCCAGACGTGCGCCAACGAGTTAATCAACATCGTCGCGTGAAACACGGCGAGCGTGCTCACGACGAACCCCCAGACGACGCCAGCGGCCCCGCCGATCGCCAAACACAGGAACGCGTACGCGACGATGAAGATCCACTCGTGGCTGTCGACGAAGCGCAACTCCGGATAGCGGCTCAAGTCGCGGACGTTGGAGCGTTCGTCGGGGGCTGGCCGCCAGCGATCGAAATTCCAACCCAAGTGCGCATACCAGAAGCCGCGGGGCACTGGCGAGTGCGGATCGCGCGCGGTGTCTGAATACTTGTGGTGGCGCCGGTGGGTGCTCGCCCACCAGAGCGGGCCATTTTGCATGGACGTGGCGCCAAGCATGGCAAGCACGAGCTGAAAGGCGCGGCTTGTCTTGTACGAACGGTGCGCGAAATAGCGGTGATATCCGGCGGTGACCGCCCACATCCGGACTGCATAGCCGCCGACCGCGAGGGCCAGGACTTTCCAGGAGACCGGCACGACGAACACGAGCAGCAGCGACAGGTGCATCAGGACGAACAAGATGTTCGAGACATGCTCCATGACCTGATAGGGGCGCCGTTGCTGCAGGATCGGCGGCGACTCGGGCGGTGTTGCGGTTCGCCTCAACCTCGGATTCATGTTGTTCCCTGCCGATCGGCGTTTCGCGCCTGTCCGCCCGCTGAACTTGCGCGTCACAAGTCGTCGCCTTGGCGGCACCGGACTATCCGGGCCGCGCGAGGTCCCGAGCATGACCTGCCGTTCGCGACCTGTCGAGGCCAAAAATCGCTGAGAATCGCGTCATTTTCAGAGACTCAGGCGTTCCCGTGGACCGGCCGCGATGGCGGGCCACACGTCGCGCATCCTCCCGCGCGTCAGCTGCGCATGATATCAGCGACATGCGCCGGGACTTGGCCGGCATCAAGCGGGACTGCGAGCGCGTCTGGAGCGGGAGCGGCACGGTGAACGCGGCGCAAACGGCGACCACCTGACAAAGGTGGTACCGCGTGGCCGTTGGCGAATTGGGACCGTCCGCCCATCGTGCTACGGGTCGCCTGCCGAACTCGCCGTGTGTGGTATCGACGCCTGGATTGGACGCTGGGAACTCGACTTTTACTCGTCGGCCTGGAACCGCAGCGTCCACGGGTCTTCGGCGAGTACGCTCGGGTCTGCGATCAGGGTATCCTGTGTGGGCCCAAAGAACGCATAAGAGAGGAACCCGTATCCGCTATCACCAAATGTGGGACCCCACGAATTCTCGATTTCCACCAAGCCGGTCGCGTCGTCGTAGCCGATGGCCAGAACAAAGTGGTACCCAACGACCGGGTCGGCGGCTGGCGGCGGCGGTGGGTCCAAGCGGCCGACCGGGCCTCCCGCGTAGCCCGCGGGCGCGTCGTCGGCCGGAGCGGTTGGCACGGGGAACACGCCTGTGCGCCACGCCGGCGAGAGCACCGCGTCGTCGCCACTGCCGACGGATCGCGCCACCGGGAAGGCAACGGGCACGGGGGAGCCGGCGGCGATCGACAGCTTTATCGCGCGGAGCGTCGTCACACGGTAGGCCTTCGTCAGCTTGCGCTTGGCTGCGTCTTGGAAGGCCTCGTCGGGCGGCGTCAGTGCGAGCTTGCTCGTGTCATATGGCCAGGCGCTTTCCAGGCACGCGCCGTAGGTCTCGAGCGCCTCGACGACTGCGTCGGCTTTGCACCCCGAATCGTCATCGGCTTGCTCCCGCTCGATGAGTACGCGGGTCGCGTAGTAGCTGAACAGGGGCGACAACGGCTCATCCCGGCCATCCCGCAGGTGCAAGAAGCGGAGCGCGCTGGTGAAGGCGAAGGCCGCACACGACTCGATCGGATCCTGGTCAAGCACCGGCGGACAATGGGCACGCAGGCTTGCCGCGACGGGCGGCTCTGGCAGCGGTTCGCCTGGCCGAGCGATGTTGAGGATTGGGCGCGCCAGCGGCTTCGACCGACGGGCAGTTGCGGCAAGCTGGCGGCCCAGCCCGTTGACCCGGATGACCGGCGGGGCGGGTGGCGTGCCACTCCCGGCGTGCATGCCGGTCCCGCGGCTCGTGCCGCCGCCGTTGCCTCCTCCGCTTCCGGAATTGCCGCCGGCCCCTCCGCTCGATCCGCCGCGGCCCCCGGCACTGCCAACGTTACCGCCTTTCTCGCCACTCGCATTGCGCATCAAATTCCCTTACGCCCTTTGGCTTTTTGTCGCTGCCGAAAGTGGCGCTCTCGCAGTATGCCATCGCGCGACAGCCGTGCAATGCGCTCGACTGGCCGCGCGATGAGACGCGGCTGGCACCACGCGCACCGGAACGCGGGATTGCCATCGACCGGGTGCACGCGACGCGCTGCTTTCCAACCAGTAAGCCGATTGGTGGCGTCAGAACGCACGCATGGAGCGATGAAAACGCCGCGTACGCCACCACCAATGGCGCGCCCGAGGCTGCTGAAAACCCTCCGCGAGGTGCCGAAAGTCAGCCGTCTACCGCCACGTGCCTGCAAAATCAGCTCAATTGTGCACAGAGCGTCCGCCGGGGTCCGCCAGTTGAACGTGCTTGCGACATCCGGCCGCCCCGGCAGCGGGCAGCGCCTCACGGCGAGGATGAACGGCCCGACACGCCCGTCAAGCGCTCGCGCAGACTTTCTGTTGAATTCGGACAACTCCCCGTTCCCACGCGATGCGGATCGAGAATCCACCTAAAAAACAGCCTCTTGCAAGCCACCAGGTCTTGTTTTGCGATCCGCCGCATGCAAATCTCCGTGTACGAGACTCGGCCGCCTGGATCAGAGCCACAGACGACCGGAGTCCGCATGTCAGCACCCCAGACCGATGTCACCGTCCTTGTTCGCGAGCGCAGCCGCCTGCCCGAGT
>CAIYWC010000153.1 GCA_903929795.1 uncultured Myxococcales bacterium | reverse complement strand
CCCGGCGTCCTTCAGCACTTTCAGGTGCTGCGACACGGTCGACTGCGCCAGCGGCAGCTGATCGACGATCTCGCCACACACGCAGGACACGCGGTTGGTCAGCAGGCGCAGAATCTGCACGCGCGCCGGGTGGCCGAGCGCCTTGGCGAGGACGGCGAGTTCCTCGTCGGCTTCGGCCCCTTCAATGGGACGCAAGTCGGGGGCGGGATCGGACGGTGGACAACAGTTCTCGTTCATGGCTTCTCCTTATCGTTCGTTCACGATAGGATGTGGACATTGGCGTGTCAAGGTGCCCACGATACGAAGAATGTCTACCGGCGATTGACAACGACGACGCATCAGCTATCGTGATATGGCGATACGCTCAAATGCGCCGCCACCCAACCAAGGAGCTTCTCATGAACGCAACGATTCAGGTTTTTGACCCCGCGATGTGCTGTTCCACCGGCGTGTGCGGTCCGAGCATCGACCCGGCGCTCGTGCGCTTCGCCGCCGACCTGGAGTGGCTCGGCGAACAAGGCGTGTCGGTGGAGCGCTTCAACCTGTCGCAGCAGCCGCAGGCGTTCGTGGCTCAGCCGCTGGTGACCAAGGCCATTGAACTACAAGGCGAATCCGCGCTGCCCACGGTGCTTGCGGGCGGCGCCATCAAGAGCACGGGCGTGTACCCGTCGCGCGCGCAGCTGGCCGCGTGGGCGGGCGTTGACGCGGGCGTGAGCGACAAACCGGTTGCGGAGAAGGGCGGCTGCTGCGGGTCAAAAAGCTGCTGCTAGGACTGGGGGCTGTTGCTGAACGAGGACGCCACGACGATTCGCGCCTGAAGGTACGGGCAGTCCACCCGCGCGGCGTCACTGCCCCGGCAGCCCGGACGTCTCGATCAGCGCGAACACCACAGCGCCGATGCCATAAGGCAGGTCGTCCTCGACCGGGATCGCCTTGTACGTGTCAAAAGTTCCCGGATTTGTCGGCCCGGACACGCCGGTCACCACCGGTCCATCTGCCTGCGTCACGACCCTGGCTTTGACGCCGACCATGGCCCGCGCGATCACCGGCAGCACCTCGTCGCCCAGCACGCCGACGCGCCAGCCTCGGGCCATGCCGGCGGCGAAGAGCGCCGACGCCGACGTCTCCAGGTACGTCTCGCCCGGGCGGTTCAGCACGGTCCACCACAGGCCTGTCGCCGGGTCCTGCGCCGCGATCACCGCCGCCACAAGCTTGCGCAGCGCCGTTGCCACCTTGGCGTCCTCCTCGCCGCGCAGCTTGCGCGCCCGCAGGTAATCCGCCAGCGCCCAGACGACCCAGCCATTGCCGCGGCCCCAGAACACGTCCGGATCCTGCGGAAAGATGTTGGTCGTGGCGTGGTGAAAAAATCCAGAAGAATCCTGCAGTTGGTCAACAAAGATACCAACCTGCGTGCCCATCGTGTTGAGCGAGCTCGGGTCGCCCGTCGCCAGCGCCAGCCGCACCATCGGCTGGCCGAACATGAACAGCGAGTCCACCCAGATCGCCACGCCCAGCGCATCCGTGGCGCCCATGTGGTTCAGGCCGCCGTCGGGCGTCCGCAGCGCAACGTGGTCCACGTAGGCGAGGAAATCGTCAATCGGTTTGTGGTAGTTGGCATTGCCCGTCAGCTTCCAGAGCGCGATGTCAGGACCGGTTGGCGCTGCGGTGTCGCTGGACGTCATCGTGTAGCCGTTGGCGAGGCTCGCGTCCAGCCACGCGCGCCCGTACGCCAGCGTCGGCGCATCGCCGGTGACGCGGTAGACATCGGCCAGCGACCCGACCAGTACCGCCGCGCCCCAGGTCCAGCCAAAATCCGCCTTGGGCTGCACGACGGCCTGCCGCCGCGCGATCGCCAGTGCCAGCGCCATGTTCGCCGATGTCGGGTCGCGCTTGGTGGCAAAACACGCTTCGTCCGTCGGCGCATCCGCCGTGCACCAATCGTAGGGCTGCGCCGACGGCGTGCTCGCGTGGCAGGCGATGGCCAGCAGGACCGGCAACAGGGCGATGTGACGGGTCATCCAGCGTTGCCTCAGTGCGAAAAAATGGCGACGGGGGCCGCATTGCCGGTGACAAGTGCAACGCCGTCCAGCGCAACGTGGGTGCCGCCCGCGACAAGCGCGTAGTCGCCGGCCAGCGAGACAAGCACAAACGCCGCGTCGGTCTCCAGCGTGTGCGGCCCCGGCAGTGTCAGCGTCGTCGCCGCGCCGGCATCGCGCAGCCAGGCCACGTCCTGCCACGGCGCACCTGCGGTCGTACCGGCGATTGTCCAGGCGCCGCCCAGCGGACCGGTCGGAACCGAGGTCACGGCCAGCGGCCCATCGTCGCCCGTCGCGCCCGCCTTGTGCGGCGCCAGCACGACCAAAAAGCCCGGCGCCACCGCCGTCACCGTCGCGTCCGCCACGGCGTGATTGCCTGAGCCATCGATGTCGTGCACGTGCGGCGGCTCCAGCGCGGTGAACGGCGGCTCGATGAACGTCGCCTCCCCGGCCGTCGTCGTCGCGTCGATCGCCAGCCCAGCCAGCGGTCGATTCAGCGTCACGTGGTGGCCTGCGACGGTGTAGGTTCCGCCCACGTCGAAGCCGCCCCAGAGGTGCGCGCGCCACTGGAATTTCCGCGCGGTCGGCACGTCGCTGTGGATGCGATCCGCGACGACGAAGTAGCGCTTGCGGGCAAAGGCGATGCCACGCCGGATTTCCGCCTGTTCGTAGGAAATCCGCGCCTCGGCCCACGCAACTGCCTCTCCGTCTTTGGTATTTTCCAAAAACGCGTCCGTGTCGCCCCAGGCGTTCAGCAGCCCGCGCTTGGGCGCGCCGACGCCGTCGACCAGGATCACGTTGTGCGACGGCGCGTCCATCGTCAGCGGGTTGTTTGTCGCGTCCGGCTTGTAATACCCGGTGTCGATCAGCAGGTCTTCGCCGTAGGCGGACAGCGCAAAAGAGCTGCCATCCGCATGGTTGTGCAAGGACTTGCGCGCCGGGCCGTTGTCGGCGACGAGCAGGAGCCACAAGTCGTCCGTGCCCCAGCCGGAGCGAAAAACCGCTTGACCACCAGCGGGAAAGAAGCGGTTGCGCCAGGGCGGCGGTGCCGGCGCCGCGTCGCCGACGTGTGCCAGGTACCACGGGGTCAGGTTGTCGAACTTCTCGGTATCAAACGGCATGACGGCGTTCGTGCCCCAATCCCACACCAGGTAGCTCGGCCCACCGATCGCGGTCGTCAGCGCCGCGCCGTCGGTGATCGCCACGTGCGTGTCGTCCAGGGTCGCGCGCACGCCCGACGGTCGCCGCAGCGAGACCGACCAGTCGAGCGTCGCCATGAACGTCGGATCGCGCAGCGGGTTGACAAGCGTGAACGGCTCGCCCTCCACGCAGCCGTTGTCGTTCCACGGATCGTTGTCGTTGCGCGTGATGCAGGTGTGATGGTGCACGACGCTGGCCGGGCTATTGCGGTCCAGCGCCAGCAAGAACGGCGCTACTGCCGCGAATCCAAAGGAGAAATAGAATGGTCCCTCGGTCACGCCGCCATCGCTCTGGACGTAATGGCCCTTGGGACCCAGCAGGTAATCCATCTGGTCGGTCGCCCAATCGAGCCAGCTTGTCGCGTCCGCCTCGTCGGGAAAGGCCAGCGCGACGTAGCCAATCGCCGACGCCGCGCGCAGCGGGTGGTTGTTCTGGGTGACGACCATCGAGAACATCCGCGAGAAGCCGTCCTCCAGGTATTTCGCGGCAAACTTGCGGTTGACGCTGGCAATGCGCGTCTGCGCCTGCTTGGCTTCGTCGGGCGTGATCCACGGTGTCGCCAACAGCAGGTCCCAGGTGTTGGCAAACGGCAGCAGCACCGACTGGATGTGGATGTCCAGATCCGCGTCCGTGTTGTCCTCCAGGTTGTCGGTAAACGACAGCAGCAGCTGCTTGGCCTTCGCCGCCGCCGTTTGGTCATCCAGCGCCCACGCGATCACCGCATTGGCCTGCGCCGCCGCGGCATTGTGCGCCCAGACGCCGCTGTCCCAGGTCCCCGGCGTCGGCGTGGCCGGCAGCTCCGCAGCCTGAGCGCGCAGCCGCGTCCACACCGCGTCGAACGGCGGCTGGTTCTGGCGACCGACGACGATCGCCTTGTGCTCCGGCGCGTACAGCAGCCGCGGATGCCCCAGCGGCTGGGGCGCGGTATCCGCCGCAGCGTCCGCGTCCGTTGCCGCCGCTGCGTCCGCGTCAGGGCTTGCCTGCGCAGGCTGGGATGGACTGGAACACGCCACCAGCGCCCAGCCGCCCAGCGCAAATACCAATGCAATGCATCTGATCTTTACAACGTATCGCATCGTGTCCACGGTCTGGCCTTCGCGCGCGCGGATCCGGCGCCGTTGGCTCAGGGCCTCCTGGCGCACGTTCCGACCGGCCCGCGCAGTCTGGACCCCCAGGATCATCGTGTCAAGTTGGATGATCTGGTTCAATTTCATATGGTTGTGGTGTGTTTCTGCGCGTGGCGGCTTGGGCGATCGCCCGCCGGGATCCGCGCGTTGACGGTGCGCTGCGCCGCGTCGATACTGCCCGCGAGCGACATGCTTCACAGGCGGTAGACATGCCAACCCGGTCCGCGATTCCCTGGATGTGCCTTGCCGCCGCGCTCGCCGCGTGTGCCAGTCCCGCCGCGCCCGCGCCGGATGCCGGTGCCGATGTGGCGGTTGCCGATGCGCTCAGCAGCCACAGCTTCACGTGCAACCAGGTCATCGGCCTGTCGGTCACCGGCGAGTGGTACGCCGCCGGCTTCGAGACATTCGTCGACGACAGCCGCTGGCAGGCCGTGACGTTGACCCACGCCTACGTCGATCTCTGGGCCGATCCGACCAACACGGTCTGGGCGACGGCGCCAGTCTCGCCATGTGCCGCGAACGCCGATGACCCGGATCGCGTGCTCTTTATCGGCTGCAACTGGGACTACACGACCGCGGCGCAATGGACGACGGCGTTCACCGCGGTCGTTGAAAATCTCAAGGCCAAGTATCCAAAACTCAAGCGGATTGAGCTGCTGACCATGCTGCGGGCGCCGGGCAACCAGTCGTGCCCGACGGCGGTGAACGCGGAGACGGTCGTTCAGCCGTTCATCGACGAAGCGGTCGCCAACACGGTAGCGGCGTATCCCGGCCTTGTCGTCGCCGCGCCCAAGCTTGAAGCGCCCAACTGCGACGTCTTTATCCTCGGCGGACCGCATTTCACTGCGGACGGTCAGGCGGCGATCGCCAAGCTCTACGGCGAGTATTACGCCAACCAGCCATAATCGTTCAGCTTACGCCCAAGAATTCACGGGTGATCGGGCGCGGACCTGCGCTTGGGCGTCGACTTCCAGCAGCCCACCGTGCCCGCCGATCAGCCGCTGGAACGGCAGCGTGGCCAGCCGCTCAAAGGCACGGCGCACAGAGCCGCCTGCGGGCGTCTGCTGCCTGCGCCACACGACCCAACGCGGCCAGCCTCGCCTCGCGGTCCGCGTCAGGGCGCACGCTGTCAGTCAGCATCAGCTCGCCGCCGTGGCGCAGCAGCACCCGTGTGCGCGGCAGGCGGATGAGCGGCTTGACGTGTCCGGAGCCGGTTGCGTGCCACGCGTCGTCGATGATTGGGCCACGCGGGACTTCGGGCTGAGCGGGTTCAAGGCGGTCGGTCATGGTTCAGGTTCGGTGGGTCGGTGCGCGCGTGGGTCGATCACCGCAGAGGTGGCCACGCGACCCGCAAGCCAGCGGGCGGCTGGCGCCGATCGCGAATGCAGGTATGCTGCACGCTGCGGGCCTGGTTTGGCGTGCGCCTGTCGGCAGGATTCGGTTTCCCATGGCTGAAATTCCCGGAATTTCGCTTGCCGATCTACTCAGCCACGCGCCCGCGCTGGCTCACTACGCGCGGGCGCGCCTGCACGAGCAAGCGACGGCGGAAGACCTCGTGCAGGAAACGCTGGTGACCGCGGTGACGCAACTCCAGACGTTTCAAGGACAATCCGCGCTTCGCACCTGGCTGATTGGCATCTTGCGCCACAAGATTCTCGACCATTTTCGCTGGCAAAAGCGCCATCCGGGCGATGTGCCGCAGCGCGAACCCAGCGACGACAGCGGCGATCGCTGGTTCCTGCCGGAAGGGTCGTGGCGGCTGGACCCGACGGCGGGCTTGCACGCCTTGGATGCCGATCCGCAGCAGGTTCTTGAAAACACGCAGCTTCGTACCGATCTCGCCCGCTGCATGGACAAGCTGTCGCCGGCGCTGCACCGCGCGTTTGTGCTGCGCGAAGTGGAACAGTGCGATCCGGATGAAATCTGTGCAATTACTGGAATTTCAAGGGAAAGCTTGGCCGTGACCCTCTATCGCGCGCGCACGGGCCTGCGCGCTTGCCTGCAAGCCGCCTGGGGGACGCCATGACGCCATTTCGCCCGCCCGAGACGCGCTGGCGCTACCGCGTGCTGGAGCGCCTGCTGCTGCTGCTCATGCCGGGAATTTGGCTGAGTTGTCAGGCTTTTACCCGCCTGGTGTCGGAGGCCCTGGATCGGCCGGCAACCCGCCGCGAACACGGCCGGCTGCGCCTGCATCGGGCGATCTGCCGCCTGTGCCGGGACAATGAGCGCCACCTGCAGCGGATCTCCCTGCTGGCGCGGCAGCCTGGCCCGGGCGAACCGCCGCCGATCGCGCCGGCGCGGCTGGAGCGGATGCGCCAGGCCATGGACGACGCGACGCGGAACGGCAAGTAGCTGAAATGTCTTGATCTCTGCGATTTTCGGCGGTCTTTTGCGCTGCGCGTGTTCATTCCCGCGGCCCGGTGGCGACACACCTCCAGCGGCCGCTCATGGCCGCGCTTTCTTGCGAGGTCCGACCATGAAACTCCTGTTGACCAGCCTGACGACCCTGTTGTGCACGCTTGCGCTCGCCGCCTGCACGTATGCCCAGTCCGCGCCCACGCCGGCGACGCGCAGCCCGGTGCATCGCCTCATCAGCGCGTCCGGCTATGACATCACGCCGCTATCCAAGGCCGAAGTGCACGCGCTGGCCCAGAAGCTCACGCCCCAACAGCGCGCGATCTTGCTGCACGCGGACACGGAAGCGCCGTACTGCAGCGGCCTTGTCGAGAACCACAAGTCCGGCATTTTTGTGAGTGCGCTCGGTGGGCTGCCGCTATTTCGCTCGTCGGCGAAGTTCGAGAGCGGCTCGGGCTGGCCGAGCTTTTTTGCGCCGATTGACCCCGAGCACGTCATCGAGCGGCGCGACACGAGCGCGGGCATGGACCGCGTGGAGATTCTGGACGCGCGCTCCGGCGGGCATCTGGGCCACGTGTTTGACGACGGTCCCGCGCCGACCGGCAAGCGGTCCTGCCTGAACGGTGAAGCGCTTGTGTTCATCCCGGACGGCGTGCCGATCCCGCTGCAATCACAGCCGATCAAGCGCGAAGTCGCGTATTTTGCCGGCGGCTGCTTCTGGGGCATCGAGGACCTGATGCAGCGAACGCCGGGCGTGATCGAGGCGACAAGCGGCTTCATGGGCGGCTCGCGCAAGCAGCCGAGCTACGAGGAAGTCTGCACCGGCGAGACGGGGCACGCGGAGACTGTGGAAGTGACCTACGACGCCAACCAGGTGAGCTACCGCGACCTGCTGGACCGGCTGTTCCAGTACATTGACCCGACGACGCTGAATCGCCAGGGGCCCGACGCGGGCACGCAATACCGCAGCGTGGTCTTTGCCGCGAATGCGGCGCAAAAGCGCGAGGCGGAGGCCTACCTGCGTACGCTCGCGCAATCGGAGCGCCTGCGCGGGCTGCCGATCGCCACGACCGTGGAGCGCGCGCAGACGTTCTGGCCGGCGGAAGCGTACCACCAGGACTGGCACGAAAAGCATGGCGGCAGCTGCGAAAACTGAGAAGCTGCGGCTACTTCTGCCAGTCCCAGAAGAAGTCCGCGTTGGTCGCCTCCGGCGCGTCGACAGGCGCCGCGAGGACGACCGGCTCCGGTCCCGCCCATGCAAGATCCAGCGCCTCGTCCAGCGCGTCGGTCGTCTCGTGCCAGAACGCGTCGGTCGTAAACTGCGGCCATGTCTGCGGAAAAATCGGATCGTGCCAGCGCGCTGCCAGCCAGCCGCAAAAATGCACAAGCCGCAGGCCGCGCAGGGGCTCGATCAGCCGCAGCGAAGACCGGTCGAACGCCCGAAACTGCTCGTAACTTTGCAGGAAAATCTCCCGGCGCCGCAGCGTGTCGATATCGCGGCCCGGGAGCAGCATCCACAGATCCTGGACCGGTGGACCGGTCAGCGCGTCGTCAAAATCCAGTGCATACAGGATGTTGGCGCGCTCGATCAGGTTGCCCAGATGAAAATCGCCGTGGATGCGGTGGGTCTGGACGCCCTGCAGCCACGCGTCGGTCAGGTCAATCAGCGCCTTGGCCGAGGCGAAGAAGCGCCGCCGCAGCGGGGTCGGCACGCGGCCGGAAATCTCCAAGCTGGACAAGGGCTTGCCGCCATACGTCGCGCCGTCCAGCTGCTGCCGCGCGAGGAACGGCCGGCGCGCGCCCACGACGTGGATGCGCGCGCACAGCGCCCCAAGTCGCGCTGCCAGCGCGTCGTTCACTTCCTCCGGCGCGCGGCCGCCAAATCGCGCAAACAGGCAAAACCACACAACATCTGCGCCGCCCGCCACGGTCACCTGCCGCAGCGTACCGCCGTCCGGAAACGCCAGCGGCGGCACGACCGGCACCTCGTCGGCGTGCAGCTCGGCCAAGAACGCGTGCTCCTCCAGGATCTGCGCCTGCGTCCACCGCTGCGGCCGGTAGAATTTCGTCACCAGGCGCGTGCGCCCGGCATCGGCCAGCTCGACTTCCATCACGCGATTCTCATAGGAATTCAGCGGCCAGCACACGGACGTGCAGCGCAGCCCGGACGCTTCGATCGCCGCCAGCACAGCGTCCGGCGTCAGGCCCAGGAACAGGTCCGCCGCGGACTGGGTGTCCGCTTTCGGCAGGCGCGGCGCGGCCATCTATTGCACCCGCTCGATGCGAAAATTCCGGCCTTTGATGCGCAATCCCTCACAATCTTTTAGCAATTTTGCCAGCACGCGCGGCGTCAGCGCCACGTAAGTGAACCGGTCGCTGATCTCGATGCGGCCGATGTCCGTCGCCAGCACGTGCGCCTCGCCCGTCAGCGCGCCCAGGATGTCGCTGGCCCGCAGCTTGTCCTTGCGGCCGCCGCTGATGAACAGCGTCTCCATCGCCGTCGGCTGGCCCGCAGGCGCCTGCGTCGTGGCTGCGCGCGTCGGCAGCGGCAGCCGCTCCATCGCGCCACCCGCCACCGCCGCACACGCCGCCAACCGCGCCTGATCGCGCGGCGTCACCAGCGCAATCGCCAAGCCCGGCGCGCCTGCCCGCCCCGTCCGGCCGATGCGGTGCACGTAGGCATCCGGCGCCGCGGGGAACTCGTAATGGATGACCGCCGCCAGCCCGGCGATGTCCAGGCCGCGCGCCGCCACGTCGGTCGCGACCAGGAACTGCGTGGTTCCATTGCGCAATTTCGCCAGCACGCGATCGCGATCGCGCTGTTCCAGATCGCCGTGCAGGGCGTCCGCCACAAAGCCCGCGCGGGTCAGCGCCGCCGCGACTTCGCGCACAGACGCCTTCAGGTTGCAAAACACCAGCGCCGACGCCGGCGCGTGCGCCCGCAACACGGCCTCCAGCGCCGCCTGCCGCGCCTCGACCGGCACCAGGTGCACGATTTGCCGGATCGCCGGCTGCGCGCTGTCCGCCTCGACGATGGTCACGTGCACCGGGTTGCGCTGCCAGTTGCGGCTCATCGCGGCGATCGACTGCGGAAAAGTCGCTGAAAAGAACAGCGTTTGCCGTTCAACCGGCAAGGTCCGCAGGATCGCCTCGACCGCGTCCTGAAAGCCCATGTCGAGCATCCGATCCGCCTCGTCCAGCACCGCGGTCCGCACGCCGCTGACGTCCAGCCCGCGGTTCAGGTGGTCCTGCACGCGCCCCGGCGTCCCGACCGCGACGTGCACGCCTTCGTCGAGCGCTTTGCGCTGCGGCCCGGACGGCATCCCGCCGGCCAGCACCAGCACGCGCAGCCCCGGCCGGTGCCGTCCCAGCGTGCGAATCGCGACCGCGACCTGCGCCGCCAGTTCGCGGGTCGGACAGAGCACCAGCGCCTGCAGCCGGCGGTCGGCCAGCTCCAGCCGGTCCAGCAGCGGCAGCGCGAACGCCACGGTTTTGCCGCTGCCCGTGGCCGATTGCCCGACCAGGTCGTCCCCGCGCAGCAGCACGGGCAGGCTCTGGGCCTGGATCGGCGTCAGCTGGCGAAATCCCAGCTCCTGCACGACGCGCTGTGACGCCGCCGTCAGCCCGAGCGCGGCAAAATCCGCGGGAAGCTGCGCTTGAGTTTCGCTCGTCATGTCCGCGTCCGCCAGGTGCCAGGGCTTGCCGAAATGGCGATGCCGCCGCCAGTCTAGCACGAATGCCGGCGCCGGGTTGACGCGACCGTGGCGCTCCCGCACAGTGCGCGCGTGCCCGTCACGGCGCAGTTTGGGAGGTCGCATGTCCCTGTACGCGTTGTTCGCCGGCAAAGGCTTCAGCGGATTTGGCTATGGTTCCACGGCGGAAGACGTCACCGCTGGCTTGGATCTGACCGGCACGACGATTCTCGTGACCGGCTGCAACTCCGGCTTGGGCCATGAAGCGTTGCGGGTCCTGGCCCTGCGCGGCGCGCGGGTGATCGGCACGGCGCGCACGCTGGAGAAGGCCAAAGCGGCTTGCGCGAGCGTGCAGGGCGACACCGTGCCGCTGGCCTGCGAGCTGGCCGACCCCGCGAGCGTGCGCGCGTGCGTGGCGAGCGTGAACGCGGCGGGGCTGCAGTTGGACGTCATCTTGTGCAACGCCGGCATCATGGCGCTGCCCAAGCTGCAGCAGGCTTTCGGCTACGAGCTGCAGTTTTTCACCAACCATATCGGCCACTTCATCCTCGTCACCGGGCTGCTCGGGCAGCTTACGGCGACCGGCCGGGTCGTCATGCTGTCCAGCGCGGGCCACGGGCTGGCGCCCAAGGGCGGCATCGAATTTGACAACCTGAGCGGCGAAAGGGGCTACGTCAGCTGGAAGCAGTACGGCCAGTCGAAATTCGCCAACCTGCTGTTCGCCAAGGAGCTCGCGCGGCGTTTTGCCGGCACGCAGCAGACCGCCAATGCCGTGCATCCCGGCGTGATCCAGACCAACCTCGGCCGGCACATGAACCCGGTGCTGCAGTTCCTCTTTGGCCTGAGCGACAAGATCGCGCTCAAGTCCGTGGCGCAGGGCGCGGCGACTGAAGTCTACGTCTCCGTCCATCCGGCGGTGGCGGGCATTTCCGGAAAGTATTTCGCGGATTGCAACGTTGCCAAGTCGCGGCCGGATGCGGATGACGCCGCGCTCGCGCGCAAGCTCTGGGACGTCTCCGAGCAGATCGTCGCCAAGCTGCCATAGGGGATTGCCGTGGGCCACGATCGCCGGGCCACCGTCCAGGTCGCGCAGCCGTGCCGCGTCGCGCCGCATTTTGCCGCGCTTGTGCAGCGGTACCTGCTGCCGGTTGTCCGCGTGCTGTGGCGGCCGACGCTGACGGGCCTGGAACAGCTGCCTGTGGGCGCACCGTTCCTGCTGGTGGCGAACCACTCGGCGGGGGTTGGCGCCGCGGAAATCCTCAGCTTTTTGGCGCTCTACCTGCGCGACGCGGGACCGCAGCGGCCGCTCGCCGGCTTTGCCTTGCCGATCGGGTTCCACGTCTGGCCGCTGTCGGCCGTTCACCGCCAGCTCGGCACGATTCCCTCCACCTATGACGCGGCGGCGGCGACGCTGGCGGGCGGCGTGCCGATTCTCGTGTTTCCCGGCGGCGATCACGAGTCGCTGCGGCCGATCTGCCAAGCCGGGCGCGTCGATTTCGCCGGCCGCGTGGGGTTCTTGCGCATCGCCCGGACCGCGGGCGTGGCGATCGTGCCGTTGGGCATTCGCGGTGCGGCGTTCACGGCGCCGATCCTGCTGCGCGGGCGCTGGCTGGCGTGGGTGCTGCTGGTGCCGCGGCTGTTGCTGGGCGTGAAGCGGTGGGGCGTGTCGCTGCTTGGGCTCGCGGGCGCGCTCGCGCTCGTGGCGTGGCTGCCGGTGACGTGGCCGTGGCGCGCGTTGGCGGTGTGGCTGTGGCTGGGCTCGCCGCTGACGTTTCTGCCCTGGCTGCCGTGGACGGTGCGGCTGCGGATCGGCGCGCCGTTGCCAGCCGCCGAGCTGTTCGGCGACGGGTCGGATGCCGCGCTCGCGGGCGCGCTGGCGCGGGTGCAGGCGGCGGTGCAGGCCGAGGTCAGCGCCTCGTAACTACGTCTATTTCTTGCGCTTGGGCGGCATGATCGTCAGCATCGCTCCGGTCAGCACGTTGGACACGAGACAGGACACGAGCAGGCCGATTGTCGCCATCCACGCCATGGTTTGCAGCCCGCGGTTGGGCTGGAACAAAAGCGCGGCAAAGCCGGCCATTGTCACAAGCAGCGCCACCCACGCTGCGCCGCCGACTTGCTGTAAGATCTTCTGGACATTGGCGTTTTCGCCCTCCTCGTCCCAGCGGTGCAGGATGTGCGTCACGCCGTCGATGCCGATGCCCACGATGCCGGGCAGCGTCGTCACGGAGAACAGGTTCAGCTCCAGGCCCATGCCGCGCGCGATGCCGAGGAAGATGACGAACGACGCCGTGAGCGCGATGAACGAGTAGACAAGCAGCCACAGCGAGCGGAAGTACCAGAACACGACGGCGAACGTCGCGATGGTCGCGAGCACCACTGCGATCGGGCCCTCCTTGCGCACGATGCTGTCCGCTTCCGCCAGGATGAAGAAAGACGCGGTGCTGTGGTAGACCTTGTTGCCGACGTGGAAAGTGCCGATTTGGTCGATCACTTCCTGCACGGATTTGGCCTCCGCCAGGTTGCCGCTGGCCCAAATCACCACGAACCGGCCGAGCTTGTCGTGCTGATCCAGGAAGCGCTTGCGGACGAAATCCGGCAGGTCGTTCGCGGTAAACGGTTTACATTCCAGCCACTTGAGCGCTCGCTCGGCTTCCGCGCGATCCTCGCCGTGCAGCAACTCCAGCTTCTGGTTGATGAGCGTCCGGATGCGCTCCACCACCACCATCTTCTGCGCCTGTTGCTTGGGCACGAACGTCTGGACGGATAAAATGCGCTGAATTCGCGACGTTTTTCCTTCCGCCTTGGCCTTGGCCATCATCGCGTCCAGCTGGTCGTGCACGATGCCGGCGTCCTCCAGCGAGTCGGTCACCGCGAGGATCGGCGTGTCCGTGCCGCGCTCCGCGTACGTCCGGTAGCGGTAAAACGCCAGCTCCTGCGGCGTATCCACGTGCTTGGTGGTCGATGGCCGCTCCTGGTTGCGCAGCTTGCGCATGTCGGTCTCGAACTCGAAGCCCGCGGCGTTGTACAAGGACAGCACCGTGACAATCCCTAGTCCAATCAAGGTGATGCGCGCAATTCGCGGCTGGGCAAACCAGCCCAGCCACTTCGCGCCTTCCACGTGCTCCGCCTTGGGCGGCGGATCCGGCCAGATGCGGTGCAGCGCCATGATGAGCGGCGGAAACAGCCCCAGCGTGGCAAAAAGCGACAGCCCGACGCCGACGCCCGCGATCAGCCCGAACTGCGAAAATCCGCGAAACTCAAGGACAATCAGCGCAAAGAACGCGACCGTCGTCGTCGCCGCTGCTTGGCCCAGCGCGCCCCAGAGGCCGGCCATCGTGCGCTCCACGGCTTCTTGTGGCTCATGGCCTGCGGCGCGCTCCTCCAGATAACGGCTCAGCGTATAGACATTGAAATCATTGCCCATTCCGAACATCATCGAGAAGATGAACGCCGTGACCATGTTCATGTAGCCCACGGCGCCGCGGGCAAAAGCCAGCGTCAGCGCGGTGCCCACCAGCAGCGGCACGGACATCAGGATCAGCGAGCGGATGCGGCGGAAGTGGCTGACGTGGATGATCGCAATCACCAACAACGCCGCCAGCGACGTGAACACCAGGTCGCCCTGGATGCGGTCCACCTCCTGGCGCAGCTCGGCGTAATCGCCCGAGATGACGTGCACCATGTCCGGCGCGTACCTCTGTTCATTCAGCTCCTTGAGCAAGGCATTGACACGATTGAGAAATTCTCCACCGTGCTCCATGTCCGACGGCGCAAAAGTCGGAAAGATCTTGATGCCCAGCGCGTTGCCTTCCGGCGACTCGACCCATTCGCGGATGTCCGCTTCGCCAAAGTGTTTTTTCAGCTCCTCTTCGCTCGGCAGCTTGGACTTTCGCGCCGGCTTGGCGCCGCCCGTCGCTACCGACGCATCGCCCGGCAGCCCCGTCGGCGTCGCCGGTTCGTCCAGGCCCGCGGTCAGCTCGTCGCCGGTGAACTCCTTCTGGGTCGCGTCCTTGATCAGGTCGCGGACGTCCCGCTCCATGTCCTGGAGCTCGTTGGGACTCAGGAACAGCGCAGCATTCTTGCGGAAAAATGCCACGTCGCGGTGGCATTCCACCGCCGCCACGTCCGGCCACTGGCTGACCCGCGCGCAGAAATCCGTGGCGAGCCGGCGGTTGGCGGCAGAATTCGCGCTGCCAAAGACCATCTGCATCTGTGACGGCGATTTCAGCGTCTTGCGGGCCTCGCGGGCGATCATCACCGCGGGCGTGGAATCGGGGAACAAGTCCTCCATTTGACTGCGGATTTGGATGCCGGCGCCATACCAGCCGCACAGCCCGGAAATCGTCAGGATGATGGCGAGCGATAGGAACGGCCGCGCACCGGTCCAGCGAGCGTAGCTGCGGGCCAGGCGGTCAGAAACGGGTGGCTGGCTGGGATCGTGCGACATGCGAGGCTGACCTCCGGGAGGGATGTGGGTTCCAACCGCGCACGCGCTCCGCGAAGTTTATCCGCGTGATTTCGGACGGTTGCCAGCCCGCAGCCGCGGTCTGGACGCAAGGTGCCGGCGGCGGTCCGACACGCGCCCGGCGGCGCCGCTGCTGGCAACGCGCTGCGGTGCCCGGCAATTCAGGCGCGCGGCCCTGTTTCGCAGGTTCAATCCGCGGCGTCAACGCGGTGGCCGGCCCCGGATCTGCCGATTCCGGCGCATTTCGGCGTCGCCGCGCCGAAATCGACCCTCGACGACTGCGAAGGTCGCCTTCGGGCCAATTTCGTCTAGCTCCTTGAACTGCATCCAGAATCAGCGGCCCGGGCGGAAACTGGTGGTGGATCTTGGTGGTGGCGGTAGCGCTGCCACGCGGCGGACACGACGGCGGGGCCGACCTCCGCGTCCACGGCCGGGTCAAACTTGCGGGCGAACAGCGCCCGGGGCGCGGCCAGAATCGCCGGGAGATCGGCCATCCGCAGCGTGCGCGGGAACTCCGGGCCGTCGGTCCAGTTGACGAACCGCAGCGGCTCCGGCACGGCCTGCGCGGCGAACGGCGAGCGTAAGACCAGCGTTTGGACGATGATCTCGTCGGCGCAGCGGGAATGGCGAAACTGCTCAAAAAATCTTGTGTTTTTCGCAACATAGTCCAGCAGCCACGCCACGCATGGCCCGGTCAGGTTGAACCAATTCGCGCCGCCGTGAAAGACCCCGCCGTCCAGCCGCCGCCGCCAGCCCAGCCGCCGCTGTGCGCCGTGCAGCAGCCGGTTCAGGCCGTCCAGCGGCGGGTCGAGCCAGTACAGCTCCAGGCGGTCCAATCCGCCCGCGCCACTCCAGCGATCTGGCGCAGGCAATTGAAAATATTCAAGAAATTGCGTATCCGGCTCGTTCTGAAAAAACGCCAGCATCGCCTCGGGCGGCATCAGCGGCAGGTCCTGGCCGCTGACCAGCACGTAGCGGTCGAACGGCCCGTGTGCGTGCGCGGCGCGGAGCAGGTCCCAAGTAGCTTGAATTTGTTGGAAATTGCCCCAGTGGACCATCCGCCGCTGCGCCAAGCAGTGCACGTTGGCCTGCGCGGCCAGCTGCGCCAGGTCGGCCGGGGTGATTGCCTGGGACGCGGCGTCCACGTGCACGAAAATGGCCACGTCCGGCGCCTGCAGCAGCGCGACGAGCCAGTGCAGCTGCTGCGGCAGCTTGTGCGCCAGGACCAGCACCGCCAGCTTCATGGCAGCCGTCCGCGCGTGCCCGACCACGCCTCGCGCCAGTGCGCCCACGCGCCGCCCATGTGCCCCGCGCGCAGGCGGGCGCGCACGGTTTTCCAGACGCCCGCCCAGACAAACGCCCGCGCGCCGCCGTATTGGCCAAAGACGGTCGGGTGGCGTTCGACCATCGCCAGGCGCGTCTGCCACTCGTTGTCGCGCATGGAGCTGAGGCTGAGCGACGCGGCCCGGCGGCGGTAGCGGTACGTCAGCGCGTCGACGTGAACCGCCTTGAACGGCCCAGCTGCGGTGACGCCCAGCCAGAAGTCCCAGTCTTCATTGCCAAATCTGAAGATATCCAGCTCGCTCCAGCCGCCGGTGCGCGCCCACAAGGCGCGGCGCATCAGCGTGCCGGCACCGGGCAGCCACTGGCTGAACACGATGGTGCCGGGCGGCCGGACAACGTAGTGCAGCCGGCCGGACTGGGTGCCAAAGAGCTCAAGGTCGCCAAAAACGCAATCGACATCCGGAGTTTGCGCGCCCTGCCAGAGCGCTGAAAGCGCGCCAGGCGGCATCAGGTCGTCGCCGTCAAACGGCAGGATCCACGGTGTGTCCAAGTGCTGCACGCCGGTGTTGCGGCTCGCCGCCAGCCCGCGATTCGCGTCATGCCGCACGGTCTTGATGCGCGGATCGCCCAGCGCTGCGACGACATCCGCCGCGTGCCCCTGTGGCGAGCCATCGTCCACCACGACCGCGCGCCACGCCGGGCCGTCCTGGGCCAGGACGCTCCGCAGGCAGGCCTCCAGCAGGTCAAAATGGCCGTATACCGGAATGACAATGCCAACTTGTGCGGGATGTTCGGTCAAGCGGGCCTCGGGCTGCGGATCGTAGAAGCGCGGCGAGGATAGGTCAAACGGTGACAAAAAGTGAGTCGCGGGCCGGGTGGTTTTCGGTTTCGGGATGTTCCGACCTGCGGTGCGCCCGTCGGGAGCCACGCCGCGGTGCTCGCGCGCGGCTCGGGGCGGTCGCTGGCGCGCTTACGCTTGCCCGATGGGCCCGCGCACGGAAATACGCGCGCCTCACACCGCGGGCTTGGCAGACCAAACCTGGTGTTCGTTTTGGATCAGCCTGTGTAGACTCCGCGCCGCGCCGTGCCCAACGGCCAAGGCACACGGATGGCCGAGTTGCTCGTTCCTTCAAGAGCCCAATATTTACGTCAACTTGGCTCGTTTTACGTCACCGATCTGTTGGCGGTTGGCGTGTTCCTGGTGCTGACGCCGCTGCTGCTGCACCATCTGGGCAATGCGCGGTTTGGCGTGCTGGCGATTGCCGACTCCGTGCTGGGCTACATCGGCCTGCTGAACCTCGGGCTGAACCCGGCGCTGACGCGGTTTCTGGCGGGCTCGGAGGCGACCGGCAACCGCGAGCGCACCGTTTCGCTGCTCTCGACCTCGGCGATGCTGTTCGGCGTCCTCGGCGTCGCCGGCGGGATCGTCGCCAGCCTCGTGGCCGCCCACATCGGCACTTTGTTCAACGTGGATGCCGCGGTCGTGGACGATTGCGCGCGCTTCATCTCCATCAAAGGCCTTGAATTCATTATCGCTATGCCGCTGGGCATCTACGCCGCCGGCAACTACAGCATCGGCTCGATGGTCAAGATGAACGGCGTCCGCGCGGTCGGCGGCGCGCTGGAGACGCTGCTGGCGTTCGTCGTCGTCTGGACCGGCTCGGGCCTCGCGATGCTGGCGGTCAACAGCCTGTGCATCACGCTGGCGACCGGGCTGCTGCAGCGCTGGTCGCTGCGCCGCGCGGTGCCGAACCTGAACCTGCGGTTTGACGCGATCAAGCCCGGCCTCGTGCGCGAATTGTTCAGCTACGGTCTGCTTTTTGCCCTGGACAACCTGATCGTGCTGCTGGTGTTCAAGACCGACGACCTGGTCATCGGCGCCGTCAGCAGCGCCGCCGCGCTCGCCTCGTACGCGGTCGCCGGCCAGGTCAGCCGCGCGCTGACCAACACGGTCGGGCGCATCCCCGGCACGCTGTTCCCGGCGCTCTCCGCGCTCGCCGCCAAAAACGACCGCGACACGCTGCGCCGCGTCTTTTGCCGCACCATCGACGCCTGTTTTGCCACAAGCGCGGCAATCGCCGTGGCGCTCGCGGCTTTTGGCGGCGACCTGATCCGCGGCTGGCTCGGCATCCAGCCAGAAGCGCTGCCGGACGTCGTCATCTACTGCTTTGCGGCTTTCGCCATGTGCCACGCGCCGGTCTCCGCCGGGTCCAAATACCTCGCCGCCGCGGGCCTGATGAAGCGCGTGGCGTTCATGACCATCATCGAGGGCTTTGGCAACCTCGGCCTCACGCTCATCCTCGTGCGCGTCGTCGGCCTGCCGGGCGTCATCCTGGCGACGGTTATCGTGCAAATCTCCACCACCAGCTGGTACAACGCCAGCCAGGCCGCCCGCGACATGGCGCTGCCGCTGCCGGCCTTCTGGCGCGACCGCGTGCTGCGTTTTGCCGGGCCGATGCTGGCGTCCGGCGCGTTGGCGGTGCTGTGGCGTGTGCTGATTCCGCATCCGTCAGCGCCGGTCGCGATCGCCGCGATCCTGTCGTGCTTCGCTGTCCACGGCCTGCTGGCGTGGCAGGTCCTGCGCGGCGCGTACGCGGAGCCGGCGGTGCTATAGCAGCCCGTCCAGCCACACCTTGAACGCGACCCACGGCTGGCGGCCGAACCGCTGGTTGCGCTCGGCCCGCAGCGTCCGCCGCGCCGCGCCTTTCACGTCCAGCTTGGCGATGTCGCGGGTCACGGAATCGAACAGGATCTCCGCCATCCGCCGGTTGAAGGCGGCCAGCACCGGCCAGTGCGCACGGCATTCCGCGTCCAGCACCTGCAGCACCTGGTGGTAGTTTGCCATGCGCTGCCGCACGCGCGCCGGGTCCAGCCCGTGCATCGCCGAGCCCGGCCGCTCGATGTAGTGGTACAGCGGCTCCGGCACGTAGGCCAGCCGCTGGCAGCCCGCGAACACGACCGCGCACAGCAGGCTGTCCTCCGCCACGTCGATGCGCGGCCACGGCGCCGTTTGCTGCTGCGCCAGCAGGGCTTGCCAGACCTCGCGGCGAAACAGCTTGTTCCACAACGCGACGGCGGAGCGCCGGTCGGTGAGCAGCCGCAACAGCGCCTCGGGCGTGTCCAGCACCAGCGGCCGTGGCAGTCGCTGCAGTCGCTGCGGGGGCTGGCCGAGGCGCTCGTGCCACGCGTCGCAGACCGCCACGTCCGCCTGGTGCTGCTCGGCGGCGGCCACCAGCGTCGCGAACATCACCGGCTCGACCCAGTCATCGCCATCGACAAAACCCACGTACGCGCCGCGCGCTTGCGCCACGCCGACAAACCGCGCGCGCTGCACGCCCTGGTTCTGCGCCAGTCTCGTCAGGCGAATTCGCGGGTCCTGCGCCGCCAGTCGCGCCACGATGTCGGCCGTGCCGTCGTGCGACGCGTCGTCGACCACCAGGATCTCGACCGCCACCGTCTGTGCCTGCAACGACGTGAGACAACGGGCAATTTCGCCCGCGACGTTGAACGTCGGCACGATGACGGAGACCTGGGCGGTCGGGCTCAATACGCCAACCACTTGCGGTACGCCTCGGAGATGATGCGGCCCGCGTGATCCACCGCGCCCTCGGACGGGTTCACCGGCTCCAGCATGATGCCCGGCCACATGCGCTCGGCCATCTGCGCGTACACCGGATAGCCCGGCCCCTGGCGCAGCGCGGCAGGCGTACCCAGCAGCGTCATCAGGATGTCCCGACCGTTGAACGGGCTTAGCTCATCCACGGAAATGTCTTGCTCGGCAGGATATTGCGCGCCCCAATTGCCCATGCGCTGCTCCCAGTACAGCATGTCGAGCACGTCCAGCCCGGTGCTGGCCAGCGTCGGCTTCAGGCCGTTCAACCACTCCGTCAGCGCGCGCCCGGCGAATTCGCTGCCGGCAAAGCCCATCACGCGCAGCATCCGCGTCACGGTCGCCTCGCCCCACAGCTTGCCCATGCGCTGCTGGTAAAAGCAGCGGCAGATCTCGCTGACGTTGCCGTTGATGTTGACGCGCGCCTCGCCGGCGGTCAGCTTGGTGTAAATTGCGTTGGTTTTCGCCAAGGTGCGCGACAGCGTCACGTTCTCGCGCAGCTGCTCCTCGAACCACGCCGGCGGGGCCAGCGAGTTCTCCACGGTCAGCTCGAAGCCCAGCCGCTTGGCCAGCGCCGTGGGCACGCGCACGTCCGCATGATCGGGCGGGCACACGCCCATGCGGTCGACGAAATAGCGGATCCGGTCCGTCCCCGCCAGCGGCCGCGACGCCGCCAGCAGCACGCGACTGTCCCAGCCGCCCGTGACCGGCAGCTGCAGGGGAAAGCGCTTGGCCGCCGCCGCCAGCGTGCCTTGCAGGATCACGGTCGCGCGCTCCACCGCTTCCGGCACCGGCACCGACTTGACCGGCCGATCCGGAAAAAACCGCACCATCCGCGCCGTCGCGGTGTCCAGCCAGTGGTTCGCGGCGAGGTGGCGACAGCCGTGGTAGATCGTCTCCGCGCCCAGCCACGGCGACTCCAGCTCGCGAAAGCGGTTCTCCGAGTAGAACGACACCTTGTCCGACGCACCGTCCAGCTCGCTCGGGTTCACCTGTCCCACGATCTCCGGCGACGAGCCGAGCCAGGTGACGCCCGGCTCCAGCGAAAAGTTGATCTGCCGCAGCCCGCACGGGTCTGTCAGGCCAATCTCCACGTCCGGCCACTTCGCCAGCAGCGCCCAGCGACCGACCCAGCGGTACGTCGCGGCGACCAGCGCCTGCGGATTCTTGGCCACCGCCAGCGCGCGGGCGACGATCTCAGCCTGCGCGTCATCTGGCGTCTCTGGGTCAAAAACCGTACCCAACACCAGCAGTTGCCGATCGCCCAGCCGCTGCAGGTTCCACGCCAGGTCCGGGTGCACGCTCAACAGCCGGCCGTCCCACAGCGGCTCCACGTGCCAGTCCGGCGTCAGCGTGAACGGCCGCGGGCCGATCACGTACTGCCGGCGAAACCGCAGCCAGCCCGGGCGAAAATCCTCTGGATGTGCTGGCATCTCTTATCTCCGCGGCGACGCCGTCGTCCGATCGCCCGCGCTCGCCGCCGCCGTTTGCCGCTGGATCAGCCACTTCAGCGCGTTCAGCGTCAGCCACGCCGCGCGCTCGTCCGGCCGCATCCGGCGCTTGGGATAGTTTTTGTGCCAGTCCGCGTGCAAAAACGCCTGGAATTCCTGGGCGTCCGCTTCCTGCACCGCCAGCTGATCGAGGATGTTCGAGTACGACTGGCACTTGCGCAAAAAGTGCTGCCAGCTCTGGTAAAAATCGTGGCGCATCACCACGTCTGGCGCATAGATCACGCGTCCGCCCGGCAGCGCGCCGTGCAGCCGCCAGGTCATCCACGCACCTTCGCCACCGTAAAAACGCGTGCCAAAACCGTTGGATGCATAGTACGCGCCGCGGCGGATCGCCATGTTGCCTTCCACGGCCAGCGTGTCGTCGACGACCTGGTCGCCGCGGTCGTAATGCGACGCCAGCGTGGTGAAATAGCGGTGTGATTTAAAGAGGATGCGCCCGCGGAGCGCCACGACTCCCGGATCTGCAAAGTGCCGCTGGGCGTTGACCAGCCAGTCGGGCGCAATCAGCCCGTCGTCGTCCAGGATCGCCACGAACTGACCTTGGGCGTACGCCAGCGCGGCATTGCGCGCCGGATTGAGACCGATGTCGGGCGTCAGCGTCAGGATCGCGTCCGCGCGCGTGCGGATCTGCGGCAAAAGCGGCTCCAGGCCACCGCAATCCACCACGAGCCACTGCACCGTGACTCCTTGTCCAGTTGCCCCGTCCGGCAGCGTGCACGCGCGACCTACGTCCAGCGCTTCCAGCAGGAATTGCTTGGACCGGTAGGCGATGATCACGCACGTCCAGGTCGGATTTGGCATCGGCCGCAGCACCTCGTGGCGCACGACGTCGTGGGCCAGCGCGCTTTGCCAAGCCGCGGCGTGGGCGTCCAGCCAATCGGCGCGCCCCAGCATCGCCGGCCAATCAGCCAGCGCACGTGGCGATTCAGCGTCTGTAGGCAAAAACAGCATGGTGGAGTCCACTTGACCGCGTCCTGCCGGTTGCATGCCCGCGCGCCAATGCGGCGCAGTATGCCGTCGCCCGCCGCGCCACGCAACCGCGCACTGCGCCACGGGCCGCGTCGCAAAGTTTGACAATGCCGCCGGCATCTCCTTTGCTGTCACAGCGTGCCGCTGATCCTGTGCACGCGAAAGGTTGCCCATGTCCGTCGAAACGCGCGTCTTGCAACTTCCGGTTCTGCCGCTGCGCGATGTCGTGGTCTTTCCGCACATGGCAGTGCCGCTTTTTGTCGGGCGCGAGCGCTCCGTCGCGGCGCTGGAGGCGGCTTTTGAGCGCGTGGGCAAGGATATTCTGGTCGTTGCGCAGGTGAACGCGCGGACAAACGACCCGACGGCGCCGGACATGTTCGACGTCGGCTGCGTGGCGACGGTGGGGCAGATCCTGCGGCTGCCCGATGGCACAGTGAAAGTACTCGTGGAAGGTCGGCGGCGCGCCAGGATCGTGCGGTTTATCGACCAATCGCCGTACCTGAGCGCGGAGGTTGAGATCCTGGACGCGGCCGATGCAGCCGTGCCGGAAAGCGATGACCTGGAGTCGCTGCGCGTGGAAGCGCGGCAGGCTTTTGAGGCGTACCTGAAGGTCAGCCGGCGCGTGCCGCCCGAAGTGCTGGCCAGCGTGGCGCAAATCGAGGAGCCGGGCCAGCTGGCGGACACGATGGCGGCGCACGTCGGCTTCAAGATTGCCGAGCGCCAGGAGCTGCTGTCGCTCGCGCCGCCCGTTGCGCGGCTCAAGCGTCTGGTGGAGTTGATCCGCGCGGAGACGGAGACGCTGGCGGCGGAGAGCCGAATCCGCAAGCGCCCGCAGCCGGGCGGGGGCGCGCGCGCGGGGCAGACGCCGCCGCCGGGGGACGCCGGGCAGAACGCGGATGCCGCGGAAGCGGATGAATTCAAGAACGAATTGGAGGAGCTGGGCCGGCAGATCGAGGACAAGGAGCTGCCGAGCGAGGCGCGGCAGAAATTGGACCGCGAGTTCAAGAAGCTGCGGTCGATGAACCCGATGTCGGCGGAAGCGGGCGTGGTGCGGACGTACATCGACTGGGTGTTGAGCCTGCCGTGGCTGCACAACTCCGACGACAAGCTGGACGTCGCCGAGGCGAGCGACATCCTGGACGCGGACCACTATGGTTTGGACAAGCCCAAACAGCGGATTCTCGAGTACTTGGCGGTGCAGCAGCTGCGCGGCGAGGTCGGTCGCGGGCCGGTGCTGTGCCTTGTCGGGCCGCCGGGCGTGGGCAAGACGTCGCTGGCAAAGTCCGTGGCACGGGCGATCGGCCGGCAGTTCGTGCGGCTGAGCTTGGGCGGCGTGCGCGACGAGGCGGAGATCCGCGGGCATCGGCGCACGTACGTCGGCGCGCTGCCGGGCAAAATCATCCATGCGCTCAAGCGAGCGGCCACGTCGAATCCGGTGATTTTGCTGGATGAAATCGACAAAATGTCGATGGATTTTCGCGGCGATCCGTCCGCCGCGTTGCTGGAAGTGCTGGACCCGGAGCAGAACGACAGCTTTGTCGACCACTACATCGACCTCGACTACGACCTGTCCAAGGTGCTGTTCATCACGACGGCGAACAACCTGGGCGCGATCCCGTGGGCGCTGCAGGACCGGCTGGAGATCATCGAGCTGGGCGGCTACACGGAGCAGGACAAGCGCCACATTGGCCGCAAGTACCTGGTGCCGCGGCAGATCGCGGAAAATGGCTTGGCAGACGTGGACTTGCAGTTCACGGACGAGGGCCTGGCGACGCTGATTCAGGGCTATACGCGCGAAGCCGGCGTGCGCAACCTGGAGCGGCAGATCGGCGCTGTGTGCCGCAAGGTCGCGACGGAGCACCTGAAAGACAAGGCGGACAAGAAAGCGTGGCTGATCGACGCGGTGGAAGTGAAGCGGCTACTGGGCGTGGAGCGGTTTCGCAACCAGGATTCGGAGAAGGCGGACCGCATTGGCGTGACCAATGGCCTGGCGGTGACAAGCGTCGGCGGCGATCTGCTGCTGGTGGAAGTCGCGCTGGTGCCGGGCAAGGGCCGGATGACGCTGACCGGCAAGCTGGGCGACGTGATGAAGGAATCCGTAGAGGCGGCGATGAGTTACGTGCGGAGCCGCGCGCACCAGCTGGGCCTTGGCAAGGAGTTCTACCAAAAGGTCGACCTGCACGTGCACTTCCCGGAAGGCGCGATTCCCAAGGACGGGCCGTCGGCGGGCATCGCAATCACCACCGCGCTGGTGTCCGCGCTGACGCAGCTGCCGGTGCGGCACGACGTGGCGATGACCGGCGAAATCACCTTGCGCGGCCGCGTGTTGCCAATCGGCGGGCTGAAAGAAAAGGTCATCGCGGCGCACCGCGCGGGCATCAAGCGCGTGCTGTTTCCCAAGGAGAATGAGCGGGATGTCGAAGAAATTCCCCAGGATGTCCGCGATTCGATCGAGCTGATTCCCGTTGAGCACGCCGATCAGGTGCTGCGCCAGGCGCTGCGGCTGAAGGATCCGGCGACGTTTCTCATCGAGCCTGCTGGCTATACCCGTGATTATCTTGGGATTTTTGAAGAAGTTGCCGACACGGTTGCGCACTAGCGCAATCCCCGCGATCCTCGCCCCGGGATGACACCGTTGCCGCACAAGCCGCCGTCCACGCTCCGCATGTCGCTGTCGACGCGGATCTTTCTGGCTTTTGCCGTCGTCGTGGCGGCGACGGGCGCGTCGTCGTTCTATGCCGTCGCTGCGGTGACGGGCCTGCGCCACGAGCTGGGCTTCCTGCGGGACCGCGCGCTGCCACTGCTGGACGAACTGCGCCAGGACGCCGCGGAATTGCACGGTTTTGACGAAGCGCTGCAGCGTGCGGCGCCCCACGATCTCGACTGGGTCGTGCGCTTCATTCCCAACGCCCGGCCGTTTGGCCGCGTGGAGCAGGTGCTGGCGCACACACGTACGCTGCGCGATTTCAGCTACGCGCCGCGGCTCGCGCGGCTGGTGATGCAGACGGATTTGCCGCTGCCGGCATTGGATAAACGCTTGAATGGGCTGCGAATTTCGACGGAGGCGCGCGACCGAATGCGCCTCGACGCCGAGCTCCAGACCGCGGTGCCGGCGCTGGCGCACGTCGTCAATGACCCGGCCGCGTTTGACGCGCTGGTGGCGGCGCTGCAGCGCGCGGTGGCGGAGCGGCGCAGCGACGACGCGGCGCGGCTCGTGGTGGAAATTCGCCGGATGATTCGCCATGTGCAGGGCGATCTGGACCTGGCCCGCCGCGATTTTGAGGCAGCGCTCGGCGCGCGTTTTGACGAGGCGGCGCACTCCGAGGCCAACCTGAGCGTGCTTGTCGCGACGACGTCGGCGCTGGCGCTGGCGGTCGCGGTGGCGATGTTGCTGGCGATGCTGGCGTCCTTGCGGCCGATGACGGCGCTGACGGACGTGGTGCGGCGGTTCGCGGCGGGTGATCGGACGGTGCGGGCGGCGACGGCGGGCGCGAGCGAGATCCGCACGGCCGCGGAAGAATGGAACCGGATGGCGGATGCGCTGGCGCAGCGCGAGGCGGAATTGTCGAGTCAGCGCGAGGACTTGGGACGCGCGGAGCGGCTGGCAGCGCTGGGGCAGCTGGCGGCGCAAATGGCCCACGAGGTGCGCAACCCGCTGTCGTCGATCGGCCTGAATGCCGAGATGCTCAACGATGAGCTGTCGCACGACGTACCGGTGAACCGGCCGGAGGCGCAGCAGCTGATCGCGGCGATCGGCAGTGAAGTCGAGCGGTTGCGCGTGATTACCGAAGGCTATCTGGATCGCGCCCGGCCAGCGCCGGCCCAGCGCGCGGATCTGGACCTCGCGGAGCTGGTGCAAAACCTCCACGAGTTTGTGCGCGGCGACCTGGAGCGGCGCGGCGTGCGCTCGACCGTAGCGGTGCGGCCGGGAGTCAAGGCGGACGGCGATCCCGGCCAGCTGCGTCAGGCGCTGTGGAACCTGGTGCGCAATGCGTGGGAGGCGATGCCCAACGGCGGCCCGCTGTGGCTGGAAGTGCTGGAGCGCCGCGACGCCGACGGGCTGTGGGCGGTGCTGGCGGTGGAGGATGGCGGCCCGGGCGTGGCGGATGCGCAGCGGGAGGCGATTTTCCAGCCGTTCACGACGACAAAGGAACGCGGCACTGGCATCGGCCTGGCGCTGGTTCGGGAAGTGGCGCTGGCGCACCGCGGCCGCATCGAGCTGGTGCGCGGGCAGCACGGCGGCGGCGCGCGGTTTGAGCTGGTGCTGCCGGCGAGCTATACCTAAACGCCTGAGTGCGAAACCAAACGGTCACCGGTTAGACCGGATGCATTTCGGACTGGATCGCGAGCGTGCTCGTCCGGAGACACGCCGCAAATGACGAACGCTTGACCTCGAACTTTGGCGAGCGTGCATAGCCAACGCAATCGCCCTTCACGCTTCTTCTCACGACCCGCAAACGCTTTTCACAGCATCATCCCATCTTGTAGACGGGTGGCCACCCTCGCGTCGCCCAGGAGGTTCCCATGTTTGTGTTCTTCAAGCGTCTGTCCCTGTTGCGATCCCACCGGCATGGCTGGCGGCGCGGCGCGGTCGCGACGGCAGTGTGCGGCGCGTGTCTGGCGGGTGGCGTCGCTCTGGCGCATCCACCGGGCCCGGGTGGTGAGGGTCCCTTTGGCGGTCGCGGGCGTATGATGCAAGAGCATGCCGGCGTCTGGCTGGACGGGCTGCTGGCCGAGATTGGCGCCAACGACAAGCAAAAGGCCGTGGCGCACGCCGCGCGCGACGAAGTGATGGCGGCGATGGACCGCAAGCACGCGTCGGGCAAGGGCGACATGGACGTGGCGCTCAAGCTGTTCGCCGCGGACGCGATTGACGAGAAGGCGCTGGCGGATCTGCGCCAGCATTTCCAGAGCAAGCGCGCGGACATCCAGCAGGTTGTGCTGGCCGGCGTGGTGAAAATCCACGACCAGCTGGACGCGACGCAGCGCCAGAAGCTGGTGGCGGCGCTGAAGGATTTTCGTCCGGAAGCGCGCGGCGGCGGTTTTCGCGCAGCGATCGGCAAGCGCATGATGGCGGGCCGGCTGGAGCAGATGCTGGACCGCGTCAAGGCGGACGACGCGCAGCGGGCGACGATCCACGCGACGGCGGACCGCGTCCACGCGGCGCTTGACGCGCAGATCGCGACGCACCAGGCGCTGTTCGACGAAGCGCTCGGGCTGCTGGCGCAGGCGAAGATCGACCCCGTGGCGCTCAAGCAGCTCGCGGCGCGGGAAGAAGCGCAGCGCGTGGCTATGGGCGACGTGTTCGTGCAGGCGGCGCGCGACGTGCACGCGGCGTTGCGCCCGGATCAGCGCGCGGCGGTGGTCAAGGGTTTCAGCGAGCACATGGGCCACTTTCGCGGCCAATAGCTTGGCTTGACAGGCAAAACCCCGCGTGACAGCTTGCTCCGTGGCCCGCAACGTCGGGCCCGGAGCGGCCATGCCGCAGCACCAATTCGCGCTCGGCGCGTGGCACCTCGACGTGTGGACGCTGCTCGGCCGGCTGCCGCTGGCGCTGTGCGTTGTGCTCTTGCTGGCGGGTGGTCACAAGCGACAGTGGCCGTGGCGGGCGAACGTTCTGGCGACCGCGGCGTTTGCCGCCGGCCTGTCCCTGGGTGCCTGGCTGCTGCCGAGCGTGCTCGGCGCGCTGGCTGGCGGCCTGCTGCTGTGGTTTCTCGCCCAGCGGCTGCTGAATTTGCACGACCCGCCGCTGACGGCGCTTGCCATCGGCGTCACCGCGTTCATCGCCATCGGGCGGATCGGCTGCCTGTTGACCGGCTGCTGTTTTGGCCGGCCGACGGACCTGCCATGGGGCGTGCACTACGGCGCGGGCAGCTTCGCCCTGACGCTGCACCGTGCGCTGGGCGACGTGGCGCCGGACGCGCTGCAGTCGCTCGCCGTCCATCCGTATCCGCTGTACGAGAGCCTTGGGCTTGCCGTCTGGCTGCTGCTGCTGCTGGCGTTCGCGCGGCGTTTTCGGGCGCAAAGTGCGGTGCTGGCGGCGACGGCGGCGTTCGATTTGGCGCTGCGCTTTGCCATCGACGGCCACCGCGCCATGCTCAATGTCTGGTGGGCGGCGACGGGCAGTTGGCTGGGCATCGACCGGTTTCGCTGGCTGCTGGCCTTTGCCGCGCTGCTTTGTTCGGCACTGGCGTGGCGGCTGGAGGTCCACGCGCGTACGCGGCGTGCGCCGCTGCCAGTGCCGGTTCGCGCGGTCTCGCCGCAGGTCGCGTGGGCGCTGTACCTCGGTGTCTGGCTTGTGGCGTTCCTGACCCGGTTTGGCGCAACGCCGCTGCTGCACTGGACTTTGCTGGCGGCGCTGGCGGTCGGCGCGCTGGCGTTGCCGCTGCCGGCGTGGCTGGCCGAGCGGAACCTGCGCTGGCTGGGGCCGGTCACCGCGCTGCTGCTGCTGGTGCCGCTGGTGCTGCCGCGCGCGGTGCAAGCCGACGCGGGCGGGCCGGTGCCGCTGGCCGCCGATGCGTCGCGCACGTGGCTGTACGAGCCGGTGCCGCGGCAAAAAGCGCTCGTGCGGGTCGGCAGCAACCAGGACGCGCGGGACGTGATTCAGCAGCGGGAGCGCGGGCTGGGCATTGACCCGACCGACGAGCCGGAGCGGACGCAGCAGGTGTGGCTCGGCGGCACCGGCGTTGGCGGCCTGTCCAACTACACGGAAACCTCGTCCGACTACTGCGGCGGCCCGTCGAGCGTCATCAACCACGCGGTCAAGGCCGGCGGCGGCGCGGCGACGGTCGATTGGCAAATTCCGGTGCTGGAATCGAGCACTGTGCACATCGGCGCGCGCGGCGGCTTTCTCCAGGAGTCGGACCAGACGCACACGACGACAACCACGGTCGCGTCAGGCACCACGCCGTCGCAGACCACGCAAGCGGAGGCGCTGCGGTCGTACACGGTGACGTCGCTGACCGCGTGGGCGGAGATCGAGGATGAATACGTGGCCTTTGGTCTCGGCGGCCTGGTGGCGCAGCAATCAGACGGCATAACCCCCAGTCAGATCGTCATGCCGGGCGGGCACTTGCGCCTCGGCGTGCCGCTGTTCAGCTTGGACGCAGGCGTGAACGACCGCCTCGCGCTGTCGCCGTATTTTTCCGCGCGCCTTGGCCTGACGTCCGCGGGTGCGCCGGGTGGTGTGCCGCTGCGCGTCTTCATCGGCGGCCAAACGTTTCCGTCGCCGCAGTTCAACTTGTTCTCCGGTGAGCCGCCGGGCTTTGGCGCCAGCATCGAGGTCAAGCCCACCGCCTGGCTCGAGCTGGCCGCGCAGTTTGCGACCGGCGGAGAGAGTACGTTTGGCGGCCTGGCCGTGCGCGTGGCGCCGTTGGCGCTGGCTGGTCACAAGTAGCTGATCTTGCGGATTTTCTAGCCAGCCGGATGGGTCGCGTACCAGTCAATCGCCCGCCGCAACCCTTCGCGGAAGTCGATCGCCGCGCTGTAGCCCAGGTCGCGCCGCGCCGCGGTGATGTCGGCATAGCTGTCGTGGATGTCGCCGCGCCGGGGCGCGCCATGCGTGGCCACAAGCTGCGTGCCCAGCTCGGCGTTGATGAGCGCCACAAGGTCCAGCAGCGAGTAATGCGCGCCGCACGCGATGTTGTAGACCTTGCCGGGCGCTGGCGCCGCGGTCAGCGCTTTCAGGTTGGCTTCCACGACGTTGGCGATGAAGCAAAAATCGCGGGTCTGCAGCCCGTCGCCAAAAATAACCGGCGCCTGGCCGCGCTGCATGGCCGTGATGAATTTCGGGATGACGGCAGCGTAATCGCTCTGCGGCGACTGGCGCGGACCAAAGACGTTGAAGTAGCGCAGCGCGACGCACTCCAGCCCGTAAACCCGTGTCCACACACGACAATAGTGCTCGCCCAGCAGCTTGCCCACGCCGTACGGCGAGATCGGGTCGGGCGCCATCGTCTCGACCTTGGGCAACGTCGGCGTCTCGCCGTACGCCGACGACGACGCCGCGAACACAAGCCGCCGCACGCCGTGGCGCCGCGCCGCCTGCAGCACCTGCAACATGCCGTTGATGTTCACATCGTGCGACGCTTCCGGATCCTCGATCGAGCGCGAAACCGACGGCAGCGCCGCCTGGTGCAGCACGAAATCCGCGCCGGTAAACGCGGCATCCAGCGTCGCGCGGTCGCGGATATCGCCTTCGATGAGCTGGATGTCGGCCGCGATATCAGCCAAATTCTGCCGGCGACCGGTCAAAAAATTGTCCAGCACCACGACGGAATCGCCGCGTTCCAGCAGGGCGTGCGCCAGGTTCGAGCCGATAAAGCCCGCCCCGCCGGTGACAACGACGCGCGCCATCGCTACTGGTTCATCCCGTCCAGGAACTGCTGGTTGGTCTCGTACTTGCGGATCTTGTCCAGCAAGAACTCCATGGAATCAATGACGTTCAGCGGGTGCAGCAGCTGGCGCAACAGCCAGACGCGGCTCAACGTGCGGTCATCGAACAGCAGATCTTCCTTGCGCGTCCCGGACTTGTTGATGTCCAGGCACGGGAAAATGCGCTTTTCCATCAGCTTGCGATCCAGGTGGATTTCGCAGTTGCCGGTGCCCTTGAACTCTTCAAAAATCACTTCATCCATGCGGCTGCCGGTGTCGATGAGCGCGGTGCCGATGATGGTCAGCGAGCCGCCTTCCTCGATGTTGCGCGCCGCGCCAAAGAAGCGCTTGGGCTTGTGCAGCGCGTTCGAGTCCACACCGCCGGACAGGATCTTGCCGGACGGCGGCACAACGGTGTTGTAGGCGCGGGCGAGACGCGTGATCGAGTCGAGCAGGATGACCACATCGCGGCCGTGCTCAACCAGGCGCTTGGCCTTTTCAATCACCATTTCAGCAACTTGCACGTGGCGCGAGGCCGGCTCGTCAAACGTCGAGCTGACGACTTCACCCTGCACGGTGCGCTGCATGTCGGTCACTTCCTCGGGACGCTCGTCGATGAGCAGCACGATGAGGTAGACTTCCTTGTGGTTTTGCGCGATCGCGTGGGCAATCTCCTGCAAAAGCACGGTCTTACCGGTCCGCGGCGGCGCGACGATGAGCGTGCGTTGGCCCTTGCCTTGCGGGCACATCAGGTCGACGACGCGGGTCGTGTAGCTCTTGGGCGTGTACTCCAGCTTCAAGCGCTCGTTGGGGTACAGCGGCGTCAGGTTGTCGAACAAAATCTTGGACTTGGCGCGTTCCGGGTCCTCGAAATTGATCTCGTGCACTTGAAGAAGTGCGAAATAACGCTCGCCTTCCTTGGGCGGCCGCACTTCCCCCGCGACCGTGTCGCCATTGCGCAGGCCAAAGCGGCGGATCTGCGACGGCGAGACGTAAATGTCGTCCGAGCCGGGGAAATAGTTGTAATCCGGGCTGCGCAAAAATCCGTAACCATCCGGAAGCACTTGCAAAACGCCTTCCGCGTGGATGGCGCCTTCGCGGCTCGTCTGCGCTTGCAGCACGCCGAAGATCAGCTCCTGACGGTGCAGGCTGGCTGCGTCGTCGATGCCGAGATCGTTGGCCAACGCGACAAGCTCGGCCATGCGCATGTGCTTGAGATCGTTGAGGTGAATGATGACATCGCTCGGCGGCGGCGTAGTGGCGGCGGCTGCGGGAGCGGGAACGGCTTTCCTGGGCATTGGGTGGTCACGCGTGCAGCGGGTGCTGCTTGGAGGGTGGGGAGACGGGTGGCAGGAAGACTGGAACTGGGGCAAACCGGCGGGGATCCGGTAGAGCGAACCTGCGCGGAGGCAGTTGCGGGCGAGGGCTCTGGATTGTCGGGCGGCGCGGCGGGGCAGCCAAAGGGACCACAACGACAACGACGCCCGAAGCGATCACACGCAACGGTGCCGACAGCATAGGATCTGTCGCCGCGGGCTGTCAAGCGTCCTTGCGCAGCCTAGCTCGGCCGGTCGAGACTAACCGCGCAAGACGTTTGGCAAATGACGACCCGCGGGCAGTCAAAACGCAGGTGGTCGTCCGGCGCGAGCGCCTCGATCGCCGCCGCCTCCAGCGAACCGGCAGGCAAGAGCGCCGCCAGTCGCCGCGCGATCTGCACCAGCATCGGCAGATTTTGGCCAAAATGCGCCTCGATCAGCCGCAACCGGTACGCCATCATCCGCACCGGCCGTGTCGGCACGAACGCGATTTCCGTCGCCGACGGCCGCGTCCACAGCCCGGCCACGACCATTTCCCGCACCAGCCAGAATTGCTCCGGGTACGTCGCGGCGCGCAGCAGGCCTTGCCCCAGCGTCGTCAACAGCTGTTCGGCGGAAGCCGCTTGCGCCAGCGCGTTGGGCAAGTCGGCCTGGGCCTTGAGCGCGCGCCCGCCCAGCGCCGCATCCAGCAGCAGCGCGCGCAGCCGAACCGCCTGACGGTCGCCGCCGGCCAGCCCCCACCGCGCCAGGCATTCCAGCAGCGCTTCGGGCCGATCGAGCAGCAGCGCCACCGGGCCCCAGCCGCCCGCGCGCTCGTGGAGCAGCGCCACCAGCGCGTCCCCGTCCGGCTGCAGGCACACCCGCGCCAGCAGTGCCGCGAGGAACAGGTGCCGCGCCGCGTCGTTCTGTGCCATCCGCGGCTCCAGACCGTGCGCCAGCAGCAGCGAGCCGTGGCCCAAGCCGCGCGCCTGGCCAAGTTCCCGCAATGTCGCCACAACCTCGCGCGCGTCCAGCGGCGGCTGCGTGCACTCGCCGGCCAGCGCGGTCGACTGGGCCGTCGGCCGCCGCGGCGTGATGGGCTGGCGCGTCACCACGGGCGACTTCTCCGGCGCGGGCAACTCGCTCAGCCGCGCCTCGTGGGCGGCAAAAGTCTGGGCGTCGATCGGCTCCGCTTCGGGCGGCGCGTCCGGCATCTCGTCTTCCTCCGCCGGCTCCGGCGTGGCCTTGCGCGCGACAGGCGCGGCGGCCTTGGGAGCAGGTTCCGCCACCGGCACACGCGCGGGCTCAGTGGACTCATCGTCGAGGAATTCGTCCGCATCCACGGTGCGCAGGCGCGGCACGGCCGCCTTGCCCAAATCCGCCAGACCCCAGCGGATGCCGATCAGCCGCACGCGACCACTGGCCACCAGCCACTTGATCCACGCCTCAAACGCCACGCGGCCCACGTGCTTGCCCGGATAGACGTAGCTCGTCAGCATCCGGTGCAGTTCGCTCGTCGAGTGCAGCCGGCCGCCGCCGTCCACGTCCAGCGCTTCCAGCACGTACTTCACCAGCAAAATATTCTCGTCGCACAGGCGCTTGTACAGCAGATCGCGCGCCGCGGCGTCGTCCTTGGCGGCAAAAAGCAGCGAAGCCCATGGCCCCAGGTGCACGGTCGGCGCTTGCACCACGTCCAGCAGCGACAGCAGCGCGGGGGCCTCGTCTTTTTGCCACAGCCCGGCGTCCTTTAGCCAGTCGCGAAAATCCCGAATCGTCAGCTGGTTGCGGTGAATGTGGCCCAGCACCTTGTTCAGGGTCGGCAGCAGCAGCTCATCGCGCACACCGGGAAAAAACGCGTAGTCGATTCGCTGCGCCATCGTCTGGGCCTCCTGCTGCGCCGACTGTAGCGCAACCGCGGCGGATCGCACTACACCCGCGGACCCGATCCGAATACCCAGCTTGGTTGGGCAGATCGGTTGCATTTCGCACGGGGACCCGCGCGCGCGCCGCGGTTCGGGCGGCTTTGATCGCCGAATTCGGTCAGCGTGTCCAGACGCGCCAAGGGGTTTGTCAAACGGCCGGGGACTGGTACCATGGCCGCGGTTTGCTGCGGAGGCCACTCTTGTTCGCACGTTCGCTTTCTCTTTGGCTCATTGCCTCGCTGCTGACGGCTCCGGCGCTCACGGCGCTCGGCCAGGCTGCGCCGCCGCCGATCGTCGGTCCGGGCGCTGCGCCGCCGGTGCAGAATCCCCCACCGCTTTCGCCCGTGGTCGTCGCGCCCGCGGTGCCCGCGCCACCGGTTGCCCACAATGGCCGCCAGCACGTCCTGCTTTTGCGCACGGAAGGCGCCAACGCCGGCGACGTCGCGCGCATGGCGGCGACCAAGGAGCTGCACCAGCAGGCGCTGCGCTACAAATCGCTGGACGTCGCGCTCTCGAACGCCGATCTGGTCGAGGAGATGTTCGAATTTGAGTGCACGGAAGCCGGCGTCGACTGCCTCGGTCGCATCGGCCACAAGTACGGCGCGACCCTGGTCGTGTTCAGCGAGCTGGGCAAGACGCCGGACGGCAAGGACGCGCTGACGCTGCGGCTCATCGACTCGGGCACCGCCCGCGTGGCGCAGATCAGCCAGCAGCCGCTGCCGTCCCTGACCGATTTCCAGGCCGCGGTGACCAAGGGCCTCGTCGTGCTGTTTGGCCCGGCCGATCTGGCCTACGCGGACGTGGAAGTGCCCGGCACGCTCGTGGTGCAGCTGTTCGCGGGCGGCGTGGCACTCGTCTACGTCGATGACAAGCTGGCGGGCCGCACGTCGACGGGTCGCCCGCCGTCCGGTGGCTTGCGCGCGACCGTCCCCGCGGGCACGCACACGGTGCGCGTAGTCAAGGCCGGTTTTCGCGACTGGACAGGCCGCGTGACGGTCCCGCCCAACGGCACAATCGAGCAAACCGTCGCCCTCGACCAGGTCGCCGTGGTCGGTCCGGGCGAGGACCGGGACAAGGCCAGCACGCCGATCACCCGCAAATGGTGGTTCTGGACTGGCATTGGCGCTGTCGTCGTCGCCGGCACAGCCATTGGCATCTACTACGCGACCAAATCCAATCCGGCGTCGACCGGCGCCATCACGCTGTCGCTCGACCACGTGGACGCCGCGTCGGACCCTATTTTCTCCGGCAAGGGAGGTGGCAAATGAAGACGAACCTCCTCCACGGCGTGCTGGCGCTGCTTGTGACCGGCCTCGCGGCTTGCGCTGACCAGGCTGCGACGCAGGACCAGCCATCGGGTGTGGGCACCGCGCAGTTTGCGCTCACCGGCGCGCTGCCGGGGGTGACCCACTTGACGCTGTCGATCTATGACGGCGCGATCAGCGACATCAACGCCCAGTCGCCGACGTTTCAGCCGATCGCGTGCGCGTCGTATGCGGGCGCGGGCGGCAACAAGATCAAGCTGCAATACCTGAAAGCGTCCAGCAATTACACGCTTTTTGTCGAGCTATTTGGTGACGACAAGTGCCAAAAGCGCGTGGGCTTTGGCTGGCGCGGCGGCGTTCAGGTCGTGGGCGGCAACGATCTGGCGGACGTGGTCCCGACCTACTACGTCCAGCCCTACCTGTTCGGCACCTTCACGGGCTTGGCGCCGGTCTCGCAGGCGCTGCAGGACGCGGCGAAGGCGCAATCGTGCACCAACGACTCGGACTGCAAATCGGTCCACGTCAACGGCACCTGCGCGGCCAATCGCTGCGTGGTGGACGACCTGTTTCCGCTCGACGGCGGCACGCGCCGCGGCTTGGCCAACAGCTTGGCGCTCGCGGACGGCAGCGTCGCCGTGTTTGACGGCTTGAGCGTACCCAGCAGCCCAAATTGGGTGGCAACCAGCCAACAGGCCGAGATCTTCGACCCGCAGCTTGGCTATTTTCGCGCCATCACCGAGAACGGCCTGACTGCCGTCGGACTCGCGATCGCGGTCACCGATGGCGCTTCCGCCGTCGCGATCGTCGGCGGTTCGACCGATTCCGGCTTTGCGCTGGTGCCGGGCAAGACCCTGACGACGACGGTTGACCTGACGGGCTGCCCGACGAAATGCCCGGTGTCCAACCTCGTGCAGCGCTGGGACCTCGGCGCGCAGACGCTCGCGGAGTTGCCGATGACGACCGCCCCGGCGGGCACGCTGCCGATTGTCGCGCGGGTGCACGTGAAGGAAGGCGATCGGCTGCTGATCGCCGGCGGTACCAACACGCTGCCCAAGTCGACTTCCGTCGATTCCCGCTTGGGTAACGCGGTGCTGTGCGACCTGACCCAGACTGGGCTGATCACCTGCACGTCCAACAGCGGCGCCAACCATTCGCCGCTGGCCTTTCGCGCCAACGCCGCGACGCTGTGCCTCGCCACGACCGCCGATGGCACGTGCACCAAGCTCCTCATCCTCGGCGGCCGCGTCTCGGTAGGCGCGCCGCTGGCGGAGATTTACGACGCGACGACCAACACGTTCGTGCCTGTCAGCGCTGACTCGAGCGTGACGACCCAAATCATCCACGGTGGCAAGCTCGTGAAGCTGACCGACGCGAAATTCCTGCTGCTCGGTGCGTCGGTCGCGGCGCCGTTCATCGAAGACGAAGTGATTTCGGCGGGCGTCAACCTCGTGCCGCCGTCACTCATCACGTTGGACCAGACTGTCACGCCGCCGAAATTGCAGATCGCGGCGGTGCCGATGGGTGCGTTCGCCAGCGCAGGCAGCCGTCTGCTCGCGACGCCGATCGCGCTGGCCAACGGCGCATCGCTGCTGATCGGCGGCGTCGACTCCAATTTGCAACCGCTTGGAAATGCCCTGCTTTTTGACACGAACGGCCTGCCGGTCGGGCTGGTCGGGCTGGCGTCGTCGCGCATCGGCGGGACGGCTTCGCTCATCGGCACCAAGAATCCGCTGGGCGGCTGCGTGCTGTTGGCCGGTGGGTTCACGACCGACGCCAGCGGCGCCGTGACACCGCAGAACCACGCGGAAGTGTTCTGCCCTGGTCCGTAGCCGCCCACCCGGGCCACAAGCGAGCGGCGATGGCTGATTCGGCCGCACCTTCTGAACCTGACGCCCAAGCGCTGTTGTGGCCATTTGCCTGGGTGGTCGCGGCGTTTGTCTGGCTGCTCGCGCCTTCAGTTGCCTGGTTTGACAGCGGTGAGCTGGCTGGCGCCGCGGTGCAGCTGGGCGTGCCGCATCCGACCGGTTTCGCGCTGTTTGACCTCGCGGGCCACGCGCTGGCTCGCCTGCCGCTGGGAAACGCTGCGTGGCGCGTGCACCTGCTGGGGACGCTGTGCGCCGTCGCCGCCGTGGCGCTGGTATGGCGTGCGTGGCCAGAGCCCGGCCAACCGGGTCGCATCCAGCGCTGGCTGCGGCCGGTGCTGTGGCTGCTGCCGCTGACGCTCCCGGCGATTGCGATGCACATGCGTGCGGCGGAGGTGTATGCGCCGACCTGGCTCGTCGCGGCCGCGGCGCTGTGGGCGTGGCATACGCAGACCGGCGGTGTGCGCGTGGCGTGGCTGGCGCTGCTCACGGGCTTTGGCGCGGGCATCCACGTGGAAGCAGCCCTGCTGCCCGGTTTGGCGCTGCTGCCGGCGTTCTGGCACACGCCGCGGGCCCAGAAGCCGCGCGCGCTGGGCATTGCCGGTCTGCTGGTGCTGCTCAGCGCGGCCGCGCTCGTCTACCTGCCGCTGGCGGCTTGGCGCAAGCCCGCGTTTTCCTGGGGCGATGTTCGCACATGGGCCGCGCTACGCGATCACCTGACCGCCGCGACGATCCGCGCCGCGCATGCCGACCGCATCGGCCACAATGGTCTTCCCGCGCTGGCGCACCTGGTCTGGCGCGACGCCAAGTGGCTGCTGCCGCTGAGCTTGCTCGGCGCGGTGCACCTGGAGCGACGCCATGCGCTGCTCCCGCTCATCGCGATGATGCTGGCCGACGCGCTCTACTCCGCGTTCATCAACCCAATGGGCCTGCGCGACGATCAGGCCGGGCTGCTCGTGCTGCTGGGACTCGGGCTGCTGGCGGCGCACGGCCTGGCGGCGCTGGTGGCGTGGCGGCCGGGCGTGGCGCTGGCGCCGGCGCTGGTGTTTGTCGGGCTGCACGCGGCGCTGCTGCTGCAGCTGCGGCCGGACGCGGACCTGCGGGCGGGCGGGCGGCTGGCGGATCGGCTGCTGCGCGACGTGCCGCCGGGCGCGGTGCTTTTTGCCTCGTCGGACCATGTGAATTCCGCGTGCGTGTGGCTGCAGACCGCTGAGGGTGCGCGGCCCGATTCGCCGTGCCTGTCGCTGGCGCTGCTGCGCGATCCGCGGATGCTGCGGGCGACGGCGGAGCGGCTCGGTGAGGTCGGGCTGGCGGATGCGGCGACCGTCGTCGAGGCGCAACGGCCCGTGGCGGACCGCGTGCGGGCGGTGCTGGCGCCGTGGCAGGATCGGCCCATCGGCTGGGAACCGGGCATGGCAGCAGAGGATTCCGCGGTGCTGGCGCGCTTTCGCACCGCGTGGCCGTGGACGTGGCTGTCGCCGCGCTACGTGGCGGAAAAGACGCGCTATGCCGACATCGCCGGTTGGCTGCCGGCGCTGGCGACTGTGTGTCCGACGGCGGCGGCGTGCGCGGACCAGCCGACGCTGACGCACTACCTGGCGACGGCGACGGCGCTGGTCGCGGCGACGCGGATGCTGCCGGCGGCGGATCAGGCGAGGCAACTGCTTGAAACGGCTGTGATTTTGGCGGACGACGATCCCAAAGTGCTGAACAACCTGGCGTCGCTGGAGGTGCAGTCGAGCCATCCGCAGCGCGCGCTGGCGCTGTGCGAGCGGGCGCTGGCGGCGGAGCCGGATTATGCGCGGGCGCACCGGACGGCGGCGCGCGCGGCGCTGTTTCTCGGCCAAACCGACGTGGCGGTCGCGCATGCGCGGGCCTATGTGGCCGCGCGGCCGCGGCGCGAGACCCAGCCGTGGCTGGAGGAGTTGGCCAGCCAGGCGCCGCCGCCGGCCGCGGCCCAGCTGCGGGGGCTGCTGCAGTAGGCACGGTTGTCGCGCGCCGCTTTCCACGGTAGCGTGAGGCGGGCGCACGGCGCGCCTGTCCCCTTGGGCCGAATGGCGGAGCGCGTGATGGTCAAACACCCTGAAAAGACTGTGCTTCAGCGCGTCGGCGCGGGTCTGGGTGTGGCCGGTCGGCGTGCCGGAACCGCCGCGCTGGACGCCTGGAACGCGTTGGATCCCGCGCTGTTGCGCCACGCCGCGCAGTTGCCGCTGATGGGCCTGACGCTGCTGGGGCCGAGCCACCGGCCGCTCTCGCCACTGCCCGACGACGGCTACCGGCCGATCCTGTTCGTGCACGGCCTGGGCGGTCACCGCAGCAACTTCGCGCCGCTGCGCCTGTGGTTTCGCCTGCATGGCCGCGGTCGCACGTATTCGGTCGGTTTTCGGCCGGAGTTGGCGCTCGACGCCATGGCCGAGCAGCTGCGCGGCGCGATCACCGAAGTGCTGGCGGCCAACGGCTTGGCCGCGGACAGCCAGGTCGATCTGGTGGCGCACAGCATGGGCGGCATCATCGCGCGGCTGGCGCTGGAGAATCCACAGACGGCAGGCCAGGTTGCGCACCTGGTGACGCTGGGCACGCCGCACGCGGGGACTCAAGCTGCGCGGTTTGCCCGCACGCCGCACATCCGCGATCTGCGGCCGGATTCCGCGATTATGGCGCGCCTGGCGGCGCAGCTGCCGTGGCCGGAGCCGCCGACGATGCCACGGCTGACGTCGCTGTGGAGCCACTCGGACCTGCTGCTGCTGCCGGCGGCGACGGCGATCGTCGCGGGCGCCGAGAACGTCGAGATGCCGGCGTTCACGCACTACAGCTACCTGCTGGATCCGGTCAGCGCGCGGCGGGTGTTTACGAGCTTGCGGCGGTAGCGGCTCCTAGAACAAGAAGGTCAGCGTCGTCGGGCCACCCGACGGGAGGGTGACGTACACCAGCCCGTCTTGCACGACGAACGCGATGGCCGGATTGTCGGCGCTCGCCACCCCCGTGGGCGCGGCCGGCAGGCGCAACGTCAGCAAGGTCGGATTCGGCCGCGCCGACAGCCTGACCACCACCAGACCCGCGTCGTACCACGCCTTCGCCGTCACTTGGGTTCCGTCCGCGTCCAGCCGTTCAAACGTCTGATCCGGGCAGGTCCCCGAAGTGAACGCCACCAGCCAGCCCTCGTTCTGGGCCGGGTGCGGTGTGTTGGTCAGGCCCGTGAGCGCGTCGCCATCGACGAACGGCTGCACCGAGCAAGCATCCAAATACAGCGGCGTCTTGGTCAAATCGCCGCTGTAATCGACGGTTACCGTCGTGCCGCCCGGCAGCGGCGCGGCACTCAGCTGCCACCAGTCCAGCCAATCCTTGCCCGCCGGCAGCTTCACGTCGCGCTTGCCCGTCGCGTCCGTCAGCGGCGCCACCAGCCAGCGCTGGCCCAGCGTGTAGCGCCAATCGCCCTGCCAGTCCGCCGGCTGGCCCACCGGCTGCATGACCACCGGACCCTGGCCCGCCTGCGAGCGCCGCACCTCGCTGAACAGCATCGGCGCGAACTGGTGGTGCCAGCTGGCCCAGTATTTGTACGCCGCGGTGATCTCGTCCGCGTGATCCGGCACCGTCCACGGCGTCAGGTTGGCGCGGCCGTGCAGCTCCATGAAGGGCCCCAGGCCACCGACGGCGATCCAGCGGGCAAAAGTCACCGCGTCGTACGGCACGAGCGTCAGCAGCGACTTGTCATCGCGGTCCAGGTAGCCGCCCACATCCGAGCCGAGCATCGTGTAGCCCGCCTGCGCCGAGATGAACATCTCGTTCAGCGCGTCCACCAGCCCGACCCAATCGCGGCGGTTGTCGCCCACCCAGGCCACCGGCGCGTCCTGCTTGTTGGCGAAAAAACGCCCCGGAAATTGATAGCTTTCATCCCACGGCCGCACCATTGTCACAAAATTGCCGGCGCCTTTTTGCGCCACGCCAAACGCCAGCATCTGGTGGTAGTAGGCCTGCGAATAGTCGTCCAGCGACTTCAGCCCCTGCGCGGTCGTCATGGGCACTTGGCCGATGTACATTTCGCCAAAATCCAGCTTGTAACCGTCGACAATCTGGAGCAAATCGATCTGCTGGCGGTTCCACCACGTGCGCGCCGCGGCCGAGAAGAAGTCCAAGCCTGCGCCCGTGCCTTTCCACCAGCTGTACGTCTCGGCGCCGTCGACGAAGTGGCCGCACGCCTTGCCTTCCGCGAAGTTGGGCGACGGCCCGTCATAGGTGTCGCCGCCGATCTCCAAGTCGAAGCTGGAGTCGTTCACCAGCGACGTCAGCCACACCACGACCTTGACGTTCTTGCCGTGCATCTCGTCGACAAGCTTGGGCAGCTCGGGATAGCGGCTCGGATTGGCTTGAAAGGTTTGGTAATTCGTCTCCCAAGGGCTGTCCAGCACGACGACGCCGATCGGAATCTGCCGGTCGATGAAGCCCTGGACGAACGCGCGGGTGTCATCGGCGGTGGAAATATCCTTGCTGATCCAGGGCTCAAACGCCCAGCGCGGCGTGGCCAGCGTCGGCGTCGGCGGGTTGGCGAGCGCAAGGTCGGCGGCGCACGGGTCAACCGTCGCGGTCGCTTCGGCGGCGATGTCCACGGCATCGACGGCGTCCAAGCCAGTCGCCGTGTCAGGAGCCTTGCTGCCGCCGCACGCCATGAGGTAAAAAACGCTGAAGATCAAAGAGTTTCGCATGGGACATCCGCGCTGACGGCTGGCTGCGCCGTGGCCGCAGGCTACCCCAGTATCGCCGCGCCGTCAGCCGGGCTACGGCACGCAGGCGGACGCCAGAAAGCTGCTGACGTCCCCCGTGCACGCCGCGCCTTGCGGAAACGTCTTGGAGACCGCGCCCGCCGTCGTGCACGTGCAGGTCGTGCCGTTGCAATCCAGCTTGACGTCCACGTTGTTGCACGTCGTGTCGCAGCCGCACGTGACCTGGCCGCCGTAGCAGCTGCCCGCGGCGCATTTGCCTGGATTGACAGGGCCGCTCATGCAGGCGCTCATGGTCGCCATCTGGCTGGCGCAGGTGTTCTGGTCGGTCAGGCCATCGACGCAGATCACCTTCGTTGTCGCGATGCATTGCATGTAAGCCTTGATTTCCGCTGGGCATTGTCCGCCAAATCCAACCTCAAGATCGATGCAACTTTGCACGCACGTCGCGGTCGGGGAGTCCTGCGGGCACTGGGCGGCGGCGATGCTGGCACATGCGGTGTTGCAGAGGCTGACATCGACGTCCGTCGCCGCGGCGCTGTCTTGGCCCGCGTCTGGCGGCGACGCGTCCAGCCCCAGCGCATCCGCGACGGCATCCGCGACGCCGATGTCTTTCGGACCATCGACTTGGGCGTCCGCGGCGTCCCCCGCGATGTCCTTGCCCGCGGCCGTGTCGTTTGCCGCATCTGTTGCGCCGGTGGCCGCATCCGTTGCGCTGTCGGCCGTGGCGTCGTCCGTTGGCGCTGCGTCGTCGCCGCCGCTGGCGGCCTCATTGGAACACGCAGCAAACGCGGCTGCCAAGAGAACTGCCAGAAGGCCTGGGAAATTGCGCATCGCTGCCTCGCTCACGGCGTCGGTCGACCGACCGGGCCATCGTACCCCCGTCCGCTGGCAAACTTCAACGCGGGTCTCACCGCTTGCGCGCACGCACCTTGACCACCCGCCACAGTCCGCGCACGCTGCGAGAGCCATGGCCCGCACGATTCCCATCAATCCGCGTCCGACCTCGAGTTCTCAGGAGCTGCGGATCTTCGACGTGCTGCGCCAGAAACTGTCGCAGGACTGGCTGGTTGTGCACCGCCCACATTGGCTGGGTCGCGCGCGGCCTGATGCGCCGCTGGACGACGGCGAGGCGACGTTTCTGGTGGCGCACCCCGACTGGGGCGTCTTTGCGCTGGTCGAGGTCGACGGCGGCTTGCGCTACGACCCGTCGGCGGATCGCTGGCAGCAGGTTGACAGCGCCGGACAAGTGACCGTGATTCCCGACCCGTTTCGCCAGGCCGAGGACGCCGCGCGCACGCTGGTGGCGCGCCTGCGCGATCACCCGGCCGCGCTGCCGGGCGCGCCCGCGCATGGCCACGCCGTGCTGCTGCCGGACGTGCTGGTGCCGCCGCGCGGGCTGGCGTCGCACGCGCCGGCGGACATCGCGCTGGGTCTGGAGCAGATCGCCAAATTGCCTGAAAATATGGAGAAACTCGCCAAGCGCTGGCAGCGGATTCACCCGGCGCAGGGCAACGCGTCGTCGCGCTGGTGGTGGCGCGCGCTGGAAGACCTCTTCCTGATGCCGCGCGAGGCGCGCGTGCTGCTACGCCACCGGATTGCCGCGGAGCAGGCCCAGCTGATCCAGCTCAGCCCGCAGCAGCTGACGGTGTTGGACTACTTGAATCGCAAGCGGTTTCAGGCGATCTACGGCCCGGCGGGCACCGGCAAGACCATCCTGGCCATGCACAAGGCGCGGCTGCTGGGCGCGCAGGGCCAGCGCGTGCTGCTGACGTGTTTCAACAAGGCGCTGGGCCATTACCTGCGCGAGTCGCTAGCCGATCAGCCCAACGTGACGGCGGTGCATTTTCACGAATTATGCTATGAAATTGCTGGGATAGATCCGTCGCGGCACCTGCCGGCCAAGGAGCTGGACCACTGGTTTGACGTCGATCTGGCACAGGCCGTGCTGCAGGCCGCGGCGCGCGATGGCCCGCGGTTTGACGCGCTGATTGTCGACGAGGCGCAGGACTTCCTGCCGCTGTGGTGGCAGGCGCTGAACAGCCTGCTGGTGGACCCGAACCGCGCGATTCGCTACCTGTTTTTTGACGACGCCCAGCAGCTGCGCCCGGACGCCGCGCCGGTGGAAGGCGCCGACGAGGCGCTGGTGCTGAGCACGAATTGGCGCAACACTCAGGCGATTCACGCGCACCTGGTCGGCGTGGAGCCGCGGCTTGCGCAGGCGCGCTGTGTGGCGCCGGCGGGTGTGCCGGTCGAGTTCGAGCCGCTGCGGCCGCACGCGAAGAACGGTCTGCGGCGCGTGCTGCAGCGCATTTGCGGCGACGGCGGCGTCAAGCCCGAAGACGTCGTGATCCTGACCGGACGGTCGCCGAAAAACAGCCATGTCTGGAATGGCGCCGCGGACTTGGCGCCGATTCGCCTGACCGATCGCGCCGAGCCGGGCTGCGTGCGCGTGGTCGGCGTCAACGCGTTCAAGGGCATGGAAGCGCCGGTGGTCATCCTGACGGAGCTGAACCACCTGGCGCCACAAAAAGCCAGGCAAATGCACTACATCGGCGCGTCGCGGGCGGTGCATCACCTGGTTGTGCTGGAAGACGCCGTGGTGGCGCCGGTCGCCGCCGAGGTGCCGGCATGAACCGCGCGGCGCCACGCACGTTGGCCGACGTTCGAGATCAAACATCAGTCATCCGCGGCGTACGCCCCGAGGAGCACGCGAGCGGTCCACTCCGAAATGCGACAGGTCCAGCCCTGCGGTTGGGTCGCGCACACTGCGCTTGTCTTGCGCTGTTGCTCCAGGCCGTCGCGTGCCGTCGGGCGCCTGCTCACCCGCCGGCCGCGTCCGAGGCTGCCGACCAAGCCACAGCCGCCGCGCTGCCGGATGGCCGCTGGCAAATCCAGCCGCTGGTGGTCGAGCTGGAGCTGGCGGATGACCAGATCGTCGCCGGTCTGGACGAGGCCACGGTGACGCGCGAAGTGTTGGCTGCACTGCGTTCGCTGCCGCAAGTGCTGGCCACCGAGCCGACCGCGACGACGTACCTGGGCAGCAACCAAGCTGGCGTGGAAGTCTCTGTTCGCTGGCAGCTTTTTGATGCGGACGGCAAGCCGCGCGGCGTCGAAGCCGAGCCGGTGGACGGCGCGCTGGTGCTCGCTGTGGGCGTTCACGCCGAGCAGGCGGTGCTGCACGGCCGCGGGGAGATGGCGGAGCACCTGTTTCGCGCGACGCTGCCGCTGCCGGCGCGGCGTCAGGAGCCGCTGGACGCGTTCCTCAAGGCGCGGCTGGCGAGCGCGCTTCAGCCGGCGGCGTCCCAAGCGCTGGGCGAGCTGTGGGCGCGGCAGCTGCCGGAAGACGCGGTCGTCGACCTGCTGACCGACGACGAGGACTGGCGCAAGGTCGTGGGCGCGCGCGAGGTGGGCGAGCGCAAGCTGGTGCGCGCACGCGTCGCGCTGGAGGGCTTGGCGCGGTCGAGCAAACGCGATCTGGCGGTGGTGGCGGCGGCCGCGCTGGGCCGGCTGGGGGACGCCAGGAGCGTGCCGGTGCTCGTGTCGTGCGTGGATTCCGGGCACTTGGACGTCGTGGATGCGGCGCTTCAAGCGCTGGCGGACATGCCGGCGCCCGAGGCGCAAGCGGCGCTCAAGGCGATCGCGGAGGGTCACGGCGAGTCGGCAGTTCGCCTGCGCGCGGCCGACCTGCTGCGCGCGCGACATGCGCCCAAGCCGACCAGTAAGTAGTTGAAAGAGCTAATGCTTGTGGCCAAACGCCGCAGCCTGCTTCATCGCCGCCCGCAGCGCGTCGCCTTGCTGCGGCTGGTAGAAATACGGAAATCTCGGATTGCCGCTCTGGATCTCCACGGCGAGCGTGCCGTCCGGGTGCAGAAAGAACAGCCGCGGCACGTAGGTGCCATACGCGCCAAAGCGTTCGCGCAGCCACGGCACCGGCTCGTCGGCATCCTGGCGAATCATGACAAGCGCTTGCGAAGCGTGCACCGTCGCCGGATCGCGCAGCACGGGCTGCAATTCGCGACAGTGCGGACACCAGTCGGCGTAGATGAGCAGGCCGATGCCTTTGTGCTCGCGGGCGGCTTTTGCCAAGCCATCCGGCCAGTTCTGCCAAGCGATCAGCGGTTCGGCCGCTTGCACGCGCGGCGCCAACGCGAGCGCCGCCAAGCCCGCCGTGCCTGTCGCCAGGAATTGCCGCCGCGACGTCGTCATCTGCTTCATGCCCAAGCGCCGCGCCGCCCGCTGACGCCGGATCAGCGTACACAACGCCATCGACGCGCGCCACCCCTTTCCCAACGGCCGCAGCTGTGACAGGATTCGCCCGTCCACGTGCAGACTTGAACCACGACGTGGAGCCTGGAGGTACCCGTGCGCCCGCGCCTGATTGCGATGTTGCTGACGTTGAGTGTGTTGCCGCCAACGGCGTGGGCCAAGAAGCCCGTGCCCGAGCCGCCCGTGGCACCGGAGCCGTCTGACGACGCCACCGAGCCGTGTCCCAAGGGCACGGGCGAATTTCGCAACAAAACCGAGCGCTACTGCTTTTGGCCGGCGAATTACGCCAAGGAAGGCCGCTGGGTCACTTGGCACGAAAATGGCCAGAAAAAGACCGACACCTTCTACAAGAACGGCAAGCGCGAAGGCAAACGCAGCGCCTGGCACGACAACGGCCAAAAAAAGGAAGAGATCTTCTTCAAGGACGACAAGGAAGAAGGCCGCGCGACGTATTGGAACAAAGCGGGCAAAAAGATTGAAGAAATCGACTGGAGAAACGGCAAACGCAACGGCGAGAGCCACACGTGGCACGACGACGGCATCAAGGTGGAAGACGGCAGTTGGAAGGACAACGACCGGGATGGCAAGAACGTCTTCTACTTTGACAACGGCCAAAAAAAGGAAGAAATCGAGTACGAAAAGGGCAAAACCAACGGAAAACACGTGTGGTTTTGGGAGAATGGCAAGAAAAAAGTCGAGGCGACCTTTGTGCGCGGCAAGAAAAATGGCCTGCAGACGGAGTTCGCGCGCGATGGGCAGTTTTCCGCGGCGACCTGCTACCGCGACGAGACCACGCAGTGGCGCACGACCGACGACAAAGAGGCAGCGGCCAAGACCTGCCACTGACCGGGTTTTCGACTACCAGGTCGCCAGTTCCGCGCACGCCAGGCCGATGCGGTCGTTCGCGTCGCCGAACCGCCCTTGCAGGCCGACGCCGACCGTGCCCTCCGGGCAACGCACGTCAAAATCCTTGCCACCTGCACCGCCGACGAGCCGCGTGGGCGTCAGCGCAAACTGTGCGCCCGGCCACGGCGCCGTGGCGCATTGGACCTGAACGGCGCTGACGTAGTCCGCGATCCGGCCGGTCAGCGAAACCACGTACTGCCCGCGTGGGCACAGAAGCGGCGGCGCATCGGCGGCAGGCAGCGAAGTCCCCAGCCGCGCCTCAGGTTCCGGCGGCGTCGTCGCCGGTTTGGCCGTCCGCAGGTCCTGGCACAACGGCACCAGGCTGCGCAATGCCGATGGACCTGGCTGCGCGACCAGGCCCTGCAGCACGCTGCCGCGCGGACAATCGCTGTACGCCGCCCGTCCGCCCGCGCCGCCCGCGTCCACGACCTGGATGCGGTCGCGGTTGCCGTGCTGCACGCGATAGAGCCACCAATGCCCGCCGTGCCACATGTGCTCAATGCGGCCCGAATCCTCCGCGTCGGTCGGCTCGATACCAGAGCGCAGGAGCACGAAATCGACCTCCATCAGCGCTGGATCCAGCCAGAAATCGCGCTGCAGCTGCACCGACGCCATGCCTTTGCGAAAATGCAGGATCGCCTGCGGCTGCGTCGCCGGGTTGTCGTCCATCAGCCCGCCGTGCTGCGCCGCGACCAGGCCCGCCGGCAGGTGCCGCAGTGGGTACTTGTACGTCACCGCGCTCGTTTCCTGCCAGGCGACGTAGGCGAACCGCGGACCCGACGGCAGATCGGCCAACTGCTCGGGCAGACCCCCGACTTCTTCCCGGTCAAAGCGCGCGAATTCCTGGCGCACTTGCCAGCCGTACCCCAGCGCGACCAGCGCCAGCGGCACCACCAGCCAGGCGCGGCCCTGGCCAACGTGCAGCCGCGGCCAGAGCGAAAGCAGCAGCAGCGTCGGCACGGGCAGCAGCTCGGCCACGACCGGCACACCGCGGTACTGCGACGGCAGCGCCAAGTACAACAGCGCCCACAACACGGTCAGCGCCTCCAGCCCGTGCTCCCTCAGCCACTGCTGGACGTTGGGCCAGCGCAGCCGGCGGCGATCGAACGCGCCCGTCCACAGCGAGCCGTCCGCCAGCGTACGCTTGACGCGCGCCCAGTCCCACTTGCGCCTGCCAAACATGCGCCGCTCAAACGACTTGGGATCCAGCAAGCCGCGGTGGGCGTTCGCGGTGTTGTACAGGCCGACAAGCCACGCGGTCAGCCAGATCGCCAGTAGCGCCACGGCCAGGACGCGGTCGGCATGGTCGGTGAAAAACAGCAGCGTCCAGTCGTAAAGCCGGTCCACCAGCGCGCGCGCGGGCAGGCGCTCGGGCGCGTTCGGCGCGTCCACCGTCTGCAGGTGCCGCAGCGCCGCCGCCTGGGCGGCGATCAGCTGCCGCCACGCGAATTGCAGCAGCAGCGGCGCGGTCGGCAGGACGACCCACAGCCGCGTGAGGCTCCACAGGTCCCGGCGATACCAGACAAACAGGAACACGACGCTGATCAGCGCCAGGCCAAACGGCACCAGATGGCAAAAGAACAGCAGCACCAGCGTCAGTCCCAGCAGGATGCCGCGCTGCAGACCGCCGTCCGTCGCCATCCGCCGCGCCAACGCCAGCGCCCAAAACAGCAGCGGCAACGCCAGCAGCGCGTTGAGCAGCCCGGCGTTGACCAGCGCGTTCCAGGTCAGCGGCACCGCGAACAGCGCCAGCCACGGCGAGCGGCCCAGCGCCCGGGCCAGCGCCAGCACCGCCAGCGGCAAGGCGACGACGTAGGCGGACAGCAACAGCCGCGCCACGATCCACGCGTTCAGGTACGGCAGCAGGTGGGCGAACCAGAGCGGCAGCGTGCCGGGATCCAGGAGGTGCGGTTGCACGAACCAGTCGCGGTAGGCCGTCTCCGCCGCGTTGTAGCGCGCCGCGATATCCAGCAGCTGCACGTGCAGCCCGAGCTCGCCAAATGGCAGCCAGGGCACGGTCCAGAGCGCCAGCAGATTGCCCAGGATCGCCAGGGCGAGCAGCCAGCGCAGATGGACCGGCAGGGCGGGCGGCGGCGGTTTTGTCAGTTGCTGCATCGTGGGTCGTTGACCAAAACGGCCGCGCCGAGGATAGCCGCGGACGACCCAAGCAGCAAATTGTCTGCGGATTTCAGGGTCTCATTGGCACAGATTGGCGACGCCCGGCGTGCCGCGCTCGCGCACGACGCACTTGGGCGTGCCGGTCGGATCGACGCTGACGTTGCCATTCACGTCGCTGACGACCTTGAGGCACTTCTCCAGGCCGGACGTGCACAGGCTGGCTGGGTCGCACGTCGCGGCGGTGGGGAAGTCAAAGCTGTCGACGTCCACATCCACGCCGTTGCCGTAGCTGCAGCCCGGCTGCGCGCCGAGCCAGCAGGTCGCGCCGTCGTTGGCCGCGGGCGTCCAGCATTTGACCGTGAGCAACGCTGAGGACCCGTTGCCCCACGGCATGGTGGACATCGGCACGCTGTCTACCAGCACGTTGGCGCTGTTCCAGATCGCCAGCGTCGTGACGCCGCTGTTGGGCAGCGTGAGCGAGCCGCCCTCGGGGTGATCGCCCCAGCCGTAGATCGCCGTCAAGCCGTCGTTTTTGCTTGCGTCCGCGCTCGCGGCGAGCACGGCGTAGCTCCTGGGCGGCAGCACGACCGACCCCTGGATCACGTGCTGGAACACCGCGCACTTGAGGGTCCAGCCGCCGATGTCCTGCGCTGTAACCGATGGATTATACACCTCAAACCACTCGCCCACGCTGTCCGCGACCGCGTCCGGGTTCGGCATGACCTCGCTGATGAGGACGGTCCCAGTGGGCTGGATCGCGATGTCGAACTGGCAGTCGTGCGAGCAGCCGTCGTCGTCGGTCAAGTTGCCGTCGTCGCACTGCTCGGCCGGGTTGTCGATCTTGCCGTTGCCGCAGGTTGGCGAGTCGCACGCGTCGCCTTTGCCGTTGCCGTTGCTGTCGAGCTGGTCGGGGTTCGCGATCGTCGGGCAGTTGTCGCACGCGTCGCCCACGCCGTCGCCGTCCTGGTCGAGCTGGCTCGGGTTGTAGATTGTCGGGCAGTTGTCGCCCGCGGTCACGAAGCCGTCGCCGTCGCCATCCTTGTCCGGCGCGTTGCACGCTGGATTGGCGGCGCCCGGCGTGCCAAACAGCGGCGGATTGCCCGGCACCGCGTTGCCCGGCAGCGGGTCCGAGCCAAAACACCAGCGCGACGGATCGGAGCTCGGCGGGCCGATGAACTGCGGGTCCAGCTGGCGCGAGTGGGCCAGCCAGGCGTTAGGCGCGGTCGGGTCAAAGGCCACGTGATCGCTGACGATTTTGGTCGCCGGATTGAGCAGCGTCGCCCGGCCCGGCGCCGTCGCGCTCAAGCCAACCACCGGATTGCCCGGCGGATTCCACGTCGCCAGGCCCGTCACGCCGCCGTTCACGGACACGTCCAGGTTGGCCACGATCGCCGCGTACCCACCCGGCGCCACGGCCATGCCGCCGTTGCCGATCAGATTTGCGGTCACCGTTGCCGGCGCGGCCAGGTCAAACGACTCCAGCTGCAGCTGCCAGCCGCTCAGGCTGATCGGCGCAACGCTGGGATTGTAGACCTCCAGCCACTGCGTGTTGGGCTGCGAAGTCGCGCCGGCATGCACCAAAAGTTCGGTGATAATCAGCGGTCCGGGTGTGAACGGCTTGATTTGGCAGTTTTCGCAGCCGTCGTTGGTCCAGGCGTTGCCGTCGTCGCAGGTCTCGCCGAGGTCCAGCTCGCCATCGCCGCAGACGGCCGGATCACACGCGTCGCCCTTGCCGTCGCCGTCGGAGTCTTTCTGGTCTGGATTCGCGATGTTCGGGCAGTTGTCGCACGCGTCGCCGATGCCGTCGCCGTCCGTGTCCTTCTGGTCTGGATTCGCCACGTTCGGGCAGTTGTCGGTCTTGTCCGGCACGCCGTCCTTGTCGGCATCCGGCGGCCCGGGACACGGCGGGTTGGCCTTGCCCGGCGAGCCGGTGTCGCCGTCCGTCAGCTTGTCGATCGCCCAGCACCAATGGTTCTCCGTGTCGTTGGCCGCGGCGGTCGTGTCCGTCACGTCGAGCGAGAGCGCCTTGCCTTTGGTCACCCACGTCGACATCCACGTCACCTTGTCGATCACGACATCGCCGGCCTTCACGATGACCGAGTCGCCAAAATTGTTCAGCGACATGTCCGTCTTGTACGAGTACGCCAGCGCAACGCCGCCGTTCTTGGTCGAATCTGCTTCACGGCCCAGCGCCGCGCGGCCACCCGCGACGAGAATCACCGGCGAACACGGGTTGATCACCGTCGTGTCGTTCACGTCGTCGGTCAGGGTCAGGCCATCGAGCGTGATGTCGTGGTCGCTGACGTTGGCGAGCTCAAACCACTCACCGTAGACCTCCGCCACACCCAGCGGCGCGATCATCAGCTCGGTGATGACCAGCTCGCCGGGCAGCACCTGCATCGGCGTCGGCGCGATCTTGGGCGGAATGCAGACGACCTGGCAGGAGCCGTCCAGCACCTGCTCGTAGCCCGAGTCGCACGCGCACAGGAAGGTGTTGCCCGACGGCACGCAGGTCCCCTTGTGCGGATCCTTGCACGGGTTCGCGACGCACGCGCCGCCGACGTCGATCGCTGTGTCTGCGCCGACGTCGCTCTTGGCGTCCGGGACGTCCGCTTTGGTCGTGTCGCTGATCGCGTCGCTGCCGACATCGGCTTTGACGTCCGGCGCGGCGTCCGCAACGCCTGCGTCGGCATCTTGGCCGCCGGTGTCCTTGGTCTTGCTCACGTCCAGGTTTTGGATGGTGACGTCAAAGCCATCTCCCTGACCTGCCGTCGAGCCGCAAGCGGACAAGGCGCTGAGCCAAACGAGACCGAACACAGCTGAAACGCGAAATGACATGGACAACCTGAACCTCCGGCGTTGGAGTGTAGCGATCGCTTGAAGTTTGCGCCAACTCTGCCTGCATCGCGTGACGCAATGCCGCGATCCGATCTACGCTGGCCGTGTCGGCGCCGTCGCGTCGCCCCAGCTTGTGCGAGGATTTCAGCATGCGCCACCTGTTTGTCATTGATCCGATTGAACGTTTTGATATTGCCAAGGACTCCTCGTTCGCGCTGATGGCGGCCGCTCAGCTGCGCGGCCATAGCTTGTGGACCTGCGACACGGACGGACTTTTTGGCCAATCCGGTCAGGGCTTTGCCACCTGCCGCGCGACGCAGGTCCAGGGCATCCAGGGACGGCACTTCGAGCTGGGTCGGCCGGAAGTGAAAAATCTGGGTGAATTCAACGTCGTGTGGATGCGCAAGGATCCGCCATTTGACATGCAGTACATCGCCGCGACGTATGTGCTTGATCTGGCGCCGCAATCCACGCGCGTGTGCAGCCGGGCGGACGCGCTGCGGTCGTGGAATGAAAAGACCAGCATCCTGCACTTTCCGGAGTGGGCGCCGCGCTCGCTGCTGGCGCGCGACATGGCGACGATTCGCCGGTTCCAGGCCGAGGTCGGCGGCGCGGTCGTCGTCAAGCCGCTGGGCTATTCAGGCGGCAACGGCATCGTCGCGCTGCATCCCGGCGACCTGAACACGCGGTCGCTGCTGGAGATTTCGACCCGCCACGGCAAGGAATTCGTGCTGGTGCAGGAGTACCTGCCGGCGGTGGTGCAGGGCGACAAGCGCGTGATTTTGGTCAACGGCGTGGCGCGGGCCGGCTTGCTGCGGATTCCGCCCGCGGACGACCTGCGCGGCAACATCCACATTGGCGCGACGGTGGAGCTGAGCGCGTTGACGGCGCGCGAACAGGCGATCTGCGACGGACTCGGGCCATTCCTGGCCGGCGCCGGGCACGTCTTCACCGGCATCGACCTCATCGGCGAGAAGCTGACCGAAATCAACGTGACAAGCCCGACCGGCATTCAGGAAATTCGCGATCTCGGCGGTCCGGATTTGGCCGAGGAGCTGCTCGACGCGGTCGCCTAAACGCAGCGTGAAGCGCCGTTCGATTGCAAAACAGTGCAAAGCGCCTTGGGTATCCGGGCGATTTCGTGGGCAAACCTTGACCGCGGGGTGCACAATGGTCAGTCTCCGCGTTCAAACGGCGCCCGCCGTCGATTTCTCTTTGCAAGTTCCGTCGTGACCATGCCCGTCCACCGCAGATTCCCTGGTCTTGCGATCGCCATTTGCCTCGGTGTGGCGTTTGGCGCTGCGTCAGCGTCGGCCAGTGAGCCAGCTGGGCTTGCGGATTCCGCCACAGCGACCGCAGCCCCCAGCGCGTGGCGCGTGGACGCCGGCATGCTGACTGGCCTGCCTGCCGCGCTGGCAACCGGCATGACCGCTGGTGTCTCCGCCGGGATTCTGCACGCCGGCACGTTCACGTGGGGCGCGCGGGCGTCGTACTCGCAGGCGACCGAATACACGACGACCTGGGCGGTCACGCACAACGAGGTGCGGCTGCGCGCCGTGGGCGCTCTCCAAGGACGGCTCGGTCGGGGCACGGTCGGGCTGCGGCTTGGCGCTGGCGTGACGGCGCTGTACGAGACCCGCGTGCGCGCCCAGGCAGCACGGCTGGGCGATGCGGCAGGTAGCCTCGACACATCGGCCTGGTCCGCGTTGCCGGGCGGCGAGCTGGAGGGCTTCATCGCGCTGCCGATCGTCGGGCCCTTCGGGCTCGGACTCAGCGCAGGTCCATCGCTGCACGTGTTCCAGGGCGCCGTCGTTCCGGGCTGGCTGGCGCAGCTCACCGCAGTGTGGTGGCCATGAAATCCCTGCTGCCGTTGCTGGCGTTTTGCCTCGTTGGCTGCCAGGACAAGGTCCTCGGCCTGCTGGACAACGCCACGCCGCTGGTCAACATCCACGTGAAAGTCACGGGCGATCTCCAGGCGCTGCGGCCGCCGGGCACACTGGCCGAGACGCCGCACCTGCGCGTCGCCGTCGTTTGGGGCGCGACTTACCTGCCGGACGCGTTTTGCGCGATTTACCAGACGCTGCCGCTGGACCCTTCCGCGACGGCCGTGGCGCAGGCGGGCTGCCGCGACGATTTTGGCTTTGCACCGTCGCTGGTGGGCGAGAGCGTGGCGGTGTCGGCGGATGGCACGGCGACGATCCCGCTCATCAACCTGCCCAACGCGGCGGTGCTGATCGGTGAAGTGACGAGCCGCATCGGCTACGCCAGCATCATCGTCTTTGACGATCGCAATGAATCCGGGACGTTGGAGCTGCACCGCGCGCCGGGAACGGCGGTCGGCGTTCCAGGCGGTCCCGGCGGCGGCACGGGTCCGGCAGTCGGCGCGCCCGGCGACGTCACGCCGGTCATCAAGGGCGACTTCGTCTACGGCGCGAGCTTTGTCTCGATGACCCAGCCCGACCAGCGCATCGCCTATCTGGAGGGCACATTTGACGCCAACAACGCGCTGTACGGCTTGTTTTATCCGCGCGCTGGCTGCGGTGGTCCGCCGACCGGCTTCTCGGTCCTGAGCGCTGGCGGTTTCTCGGCCGTGGACGGCTTGAAGGCCATGGCGACCGGCAGCGCGCCCGCCGAGGATCCCACCACGTGCGGCACCGCGACGCTCGACTCCACCGTGACCATCCCGCTGCAAGCCACTGAGACCGTGCGCGATGTGGTGTGCCCGGGCGGCGGTACGTCCGGCACGGTCCGCTACGTCGCGCCGGCGGCACAGCCCGATTGGCAGCAGCCCTGGGCGTGCATGCCCGTGGTCTACAGCGCGTGCTTGGTCGGCATCGCGCTGCCCGGCCAGGACTGCAGCACGTTCAACGCCAAAGCGCGGCCCTCGCTCGCCATCGCCGCGCCGCCGGGCGATTGCAAGGGCACGACCCACTTCCTCCTCAAGGGCTGCGCGACGGACCCCAACTGCGCGACGCCGCAATGGGATTACACCACGCCGGCCAAGCTGCCAGTTTGGTGGCCCTGCGACACCGGGGCGACGCCATGATGCTGCGGCTGCTCGTGCTGATCGCGATCGCGCTGCCACAGGCCGCCTTGGCGCTGCCGCTGGCGACGGAGGTGACGCCGACGGACGTGGTCGTCGAAACGCCGGTTGCGCCGACCGAGGCCGATGAGGTGCTGCCGTTCAAGCTGTCGCTTCCGACCGAGGAGGACGCCGCGGCGTGGCGCCAGGCTGGTTTCCGCCTGCAGCTGGGCGTCGGTTACGGCATGCTGCGCGGCATCGACGGCACGCCGGGCGACAAGAATATCCCGCTGCTGATGCGGGTCGGTGCGCGGCTGGACGAGGATTGGTCGCTGTTTGGCTCCTTCCAGTTTGCGATCGCGGTGGCGCGCAAGTCCGGCGACCTCTCCGGCCTGCGGTTTGCCGGAACCATTGACCCGACCTGGCATGTGACCGACCACCTGGACATCGCCGCGGGCTTTGGCTTTGGCGGCCTGGTGGAAGGCACGTCGGGCCGCGCCGAGCCCAACGCCGAGCAGCGCGCCTCGCTCGTCGCCAATTACACGTTTCCCAGCGCACGCACGCCCATGGTCGCGTGCTCCGGCGTCGGCGTCGCCGGCCTGCTGCGCGCCAGCTACCTCTGGGTCCTCGGCCCGCTCTCCGCCACCGGCTTCGCGCTCCAGACCGACGGCCAGTGGACCGCGTGCGTCGAGAACATCGGCCGCGTCGAGCCCGATACCGCGCAGTCGATCGTGCGCCGCCAGTGGTGGTCCAACGCCGGCGGCAGCCTGACGTGGGTGATTTCATGGCGCTGAAACACCTGCTGCGGCTGCTGCTCTTGCTGGCGTGCCTGCAGCCCGCGCACGCGTGGGCGCTGGACGGCGAGGCCAAGCCGCTGCTGGAGCCGCCGCGCGCGGTCACCGAGACGACGGTTGCCTATCCCGATCCGGCGCCGGAGCACACCCAAGCGATCGTCGTGCGGGTCAAGCTGCGCGTTGGCACCGATGGCCATGTGCAAAAAGTCGAGCTGCTGTCGCCGCCGCAAGCGGTGTTTGACGACGCGGTGGTGCGCGCGGCGGAGCGTTTCGAGTTCGTGCCCGCGCGCTATGGCGGCAAGCCGGTGCCGGTGGACATCACGTTTTCGCACACGTTTTTGCCGCCGCCGCCGCCGCCCCCGCCGCCGGTGGACGGCGGTCCGCCGCTGGTCTCGACGCTGCGCGGCAAGCTTGTTGAAAAAGGCACGCGGGTGCCGGTCCAGGGCGCGACGGTGTCGGTGCAAATCGGCGAGCGGCACTACGATGCGCCCGCCGACGCGCACGGCCGCTTTCGCGTGGCGATTCCGGCGGGTCAAGCGCGCATCACGGTACACGCGGTCGGCTACAAGGCATTCTTGCAGCAGGAGAAAATCGACGCAAAACAGGAGCTTGCGGTCGCGTACTACGTCGAGCGCGAGCGCTATGACCCATACGAAATCGTGGTTTTTGGCGAACAGCGGCGCGAGGAGCTGTCGCGCATCACGCTGCGCGGCGCCGAGATCAAGCAAGTGCCGGGAACTTTTGGCGATCCGTTCCGCGTTGTGCAGACGCTGCCGGGTGTGTCGAGCATCATGTCGCTGCTGCCGTTTCCGGTGGTGCGCGGCGCGAGCCCGGGTTCGACCGGCATCCTGATAGACGGCACGCGCGTGCCGATGCTGTACCACCTGCTCGCGGGTCCGAGCGTCATTCACCCTGAATTTATTGATGAAGTTCAGTTTTACCCCGGCGGTGCGCCGGTGCTCTACGGCGGCTACACCGCGGGCATCATCGACGGTCGTACGCGGCGGTCGCGGCCCGACGAGCAGCTTGTCGACATCGACGTGAACCTGCTGCAAACCGGCGCGCTCGTGCGCTATCCGATTGAGGCGCTGGGCGTGACGGTCACGGCGGCGGCGCGCTACGGCTATCCGGGCGGGCTGATCAGCCTGGCGACCAACGCGCTTTCACTGTCGTACTGGGATTACCAGCTGCGGCTGGACGGCGGCAACGCGCGCAACGGCTGGACCTTGTTCGCTTTTGGCGCCAGCGATGAGCTGGACACAGCGACGGCGACGTCTGACCCGAACAACCCGACGCTGGCCCCGGCGCTCAAGATGGACTTTCACCGCCTGGACCTGCGGGCGCAGCACGGCAGCGGCAAGTTCGACGCGTCCTACCGGCTTGTCGGCGGCGTGGACCAGACCCAGCAGGGCACCGGCTCCAACATTTCCACGCTGGTGCTGGAGCCGTCAACGCGTTTTCGCTGGCGCTGGCCCAACTTGCTGGACGTGAATGCGGGTCTGGAAGGCAGCGTGCACAGCTTCAGCCAGCCCGGGACGACGACCGGCGGCACCGGCAGCACGACCAGCGGCGCGAGCCTGAGCGCCATCACCGACCAGCTGACTACGCAGTACATGGGCGCGGCGCTGGCCGAGGCGCTGTACCGTCCGTCCAAGGACTGGCTGATTCGTCCGGGCGCGCGCGTGGACGTGCGACACGACGATTCGGCGACGCAGACCGGTTTTGACCCGCGGCTGGCGGTGCGCTACCGCCTGACCAGCCCCGATTTGCCGGCGGGCGTGACGAGTAGTTCGGACGACAAGTCCTGGTGGATCAAAGCCGGCGTGGGCGTGTACCACGAGCCGCCGCGGTTCGCGCTGCCGTTGCCGGGCCTGGACGCGATGCCGCTGAAGTACGGGCTTTTGCAGTCGATTCAGACCAGCCTCGGCGTGGAAATTCCGGTCGCGGAGGGCTTTACCGCGACGCTGGAAGGCTTCTACAACGACATGGATCCCGTGGTTTTCGACCTGTCCACCAACGCCGCGAGCGTGGTCAAGTCGGCGGCGCTCACGACGCCGGCGCTGTCGAGTACGCCGCAAGAGACCGCCCAGCAGCAGTTCCTGGATCGTCTGCAGATTCCGCAGGTTGGCCGCGCGTTTGGCGTCGAGGCGCTGATCCGCCGGCAGGTGCGCAACGGCCTGTACGGCTGGCTGTCCTACACGCTGTCGCTGTCCGAGCGCAAGAACAACGGCCTCTGGGTGCCGTACGACTACGACCGCACGCATTTACTCAATGTTGTCGCAGGCTTGCCGCTGCCGCGCAACTGGGATGTCGGCCTGCGCCTGACCTACCAGAGCGGCCTGCCGGCGACCACGACCTACGGCTACAACTCCGCGCGCGGCGACGGCTATTTCCGCATGGACCTGCGCATCGACAAGCGCGCCGTGTGGAACAAGTGGCTGCTGGATTTCTACGTCGACTTGACCAACGCCACGCTGTACCCGGAAGAAGTCGTGCCGGGCACCATCATTCGCTACGTGCTGCCGACCATCGGCTTTCGCGCGCGGCTGTAGTCACGGGAGAATCACATGCCACAAGCTACTGAAACTACACTGGATGCCCAGCTGCTCGACATCATGCTGCGCGCCGGCTCGCGCTGGGTGCTCTGGCTGCTGCTGACGCTGAGCTTGTTCGCGGTCGCGGTGATGGTTGAGCGCATCTGGTTCTTTTTCCAGGAGAAACAGTCCAAGAAGACCCTGGATGACGCCATGGCGGCGCTGCCGAAGTCGGGCGCGGCGGCGGCGCTGAAGATCCTCGGCGAGGCGAAATCGATGCAGGCGGCGGTCGTGCGCGCCGGGCTGGCGAACGCCCAGGATGGCGCGGCGTCGGTGGAGGAGCATATCGCCGCGGTGGTGGAGAGCGAGCGGCTGCGCTACGAGCGCGGGCTGGCGTTTCTCGGCACGCTGGGCAGCAACGCGCCGTTTGTCGGGCTGTTTGGCACCGTGCTGGGCATCATCCGCGCGTTTCACGACCTGGCGGCGAACTCGGCGCAGGGCGCGCAGGCGGTCATGGCGGGCATCGCGGAGGCGCTGGTGGCGACCGCGGTGGGCTTGCTCGTCGCGATTCCCGCGGTCGCGGCCTACAACGCGTTTTCGCGGCATGTGGAGACGGCGGCAGCGGCGGCGGGCGGGCTGGGCCACGCGGTGCTGGCGTACATCAAGGCCGAGAAGCCAAAAGACCCCAAAGGAGCCGCGTAATGGCTGGCGGCGCCCGCAAGAAAGGCATGATTACCGACATCAACGTGACGCCGCTGGTCGACATCATGTTGGTTTTGCTGATTATTTTCATGCTGACGGCGAACCTGATCGCCAAGCAGGCCATCGAGGTCGAGCTGCCCAAGGCCGCCCAGGGCACGACGCCGACGCCGACGACGCTGGCGGTGACGCTGACCCGCGACGGCCAGATGTACCTGAACGGCCAGCCGGTGACGCCGGACGGGCTGCGGACCTCGGTCAAGGCGGCGCTGCTGAAAGACCCGAAAACCCAAGCGATTATCGCGGGCGACAAGGACGTTTCGCACGGCCGCGTGGTGTGGGTGCTGGACGTGATCAAGTCGCTGGGCGTGGTATCGTTTGCCATCCAGATCGACCCGACAGGCCTGACGCCGCCCAGCGCGCCCAAGGCGCCGTAAATGTACGGCAATCGGCTCGGCATCAGCATTGTGCTGGCGGTCGTGCTGCACATCGCGGCGGCGTATCTGCTGGCGCACTTGCCGGAGCAGCCGCGGCTGCAGCGGCCGGTGACGGTCGAGATGCGCGTCGTTGACCCGCCCAAGCCGCCGGACCAGCCGCCGCCGGAGCCGCCCAAGCCCGAGGAGGCGCCCAAGCCAGAGCCGGTGCCGACCGAGCAGCCGACGCCGCTGGAGATGCACAAGGTCCAGCCGCAGGCGATGCACGTGAGCGCGCGCGCGGACAAGACGCACGACACGCCGCGCAGCGAGCGCGCTGTGGTGACGGGCGACAGCACGGACACGCCGACGTTCGGTTTCACCATCGAGTCGACGTCGGAAGGCGGCAAGGGTCCGGCGATGCCGGTGGGCAACACGCTGCAGGTGCCGAGCGGCGGTCCGGCGGTGGACAAGCCCAAGGCGCTGGCGGCGCCGGTGCTGGCGCGCGACGTGACCAAGGATCCGCTGCCCAAGGGCGATTGCCGCGGCGCGTACACGGAAGAAGCGCGCGAGGCGGGCATCGAGGGGCTGGTCGTGCTGTCGCTTGTCGTCGATCCGGAGGGCAATACGCGGGAGATCCACGTCGTGCAAAAGCTCGGCCATGGCCTGGACGAGAACGCGGTGGCGGCGCTGAAGGCCTGCAAGTTCACGCCGGGCGAGCACAACGGCCAGGCGGTGGCGGTGAAGATTGCGCGCTTCAAGCTGCGCTACCTGCTGGCCGAATCGGGCGAGTAGCCGCGGCAATCGTTGGGAAACCGCGGCAAATTTTGCCGATTCGCCTTCCGCGTGTACCCTAATCCCGCCCCCATGTGGCCACGCGGCCCGGCGGGCGTGAGGTCTCCGTGCCGCGAAATCTTGGCTATCTCCTCGTCATTCTTGGCGGTTTTGCCTGTTCCACGCCCGCGCCGCAGACCGGCTGCCGCGACGACACCGAGTGCGGCGGCGGCCAGGAATGTCGCCAGGGCCAGTGCGTGCCCAAAGGCTCGGTTGGCTGTAGCACCGACAGCGACTGTGCGGCCGCCGTCACCGCGCAAACCCTGACCGCGCCGGGCGCATGTGAAGACCTAAAATGCGGCAGCGACGGCTTTTGCACAAAGCCGCCCAAGGCGGTCGGCGTCGCCTGCACCGGCACCGAGACCGCCAACTGCCTGACCAACGCGTGCGACGGCGCGGGCGCGTGCGCGGCGACCGTGACCAGCGGCTGTTTTGTCGACGCCACGTGCGTCAAAGCCGGCGCGCTCAAGACCGGCAACAGCTGCGAGAGCTGCGATCCCAACCACCCGACCGTCTGGACGCCGGCGCCCGACGACGCCAACGTCACGTGCACCGAAGGCGTGGGCGCGTGCCAGTTTGGCGTCTGCATCAGCGGCACGTGCGCGCCACAAGCCAAGGACGGCGGCGCCTGCGAGGACGGCAGCGTGTGCACGGTGGGCGACGTCTGCGCCAACGGCGTGTGCAAGGCCGGCGCCGCCAAGGACTGCGACGACAAGGACGTTTGCACCGACGATTCCTGCGATAAAACAGCAGGTTGCAAACACGCCAAGAACAGCAGCGCGTGCGATGACGGCATCGCCTGCACGCTGGGCGACACGTGCGGCGCCAGCGGCTGCGCCGGCCTGGCCAACGACGCGACCTGCGCCGACAGCAGCGTGTGCACCGACGACACGTGCGATGTGAAATCCAAGGGTTGCCTGCACGCCAACAACACCGCAGCGTGCGACGACGGCGACGCGTGCACGCTCGGCGACACCTGCGCGGGCGGCGCGTGCGGCAGCGGCACGGCCAAGGACTGCGACGACAAGAACCCGTGCACGCTGGACACCTGCGCCAAGGGCGCGTGCGGCCACGCGAATTTGCCTGACCAGGCCACGTGCACCGACGACGGCTTGGCCTGCACCGCGGACGTCTGCCTCACCGGCAGCTGCAGCCACCCGGTCAGCGCCGACAGCTGCCTGATCAACGGCGCGTGTCAGGCCAGCGGCGGCCTGTCCGGCGATGGCTGCTTGACGTGCAACCCCGCGTTGGACAAGCAAAATTGGAGCAGCCAGCCGGTCGGCACCGCGTGCCAAAAAGGCGAGGCGTGCCAGGTCGGCACGTGCACCGCGCTGCAGGTCTGCAACGTCACCGGTACCGCACCCGGCTTTTGCTTCATCGGCCAAGTATGCGTCGCGCATGGCGATTTGAACCCGGCCAACTCCTGCGAGCTGTGCAACGCCGCCAACCAGGGCAGCTGGTCCATCGCCGTCGACGCCACGCCCTGCGCCACCGACAACGTCGCCTGCACCGACGACAGGTGCGCCAGCGGCACCTGCACCCACATCGCCAATCCGACGCTTTGCGCTGCCAAAACAGGCGCTTGCACGCTGGGCGTCTGCGACCTGCAAAACGGCTGTGTCGCCGTACCCTCCGACGTCACCGCCCCGTGCAACAGCGACGGCAACGTCTGCACGCTGGAGCACTGCGGCAACAAGACCGGCGCGTGCGAGGCGACGTCCGCCCAGCTGAACTGCGACGACGGCGTGGCGTGCACGCTGGATTCCTGTGATCCGACAAGCGGTTGCGGCCACGTGACCCAGTCCGCGAGCTGCGACGACGGCAATGTCTGCACCGCCGACGTCTGCGACGCCAAGCTGGACTGCCAGCACAGCGCGGTCGGCGGCAGCTGCGCGTTGCCCGGCGACGTGAGCTGCAGCGCGGACACGTGCGTCGCGGGCGCGTGCCAGGCGGGCGCGGTGGCGAGCACGTGCATCATCGGCGGCGGCTGCATCACCAGCGGCGCGCTAACCGCGGAAGGCTGCGAGGTATGCGACCCGGGTAAAAACGTATTTGGCTGGTCGAATTCCGCCGACGGGACCGCGTGCAGCGACGGCAAGGCCTGCCACGTCAACCAATGCGCCAGCGGCGCGTGCGACCACGGCCTGGCGGGCGGCTGGTGCGAGATCGCCGGCGCGTGCCAGCCGGCCAGCGCGGCCAAGAGCGACAACGCGTGCCTGGTCTGCAAGCCGTCCTCGGCCGTCGGCGATTGGAGCCCGGCGGCCAACGGCACCACCTGCGCCAGCGACAGCATCGCCTGCACGGCGGACCAGTGCGACAGCGTGGGCGTCTGCCAGCACGCGGCGACCGACAGCCTGTGCGCGCCGACGCCGGCCACGTGCGCGGTGCCGCTGTGCAAGCCCTCGGATTCAGGCGCAGATCCGGCGACAGGCTGCGTGCCGGTGGACGATTGCCCGGTCGGCCACCACTGCGACGCGACGGCGAACGCGTGCCTGACCGACGCGCCGATCGCGATTGTGACGGCGGGCGGCGACCATCCCAATCCGACAAATCCGGCGCTGATTCGCCATGTTCTGGACGACAAGACCGGCACGACGCGGACCTGGGTCGTGTTCCAGACGGACACGTGCGCGACGGCCGCCAACAGCCAGTGGAGCATCAGCAAGCCGGCGGGGCTGCGCGCCGCGATCGTGGATTCCATTGTGGGAACGCCGGCTTCCAAGGCGACGCTGGCGCTGGCGCCCGTGCCGGTGGTGGCGCTGCCGGCGGCGACGGGCTGGGCGGACGCGACGACGGTATGCCAGGGCTATCCGGCGGTGGCGCGCGACCCGTTGGCGACGAACTTGGGCTGGCTGAGCTGGCTGGAGTCGGCGCCGGGCCAGACGTCGGCGTGCCTGACGGCCAACGGCCAGGGCGGGCTGCTGCGGCTGGCGCGGCTGGACGGCGCCGGGCTGCCGGCGGGCGGCGTGTGGAGCGCGGTGGCAGGCGACGCGGCGAGCCTGGCGGGGAGCGCGCTGTGCACGGCGAACGATGCGTTTTTGCCGAGCTTTTTGACGGCGGGTTTTGGGATTCTGCCGGTGGCCGGGACGGATGCGGCGAGCAAGGGGCTGGTGTCGGTGCGGCCAAATGCGGGGACCTTGAATTCGCTTGGGAGCACGGAGCTGCTGCGGGCCGGCAGTGCCGGCGAGAACCAGAACACGACAACGAACCCCATCACGGGCTCGTTCAGTCAGGTTCATCCAGTCGTCCTCGACATGGGGACGCTGGAAACCGAGCGTTTCTTTGGCGTTGGAATGACGCAGAAACTGGCCGCCGGCACGACTACGCACGCCCTGTGGGCGGTCCCAATTTCTTCAGCCGGCGTGGACGACTCGCCGGTGGAGTGGAGCAAAGGCACCACGCCCGCCAGCGGCGCCGGCACCGGCGATCTCGCTGGAATCACGGCCGTGTGCGGCATGGACGCGAGCGTGGACGCGGGCGGCAATGTCGGCGTGGCGCTGGTGGTGCGGCGCGCGGGCAAGGACACCGTGCTGCTGGTGACGCGCGCGCCCGGCGCGGCGACGGGCGTGGTGACGGTGGTGAAGGAGCAGGCGAGCGGGGACGGAACTTGCGCGAACGGCATTTCTGCGGCGCGGATTGCCGGACGCACTGCTGGGGATTTCGTCGTCGAGTGGCTGGTTTCCACCGGACCAACCGACGCATCATACGGCGGCATCTGGCTGACTTCGACCGCGAGCAACACGCCGGTCCAGCTGGCGACGCTGACGGCCTGGG
>CAIYWC010000152.1 GCA_903929795.1 uncultured Myxococcales bacterium | reverse complement strand
GCTCGTGCGGCTGCTGGCGGGCCCGGACGGCGAGGACGCGGATTGCACGGAGGTGCTGCGCGGCCACCCGGCGGACGTCGACATCGCCGCGCTGACTGTGTGGTCCATCGAGGACAACGGTTTCTTGGAGGTCGATCCCGAGCTGCGGGCTGCCCAACGCAAGGCCGCGGATGCCTTGGAGAAACTGGGCGCGACGGTCAAGACCGTGTCGATCGCCAAGCTAAAGAACTCCTTTGAGCTCTGGAGCGCGACGATGAGCGCGGGCAACGGCACGCCGTTTGTCGCGCTGATGGGCGGCGAGCACGGCGCGATCAACCCGTGGACTGAGCTGGTCAAGTGGGGCCTGGGCCGGTCCGAGCACACATTTCCAGCGATCGCGCTCGGGTTGGGAGAGGCGCTGCAGCACCTGGTGCCGATGGGCCAGGAGAAGTTCTTGGCGCAAGCCACTGATCTTCGTTGGGAAATGACCGAGATGCTGGGGCCCAACGGCATCTTTCTGTACCCGCCGTACACGCGCCCGGCTCCGCTGCACAACGCGCCCCTGCGTCGGCCGCTGGACTGGGTCTACACGGCGATCGGCAACGTGCTGGAAATGCCAATTACCCAGGTGCCGCTGGGACTTGGCTCGCTCGGCGTGCCGCTGGGCGTGCAGGTCGGCGCGATCCACGGCAATGACGCGGTGACGATCGCCGTCGCGTTGGCGCTGGAAAACGCGTTCGGCGGCTGGATTCCGCCGGAAAACCTCGACTAGCCGCGCGATTTCGCGATGATCGGACCGGTTTTCGGCAGATCTTGTCGCGATTTGGCAATTTTCGCGGCAAAAACGCCTTGACCCGCAATCCCGCAAGTGCGACCATTTCGGTCCGTTTTGCGACGCGGCCGCACCTTGCACCGCGCCAGCCGCGTCCTAGATTCGCAATCCTGCACGGCCCGTTGCCGGCACTTTTCAAGGAGTCCCATGAGCGTCCTCGTCACCAAGCCCGCCCCCGATTTCACCGCCGACGCCGTCTTCGCCGACGGCAGCTTTGGCACGGTCAGCCTGTCCCAATTCAAGGGCAAGTACGTCGTGCTGTTCTTCTATCCCCTTGATTTCACGTTCGTTTGCCCGACCGAGATCATCGCGTTCGACCACCGCATCGCGGAATTCAAGGCGCGCGGCGTCGAGGTCCTTGGCTGCTCGATCGACTCCAAGTTCAGCCACTGGGCCTGGCGCAACACCAAGGTCAAGGACGGCGGCATCGGCGAGATCGGCTACACGCTGGTTTCGGACCTGTCCAAGCAAATCGGCAAGGATTTCGACGTGTTGTTTGACGGCATGAAGTGCCTGCGCGCCAGTTTCCTCATCGACAAGAGCGGCGTTGTCCAGCACCAGGTCGTGAACGCGCTGTCGATCGGCCGCAACATCGACGAGATGCTGCGCACGATCGACGCCCTGCAGTTCAGCGAAGAACACGGCGAAGTCTGCCCGGCTGGCTGGGAGAAGGGCAAGGCCGGCATGAAAGGCAGCGCGGAAGGCGTCGCGGAGTATCTCGGCAAGCACGCGCGCAAGCTGTAGCAGCATCGCTGCACCTTCGCGGAATCGCAACCAGAGCCGGCCAGATCTGCGGATCTGGTCGGCTTCGGCGTTTTTGCGGTAGTCTCGGGGCATGACGCAGTGGCTGGGCGCGGTTCAACTCGTGACTTTTGACGGCCCCGGGGTGCTTTTTGATTGGCGCGCGGGACTGGCCCGGATCGGTGTGACCGAGGGCGACGAAGTGGCGCAGCTGGCGGCGCGGTTGAGTGAGCTGGCGGCGCTGGAGCCCTTTCGCCGCTGGAGCGACCTTGTGCGCCAGGCCCTGACGGAGACGCGCCGCGATCTGCGGCCGGCGGCGATCGGGCTTTTCTCCGCTGAAATCGGACGATTACCGACTTGGCCAGATGCGCTGCCGACCCTGCACAGCCTGCGCGAGACGGTGCAGATCGGCCTGGTGGCCAACGGCGACGCGCAGCATCAGCTGGACGCGGCACAGACGTGCCAGACCCGGTGGGACGTGTGCGTGAGCAGCGAAGAGCTCCGCGCGCACCTGCACACCGAGCGCGCGTGGGATGCGGCTGTGCGCGCGGGCGTGACGGGGGGGCCGTGACGCGTGACAGCTGGCTGCACGTCAGCACGTCCGAACGCACGCTGGAGCTGGCCCAGGCGCGCGGGCTGCGGACCTGCCTGGTGCAGCGGCCAGGCACCGTCGGCCAGGTCCAGGGCGAGCTGAAAGTCGCGGATCTGCACGCGCTGACTGCGCAGATTCTGGATGCAAAACAGGGACCTCTGCTGGTCGAGGTGCGCGTGACGGCGCCGCAATCGCTGCGGCCGGCGCTGTTGGATTGGCTGCGCGACACGCTGCTGCCGGCGATGCGCCGCGTTCCGGGCGTGCGCGCGGCGCGGCTGTACGCCCGCGAGGACGGCAGCCTGCTGGAGCACTACACGTTCGGCAGTCGTCGGGAAGTCGATGATTGGCAAGCGACTTTTGCCGCCGAACAGCGCGCGATGGTCAGGGATGGTTTTGGCGCAGACGTCCAGCGCGAAGTGCACGTCGCCGTGCTGCGCGGTGCAAGCTAGCGCATTTCTGCAAGCAAATCATCGACATCCAGCCCGCACCCGCGCCACTCCGCGCCAGGCACGCGCCCCAGCAGCGCGATCGCCTCCCGACCATCGCCCAGCGGCACCGCGCGGCCCAGATCGGCCGTCAGCACGAACGCGGGCGTATCCAGGTTGGCCAGATCGATGTGCGCCAGCATCCCCGTTTCGCCAGTTTTTACAGGTTGTTGTGTCGCCGGATCCAGCACGACGGTGCCCAGCCACGGCGGCCCGGCATAGGCGCGCACGGGCGCCGTATCGCCCACCAGCCGCGCCCGAAGCGTGGTCTCATAGCGCGGCGTCGCGAGCTCCGTCATGCCGAATTCGCCGACCAGCAGCGCCGGATCCAGGCCCAAAGTCCGCGCCAGCCAGGCGTGCTGCGCCGCGCGATCCGTCAGCTGCGTGCGGCCCTTGGGACCGCCGGTATCCATCAGCCGCGAACCCCTTGGCAGAACAAGCGTTTCTCCCGCCGGCCACGCGTCCATCCACGCCTGGATCGCCAGCGAGGTCGCGAGGACCAGCACCGGCACCGCCTCCGCGATCGCCGCGTGCAGCGCGCACCGCAAACCCGCGACGTCCAGCGTTTGGCCGAGAAACCAACCGCCGCGGCCATCGCCAAAGTGCTGCATCAGCAGCCGCGTCATGTGCCCCAGCGAGGAATGCGGCCGCGCGGCGTCGGTCGGCACCAGCGAGAGACAGCGAACGCGCAAGTCCGCCTCGGGACACATGAAATGCGCGAAGCCCGCCAGCAGGCTCAGGTCGTACGCCGTCGTGTCGAGCAGCCGCACGCGCCCGGGCTGACCGTCGGTCGTCCCCGATGTATGGAATTCTACGGGAGAATCCGCCGGCACGTAATCGGCGGTCAGCGCGATCGCCTTGAACGCCGTCACCGGCACAAAGGGCAGCCCAGCGCCACCGCGCGCACGCGCATACGCGGAAAACGCTGCAATATGACTAAGTTGCCAGTCGAGCAGCTCCGCTTGCGCGGCGGCAAAACGCGCCGGAGACCACGCGTCCGCACGGCCGGCCCGCCAGTCATCCGCCCATTTTGCCAAGCGTTCAAGCCATGTTGCGCGATTCACGCGATCGCCTCGTCCAGCGCCGCGCGCAACGCCAGAACCACGCACAGCTGCTGCGCGCTGGTCAGCACTGCGGGCGGCGTCAGCTGGATTACCTCGCCCTGCGCGCCGCACGGCAGCAGCAGCACGCCGCGCCGCAACGCGCCGGTCACCGTCCGCCATGCGACAGTCGTTGCCGGCATTTGTGTAGTTGGATCAATCAGTTCCACGCCAATCATCAGGCCGCGACCGCGGATCTCCCGCACCCACGGATGGCCCGCGAGGTGGGTGCGCAGCAGCGCCTGCAGGTCGTCGCCCACGCGCGCCGCCAGCCCGGCGATGTCCTCGCGCTGCAGGACCGCGATCGTCGCCAGCGCCGCCGCCGCCGCAACCGGATGGCCCAGAAACGTCGACGTGTGCAGCGCCTCGCCGTGCGACACCGGCCACGCGGCCATGACATGCGGCCGCCCGAGGCACGCGGCGATCGGCATCCCGCCGCCCAAGGCCTTGCCGATACACAACAAATCGGGCAGCACGTTGGCCGTTTCGCAGGCGAAAAGCGCGCCGGTGCGGCCACAGCCGGTGAAGATCTCGTCAAAAATCAGCAGCGCGCCGTGGCGATCGCACAGCGCGCGCAGGCCGGCCAGAAAGCCGTCGGGCGGCAGGATCACCCCGCCGCGTCCTTGGATGGGCTCGATCAGGATGGCGCCGATCGGCACGCCGCCCATCGCCGGATGCGCCAGGAGCTGTTCCACGCGCTCCAGCGTATGCGCGCACAGGTCGGCCGCGCGCACGCCCACGGGCAAGCGCGCCGGGTCCGGAAACGCCAGCCAGGTCGTGTTGTGCGCCAGCTGCGCGACAAAGGGCGCGCGAAAATCGCGGCGGCTCGTCGCATCCAGTGCGCCGTGACCCATGCCGTGGTAGCTGCCGGAAAAGGCGATCACGCCCGGCCGCCCGGTCGCCAGAAGCGCAGTTTTTTGAGCCACTTCAACCGCTTCCGAACCGCCGCCGCACAGCACCGCGTGGCCCAGATCGCCCGGCGCCAGCGCGGTCAGCGCCTCCACGAGCGCGATGCGGACCGCCGGCGGGTGGACATCGCCCATGCCGTGCAGCAGCTGCGCCGCCTGCCGCTGCACCGCCGCGACGACCTCCGGATGGCCATGGCCGATCAGCGCCACACCAAAAGCTGACGTCGCGTCGACGTACGTGTTGCCGTCCAGATCGCGCACCGCCGACCCGCGGGCTGCCTGCCAGACAATCGGAAAATCAGTCGCCACGGCCGTGACATTGGGCGATTCGTGTGCCTGCAGCCGCACCAGCGCGGCGCGCGACAGCGGACCCGGCGGCGGCACGCGCACGTCAGGTAGGGCGTCGGGCATCGGCAGGTCGGTGGCGGTCGCGTGCATCATCGCCGGCGGGTTGTAGCGACGCCGCGCGTGCGGCGCAAGCACCAGGCACGCCGACCGAAGTTCGAGATGAAAGCTTTTTCGATCTGCGGCGTGCCACCGGAGGTGCGCGCTCGCAGTCCCAGGCCGAAATGCAACAAGAATGAGCGACGGGATGGCGCTGGATGTGAGCCAGCCTGTTGAGAAGCCGCAGGCCCGGGTTTCGCGGTTGCCGCGCATTCCGGTATGCTTGGGCCAGCGCACCCCCGCGCAAGCCGCAGGTTCGCGAGGAGAGACCGTGCCGATGCCCCGCTTTGTCCTGAATTTCCTGACGTGCCAGCTGGCGATCGGCCTGCTGAGCGCGACGGCGTGCAGCCACGCGGCGCAGTCAACGCCGGATGCGTCAAGCGACCCGGACGCGCTCGACACGGCCTTTGGCTTTGAGGCGAAAGTCCAAGATGTGCCAATTATCCAAGAGGATTTGGGCGCGCAGACCGACGCACTTTCCGACGCGCCACACGACACGGGCGTGCAGACCGACGTCCAGTCCGTGGCGGCGCAGGCCGCGGGAGCGGTGAAGCTGGGCGCGACGACGCCGCTTCAAGTCCTCGCGACCAGCAAAGCGGGCGCGATCGGTCCGCCTTCCGGCAGCGAGGTGGTGGCGTTTCAGGTCAACGGCAAGGCGCTGGCTCCCGGGGCGACGTTGGCGGCCAAAGCCGCGGATCAATCCCCGGTCGCAATCTGGCTGGGCACAGGCCCGGGCAACTACGTGATCGCCGGCGTGCGACCTGGAACGGCGAAGCTGGTCGTGACCGTGGATGGCGTGGCGAGCGCGGAGGTGGACATCGCAACGGCGTGGCCCGACGGCGACGTGATCACCGGATCGACGCCGGGGCTGAGTGGATCGAGCACGGACAAGCGCATCGACGAGGTTGCCCCGGACACGGCGAAGCTGCAGGGCCAGCTGTTTGCGCCAGGCGGCGTGGATGCGACCGTCCGCTTCCCGTCGACGGCGCAAAGCGGCGACAGTTTTGACCTCGGCCAGTCGCCGGCCAAGGGCTCGCTCTCGGTCAGCCTGACCATCGTCTCGCCGGCCGGCTTGAACATTCCAGCCACACCGGTCGCGGGCCGCGTGTGGCTCGACCAGACCGACAAGGGCTATTTCCGCGGCACTTTGCTCGGCCAGACCGCGGATCTGACTCCAGTCGTCTGCGCGTTTGTCGCCGAGCGCGATGGCAGCTACGGCGTCGACTTGCTGGACGATCCGGTCCTGGTGGAGACGTCCAGCGACACAATTCCGGATTCTGACCTGCACGCGAGCCGCGCGGCGATCAACCCGATCGGCAACGGCAAGGCGCTTTTGACCTGGCGTCGCATCACCAATCAGGCCGCCGCGGAGATCGCGATGTGGGTAATCGACGCCAAGACGGGCGCGACGGTCACCAACTTGCCGTCGCTGGTCAAGGAGCAGCTTGGGCCCTTTCAGGCGTTTCCCAAGGATCCGGTTGCCTATCCGACTTTTGGCTGGGTGACGGCTGGCGTGAGCAACGCCAAGATCCTGCTGGCCTGGGAAGGCGCGAACGGCCCCGACAGCTTCACGACCGCCGCGCCGACCGGCGTGTGGATCCGCGGCATGGAAGCCGATTATTCACTGACGAACACGGGCACATTCAAGGCCGGCCAGCCCATCGCCGTCAGCGACGACGCGTGCGCCGGCGGGTGCTCACCGCAGATCGTGGCGCTGCCCAACGCCAGGTTCCTCGTGCTCTGGTCGCCGACCACCGGCGGCATCCGCGCGCGGCGCATCGAAGGCGACTACAGCTTTACGGACGGCAATCCGCTGCAGCTGCTCAACCCGCCGGCGACCGCCGCGAGTGCGTCCGTGCTGGACACGACGATGGGCCTGATGTGGCGCGATCCGGTGCAGGGCTCGTTTGTGCGCGTCTACACGACCAATCCGGCGATCTCGTCGGTCGACCAGGAGATGCAGGTCGGCGGCGTGGTCGCGAACGCGCCGATGCCCGGCGTGGGGATTTTTGACAGCCCGACGGCGCCGGGCTTTCTGGCGTTTGCCCTGGACGGTTCGCCAGCGACCAACCTGAAGGTCCAGCGGCTGGATTTTTCCGGCATCGCGCTGGGCGAGATCGCGGTGGCTACGGGCATTGGGGCGATTCGCGTCGCGTCGGGCACGGCGCCGCAAGTGGTTGTGCTGCAGACGGCTGCGGATCCCAAGGCCGCGTTGCCGTTGAGTATTCGCAAGTTCACGACGACCTCGCCAATCGACGGCGGCACGCAGCTGGGCCCCGTCGTCAGCCTCGGCGCCAAGTCCGCGGTGCCGCTGCTGCCGTCGATCTGCTACCTGCCGGAAGTCGGCATCTTCGTCGCGGCCTGGTCCGGCGACTACAAGTCAGAAGGGGTCTCTTTCCAGCGGTTCCGCTGACATTCAGAGCCCCCCTCGACAAGCCGCATTCGCGCCCTATGATGCCGCCCGCGTGCGCGGTCCGGGAATACCGAAACCATGTACAACGTTTGACGCCCAGCGCCGCGCTTGAGACGGCGCACCAGCCCAGCCGAGGATTCATGCAGGACATTCGCTCGCTCAACGAGATGATTCGCCAGGAGTCGCAGTTTGTGGACCAGCTGCTGGCGGAGACTGGCAAGGTGGTGGTGGGCCAAACCCACATGATTGAAGGGCTGTTGATCGGCCTGCTGACCGGCGGCCACGTGCTGCTGGAAGGCGTGCCGGGCCTGGCCAAGACGCTGACGTGCAAGACGCTCGCGAAGGCTTTGTCCATTCATTTTCAGCGGATCCAGTTCACGCCGGACCTGCTGCCGGCGGACATCCTGGGCACGCAGGTCTACAACCCGAAAGACCAGACCTTCAAGGTCAAGCGCGGGCCGATCTTTACCAACCTGGTACTGGCGGACGAGATCAACCGCGCGCCGGCGAAGGTCCAGTCCGCGCTGCTGGAGGCGATGCAGGAACACCAGGTGACGATCGCCGACGAGACGTACACGCTCGAGGAGCCCTTTCTGGTGCTGGCGACGCAAAATCCCATTGAACAGGAGGGCACTTACCCGCTGCCGGAAGCGCAGGTCGACCGGTTCATGCTGATGGTGAAAGTGACGTATCCGACCCGCGCGGATGAGCTGACGATCCTGAACAACGCGACGTCCGGCTATGCGCCGACGCTCAGCGCGGTGATCGACGGACCGGGGCTGATGCGGGCGCGCAAGGTCGTCGAGGACATCCTGATCGACGACAAGTTGAAGCAGTACATCGTGGACATCGTGTTCGCGACGCGCGAGCCCAAGGCCTATGGTCTGGGCGATCTCAGCGAATTCATCCAGTTCGGCGCCAGCCCGCGCGCGTCGATCTTCCTGACGCAGGCGGCGAAGGCGCACGCGTTCCTGCGGCACCGCGCGTTCGTGATCCCGGAGGACATCAAGGCCGTGGGTCTGGACGTGCTGCGCCACCGCGTGATCCTGACCTACCAGGCGGAAGCGGAGAGCCTGACGAGCGAGGACGTCGTGCAGCGGATCTTCGATCGCGTTGCGGTGCCGTAAGCGAGGAACGCGAAGCTGATGGCTGAAGTGCAGCAGGAAAAATCCATTTCGCAGCGCGTCCGCGAGATTGAGATCATCGCGCGGCGCTTGGTCAGCAGCACGCTGGCCGGGCAGTACCACGCGGTTTTCAAGGGCCGCGGCATGAGCTTTGACTCCGTGCGCGAATACCAGCCCGGGGACGACATCCGCACGATCGACTGGAACGTGTCGGCGCGCACCGGCGGCATCTTCGTCAAGCAGTACGTGGAAGAGCGTGAATTGACGGTGCTTTTGGTCGTGGACCTGTCGGAATCGCAGAAATTCGGCAGCAAGGAGCGATCGAAGCGTGAGCTGGCGGCGGAGATCGCGGCGGTGCTGGCGTTTTCGGCGATCTCGAACAACGACCGCGTCGGGCTCATCCTCTACACGGACCGCATCGAGCGCTACATTCCGCCCAAAAAAGGCCGCGGGCACGTGATGCGCATCGTCCAGGAATTGTTGCGTTTTCAACCAGTTGGCAAGGCAACACGGACGGACGTGGCGCTGGATTACGTGGCGCGCATCGCCCGCAAGCGCGCGGTTGTGTTCGTGCTGTCGGACTTCCTCGGCGAGGGCTATGACCGGTCGCTGGGCGTGCTCGCCGGCCGCCACGACGTCGTGCCGATCGTGACGTCCGACGACGTGGACAAGAAGTGGCCGATTCCCGCCGGGCTGTGGGTCCTTGAGGATCCAGAAACCGATGAAATCATTCGCTTTGACGCCAACAGCACCGCCAGCGTGCAGGACCACTGGCGGCAGTCTGCGGTGGCGGAACGCAAGCGCGAGCAGTTGGCGCGCAAGTTTGGTATGGAGCCGATTCCGGCGGTCGTCGGCTTGGATTACCTCAAGAGTCTGGTGGCGTATTTCCGCCGCCGCGCGGCGAGGCAGTAACGTGCGCATGCCGCTGATCTTCGCATTTTTGCTGGTTTTTCTCGCGATGCCCGCGCACGCGGACGCGCCTGCGCCCCTGCCCGCGCACGCGACCGCGACGGCGGCGAACGCGATCCACGTCGAAGCCAAGCTGTCGACGGCGACGCCGACTTTCGGCGACCAGATCGAGCTCATCGCGACGCTGCGTTATCCCAGCAATTACCGGGTGTTTTTTCCGACCCGGCCCAACCTGCGGCCGCTGCTGGCGGACCCGGCGAATCCCGGCAAGTCGGAGCGGCAGGAGTCGGGCGGTCAGGTCACGGAGACGTTCCACGTGCCGCTGCTGATTGTGCGCGCGGGGCTGCTGCGCACGCCGCCGATCGAGGTGCCCTTTCACGTCGTGACCGCGGGCGGCGGGGCTGGCGAGAGCGGCAGCGTGACGATTGCCTCGATGAAGATCGTCGTCAAAAGCCAATTCGCCAATGATAACAATGTGGCGCCGTCGCCGCTGCCGGCGCCGCGGCCGCTGATCGAGGAGAACGTGCCGCTGGAGATCGCGCTCCTGATCCTGGCGATGATGGCGCTCTCGGGCGGGCTGACGGCCCTGGGCCTGAAAATCTACAAGAATCGCGCGGCCTTGCTGCGGCCCAAGGCGACCGTCCCGCCGCACATCGTCGCGATTGGCCGGCTGACGGATCTCGAGCGTTCCGGGCGGCTGGCCAACGAGACGCCGCGGGTGGTCGTCGCGGAACTATCTGAAATTCTACGTGAATATCTGGGAGGCCGCTTCCGGTTTTACGCGCTGGACATGACGAGCACGGAGCTGCTGGAGCGCGCGAAGTCGCTGAACCTGAAGCAGGTGCGCCTCGACGAGATCCAGCGGTTCGCCGATACGTCGGATCTCGTGAAGTTTGCTGGACTTCCCGCGACGCCGGAAGAGCTGGCGGAGCTGCACGCGTTCGTCCAGGACGTGGTGAGCAAGACGATGCAGACTGCGCAAGAGCTGGACCAGCTGCGGGCGGCGGAGACGGCGCGGCTGGCGCTGCAAAAGAAGCTGCGGCTGCAGGTGATGGCGCCGACCGCGCTGCGGGTCCGGGCGTTGGCGCTGGACGTGCTTGGCGGGTCGATCGCGACGGCGGGGCTGGCGTTCCTGGCGATCCGGACCGGTCGGCAGGGGCTGTTCGACGCGGCGTACGTGCTCTGGTTCGTCTGGCTGGCGATTCGCGACGCGGTGGGCGGTTCGTCGCCGGGCAAGGCCATGACAGGCTTGGAGATTGCCGCGTTTGAGGTCGAGAGCAACGAGACGCGGCGGGCTTGGAATGACGACGCGCCGCCGGACGACGACTCGATTCTCATTGCAAAAATGGCAAGTTGGGGTGCAAAGCTTAAGCGCAACTTGCTGTTGGCGGTGCCAGGCGCCGGTTTTGTCGCGGAAATTTGGACAGCGATCGCGCTGCCGGAGCAGCGGCGTTTTGGCGACCAGTGGGCGGGGACGCGCGTCATCGACGGCCGCCACGGGATGCGCAAAGGCAAGCCGGCGTGGTGGCCCGCGGTGCTCGCGATCGCGCTGGCGGCCCTCCTGCTGTTGGCGCCGCTCGTGCTGGGAGGCCGCCCGGCATGAACACGTGGAGCTTTGAACATCCGTGGTTCTTGCTGGGCCTGCTGGTCGTCGCTGCGGCTGCGTGGGCCCGCACGCGTGCGCGCCCCGCGAGCGTACAGGTGTCCAGCGTGGCGGTGCTGAAAAACCTCAAGCCGACGCTGCGCACCCGGCTGCACGCCCTGCCCGACTGGCTGCGCGGAATTGCCTTGTGTTTGCTCGTAGTTGCGCTCGCGCGACCGCAGCAGGTCGACACCGAGGAGCTGAGCGCGGAAGGCCTGGACATCATGATCGCGCTGGACCTGTCGGGCTCGATGAACGCCATCGACATGTCCGACGAGAACATCCAAAAGCTGCACGACGACGGGCGCGAGCCGGACAACCGCTTCGAGGCGGCGCGCAAAATCCTCAAGGATTTCATCCGTGGCCGCAAGTCGGACCGCATTGGTCTTGTGATTTTCGGCTCGGAAGCCTACCTGCGGTTTCCGCCGACGCTGGACTACATCCGCTTGCTGAACGCGCTGGACCAGCTGGTGCTGGACGACGGGCGGCGGACCAACAACGACCGGCAGAACTGCCACAACGACTGCACGATCAACGGCGGCGGCACGGCGATCGGCGACGCGCTGAACCGGGCGTGGATGCGGCTGGACACGTCGCTCGACAAGAACAAGCAGAAGTCCAAGTCGCGATCCCGCATGGTCATTTTGATCACCGACGGCAAGCAGGAGGGCGGCAAGCTGGACCCGCTGACCGTGCCGAAATACGTGGCGTCGCTGCCGGAAAAGGACCGCGTGAAAATCTTCACGTTCCAGGTCGGTTCGGGCAAGGAGACGCGGCTGCCGGCCTATGACCCGATGCGTGGCGCGCCGATTGTCGACCGGTTTGGCCACACGGTGTACCAGCGGCCGGAGCGGCCGTTCCCAACGGATCCGGAGCTGCTGGCGCAGATCGCCCAGCTGACCGGCGGGCATTTTTACGACAGCTACGATGCCAAGAAATTCGCCAATGACTTCAAGGATTTGGAAAAGACGACGTTCAAGACCAAGGTGCGCACGCACCGCCGCGAGCTGTTTTGGCCGTGGCTGCTGCTGGGCGTGGGGCTGCTCGCGACAGAAGTGCTGTTGCGGCGGACGTGGCTGCGGACGATTCCGGATTAGAACCTTAAGCGTTTCAGGAACTTTGCGATGATGTCCGACGCCTTCACGTTTGCCAATCCCCAGTTGCTCTGGCTGCTCGCGCCGGTGCTGCTGCTGGCGGCTTGGGCGGTGGCGCAGCACTTCGCGACGCGCAAGCTGTTGATTCAGCTGCTGTCCGTGCCGATGCTGGCGCGGCTGGCGGCGAGCTGGTCGCCGCGGCGGTCGGTGGTGCGCATCGTGCTGTGGACGCTGGCCGTAGTACTGCTGGTGCTGGCGGCGGCGCGGCCGCGCTACGGCTTGCGCGAGACGGAGGTGAGCAACGCCGGCATCGACATCGCGGTCGTGGTCGATGCGTCCAAGTCCATGTTGGCCAAGGATGTTGTGCCCAACCGACTGCAGGGAACGGTGCTGGAGATCTCGGCGCTCCTGGACAAGCTCGCGGGCGGGCGCGTGGCGCTGATTCCGTTCGCCGGCATCCCGTTTGTGCAGTGCCCGCTGACCGCGGACCACGACGTGATCCGCATGTACATGGCGGATTTGAAACCGGAAGATCTGCCCGTCGGCGGGACGAACATCGGCCGCGCGATTGGCCTGGCGGTCGAGACGCTCACCGGCGAGCGCGAGAAAGCCGAGGCGGAGACGCGCGAAAACCTGATGCCGCAATTTCGCGGGTCCAAGAACAAGGCGATCGTGCTGTTCTCCGACGGCGAGGATCACGAGGGCGCGGCGGTGGAAGCGGCGCAGAAGGCTGCGGAAAAAGGCGTGAAAATCTATACGGTTGGCGTGGGAACGGCGTCAGGCAATCCGGTGCCGATCCTCGGGCCGGACGGCACGTCCGTGGGCTCGCAGAAAGACGAGAACGGCAACCTTGTGTTTTCCGCGCTGAACATGGACCTCCTGGAGAAGATCGCCACAGCGACCGGCGGCAAGGCGTTCCATTACGACCGGCAGTCGATCGCGCCGCAGGTGTTTCAGAGCTTGGACGCGCTGGAAAAGGCTGAATATCAGGCGCAATTTCAGCAACTTGGCGAAGACCGCTTTCAGTACCTGCTGGGCCCGGCGCTGCTGCTGCTGCTGGTGGAGTGGCTGCTGGGCTCGCGCAAGCGCGCGCGCAAGCTGGCGCCGGCGCTCGCGTTGTTGGCGCTGGCGTTGCCGGTTCCGGCCCACGCGCTGCCATCCTGGCTGCAGCGCGAGAACCCGGACGTGCGTGAAGGCCGCGAAAAGTTGGCGGAAAACAAGGCGGGCGAGGCGGTGAAGGCCTTCCAGACGGCGCAGGCGACCCGCCCGGAGCACGCGCTGCTGTGGTATGGCCTCGGGCTGGCGCAGGCGACGCTGGGCGCGCGGCAGGACGCGGTGACGAGCCTGTCCCGCGCGCTGGGCGCCGTGAAAGAGCGCGACGCGGCGCTGGAGGCGGACATCCACTACGCGCTGGGGACGACGCAGCTGCAGTGGGGCCTGGCGCTGGAGAAGTCGGCGGCCAAGCCGGCGAAGAAGGACAAGGCGGACGAAGAGAAAGCCGCGGCGCCGGACCCGAGCGAGGACCCCTTGCCGCACTACCGCGAGGCGGTGAAGTCGCTGGAGACGGCGCTGTTGCTGGACCATACGCGCGTGGAGACGCGGCGCAACCTGGAGCTGGCGCGGCTGTCGGCCTTTCCGCCGTGTCGGGCGCGCGACAAGACCCACGAGCCCAACGACACGCCGGCGCAGGCGGCGTTGCTGACGTTCGCGGCGGACGAGCGCGAGCAGACGCTGGACCTGCGGGCGTGTCCAGAGGATCGGGACCTGTTTCGCGTGGAGCTGCAGCCCGGCGATCGCTTCAGCGCGGCGGTCAAGACCAAGGCGGACACGAGCCCGGCGGCGGAACCCGATGACCCGCAGGGCGGCGCGACCCCGCCCAAGCTGGGCGTGTGGCTGATAGGCGCCGATGGCCAGACGGTGCTGCGCGGTGCGCCGGATGGCAAGCCGCCGCTGGACGCGGTGGATCTCGGCAAGGTGGACAAGGCGACGCCGGTGCTTGTGGACGTGCGCAACATCGCGGAAGTCGAGACGACGTACGACTTGACGCTCAAGCTGCTGCCGGCCTGCGCGCGCATCGAAGACCACTACGAGCCGAACGACACGTTTGCGACGGCGCGGGTTGTCACGCTGGGCGAGCCCCTCAAGGGCCGGCTATGCCCGCTGAATGACGACGATTTCGCGGTGGATCTGCAGCCCGGCCAGGGCCTGATGGTCAAAGCGAAGACCAAGGTGGACACGGGCGCGGACGCGGTGTCGCTGACGATCCTGGGGCCCGATGGCCAGCCGCTGGCCGTGAGCCGCAAGAGCCAGGACGGTCAGGCAGTGCGGCTGGCGCGCGCGCTGGTGGCGGGGCGCTACGTGCTGCAGGTCCGCGGTGGGCTGGACACCGAGGCGGATTACGAGGCCGAGGTCGCGGTCCTGCCGCCCTGCCAGCTGCGCGATGACGCGTACGAGGACAACGACCAGGCGGTCCAGGCCAACCCGCTGTCGGCGGAGTCGCTGCAGGCGCCGCTGGAGGGCCTGCAGCTGTGCCCAGGCGACGACGACTGGTACGC
>CAIYWC010000151.1 GCA_903929795.1 uncultured Myxococcales bacterium | reverse complement strand
CCCGGCGTCCTTCAGCACTTTCAGGTGCTGCGACACGGTCGACTGCGCCAGCGGCAGCTGATCGACGATCTCGCCACACACGCAGGACACGCGGTTGGTCAGCAGGCGCAGAATCTGCACGCGCGCCGGGTGGCCGAGCGCTTTGGCCAGCATGGCGAGCTCCTCTTCGGCTTCCGCGCCTTCAATCGGTCGCAGGTCTGGCGTGGAATCGGACGGCGGGCAGCAACTGGTGTTCATGATGGCTCCTTATCGTTCAGTCACGATAGACAGCTTCACAAGGCGTGTCAAGGACTGCCCATATCGGCTGTGTCTGAACGAACATTGACATTCACACCGTATCGGCTATCGTGACATGGCGATGGGCTGATGGCTCGTCGCCACCACTGAACCGAGGAGTTCGCCATGACCGCAACGATTCAGGTTTTTGACCCCGCGATGTGCTGTTCCACCGGCGTGTGCGGTCCGAGCATCGACCCGGCGCTCGTGCGCTTCGCCGCTGATCTGGAGTGGCTCGGCGCACAGGGCGTGTCCGTGGAGCGCTTCAACCTGTCGCAGCAGCCGCAGGCGTTCGTTGCCCAGCCGCTTGTGACAAAAGCCATTGAGCTGCAAGGTGAATCCGCGCTGCCGACGGTGCTGGCCGGCGGCGCCATCAAGAGCACCGGCGTGTATCCGTCGCGCGCGCAGCTGGCCGCGTGGGCGGGCGTTGACGCGGGCGTGAGCGCCAAGCCGAGCGTGGAGAAAAGCAGCTGCTGCGGTCCGAAGGGCTGTTGCTGAACCGGCGAGGGCGCGATGAAGATTCAGGTTTATGGCACCAACTGCGTGCCGTGCAAGGTGATGCTGGCGAACACCCAGGAAGCCGCGAAGCTGCTCGGGCTCGAAGGTTCGGTGCAGCACATGACGCGCATCCAGGACATGCTGGCCGCAGGCATCAGCGGCACGCCGGCCTTGGCGATTGACGGCGAGATCAAGGTGATGGGCAAGGCGCTGGACGTCCCGGCAATCGTCGCGCTGCTGCAGACTGGGAGCGTATGATGTCGGCAAAATCCGTGGCAGGAATCCTGATTGTTGGCGCAGTTGTGCTGGTGCCCTTGTGGCTCAAACGGCCGGCTGCGCAGACGCCGGCAGCGCCGATCAAGGTCGCTGCAGCCACGTCTGTTGGCGGTCCAGCGGCGGCGCCTGCACCGGCACCACGCGTTCTTCCGCGTTTTGTCGACGTCGGCACAACCAGCTGTGCGCCGTGCAAGGTGATGATGGGCGTGCTGGCTGAGCTGGAAGCGCGATATCCGGATTCGCTCAAGGTCGAGTTCATCAACAGCCACGACAATCCTGACGTGGCGGAAAAGCTCAACATCACGGCGATTCCGTCGCAGATGTTTTACTCGCCGGGCGGTCAGGAGATTTTTCGCCACGCAGGCGTGATGCGCACGGACGCGGTCGTGGCCAAGTGGAAGGAACTGGGGCTGATTTTGCCGGAGCCCAAGGCCGCACCATGAGCGTTAGCGACCTCGTCTTCCAGCTCACCGACGCCGTCAGTGGCACCCCCGCGATCGCGCTCGGCGCCTCGCTCGTCTGGGGCGTCATCAGCGTGCTGCTGAGCCCGTGCCACCTGGGCACCATTCCGCTTGTCGTCGGCTTCGTTGGCTCGGGCACCGCCACCACGCGCGGCCGCGGCACGGCGCTGGCATTCTCGTTTGCCGGAGGCATGTTGGCGGCGATCCTGCTGGTCGGCATGGTCGTCTTCTGGCTCGGCCACGCATTGACTGCCTTTGGCGCGGCCAGCAACTACATCATCGCCGCCATCTTCCTGCTCGCCGGCTTAAACCTCGTCGGCATCCTGCCCATGCCGGACAAGGGCCTCTCGATCGGCGGCATCAAGGGCAAGGGCATGTTGGCGGCCGCAGGCGTCGGGCTGGTGCTCGGCATCGGCTTGTCGCCCTGCACGTTCGCGTTCATCGCGCCGATCCTGGGCGCGACCGCCGGCAGCGTGGCACGTCATCCTGCGCTGAGCGTCGGCATGCTGCTGGCGTTTGGCATCGGCCACTGCGGCGTCATCGGCGGCGCGGGCTCATCGACCGAGTTCGTGCAGCGCTACTTGGATTGGAGCGACGAGTCGCGCACGGTCAAGGTCGCCAAGTTTGTGTGTGGGGTACTGGTGTTGCTGGCAGCCGCGGTGCTGATGTACACGGCGTGACTGCGATCATTTGATGTGACTCCCAATCGTCATCGGCTGCGACATCTTGTCCATGCAGTCGGTAGGCGCAAATGGCGTTCCGGCTCTGTTTGTCAGCGCGGCGGCCGCAGGTCGGTGCAGGCGTGGGGGTTGTGTCTGATGCCCGATCAACTGCAGCCGTGCGCGAGCGATGTCCTGCGGCATCCACAACCGTTTGTTGCCGCTCGTGGCGCCGTTGAACCTCACGATGCCGCGCGCCACGTACCACCGCAGCATGTCGCCGCTGATGCCCAGACTGTTGGCCGCCAGCGACGTCGGGACCGCTCCCAGCGCACCAGCCGTGCGTTTCATCCCCGTAGGCGCATGGCCAAGCAGTTCTTCCCAGCTCGTCGGTCGGTCCGCAGTGCAAGTCACCACGCTGCCGTCATCGCCGTACACGCGAAAGATCGCGTGCATGATTGCGTCGTTCGCGATGTGGATCGCCTGCACGTACTTGGCCAGCCACCTGCGCTTTTGCTCCGGCGGCCACTCCGCGTTCCACCGCCAAGCCTGCGCCTGGGCGCGAATCGCCCGCTCGCTCGGCACAACCGGCACCGCAATCGCGTTGGCGAGCGCCCGCTGCAGCACGGCGCGTTCCGTCTTGATGACTTCCCGACGCGCGGTGTGCTCGTGCAAGTCGATGCCGTCATGCTCGTACAGGTCCAGCAGCCGCTTCTCGCGGCGTTCCAGCGCCGCCAGCGCTCTCGCCGTTCGTTCGCCCATCGCCGCGGTGTCCGGTGACTTCACCTGTTTGACCGCTTCGAACGCGGCTGCGACCAGCCAGTCGCTGTGGGTCAAGCTGGTCAAGTAGCTGTCGAGGCACGGATTCACGACATCGCAGCGGAAGCCCACCAGGCCGCAGCGGCGCAGCTCACCTGACGCGTTCCTGTGTTTGCATCGGCACATGTACCGGGGCGCGTTGCCGGCGCCGGTGCTGCAGCCGTACACGATGTGTCACTGGCCAACCGCTTGTTCGACCTCGGGCTCGTGCGAGCTGAACAGGAACGAGGACGCCCACGAGGACGGCGCGGTTGCTTCGCGCGTGCGCCGTTGCGCGTGTTCGGCGGCACGGAATCGCGCCTGCACGCTGTGCCATAGCTCGTGCGGCACCAGCTGGTCCGTCTCGCTGTAGACTCGCACGTCGATCACCTGTTCCGCAGGACGCGCCACCTTCTTCTGGTGCTTCGAGTTGGCAATCCGCCCGCTCGACCGCGAAGCAAACACCAGCCGGCCGTCGTAGATCGGATTCTGCAGCAGGGAGCGGATCGTCTGGCTTGGCACGCCGGTCCGGCGACCGATCTCGGCCTGCGTGGCGCCTTCCGCGGCCAGCCTGAACACCTCGCGCACTTCATCCGCCGCCGTGGTGTAGCTCCAGGTCTGCGTCTTGCGGTCGTAGGCGATCCCGCGGGGCAGGAAGTCAACGCTCTGAACCCATTGCCCACGTTGCCGTTTCGCCTCTTTGCCAGCCTGGGAGCGACGGACAATCTCGGCTTTTTCCTTGCCGCCAATCAGCGCCAGCAGGCCGCTGACCAGCACGCCGTCGGGCCTGGCGAGGTCGTGCGTTCCCGCGGGCGTGTAGATGCGCGTGTGCGTGCTCTGGCACGTGGCCAGCACGCCAAATGCGGCGAAGTTGGAGGCGCGGATGAGCCTGTCGAGCGCGTCGATGGCGATGTGCACGTCTGGGTCGGCGATGAGCGGCAGAACCTGCGTCAGCCATTCCTTGGACGTGCCGACGTCGCTGCCGGAGACGTCGACGATGTTCACGATTCCAATCAGTTTTGCGTCGTTGGCCTCCGCGACGCGCTGGATGGCGTCGTGCTGGCGGTTGAGACCAGCGCCGTTGTCGCCGGCTTGTTCTTCGGTGCTGACTCGTGCGATGCCTAGTACCTCGTCACACCGATTCTGACCGGTAGGCCCGCAGCAGTTTCGCCCTCGCTTTCTCGAGCGTGAACATCCAGCGGATGGTCGCACGGTTCTCGTTGCGCTCGCGCACGCACGCCTCCACCTCGCTCGTGAGCGT
>CAIYWC010000150.1 GCA_903929795.1 uncultured Myxococcales bacterium | reverse complement strand
CGCGAAGAAAAAGTAGCGACGGAAAAATCAGACGGCATCGAGCGTGAACGGCAACCCGTCGCGCACGCTCGATATTCGCCGGTGCGTCACGAGCGCTGAAGCGTGGCGCCGGTTTGGGACGGCGGGAAGCATCAGGGCTTCGGGCGGGGCGAGCTTGCGACGGCCCTAGCGGGGGGCGAGAGCTACGCGACGGGCTCCTGCGGCGCCGGCACCATTGCCACCTGCATCGCCGTGCCCGCGACGTCGTGCCAATCCAGCGCGTCGTCGCCGCCATCCAGCAGCTGCTCCGCCCGCGACGCCGCGAGCCAATCCTGCAGCAGCGGCGCGATCTGCTGGCGCGTCGCCGCGTCCGCGCGCAGGTGCAGCGCAGCCAGCGGCCGACCGCCGCCAATCTTCTGCGCCGTCCGCGCCGTCCGCACCGCCGACACCAACGCCAGCAGCGTCGTCCAGCCGCTCGCCACCAGCGTCAACTGCGGATTGGGAATGCCAAAAACGTCCGCGACGTGCGCCTCGTCCACCGGCCACGGCGCGACGTGAATCGACTGCGGAGCACCCAAGAAAAAGCCTTTGATCGCCAGCTGGTACAGCTCTTCGGTGATGAACGGCAACACCGGCGCCAATAGCCGCAGGATCGTCCACGTCCCGTCCAGCAACGTCTGGCGCGCGGCCTCAACCTGCCCCGGGGTGAACGCCGTGCCGTCGCGAAAGCGATCTTTGATGATTTCCAAGTAGTTATCGCACCAATCCGCCCAAAACAGCGCCTCCGCAGCGCGCACGGCTTTGGAATATTCGTAGCCCTCAAACGCCTCGGTCGCTTGCAGCGCTGCCTCGACCACGCGCGCGCGGATGCCGAGATCCGCCGCCGTCGGCGTCTCCGCGACCTGCCCCGGCGTCCAACCGTTCAGGTACAGCATCGCGAACCGCGTGGAATTCCACAGCTTTGTCAGCAGCCGCTTGCCGCCCTTGACGTCATCCTCCAGAAACCGCAGGTCGTTGCCCAGCGACGCGCCGGCCGCCCAATAGCGCAGCGCATCCGCTGAATATTTTTGGATAATCTCGCCTGGCTCGACGAAATTGCCCAGACGCTTGGACATCTTCTTGCCCTGCTTGTCCAGGCCCCAGCCGGAGATCATCACGTCCTTCCACGGCAGCGAATCCGTGTGGAGGTGCGCCTTCGCGACGGTGTAAAACAGCCACGTGCGAATAATCTCATGGGCTTGCACGCGCACGCCCGCGGGGTAGATCTGCGGCCGCGGCTGGTCCTGGATCGGCCGCTCCGTCGTCGGATTGTCTTGCCACATCGCCCAGTTGGCGTTGATCAGCGGCGTCAGGCTCGACGTCATCCACGTGTCCATCACGTCCGGCTCCGGCCGCAGATCCAGGCTCGCGCAGTGCACGCACGGGCGCGGACACGGCGCCATCAGCGGATCCACTGGCAATTCAGCGACTTCCGCGTAATTCGGCGCCTGGCATTGGTTGCAAAACCACACCGGAAACGGCACACCGTAGAAGCGCTGGCGCGAAATATTCCAGTCCCAGCGCAGGTTTTCCACCCACTGCTCGTAGCGCTCGCGCATGAATTCCGGATACCAGCGCAGCTCGCGGCCGCGCGCCAGAAGCGGCTCCTTCAGGTCCAGAACGCGGATGAACCACTGCGGCGCGACCTGGATCTCGATCGGCGTTGAACAGCGCTCGTGCAGGCTCGCGCGCGAGACATTATCCTTGATTTCGCGCAGATAGCCATGCTCGCGCAGCAGTTCAACCGCCGCCAGGCGCGCTTCGCTGTAGACGCTCGAGCCTTTGGCCATCACGTGCACGCGCTTGCCGTCCAACTCCGGCAAATCAGGTGTCATCATACGGCCTTGGCTGTCGAGGATGAGGATCGTCTCCAGCTTGTGGTTGCGCCACTTGGCGATGTCTTCGGTGTCGCCAAAAGTGCAGACCATCATCAGGCCGGTGCCAAAGTCCGGGTCCACGCTCTCGTCCAAAATCAGCGGCACTGTGCGAAAATGCGCCTTCGTCCCGCCCGTCCGCAGGTCCGTCAGTGGCACGCGAAAGCGCAAGCCCTTGATCGGGCCCCAGCGCTTGTCGTTGGGGTGACACGCCAGCGCCACGCACGCCGTGATGAGCTCCGGCCGGGTTGTCTCGATGAGGCCGGCCGCCACGGTCGTCGAAGTCTCTGGATCCATGGGAAACACCACGGTGTGCATCGGCCGGTTCTGCTCGTCGCCCGCCTCCACGTCCGCCTGCGCCAGCGACGTCGCGCACAGCGGGCACCACAGAATCGGGTCCTCGCGCCGCTCCAGCCGGCCTTTTTTCACCAGATCCAAAAAACTCTGCTGGGCGTGTTGCACGGCGCGTGGCTGGATCGTCGAGTACGTCATCCGCCAATCGACCGAAAGTCCCAGTGATCGCCAGAGGTTTTCGTACACGGCCGCGCCATCGCGCGTCTCTTTCAGGCACAAGTCGATGAATTCCTTACGGGTAATCTTGCCCTTTTGGATCTTGTACTTCTGCTCGACATAGCGCTCCGTCGGCAGGCCGTTGTCGTCAAAGCCCATCGGGTAAAACACTTCGTGTCCGCGCATCCGCTTGTAGCGAATCACGAATTCCGCCTGGCTGTAGCTCATCGCGTGCCCGGTGTGCAGGTGCGCGGCGCTCACGTACGGCGGCGGCGTGTCGATCGCAAACGTCTTGCCGGCCTTGGCCGCTGGGCTTTGCGGGTTGTATTCGTAAATCTTCCAAGCGTTCCACTGCGCAACCCAACGCGGCTCCACGGCCAAGTGATCGTAGGTTTTCGGCAAGGCATCTGCGAGGTTCTGCGGCATTTCGGACATGGAGCACTCCGGTGTCGGCAAGTCGTTCCGCACAAAGCGGGGCGGCGTTTGTAGCACGGGGCGCGGACGGATTGAACCCGGGCGCCGCTCTTGCTATACAGGAACGCGTCGGTGCGAGGCCAAACCGGTCCGGGTTGGAACTACCGCATGTCGGACTGGACCGCGAGCGAGCTCCTCCGGAGGCGCGCCGCGGAAGACGGACGCTTGATCGCGAACTACGGCCAGTGTGCTACCGTCCGGGCTGGAGGCCGTCGTGGCGCGAACGTGGAAGTGGCTGTGGCTCGGTCCGTGCACGTGTGCGCTGCTGGTCGCGTGCCGGACGCCGCCGCCTCCCCATGCCGTGAAGACGCCCAAACCGGCGACGGCGAACGCCGCGGGGCTGCCGGGCGCGCCGACGCCGACCGCGCCCGGGCCGATGAGCCTGCCGACGCCGGCGACGCTCGCGGACGCGGTGGATCCGGCGGATTTCGTCACGCCGGCCGACAGAAAGTCCATTGATTTTGACGATGTGCCATGGCTGCTGGATCGCGCGGGCGCTTGGCTGCGCGCGCATGCGGGCGGGGCGGCGGTGCAGCCGACGGTCTGGCAGCGGCGGGATCTCCACGGCTGGCAGACCGACGTGCTGAAGTGGCAGCCGGGCAGCTTTACGCTGCAGACGCAAGGCGACGACACGACGGTGACGCTGACGGCGAGCGCGTGCACAGTCGGCGTCGGCAAGTTCGTGGCGCGGTGCGAACCGGATGTGGAGGGCCCGGCGGCGGTGGCCGCGGCGCTGACCGGCTTGGCGTGGCCCGATGGCCCGGGACGCGACGCCTGGTTTGTGGAAGCGGTCCACACGCGATCGCCGGGCGCGATCTCGGTGCGGCTGGCCCTGGCGAACGCCGGCGTGCGCGCCGTGATCGAGCTGGCCGAAGACGGCGCGGTGACCGCGATCAACGTGCCGCGTGCCCAGATGACCTTGCGACCGGATGCCGACGGGTTCGCGTTGAGGCAAAGCGACGGCGTCACCTGGCAATGGAGCGTGCAGCCACCGGGCGGGTCGCCGGATTTTACCCGCAATGTCCTGCGGTTGGACAACGCTGCCGACCTGGAAGTCACCGTCGAGGCGTGGGAAGCGGTCGCCAAGCCGCGCGGCCTGACGCCGATGGGGCCGTTCTCGGCCGAAGTGGACGTGCGCGACGACGGTGTGCGCGTGCGCGCGCTGCAGGCGCCCGTGCTCGCGCGGCCCGAGGAAGCTGCCTGGAAAGGTGTCCAGGTGGCTGCGGTGAAGCAGCAGCCGATCGCGAGCGTGTTCGCCTGCGTACGCCAGGATCTGCTCAAAGTGCTGCGCAAGCAGGTCGGACCGGGCTGCCATGTCCTGCAGCTGCTCGGCGGCAGTCTGGACGAGCCACCCGCCGTGAGCGGCGAAGCGCGACGCACCGCCCGGGTCGTCGTCGCCGTGCGCGCCTGCCCGTGACCGCCCGGAACAGCGCTTTCTCCCGCACTTTCAAGGATCCAGACGTGCAGCGCCTGCCAGCGGTTGGACGCGCCCTGCCCGCGTGGTAGCCTGTGCCGAGCGCACAGCCGCGCGTTTGGCCGCCGCCGGGGACCTTCATGCCGCGCATCACGTTTTGTGCCATTGAACCGCGCATCACGCACGGCGTGTACAGCCCATTCTCTCAAGGAATCAGGCAGTTGCGTGCGGCAATCGAGGCGGACCGCGTGCTGGCGGACTGGGAAGTACGGTTCGTCGAGTCCGAGGACAAGGACATCGATCGCTGGGTCGCCAACCTGCTGGCAGAACGTGCGGATGTGATTGGCTTTTCCTGCTTTGTCTGGTCGTTTGCCACGTTCGTGGCGATCGCAGAGCGGCTGCGCGCGGCCCAGCCTGGCGTGCGGCTGCTGTTTGGCGGGCCGGCGGCGCGGACGGTGATGTTCAAGATGCCGGCGTTCACTGGCCGCCAGCGCGCGCTGGACGCGATGGTGGCGGGCGAGGGCGAGTGGAGCATCGTCGCGCTTTTGCAGCAGCGCGCATGGGATCTGCCGACGCTGACGGCGATTCCGGGCGTCTTCGTGCCGACCCAGGACGGCTGGATGGGCGGCCTGCCGCAGCTCGCCACGCGCCCTCTGGACGACTTGCCTTCCGCGATTCTGGCGGGCCTGTGCGACGTCAACCGCACCGCGACGATGGAGCGCTTTCGCGGCTGCCCCATGTCCTGCGCGTTTTGCCAGTGGGGCGACCAGACCACGCCGCACCGCGTATTCAGCGAGGACCGCATCCGCGCCGAGCTGAGCTACCTGAAGACGCACGGCATCCGCTCGTTCAACCTGGTCGACGCCGGCCTGAACCTGAATTCCAAGGCATTTCGCAACCTTGTCAACGCCGAGGCCGACGTCGGCCTGTTTCGCGAGGTCAAGCTCTACGGCAGCATCTACCCATCCATCGTCAACGACGAGCACCTCGAATTCCTCTCGCGCTGCAAGGCGCCGGTCATGGACGTCGGCGTGCAGTCGTTCAATCCGGCGGCGCTGGCGGCGATGGACCGGCCGTTTCGCGAGGACCGCTTTGAGACCGTGATGCACAACCTGATGCAGGTCTGCCTGCCGGAGCCGGAGCTGATCTTCGGCCTGCCCGGCGACAATCCGGGCGCGTTCAAGGACGGCGTGCTGCGGCTGCTGAAGATCGGCTGTCGCGTCCGCGCGTTTCATTGCCTGGTGCTGCCGGACGCGCTGATGAGCCGCTCCAAGCCCGAACACCAGCTGCAGTGGGACCCGGAAACCCTGCTCGTGACCTCGGCGGCGGGCTGGACGCCGCGCGACTTGGCGGAGACCCACGCGTGGCTGGACCAGCTGATGGCGGACACGTCCGGAGAATACTCCAACAATACCTGGACGTTTTGCGCGCCGGGCGGTGGCAAGCGCATGGCGTCGCCGCAGTTGCGGCCGCTGCGGGTGACGGACGACGGCCTGACGGCGCAGCTCCAGCCGACGTTTGCGGGCGGGACGAGCGGCGCGTGGCTCGTGCGGAGCACGGGCTTTACGGACCTGGGCGTGCGCGTCAACGTGCACGCGGCGAACGTCGACTTTCACGTCGACCTGATCGAGGCCACGCAGGTGCAGCGGTCCTACCGGGTGCTGGACGGCGTCGCCGTGAGCTACCGGACCCGCGATGGCGCGCAGTTGGCGCCCGAAGACGTGCGGACATTGGACCGGCTGCTGCCGGAGGTCGTCGCGCTGGTGGCGCCGGCGCTGCCGACCCTGCTGCCGACCGCGCCGCGGACGCGCGACCCCGCCCTGCCGCAGGACAAGGTCGCGCCGACGCGCGAGGGGCTGACGGCGGCGTGGCGCGAACACGGCCTGCTGGTGCTGGAGCGGGTGGTGCCGGAGCCCGTCTGCGCGCGGCTGGTCGCCGAGCTGGACCGGCAGGTCGCCGCGGCGGCGCTCCAGGAACCCACGCAGCCGTGGCCGACCGGGTTCGCGGATCGCATGCGCGCGTCTGCGCACGCGGTGATGCCGTTTTGGGATCCGGCGCTTCCGCCGGATCGTCCGCCGGTGGAGCGGCTTCAGCGTCTGGGCCACCAATTGCAGCAGATTCCAGAGGTTGCGGCCCTGCTGCGCCGGCCAGAGATCCTCGGCACCCTCGGCATCGCGCTCGCGCAGCCGCTGCTGGTCAGCGCGTCGCTGGTGGACAAGGTGCCGGGCGGGTCGCTGCACGGCGCGCTGCATCAGGACAGCTGGTACCTGCATGCCGAGCCGGAATCGCTGGTTACGCTGCAGATCGCTTTGGATGACGCGGACGAGGACAACGGCTGCGAGCTACTGCTGGCGACGGCTCCGGACGCGGGAATCGCCCGGCGCGCGACGTTGCTGGCCGACGGCTGGCGCGAAGGTCCGACGCTTCAGGCACAGCCGGATTGCGCCGCGACGCCCCTGCCGATGGCGCGCGGGACCGCGCTGCTTTACTCCGGCCGGACGTGGCACGCGTCGCCGCCGAACCGCTCGCAGCGCCACCGCCGGGTCATCGTCGCGCAGTTCATCGATGCGACGAGCCGGTGGGCCCAGGACAACTGGCTGCCCGAGCCGCCGGGCGGCTTTCCCCGGTGGCAGTAGCGCAACCGCCGCTCACGTCTGGGCGAGAATCGCCTCGACCGGCAGCGCACTCAGCGCTTTCGCAGCCAGTTTTGCCAAGCGTTCCGAGCGCTTGCGCATGGCTTTGGCCGCCGACTTGACGCGCTTGGGATGCGGCGCGCCGGCCAGGTCGCGGCGTTTCAGGGCCTTCTGGATGTTCAGGGTGTCGCGCACCAGCGGCACGTCCAGCTGGAGCCGCTGCGCGATCCGCGCCGGGCCAAACTTTACAAACGTCAACTGATTATGCGTCAACTCGCCGACCAGCTCGGCGATCTGCTCATGCGCCTGGCGAAACGGCACGCCGGAATTCACCAGCGCGTCGGCCAGGTCCGTCGCCAGCAGAAAGCCTTTATCCAGCGCATTCAGCAAGTTGCGCTTTTGCCACTGCGCGCGCGCCAGCATATCCGCGGTCGCCATGAGGCAGTCGTGCCACGTGTTCAGCGCGTCGAACAGCGGCTCCTTGTCCTCTTGCATGTCCTTGTTGTACGCCAGCGGCAGGCCCTTGAGCACCACCAGCAGCCCGACCAGATCGCCGATTACGCGCCCCGCCTTGCCGCGCACAAGCTCAGCCATGTCGGGGTTTTTCTTCTGCGGCATCAGCGAGCTACCGGTCGTGAACGCGTCCGGCAGGCGCACGAAGCCGAATTCCGCGCTGGTGAACAGCACCAACTCCTCGCCGATACGCGACAGGTGCACGCTGCCCAGCGCCGCCGCCGCCATCGCCTCGACGAGGTGATCGCGATCCGCCACCGCATCGAGCGAATTGGCAGAAATGCGCGAAAACCCCAGGAGATCCGCGATTTTCTGGCGGTCAATCGGCAGCGTCGTCCCCGCCAGCGCGCCCGAGCCAAGTGGACAAACATCTACTCTCTTTTGGACATCCAGCAAGCGTTCAGCGTCGCGGGCAATGGCCTCGGCGTGCGCCAGCAGGTGGTGACCGACGGTGATCGGCTGCGCCCGCTGCAGGTGCGTGTATCCCGGCATTGGCCAGTCACTGTGCAGGGTTGCCTGATCCGCCAGAACATCCAACAGCCGCGTCAGCGCCGCGCCGATCTCGGCCAGCTTGCGCCGCAGCCATAGACGTTCATCAAGCGCGACTTGGTCATTGCGCGATCGCGCGGTATGCAAACGTCCAGCGGGCGCGCCAATCCGGTCGCGCAGCGTCGCCTCGACGTTCATGTGCACGTCCTCGCGCGCCATCTGCCAGTCAAACTGGCCGGCTTCCACGTCCGCCAGGATGCCGCGCAGCCCGCGGACGATCGCCACATGCTCGTCATCACTCAGGATTTTCTGATCGCGCAGCATCGTCGCGTGCGCCACGGAGCCCAGGATATCCTCGCGCGCCAGCACCTGGTCGTACGCCACGGACGCGTTCATGCGCGCGACCAACGGGTGCGTCGCCTCTTCATAGCCACCGCCCCACAGGCGATCTCCCTTGGTACTCATGATTCTTCCTCAGAATTTGTCGGGATTCAGGCGTCCCAAGCGTCGCCGCCGTCGTCATCGCCGGCGCTCGCCATCGCCTGTTGCAGCCGCTCCAAGTCCTTGGCGAGCCTGGCGATTTCTGCATCCTGACCGCGCACGATCGCGTCCAGGGCATCGATCACCGCCTGCTGCTCCATGTAGCGCAGCTCCATCTCGGTCAGCCGCGCCTCGAGGTCGTCGCGGGTCATGTGCACGCACCCCGACCAAGATTCGTGAGCCAAACCTCCCGATCCGCGCCGTGCCACCGGAGGTGCACGCTTGCGGTTCCAGTCCGAAATGCAATCGGGCTGGCCACGGGTATTTGATGTCGGACCAAGGTCAGCATGTGAAAAGGCCAACCGCGCCGGCAACAACCAAGGGAATCGCAAAGTTATCGTCCACCGGCTCGCAGTAGACCTCGGTCACCGCGCCGACGAGCGCCGCCCACGCGCTGATGGCCAGCACGCGCCAGAACGGGACGCCGACCAGCTCCGCGTGCGGCGTCAGCAGCAAGAACGCCAGCAGGACGACTGTCGCCACGCCGGCAAAGCCGAGCATTCCCTCCAGCGACTTGTGACCGCGCAGCTTGTGGCGCCCAAACCGCCGCCCGAGGATCGCCGCCGCCGGGTCGCCCACGCCGAGCGCCACCACGCCGCAAATGCACGCCAGCGGATTGAACAGCCAGACCATCAGGAACAGCGCGATGCCGTACCAAGTCCCTGAATTGATGCGGTAAGCTTCGATCGGCCGGGCAATCGCGCCGAACATCTTATCGACCATGAACTGGTTGATGCGCGGATGCAGCCGCCGCGTGCCTTCCATGGCCAGCATGGTCGCGGTGTAGATGCCGCAAATCCACAGGATCAGCGTGCGATCCGGGAACGCGGTGTAGAGCCCGGCGCCCAGAAAACCGCTGAAGATGTGGTAGGCGTTGCGGGCGTAGTTGCGCGGCTTCAGCGTCGGCAGCTCCACGCCCTGCGTCGTGGCTTTCTCGCGCAACAGCTTCGCCAGCGACTCGTACTGCCGCCCGGCGCGCAGCGTCAGCGTCTTGAGCGGCCGGCCTTCACCCGCCGCGGCGCGCAGCAGCTCCAGACGCGCGGCGATCTTCGCCAGCACCTCTGCGGTCGACGGTTGGTTCTGCCGCAGCTCCGCGGCGTAGTTCCGCGCGCGCTCCGCCATCTGGCGCATCTGCTCCAGCTTGGGCGACGCCTGCCCCGCCCGCGCGCGCCGCGCATCCTGCAAGTCCGCGAGAAGATGATGCAATTCCAGCGCCAGCGACACCAACGGGTCGCCGCCGATGCCGGTCGAAGTCAGCGGGCGGTACTGGGCGAAAGCAATCATGGCGCTCACCTGATTGGCAAACTAGCACGTTTCCAGCCGCGCGCTGCGGCCGAAAATTCCCGAGGCGCTAGACAGCGTCGACGCGGATCGCAATCGCGGTCACGTTGTCCTTGCCGCCGTTGGTGCACGCGGTCTGGATCAGCTCAGCCACCATCTCCGGCAGATTCCCTTGCGATTTCTGCATGATTTGCAAGATTTGCGGATCGGCCACTTCACCGGACAAGCCGTCGCTGCACAGCATGTAGACGTCGCCGACTTGCGGCTGGTCGCGCTGCAGATCGACCTTGACCTCATCTTTCAAGCCGCATGCCCGCACGATGATGTTTTTATGGGGAAAATTCGCCTGCTCTTCCGCTGTCAGCGTCGCGATCTTCAGGTAGTCGTTCAGCAGTGAATGGTCTTCCGTCACCTGCTTGAGCTCGCCGCCGCGCAGCCGGTAGCAGCGCGAATCGCCGACGTGCGCGATGGTCGCTTTCTCGCTGTCGAAGTGGATCGCCACGACGGTGGTGCCCATGTTCTTGTAGCGGGCGTCCGAGTGGCCGCGCTCCCAAATCGTGTAGTTGCACCAGCGGATGCCGGCGTTCAGCATGTTTTCGGATTCCGACAAGCCGCGCTCTTCGCGGCCAGGCCACGTCGCAGACGCGTCATCGGCGACGCGGGTGTAGTACTCGCGCATGGTCTCCACGACCATCGCGCTCGCGACTTCGCCGCACGCGTGGCCACCCATGCCGTCCGCAACCACGAAAAGGCCAACGTCGTCCATGACGAGGAGGTTGTCCTCGTTGTGCGTCCGTTTGCGCCCGACGTTTGTGTCGCCGGCACTGGAGATACGAATGGCCAATGCGCACCTGCCCTCAGAAACCCACGGCGACTGTAACGACCGACGCTGCGTGCGTCAACGAATCCACGGCCGATTTTGCCAGCGCAGGCACGCCGCGCATCACAGCTCGTAGACCTCGATGTCGTCGAAGCGGACGTCGCTCGCCCAGTTGTTGAAGCCAAAATAGTTGCCGTCGATCGCCGCCGCATCGTCGTAGGCCAGCATGAACTTGCCGTCGATGTACCAGCGCAGCACGTTGTCGGTCCGGATGATCGTCCAGGTATACGTGCGGCCCGGCTCCACCTTGGGCGGGTTGCTCTGATTTTGCCGATTCGGCTCGTGCTCGCCGTGCCGCGCGATGGCGTTGGTCGTGTTGTTCCAGCCGCCAAAAATCACCGAATAGCCTTGCTCATGGCGCGGTTCCGTGTTGAAAACCTCGCACTTCGTGTCGCCCACCGCCGTCATCGAACGCGACTTGAACACCACGCGCACCTTCTTGGGCAGCGGCTTCAAGAGCCACGCGCCCTGGTTGCGCAGATCGTCGTTGGCGACCTTCTCCGCCTTCAGCCAGCCGTCGACGATGTGCCACTCGCCGGGCTGCGGCGCATTCCAGTCCGGGCCCAGCTCCGCACGCTCAAAATGCTCCTCAAAGACCAGCTTGCCGCCGGTCAGCCCGTCCGTGCGCGCGCCCTGCTTGGCCTGCGGGTCCTCGGCCGGCGCCTCCTTGTTCGCCTCGACCTTGGCGGCCTTGCGCGGCGGTCGCGGCGGCGGCGGGTCCGGCGGCGTGCAAGCCGAAACGAGCGCGACGAGCACGGCCCATGGCACAAACTTTTTCATGCATTTCCCCTAGTTGCGAGACTTGAGCTGGCTCAGCTCGTCGCTCGTCGACCGCAGCCGCGCGTTGAGCATGCGCACAAGGCCCCAGAGCAGCTTGACCGCCGTCTGTTCCTCGCTCAGCAGACCGAAGAACGCGTCGCGCTCGATGACCAGCACCGACATCGCCGTCTTGGCGCGCACCGTCGCCGACCGCGGCGCCCGTTCGATGAGGCTCATCTCGCCGACGTGCTGGCCGGGCTGCAGCTCGGCGATCGTCACGCCGTCGCCCTTGAGCACCACTGCGGCGCCTTCCAGGATGATGAACAGGCTCTCGCCGAACTCGCCTTCCGTGCACAGCTCCGTGCCGGGCTTGATGACGCGCTCGGTCGCGATGCCGGCGACGCGGATCAAGTCGGCGTACGGCAGGTAGCGGAACATCGAGACGCCCTGCAGCGCTTCGAGGCGGCGGCGAACCAGCATCGCGCGGTCGGTCGACTTATCGTCCAGCACGTCGAGGACCAGCGCCGTGGCGTTGTCCGGCGCGCCGCGCTGCAGCGCCGCCTCGATGAGATCGTCGGCGACCTCTTCCACCGAGCCACGCGGCACGACGACCTGCATCTGGTCATCGCCCAGCACGCCGTGGATCCCGTCGGTGCAGAGGATGAACCGGTCGCCGGGAATCAGCTCCAAATCCAGCAGATCCACGCGCGCGGAGTCGAGCACGCCCAGCGCGCGGGTCAGCGCTTCCGTGAACGTCTGGCCAATGTGGCCGCGCTCCTGGACGCGTCCGCGGCGCTTCATGTCGTTCATGACGCTGTGGTCTTCCGTCAGCGGGTGCATCACGCCCTGGCGCACCAGATAGACCCGCGAATCGCCGACGTGGCCGATGAACGCGTGGCCGCCGGCAACCAGCAGCGTCACGTTCGTCGTCGCCATGCCGCTGAAGTCCGCGCTCGCCGCCGCCGCGCGCCGCACCGCCGCGCTCGCCGAGCTAATGGCGTTTTCCAGCACCGCGCCGATGTCCCGCCGGGTCGCGGATCCGGCATTGTTGGCAAAATCACGAATCAAAGCACGGGATTTGGCTACTTCCGCCGCGATGTGCTCGCTCGCCACGCGGCTCGCTTCCGCGCCGCCCGCGCGCCCGCCCACGCCATCGCAGACGATGAAGAGCTGCAGCTGGGGATCGACGAAATGGCTGTCCTCATTTTGCCGGCGAACCAGACCCACATCCGTGCGACCCGCGTACTTGACCTGCATGGCGACCTCTCCCGTTGGAACCAGACGCCGCCAATGGTAAACCGATTGCGGCCCGAACGGCAACGCGGCGGACTGGATTGTGCGCCGCGGCTGGACCGCTCAGAATCGCGAGGTCCACTGCGCCAGCGCCTGGCACGCCGCGCTGTGGCCGATGAGCGACTGGATGCTGGCCGACGGCAGGAACAGGCCCGCGCCCACGAAAATCGCCGACGAGCGCAGGACTTCCCAGCGGGCCAGCAGGTCCAGCTCGCTGCCCAGCACGCGCCAGCCACCGTCGCCGGCCAGCGTCGGGTTGCCAAAGCCCGGCAGCGGTGCGTTGTCCCGACTCGCGGAGACGCGGCCATTGAAGTCCAGCGCGATCGCCTCGCTCGCCTGCCAGCGCAGCCGTCCGCCGTTTTGCAGCAAGTTGGTCGGCTGGAACAGCTGCAGCAAGCCCACCACTTGGTCCAGCGACGGGTACAGCGGCCGCCACGCCGTCGCGGTGCTTACGGTGCCCGTCTGCGTCGGTGCGCCGGAGTAGAATTGCGTGAACGGCGCCAGGCTGATCGGCCCGTGGCGGGTCGGGATGTGCGCGGCGAGCTCGCCAAAAAACGCACTGCCAATCAAGCTTTGGTGCGAATCCCGGCCCGGCGCGTCCTGATCGCCGACCTGCAGCGCCGCCTCGATCTCGCCGGACAGCCACGCGACCGGCCGCCAGTCCAGGCGCGTCCCCATCGTCGTCAGGAAGGCATGGCCGTTCGCCGTGCCATCCACCAAATAGAGCACGTACAGCTCCGCCCGCAGCTGTTCATGCGGCTGGCCACTGATGTAGGCGCCAAACAGGTTGCGGTCCTGATCCGGCTGGGTGCTGTTGCGCCGCAGCTTCACGGCAATCACGTCCACGTCCAGGTATTTTTGGTAGCTCATGCGCACGCGCAGGCCGTCAAAAACGTTGCTGGCGGCTTGGAAATCGTACGCGCCGATCATCCGCCCGGCGCCGTAGTCCAGCACCATCCGGCCCATTTCCGCCGACAGCCATTTCAGCGACTGCGGCTGGATCCGCACGACCGCCTGCTGCAGGCCGACGGTGGGCAGCTGCAGCGCGCCCGGGTCGGCATCGCCAAAAGCGCCCGACGCCTGCAGCTGCACGTGCGCGTCGACCGGCCCTTGGGAAAAGCTGCCGCCCAGCTTCTCGCGGTGAAAGACCGCGCTGCGCACAACGTCCGCGCCCGGCTCAGCGGTCGTCAGGTTCCACGGCAGTGACGCGCGCAGGCGGATTTCCGCGTCCAGCGCCGTGTGGATCCCGGAATCGTCCACGTGCGGCGCCGCGCCGGGCTCGTCCTCCGGCTGCCCGGTCTGGGTCACGTCCGCCAGAAGTCCAGCCATGCCTTGCTCGGACACAAGCGGCGTCGCCATCGCCGGCAAGGGCACCGCCGCGGGCGCGGGCGTCGCGATCCGGGGCAAAAGCGCCAGCACCAGCGCAGCCAGCAGATTCGCTGGCGGCAGGCGCAAAGTTGGCGCGCGTAGCAGGTTCATCGTTTGGTGCCGGAGGAGGGACTTGAACCCTCATGGGCGTTAAGCCCAACGGATTTTGAGTCCGCCGCGTCTACCATTTCACCACTCCGGCTTGAGTGCCCACCCTGACCGCTTGCGCGGCTGCAGGACGCCCGGATCCGACCGACGCTGCGCCAGACCCGGACCCAGACGATCGTTTGAGTGCGCGCCAATGTCAAGTCCGCGCGCGAGGTGTTTCGGCCGCCGCCGCCGTGTGGCATGCTGGCGGCCATGAGCACGAATACCGCATCCTTGGCCATCCGCAACGCCCAAGTCGTCCTGCCCTCGGGGACCGTTTTCACCGACATCGGCGTGCGCGACGGCACGATTGTCGAGCTGGCACAGCCACTTACCGGGCAGTACGCCGAGCAGCTGGACGCGCGAGGCCTGACGGCACTGCCGGGGGTGATCGACACGCAAGTGCACTTTCGCGAGCCGGGCCTGGAGCACAAGGAAGACCTGGCGACCGGCTCGCTGGCGGCGATCGCGGGTGGCGTGACGACTTTTTTTGAGATGCCGAACACCAAGCCGAACACCACGACCCGCGCACTGCTCCTGGACAAGCTGGCGCGCGCGGCGGGACGCGCCTGGGCGGATCACGCGTTCTTTCTCGGCGCGACGACGGAAAATGCTGAACTTCTCGGAAGTTGCGAAGATCTGGCGGGCTTCGCCGGCGTGAAGATCTTCATGGGCAGCTCGACCGGCACGCTGCTGGTGCCGGACGACGATCACCTGCGCGCGGCGCTGCGGCACGGCACACGGCGGGTGGCGGTGCACGCGGAGGATGAGCAGCGGCTGCGGTGGCTGGCGGAGCATGTGCCGGCGACGCGGCCACACGATCACCCGCTGCGGCGCGATGTCGAAAGCGCGCGGCTGGCCGTGGCGCGGCTGCTGGATCTGGCCGGCGAGACTGGGCGACACGTGCACGTGCTGCACATGAACTGCGCGGAAGAACTGGAGGTTTTGCGCAAGCACCCGGCGCGTCGGCTGGCCACGGGCGAAGTGACGCCGCAGCACCTGACGCTGAGCGCGCCGGAATGCTACGACCGGCTGGGCAACCTCGCGGTCATGAACCCGCCGATCCGCGAGGAACGGCACCGGCTGGCACTCTGGGCCGCGCTGCGCGACGGGACGCTGACTTGCATCGGTTCCGACCACGCGCCGCACACGCGCGAGGAGAAGTCCAAGCCGTACGCCCAGGCGCCGTCAGGCATGCCGGGCGTGCAGACGACGTTGCCGCTGCTATTGAACGAGCACGCGCAAGGCCGCGTGACGCTTGCGGAAATCGCGTTGTGGACGGCGCAGCGCCCCGCGCAGATCTACCAGATTGCCGGGAAGGGCGCGCTGGCGCTGGGGCTGGACGCGGACATCGCGCTGTGTGACCTCGGCAAAGTGCACGCGCTGCAGGAGCGCGAGATTCGCTCGCGCTGCGGCTGGAGCCCGTGGACCGGAATCGCGCTGCAGGGCTGGCCTGTGATGACGGTGCTGCGCGGGCAGATCGTGTTCCGCGACGGCGAGCCGGTCGGTACGCCTCGGGGCAAGCCTGCGACGTGCGGCGCGCCGGTGGACAACGTCGGGCGCCACGCACGCTGACCGCTTCCGCTCAGCGCGGATCCCGCTGCGCCACGCCCGTGCCGATCGGGCACGCCACGCCGGTCCCACCGAGGCCGCAATAGCCCGTAGGGTTCTTGTGCAGGTACTGCTGGTGCGCGTCCTCGGCGTAGTAAAACGGCCCTGCGAGCGCAATTTCCGTTGTGATTCTCGGGAGTCTCGCTGCCGTCAGCGCCAGCTGGTACGCGTCCCGGCTGGTCACCGCGGCGTGCAGCTGGTCCGCATCCGCGCAGTAAATCGCCGACCGGTATTGCGTGCCGATGTCCCCGCCTTGGCGAAAGCCCTGGGTCGGATCGTGATTTTCCCAAAATAGTTTCAGCAGTTGCGCGTAGGACACTTGGCCGGGATCAAACACGACCTGAACGATTTCCGTGTGTCCCGTGCGCCCGGTGCAGGTCTCGCGGTAGGTCGGATTCGGCGTGAAGCCGCCGGAAAAGCCCACCGCGGTGCTGATGACGCCCGGCGTTTGCCAGAATTTGCGCTCCGCGCCCCAGTAGCAGCCCATGCCGAACCAGGCGATTGCGCTGCCAGCGGCGAAGGGACCGCGCAGCGGCGCGTCGAGGACTGCGTGGCGCGCGGCGACCGGCATCGCGGTCTGGCGTCCGGGCAGCGCGTCTTGCGGCGTCGGCAGCAGCATTGGCGCAGAATCAGTGTAACCCATGGATGCCTCAGGCGATCGACTGCACGCGCTCTTCGGACGCGCCGTTCGCCTCGGCCGCAATCAGGCCCAAGCGCTGGCTCGCGGCGTCGACGATCGCCCGCAGCAGGTCGGAATAGCTCCAGCCGGCCCATTCCGCCATCAAATTCAGCTTGCCGTCCCAGCACCAGCCGGGATTCGGGTTGACTTCCAACAACTTGATTTCGCCATCGGCGTCCGCCCGGAAGTCAAACCGCGCGTAGTCGCGGCAGCCGAGCCGCTCGAACAGCCGCGCGGACGCGTGCACGAGGCGCTGGCGCTGGCTGTGCTCCAACTGCGCTTGGGTAAAGCGGATATCGGTCCAATACGGCGACTCCGGGTGCCATTTGCTCTCGTAGCCGAGGATGCGCGGCGCGCCCGGCGGCAGCGCGGCGTAATCGACCTCCAGCACCGGCAGCGGCTGCAGGTCGTAGCCCGGGTTGCCGATCAGCGCGACTGAATACTCCGCGCCCGGCAGGAATTCCTGGACAATCAGCCCCCGATCCGGCAGTTCTGCGCGCAACTCCCGAATTCGCTGGCGCAATTCCGCGACGTTGCGGACCACCGCGGCCACCGGAATGCCGATGCTGCCGTCGCCGATGTTGGGCTTGACGATCGCCGGAAACGCCAGCGCGGGCGCCGGATCCGGGTCATGCTGCGCCACGTAGGCCTCGCGCGGCACGGGCACGCCCATGGACGCCGCAATCGCGCGCACGTGGGCCTTGTCGTAGCACAGCCCCAGCGCCGCCGGTCCCGCGCCCGAATACGGCCGCCCGTACACTTCCAGCAGCGCAGGCACGTGCAATTCCAGCGCGGGGTTGTTGCCCAGGCCTTCGTCGCAAAAGTTCACGACGAGATCGGAATCGTCCGACTCCAGCTGCTGCGCGAATTGCTCGTGGCGGTCCAGGAACCGCACGCTCACGTCGGGCCAGCTGGCGATCGCGTGCTTGAGCCGCGCGATCGTGTCCAGATCCTCGGGATTGAACACGCCGCCGCGTTTCACCGGATCGGGCCGACGCGGGTCGCCCATCAGAACCGTGAGCCGTCGCTTGGGCGCCTGGAGCGCGGCCACTGGCGCCCGCTCGGCCGCGCGCGCCGTCACAAACACGCGGTGCGCCATCATCCCAAGGTCCTGGTCGCGCGACGACGCCGCCTCCAGCACGTCGTGCTCGGCGATGGCGGTAAAGCCCGCGCGCGTCAGCAACTCGGCGACCTGCTGGCGATCGTACAGCCGCTCGGCGTAAAACTGATCGACCAAAATCCCGCGCGTGGCGTGGATAATCACCTCGCGGCAGACCAGGCGATGGCCATCGGCGGACAGCTGCCGCTCGCGCACCACGAGTTCCTGCGCGTTGAGCCATTCCCACGATCGCGGCTCATGGTTGCGCCGCACCCAATCGCCGTCGGTCAGGTCCATCGCCAACGTGCCGCCCGGCTTGAGCGCGCGCCGCACCGCGCCCAGCACCACGAGATCGTCGTCCGCGTGCTGAAAGTAGCCGAAACTATTGCCCATCATCGCCACGCAATCCAGCTTGCCCGGCGGCAGCTTGAGCTTGCGCGCCTCGCCCAGCGTGAATTTCACCGGCAGCGCGGTCTGCTTGGCCCGCCGCCGCGCGACGCTCAGCAGGTAGCGCGACTGGTCGATGCCCTGCGCGTGCTGAAAACCGCGCGCCGCCAGCTCCAGCGTGTGACGGCCCTGCCCGCAGCACAGGTCCAGGACGCGGTCGCCCGGCTGCAGCTCGGCCGCGCGCACAAGCAGGTCCACCTCGGCGGTTGTGTTGTCGGCATTCTCCACGACATCGCCATCTGTTTTCAGGTAGTTGGCATTGAACAGCGTCCGCCACCATTCGGCCGGCAGGTGCGGTTCCAGGTCGGCCAGCGGGCCAAGCGTGCGGGGACGGTGCGACGGTGCGCGCGACATGAGGAGCTCCTGACGGGAGGTGAGCAGACGGTGAAAGGCGCGAAAACGCTACAGAACTTCGCCAAACCACATCGGCTGGCAGTCGGTCGGATCGCCGTTGTAGTTGATGGTCACTTCCTCGCCCGCGGCGATGTCGCGCAGCGCGATGAACTCGACCTCGTCGGTGTCCAGATGCTTCTTGTAGACGGCCGCCGGATCGTAGCTGTGGTTGTAAAGCGAGCCAAAACCCAGAGCAAATGCCGCATGTTGCGACTCCGGACCCCACGAGTAGCAGTAGTGGTAAAACACCGTCTGCTCAATGTGCGGCCACTGTTCGGCGGGAATGAAGAGCACCGGCGTGCGCTCGATCGTCGCGCCCTTGGCGATGGCGGTGTCCGTGATGACTCCGCGGCCTTTTCCTTGCGTATTCACAACATGCAACATTCTTGGCGTCCTCTGAGGGCGATGGCTTCAGTCGTCAATCAAGCGATACCCGTCGATGCGACCCTGACAGTTGGCCGCGCCACAAGCACAGTCAAAGCTCCAACGCGCGTCCCAGAAGAACGATTCAGGGTGCGCGAGAAATTCGCTGCGGCGGGCGTCATTGTAGCTGATGGCGAACTCGGCACCCGCGGGAACCGGCGCGGTCGTGACGATATTGAGCGCGTCGTCGATTGTACAATTGGGCGTGCACGCGTGGTTCACGTAGCGCGCATCGGTGTGCGGAATCAGCCAATGCGTGTCGTCAATCAGCAGCGCGTGGCGCACCTCAGACTCCGGAACGGCATCCCATAGCACCAGCGGGCCTTCAAAGCGCGCGACGGCAACACCAGCCGCGACGTCAACGGCTGCAACCAAGGATTTTCCGTACGCATTTTCTGTCACACGGGCGAATGACACTGGGAACTCCGCGAGTAGCCGTGCGCGGTGTACACAACCCCAGCGCCGACGGCAAGTTGAAGCTTGTGAAGATCCTGTGCCCTTGCGTATCGCTTGCCGAGCGCGGCGCCGCGTGGCACGGTAGCCAACGAGGTTTGCCCACCATGGCCGAGTATCCGACAAGCGATGTGCGCCGCACGTGTCCGTCCTGCGGGAGCTCGACGGACCAAGGCTATTGCCCGTTCGACGGCACGGCAACGGTCGAAGGCCGCGCTTTGTATGCCGATCCGACCGCGCTGCGCTCCGGTGACGTCGTCAACGGCCGCTACCGCATCACGGCGCTCATCGGCCGCGGCGGCTTTGGCGCGGTCTATGCCGGCGAGCACACGGGCACACACCAGCAGGTCGCGCTCAAGCTGCTGCTGCCGTCGGACGACGATCCGAAGACCGACATCCGGCGCTTTCATCAGGAAGCCGAGCTGACCGCGTCGCTGCGGCACCCGAACACGGTGCGGGTGTTTGACGTCGGCCAGACCCAGAACGGCGCGCTGTTCCTGGCGATGGAGCTGCTGCACGGCCAGACGCTGGAAGATCGCCTGCTGGCGCTGGAGGCCCGACGGCTGCCGCTGCCGCAGGACGAGACGCTGGATCTGGCGATCCAGACGCTCAAGGCGCTGAGCGAGGCGCACGGCAAGGGCCTTGTGCACCGCGATCTGAAGCCAGCGAACCTGATGCTGACGGAATTCGAAGGCGAGCGGCTGATCAAGGTGCTGGATTTTGGCATCGCGCGCCGGGAAGGGTCGACGCTGACGGGGCATGGGCGCGCGCTGGGGACGCCGGCGTACATGAGCCCGGAGCAGTGCATGGGCGATGACGTCGACGGCCGCGCGGACCTGTACGCGCTGGGCTGCATCCTGTTTCGCTGCCTGTCTGGGCGGACGCCGTTTGAGGCGGAGACTGCGTTCGCGATGATGCAAGGCCACGCGCTGGCGCCGGTGCCGGACCTGGCGGCGATCGCGCGGCTGCACGTGGCGCCCGGGCTCAGGAGCGCGATCGAGCGGACGCTGGCGAAACGACCGGCGGATCGGTTCCAGAGCGCGCGGGAGCTGCGGGCGACGCTGGAGCTGGTGCGCAACGTCATGGTGCCGGACGACGAGGCGCCGACGTTGGCGTGGAGCGTGCAGCCCGCCAAGGCGTCGCCGGCGGCCGAGATCAAGCCGGCACCGCCGATTGCGCCGGAGCCAACCGCGCCGCAGCCCCGGCTGACCGTGAAGGCGACGCCGCGCAAGCCCGTGCCGCCGCCGCCGGTCGAATACGAGGCGCTGCCCGCGCAGACGCGGCCGAAATGGCTGCCGTGGCTGTTGGGCGCAGTGGCGCTGGCGGTGATCGTCGGGTCGTATCTGGCTTGGCGGTAGTTCGACCGCGAAGCCCGCTCGCGTCGATTGCGCACGACAGCGCGCGACGAGCCGCGAGCCACACCGCGCTCAGCCGCCGCCGGGCCGTACGGTGGACGGACCGCCGCCTTTGGCCGTGAGCTGCCAGCGGAAATCGTCGATGAGCGCCGCCGAGTCGTAAATGTGGTCGGTTTCGTCGAAGATAATGAAACGCAAGGTGATCGTCTCGCCAGGCGTGACCGGAACGGTCGTGGTCAGCCAGCCCGTGCCGCCGCCGATGCCGTTGTCATAGCCCGTGCCTACCAGGCCCGCGGCGCCTTGCGCGCAGCCACCGCAGACCGTGAAAAAGCCGCTGTTGATGCTGACGCAGTTGCCTTTCGAGTCAAAGGAAACGTTGCCCTTGAAGTTCTTGGAGTCGAGGATCGCGAAGAACTTGTCGTTGAACGACGTGCCGACGAATTCCGGGTATTCGGCCGACATGAAGTTGAAATCAAAGGAAAATGCCTGCGCGTTGGTCGGAACTTTGATCGTCAACTTCAGCTCGGTGTAATCCTCTGGGCTGCCGGAACTTGTGCAAGAGCCGACGCCGCTTGGGTACGTGCCCGAGTTGGAAAATGCCGTGCCGGGCTGTGGGTTCACGAAGCCGGGCTGGCCGACAGCCGCGGCGATGCCGGTTGAAATCGCAATCATATTCTGGCCATGCGTGGGCACGTTGGCCGGGCCGTAGACCTGCTTGATGCCGTGCGCGCTGGTGGACGCCTCGACGGCCCAGACCGCCGATTGCAGGCCGTCGCACAGGTCGATCGCCGTTGCGTAGTCCGCGACTTTGCTGGAATTCAGCCCGGCGACGTCGCACGGCGCGGGCGTCTCGTCCGTCAAGCCGTTGCAGTTGTTGTCGACGTTGTCGGCGGCGAATTCGACCGCGCCCGGATTCACGTACTTGTTGTTGTCATCGCAGTCCGCGCAGCCGGCGTAGCCGTCGCCGTCGCCGTCTTCCACCGCGTCGATGATGCCGTCGCAGTCATTGTCCTTGCCGTTCTTGCAGTTGCGCATCGCGCCGGGGTGAATCGTGATGTCGTTGTCGTCGCAGTCGTCGGCGCAGCCGCTGAAGCTGTCGCCGTCGTTGTCCATGTCGTCCACGACGCCGTTGCAGTCGTTGTCCTTGCCGTCGCAGACCTCCGGGTTGCCGGGAAAGCGGTTGGGATCCTTGTCGTCGCAATCGACGCATGCCGGCGAGCCATCCTTGTCGGCGTCCAGCTTGCTGTCAATGATGCCGTCGCAGTCATTATCCTTACCGTTCCCGCAGTTAGGCGTCGCGCCGGGGTGGATGCTGGGGTCCTTGTCGTCGCAGTCCACGCACGCCGGGTAGCCGTCGTTGTCGTCGTCCTGGTCGGCGTCCACCTCGCCGTTGCAGTCATTGTCCTTGCCGTTGCTGCAGTTGGTCGGCGCGCCGGGGTGGACTTTCGGATCGCTGTCGTCGCAGTCCTGGTTGGGTCCCGGGCACGCGCTGTAGCCGTCCTTGTCAGCATCCTCGTTGTCGATCACGCCGTCGCAGTCGTTGTCCACGCCGTCGCAAAGCTCCAGCGCGCCTGGATGCGTGGTCGGGTTGGTGTCATCGCAATCGCCCTGATCCGGCGTATAGCCATCCCCATCCAAGTCCTTGTCTTTATTTGGATTATTCGGATCGACCGGGTACGGCACATCGCCAATCGCCGCATCTTGCCCGGTCGGGCCTGCATCACCAGCCGCGCCATCGGTGCCGACCGCATCGTCGATGCCCATCGTCGCGGTCGTGTCGCCGCCGGCATTTGCGGCGCCGTCCTGAAAGCCCGAGGTGACCGCCGCGTCCTTGCCGGCCAGTTGGTAGCCGGAACCGCCGCCCGCGCTGGTGGTATTCGAGCACGCGACGCCCGCCAACAGCCCGAAAATCCAAAGGACTTTCGCGACAAAGTGGCGCAAATCGGCGAGCCGATGGGGAAGGCGCATGGCAACTCCTGGCTGGGTAGCCCGCCGCAGAGCCTACAGGCGCACCGACCCAGCGGCAAGCGACAAGTGGCGCACCGGCAAACCGTTTGAATCGTGGAATTTTTCGCGGCTCAGCAGGCGCGCAAAACGCTGCGAATTCACGGTCCGAAATCCTTGCGCCGGCTGAACCAACGACCCAAAACCAGCGGGGCTAAGCGCGAATTCGTCCGCTAGAAAAGTCCGGAAGTTCGCAGCCCGCTGTTCGCCCGCACCGCATCGACGCCCAGGACGCGCCGCGGCACGTCGGACTCGCGAAAGACCGCCAGCAGGTCGCCGTCGATCTTCTGCTCGCGCGCCTCATCTGCGAGGATCCGCAGCGCGATCTCGTGTGGCACGGCTTTCTTGTACGGCCGGTCGGACGCCGTCAGCGCATCGTAAATGTCGGCGATCGCCATCATCCGCGCCTCGATGCAGATCGCGTCGCCCGCCAGCCCGCGCGGGTAGCCGTGGCCGTCCAGCTTTTCATGATGGCCGTGGGCAATATCCGGCACGCGCTTCAAGCTGCGCGTCCACGGAATCTGCGACAGGAAGCGAAACGTGTGCGTCACGTGGCTCTCGATCTCGCGGCGTTCGTCGGGCGACAGCGAGCCTTTGGGAATCGACAGCACCTCAACTTCCTCAGCCGTCACCAGCGGTTGGCGCTCGCCGTCCGCGCCGAGGAACGTCGCCTGTTGCAGCTGCAGCAGGCTCTCGAAGCTGCCGCCTTGCAGCACGGTCGGCCGGTTACAGGTCAGGATCAGCTCGAACTGCGCGTCCAGGTCCGCCGTTCGCCGCGCCAACGCCTCCTGTTCGCGCTGCACGACGGTCGGATCCGCGCCCGCCAGCAGCAGCGATACGCAACGCCGCAGCGACTCCGCCTCCAGGCTCGACCGCGCGTAGTCGAACCGGTGACGCAGCAGCGCCAGCTGGTGCGGATAGAGTTTTTGCGCCTTGACCAGCACGTCCTCGCGCACGCCGACCTTGCCAAAGTCGTGCAAAAGCGCGGCGTAGCGGATCTCCATGCGCTCGGTCGGGCCGAATTTCAGCCCCAGATGGCGCGGCAAACCGACCAGCTCCACGGCGTCTGCCAGCCCCAGCGTCAGCCGCGAAACACGCTCCGAGTGACCCGCCGTGGTCGGATCGCGCGACTCGATCGCCACCACCGACGCCTGCACGAAGCCTTCGAAAAGCTTCTGGATTTCCTCGTGTAGCAGCGCATTCTCGATCGCCGCCGCGGCCTGCCCGCCCAGCGCCACCAGCACGTCCGCGTCGTCTTGCGTGAACCGCCCGCGCTTCTTGTTCAGCACCTGGATGACGCCGACGATCTGGCCGTGCATGTCGACCATCGGCACGGCCATCAGCGAGCGCGTCTGGTAGCCGGTCGCGCGATCGACGGACGGATTGAACCGCGGGTCATCGTACGCATTGCGCAGCTTGACCGTCTCACCCGTCTTCGCGACGTGCCCGGCGATGCCAACGCCCGCCGGAATGCGGATCTCGCGGTCGCCGCCGATGCCCTGCGCGATCTTGGCCCACAGCTCGCCGGTCTCGCGATCGACAAGGAACAGCGAGCCGCGATCGGCGTCCACCACGCGCGAAGCTTCCTGCAGAATCTTCTGCAGCAGCGTGTCCAAATCTCGCTCAGAAATCAGGACTTTTGCGATATCCAACAGCGCGGACAGCCGCAGTGCCGTCTCGCTCTGCGGCGTGACGGCCAAAAAGCTCCCCGTGACATTGCCAAGCGCGATTTGCCCGGTTTGACCGGTTTTCGGATTGTCTTCAGCCATCTCTGCGTTCACCCCACGGGCGCGAACTTACCACGCAGCGCGGGCCCGGCCAAGCCATTCCGCCGGGCCCACAGCAGGCGTAGACTCCGGCGCCGCCGCGCACCGCCGCGCTGGAGTCGCCGATGCCACCGTCCCGAACCGCGCGTCTCGTCGTGCTCGCCGCTGGGCAAGGCTCTAATCTGCAAGCGATTTTGGATGCGATCGACCGCGGACAGCTCGATGCGCGCGTCGTGCTGGTGGTCAGCCATCGCCCGGACGCGCTCGCGCTGGAACGGGCGCGAGCGCGCGGGATCGCCACCGCGGCGCAGACGCTGGCGGACGTGCGCGCGCAGGGCGGCACACGCGCGGATTTCGACGTCTGGCTCACGCAAACCGTCGCGGCGGCACACCCGGATCTCGTCGTCTGTGCGGGCTGGATGCTCATCCTCGGCGAGCCGTTCCTCGGGACTTTCAGCGGGCGCGCGATCAACCTGCACCCGGCGCTGCCCGGCGCATTCATCGGCAAGGACGCGATCGGCCAGGCCTGGCAGGCGGCGCAGCGCGGCGAGATCTCCCGGACCGGCGTGATGGTGCATGAAGTCGTGGCGGCGCTGGATGCCGGCGCGCCCGTGGCGGTTGAGCCCGTGCCGATCGCCCCGGGGGAAACGCTCGACGCCCTGACGGCGCGGATGCACGCCGCGGAGCACGGGCTGCTGGTCCGGGCGATCGCGGCGAAGCTCGGTCAGCCGATCCGCTGAGTGAGCGCCGGCAGCAGGCGCGCTTTCGCCACGTGGCGCTTCCCCCGCCGCAGGCGGTCCGCGCAGCACATCGCGCGGCGGGAATTAGAGCCGTCCTTGCCACTGAACTGTCATGATTTGTGTATCCGCCCAAGTGACGCGATTTTGCCAAGGCGTGACATGCATCTCTGGCCAAAATCCGGTATCTTACGGGCGCGCAGAACCGCCCATGTGCGGTCGCGACACAAGGAATTGCGATGAATTCAGCGTTTTTTCGCGCGGCCGGTTTGGGCCTGCTCCTTGGCTTGGCAGCGTGTGGCGACAACGTGGCGATCCAATCCACGCTGGTCGACGATGCTCTCGCCGGCACCGATGACTCCGGCGTGGGCGATGGTTTGGACGACTCCGGGCTGGGCAGCGACGCCGGTCCGGGAACGGACGTCGGTGCGTGGGAATTGCCGCCGCTGGATGTCCAGGGCACGGACGCGCTGATCGGCCCCGACGCGGACGCGTTCGCACCCGACGCCGGCAGCGACGCCGCCAGCGACACGACAACCGACACAGGCCCGAGCTGCCCCGGCGGAACCGGCTGCCCGTGCGCGGTTGACACCGACTGCAACAGCCTGACGATTTGCGCGGACACGGCGGACGGCAAACAGTGCCTCGCGCCTTGCCTGTCGGGCACGGCTTGCGCCACCGGCACCACGTGCGTCGGCATCCCCGGACCCAACACGCTGACCACCGAAGACGACAAGTCGGTCTGCGCGCCGCAATTTCCGCACCTCTGCGCGCCCTGCTCCACCTCCACCGTGTGCCCGAGCGTGGGCGTCGACAAGATCGCCTGCGTCGGCTTGGGCACCACACCCACCGGGACGGAATTGGACGGCGCCAACGGCTGGTTCTGCCTCAACTTTTGCGTCACCGACGCGGATTGCCCGAGCGACTACACCTGCTTGAGCTCGCACACCGTCGACGGCGACACCGCGACGTTTTGCCGGCCCAAGACCAACACCTGCACCTGCAGCGCGCTCGCCATCGCCGCCGACGCAACGACGACGTGCGCCAGCAGCAAGCTGGCCGCCGATGGCAGCACCATCACCGGCTGCAGCGGCACGCGCGCGTGCAGCGCCGCGGGCCTGAGCGCGTGCAGCGCGCCCGTCGCCGTGACGGAAATCTGCGACAACATCGACAACGACTGCAACGGCGTGACCGACGACGGCATCCAGAGCGGCCCCGGCGCAATGTGCGACGACAAGAACGGTTGCACCAGCGACGCGTGCGTGGCTGGCGTCTGCCTCGCCACGCCGACCACCGCCACCTGCGACGACGGCGACCTGTGCACCGCCAACGATGCCTGCGCCGCCAGCAAGTGCAGCGGCACCGCCGTCAACTGCGACGACGCCAACGCGTGCACGACCGATTCCTGTGACAGCACGCTGGGTTGCCAGCACGTGAACAACACCGCGGCCTGCGACGACGGCGACGCCTGCACCACCGGCGACACGTGCAAAGACGGCAGCTGCGCCTCCGGAACCACCAATACGTGCGACTGCCAGAGCGACACCGATTGCGCCAAGTACGAGGACGGCAACAAGTGCAACGGCACGCTGTATTGCGCCAAGGCGTCTGCGCCGTATGTCTGCAAAATCAATCCGGTAACAATCGTGAACTGCGATCCGTCCGGCGACACGCTGTGCCGCGTGATGACCTGCGATCCCGCCGACGCGGTCTGCAAATTCGCGCCACAAAACGACGGCAAGGGCTGCGATGACAACAATGTCTGCACGACCGGCGACCTCTGCGCGGCGACCGCTTGCACGCCGCAGGGCACGCTGGGCTGCGACGACAGCAATCCGTGCACAACCGACAGCTGCGACCCCGTCGCCGGCTGCGCGTACGCGCCAAACACCGCCGCGTGCAACGACAGCAACGCATGCACGGGCGGGGACAGCTGCGCCACCGGCAGCTGCGCCGGCACACCGCTTTCGTGCGACGATGGGTTCGCGTGCACTGCCGACAGCTGCGACCCGGTGCTCGGCTGCATCAACAAGCCGCTGAGCGGCGACGTGTGCCAGATCTCCAGCAGCTACGCGGAGCCGTTCAACTGCGGCTCGGGCAGCCTGGACTTGTGGCAGCGCTCCGACGCGCTGAGCCCGGCGACGTGGGTCAAGTGGGGCTTTGACGCCACGCCCGCGGTTCCCGCCGCGCAGTCTAAGGCGTGCACGATGAACATCAACAACGGCACGGACTTGCAGTGCGGCAGCGGCCAAACCGCGCTCAGCGCGTCCGTGACCTCGCCCAGCGTCGATTTGTCCAGCATGGCCACCGGCACGACCACCAAGGTCACGTTCTACAGCAACGGCACCTGGACCGGCAGCAAGACCGCCAGCGTCGCCGTGCAAATCGACGGCGGCGGCTTCACCGACCTCGGCAACGTCGCCGGCGGGACCGCGTGGGTCAAGGTCAGCTACAGCAGCACCGCCTGGGCCGGCCACAAGGTGCAGTTCCGCTTCAGCTTCGCCGGCGCGTGCGACGGGGACGCCAACGTCGGCTGGTTCGTGGACGATTTCGCGATCTTCGAGGACCTCTGCGTCACGCAGCCCGGCGTCTGCGGCGCCAACGGCCTGTGCAACATGGACGCCACCGGCCAGCTCGACTGCACGCTGTGCCCGACCGGCTACACACCGCAAAATGGCGTGTGCAGCGACGTCGATGAATGCGCGCTCGGCACAGCGGGTTGCGCCGCCACGGCGACGTGCGCCAACACGGTCGGCAGCTTCACGTGCACGTGCATCGCCGGCTACACGGGCGACGGCAAAACCTGCAGCGATATCAACGAGTGCGCGACCGGCAAGAACAACTGCGCCGTCAACGCCGTGTGCACCAACACGCCGGGCAGCTTCACCTGCGCGTGCCCCGCCGGGCTGGTCGGCGACGGCACCGTGTGCGGCACGCTCGGCAGCGGCCCCGGTGCACCGGCGATCTCGTGCCTCGCCATCTTCCAGGCCCTGCCCAAGAGCGCCGACGGCACGTACTGGCTCAACTTCACCGGCACCGCCGGCCAGTACTATTGCGACATGAAGAACGGCGGCTGGACGCGCCTCATCTCGGACGATTTTGAGAAGAGCCAAGGCGGCTGGAGCGTGGGCACGGTGCAAAGCTGCGGAAACTATGGAAATATTTTGGGCGGTTACAATGAGTTCGGCAAAGGCGCCGCGCCGTCGAAGACCGTCGCCGCGCCGCCGCACACGCAGGCCAAAGCCTGGATGCAATACATCCGCCTGGACGCCTGGAGCAGCCAGTGGGCGATCGTGCAGCTGGATGGCAAGCAGATCTGGTCGGAGCAAAGCCCTGGAAATGAATGGACAATGGGCTTCAATAACAAGTGCGGCCGATGGGACTATCAGGATGACGAGTGGGACATGGGCACGCCGTGGGTCGGCGCGCACACGGCGGCGACCGCGACGCTGACGGCCACGAGCACGCTGGACCAGACGCCGGACCAGGAGAGCTTCGGCATCGACAACGTCACGCTTTTTGTCAAATAGGAAATCGCCCGATGCCGCGCGTTGCCAACCATGCTATTGAACCACTGATTCTGAATCGTTTTTCTCCCCGTGCTATGAACGGCCAGCCGCTGACCGACGCCTTGCTGCTGCAGGTGCTGGAGGCGGCGCGCTGGGCGCCGTCGGCGGCGAATTTTCAGCCATGGCGGTTCCTGTACGCCCAGGCGGGACGGCCGGAATTCGCGCAATTCCTCACGTTTTTGGACACGTACAACGCGGAGTGGTGCGTCAACGCCGGCGCGCTGCTGATTGTGCTGTCCAAGACGACGACGCCGGACGGCAAGCCGCTGGGCCCACACGCTTTTGACGCGGGCGCGGCGTGGATGGCGCTGGCGCTGCAGGCGTCCGCGCTGGGCCTGGTCGGCCACGCGATGGGCGGCATTTTTGCCGACAAAATCCGCGCAGAACTGGCGATTCCCGCAGAATTTGCCATCCATTGCGCCGTCGCGCTGGGCCACAAGGGCGACATCGCTGCCCTGCCCGAGCGCCTGCGCCCGCGCGAGACGCCGAGCGACCGCCGGCCGCTGGCCGAGTCGATCGCCGCGGGCGCGTTTCCGCCGGCGTGGAAATAGCCGGAGCTACGGCGCGAGGCACACCAGAAAATCCCGCGCCATCGCCAGCCACGGATCCGGACGGCGCCGCGGCGCTGTGTCCGCCGCCAGCAGCTGGGGCGCCTGACCGCGCCGCGCCACGCACGCAACTGCCTGATGCCAAAGCGGTTCCGTCGACGCGGCGAACTGCGTCGTCGCCTGCAGCGGCAGCGCCACATCGGGCAGCGCGCCGACGCCGTCCAGGTCGCGGTCGTTCGGCGTCCAGTAGTGGCCAATCGTCGCCTTGATGTAGAAACCCGCCATCAGCGTCGGCTTGGCCACGCGCTGCATGGACGCCTTGCCCAGCGTGTGCTCGCCCAGCACCAGCGCGCGGCGGTGGTCTTGCAGCGCGCCGGTCAGGACTTCGCACGCCGACGCGCACATCCGGTTCACAAGCAGCACGACGGGCACCCGCACGTCATCGGGCGCGTCGGTCGCCACCGGCTGCTGGTCCGGCTTGTCGTGCCAGCGCGCCTTCAGGATCACGCCCGCGCTCAGCAGGATGTCGGCGATCGCGACCGCTTCATCCAGCACGCCGCCCGTGTTGTCGCGCATGTCCAACACCAGGCCGCGCAACGGCTTTTTGCCTGCCGCGAGCGCCACCCGCAGCCGCGCCGCCGTGCCTTTCACGAAATCGCCCAGCCGCACGTGCAGCAATCCCGGCGCCAGCGGCGACGCGACAACGTCGTGGAGGACCGCCCGATCGCGGGTCAGCCGCACGGTTCGCAGCGCACCGCGCAGGACCGACCGCACGCGGAGCTCGAGCGTGGAGCCCGCATCGCCGGTGAGCGCGTCAGGCGTCCGGCACGGGTCAAAACCGGCGGTCTCCAGCCGATCGCCCACGCGCAGGTCCGCCCGCCACGCGCTGGAGCCCTCGCGCACGTCCGCGATGCAGCACTGCTCCGCCGCGCAGGGCGTGACCGCAAAGCCGAGATCCGCGTGTGCCGCGGCCTGATCCGGCTGGCTCACGCGCTCCCAATACTGCGCGGCCAGCACGTCGCTGTGCTTGTCCAGGCCCTTCAACCAGCCCGACGCCGCGTTGATCCACGCCGCCGCCAGCCGCGCCTGGTGCTGATCGTCGTGCGGCAGCCCCAGCTCGTGCGCCTTGAGCACACAAAACAGCTCGCGCTGACCAAACGCGTGCGCCGCGTGCCACGCCTGCCACGCCGCTTTGAGCGCCGGTGGATCGCGGTTCCAGACCGGCTCGTGCACAAGCAGCAGTTCCGGCAGCGGCTGCTTGTCGCAGGTCAGCGGCTCCGGCGGCTGCTGCGGGTGCCAGCCCGTGGCCTGCAGCCGCGCGACGTAGGGCGCAGGCACCAGATCGGCCAGCGGCACCGCATTCCACAGCGCCAGCTCTGCGCCATGACGCCAAGCGAACTGCTCGCGCGGCGTCCCGGCGACCGGCGGCTCCAGCATCCGCTCCTGGGCAAACTGCTGGACCTGCGCGAACTGCGCGCGACCAAAATCCACGCCGCTCCAGTCCTGGGCGCTGCCCATCACGGCGACGATCGCGGCGACGATGGTGCAAAACATGCGCTTGAACTCCCGTCGCAGGTGCCGCAAGTCTGGATCGAAATGGCGCAGATTGCACGGCCGATCCCACGAGCGGTTGCCCATTGTCGCCCGCCGCGGACAATGCGTTTCCCGCTGCTGCGCTTGCGGCCGCCGCCGCCGCTGCTTACTTGCCCGGACGCGCGTGTCGCGGTGGAGATCCAAGTCATGACCCAGTCCAATCTCAAGCTGTTGACCCTGTACAAAGTGGGCGATGTGCCGGTGAAGAATCGCGTTTTCCTGGCGCCGATGACGCGGAGCCGCGCGGGCGAAGGCAACGTCGTGGCGCCGGTGACGGCGACGTACTATGCGCAGCGGGCGTCCGGCGGGCTGCTGATCTCGGAAGGCACCCAGGTTTCGCAAGAAGGCGTCGGCTATCCGGCGACGCCGGGCATCCACACGTCCGCGCAGATCGCCGGTTGGCGCGTGGTCACGGACGCGGTCCACGCCGCGGGCGGCAAGATTTTCGCGCAGTTGTGGCACGTGGGCCGCCAGTCCCTGCCGGTGTTTCAGCCGCACGGCGGCCTGCCGGTTGCGCCGAGTGCGCTCGCGGATCAGGGCCAGGCCTACACGGCGACGGGACCGGTGCCTTATGGCGTGCCGCGCGCGCTGGAGACGGCGGACATCGCGCGTATTATCGCGGACTTTGGCCATGCGGCGCAGAACGCCAAGCTGGCCGGCTTTGACGGCGTAGAGCTGCACGGCGCCAACGGCTACCTCATCGACCAGTTCCTGCGCGACGGCAGCAACCAGCGCACGGACGCGTACGGCGGCTCGATCGCCAACCGCGTGCGCTTTCTGGCGGAGCTGCTTGACGCCGTGATTCCGGTCTGGGGCGCGGGTCGCGTGGGCGTGCGGCTGTCGCTGGCGGTGAGCCGTCCGAGCCTGACCGATTCCGATCCAAAGTCGCTCGTTGCAGCGATCGCGCAGCTGGCAGAGACCAAGAAAATCGCGTATTTGCACATGATTCAGCCGGTGGCCGGCGTGATGCTCAAGCCTGGCCAGCCGGACCTGGCGCCGGTCGTACGGCAGCACTACCACGGCACGCTGATCCTGAACGGCGGCTACACGCGCGACGTGGCGGAAGCGGCCATCCAAGCGGGTGTGGCCGATGCGATCGCGTTTGGCGTGCCGTTCCTGGCCAACCCGGACCTGCCGGCGCGGCTGGCCGCCAACGCACCGCTGAATGCGCCGCAGTTTGACAAGTTCTACGGCGGTGGGACCGCGGGCTACACCGACTACCCGATGCTGGCGTAGACACGCTGGCCGAATTCCAGCGTCACAGCCTCCATCATCCGCGGCGTGCCTCCGGCGGAGCACGCGCGCGGTCCCAGTCCGAAATGCAAAAGGTCCGCCCAATGAAACTGGGTGTTCGTTTTGGGTCAGCGTCCGTAGCTCGCGCTAGCGCCCGCCGCGCCGCCGCATCTCGTCGGCCTCGTCGGCTTCCAGCTCGCGGATGAGCCCGCGAAGATCCACGCGTGTTTCCGAGCCCTTGTGCTTGCCGGTCAACGTCGAATCCGGCCGCAGTTCGCCGCGCGCGTACTTTTCCCACATCTCGGCGCCGTGCTTGAGCGGCTGCTCGGGCGCGCCGTGGCCCAGCAGGAAACGGTTCAGGTTGGCGACGTCGCGCAGCAGGATTTCGCGGGCGTTCTGGTTGCCGGCCGCGTCCAGCGCCTGCGGGAAATCGATGATGACCGGGCCATCCGCGCCCATCAGCACGTTGAAATCGCTTAGATCGCCGTGCACCACGCCCGCGCACAGCATCTTGACGACCTCGCGCAGCAGGAACTGGAACGTCGCTTGCGCGCGCTCCGCGTCCATCGCCACTTCGCCCAGCCGCGGCGCCGGATTGCCGTCCGCGTCCTTGACCAGCTCCATGACCAGCACGCCGTCCAGGAAATGGTATGGCACCGGCACGCGCACGCCCGCATCGCGCAGCCGGTAGATCATGTCCACCTCCGCCGAACGCCAGGCTTCCTCCTCCTGCGCCTTGCCGTGCTTGCTGCCCTTTTGCATCGCCCGCTGGTCGCGCGAGCTCTTGGCGCGCCGGCCCTCCGTGTAATCCGCGCGGTGCTTGAACGACCGGTGCTGCGCGTCCTTGTACACCTTGGCGACGCGCTCTTCGCCGTCCGAAATCACCAGGTAGACCTGCGCCTCCTTGCCGCTCATCAGCGGCCGGATCACCTGCTGGACGATGCCCTGGTCGATGAGAGAAACCAAGCCGCTGGGAGTGCGCATGAGGTGCTCGATACCGCAAGAAGATGCCAAAAGCGGCACAAACGGACCCGCATGCTGCACGGCCACGCGCCGCAGGGCAAGCGAAGGTTATGCGTGGGGCCGAGGTTCGAAGTCGACGGCCACGTTGGCGCGGACCATTGGATTTCCGAACGCGTTCCGCACGAGCGGCGCCGCGCAGAGCCGGTGCGGCGCGCTTCGGAACGGCTCGTGGCGCGCGTTGCGCCCTTCCGCGCGCGGCCGCCCTTGCAGCAGACCCCGCCGTTGGGCGACACTGAACATCCTGACCGATGTCCGACACCAAACTTCGTCGCTCAGACCTCTTGCGTTTCGGACTGGGATCCGCGCGCGTGCAGGCCCGGTGCGACGCCGCGCATCGGGAACGGATGATCTCGAACTTCGGTCGGAGTGTTTAGCGCTGTGCTCGCCTTTGACCCGCCGCAGCTGGACCTCGCGCTGGACACCGCCCTCGCCCGGCTGGCGCCGCTGCAGGCGCGCGCGGACACCAACGCGTACCGGCTGCTGGACGACGAAGCCGGCGGCCTGACGCTGGACCGCTACGACGCCGACTGGGTGCTGTCGCTGCTGGCGGACGTTGACCCGCATGACCCGCGGAGCGCGACGGCGGCGGTTGCGCTCGGTACGCGCGTGGCCGCGCAGGTGGGCGCCCGCCTGGACGCGCGCGCGGTGTGGCTCAAGGTGCGGCCGCGCCAGGCGAACACGCTTGTCCACGCGCAGCTGGCGGGGCTGACGCCGCCGGAGCCGGTGTTCGGTCTGCGGTCGCCGGAGCCGCTGACGATTCGCGAGAATGGCATCCGCTTTGGCGTGCGGCTGGGCGACGGGCTGGCGACCGGTCTGTACCTCGACCAGCGCGGCAATCGCCGCTGGCTGCGCGACAACGCGCAGGATCTGCGGGTTCTGAATACCTTTTCCTACACCTGCGCGTTCTCGGTCGCGTCGGCGGTCGGCGGCGCGCGGCGGACGGTGAGCCTGGACGCGGCGCAGGCGGCGCTGACCCAGGCGCGCGCCAATTTCCTGCTGAACGGCCTGACCGACGCCAAGCAGCACGACCTCATCCGCGGCGACGTGCTGGCGTGGCTGCCCAAGATGGCGCGGCGCGGCGACCGGTTTGACCTCGTTGTGCTGGATCCGCCGAGCTACGCGCTTGTCGACGGCAAGCGCTTTCAGGCGGCGCGCGACTACCCGACGCTGCTGGCGGCGGCGCTGGGCGTGCTGGTGCCGGGCGGGCGCGTGCTTGCATGCATCAACCACGCGGGCGTGGACGCGCGGCGGTTCCAGCAGCTGCTGGCGGATGGGCTGCGGCTGGCGCAGCGGTCGGCGCTGGCGGAGCGGGTGATGGCGCGGCAGATGGATTTTCCCGCTGGGCGGATGAAGGCGATCTTGTTGGAGGTCGGCTGAGCGCCGGGGCCGGCGCCGCAGGCGCGTGATGCGGGCGCGCTGCGCGCGGGGCCGGCGCCGCTTACAGCGGCGGAACGGTACCGCGCCTCCGCGGCACACGTCATGGCGCGGTTTTGTGCGTGCGACGCAGTATCGGTCAGCGAGGGAGAAGCGGGAGGCGGTGGTTTTCGGGGGGTTACAGTACCGGCTTCTTGCCGCCGGACCAGCTCGCTTCAGGTCGGCAGCAACTCCAGCGCCACGGCCAAGGACATCTTGAGGGCTGCGCCGGACGCACCCTGTTGCGTGAAATTCACGAACACGAGCAGTCCCGGTGTCGGAATCCCCGTGAAATCCTTGCGGATCAGGATCTCGTTCGACGTGTTTGCGGTGCTATTGAGCGGGATGTGCGCCAGATATGTTGGGGGGTAGTCATCGACCCAAAGCTCGCCAGCTTGATCGCGAAAGGCGGCCTTGACATAGATATCAATTCAGCTGGACACGTTCAAGACGTCGATGTCGTTCGACCGGACAATCAGGGTGCCCGACTTCACACCAGAAACTGGCAGGTATTGGCCGACCATCACGCTCGCGGTGCCACCCGTGCCCAGGTTGGAATGGTCGAGCACGATGAGTTCAGCCTGAATTTCCTTGTACGTGACGGTCTCCTCCTGACGCCACGCGAGGGCGTGGGCCGGGCTTGATGAATTCTCAGTGTCCTCGTGGACTTGACAGTGGGTTATCCCGGGTTTTGCGCCGTTGCTGCCCGCTGTCAAGCACGAAAAAACAGAAAGACGAGATGAACAGCCCCATGCCGACTTTGTCGATAACCGATGTGAAAGCCCTGGACGACGACGCGTCGGCGCTGCCGCAATCGGAAACGAGCAAGTGTCGAGGGTTCACCGGCCGCGGGTGCACGGGGCCTCTGACAGGCGCGGCCCAATGCCCAACCCACTTCCCGCCCAACGCAACAAAAAGTTTGAACGCCCTGCCCGCCGATCCAAACTTCAAGCGATCGATTCGGCGCCTGATGCGCCGCAATCGCACGTGCACCAGGAGGACACCATGCTTGACGACCAGAATCCCAATTCGCAAACCCCTGACGCGCCTTCCCTGGCGCCGGCCACGCCGTCCGCGAAGAAATCCAAGGCGCGCGCGGCGCTGGGCGAGCTGACCCAGCAGGAAGCCGCGCTGCAGGCGATTGTCGCGCACGCGGTCAAGCTCAAGCTGGACGAGATCTTCCCGGACGAGCTGCCGCTCGCGCTGCTCAAGACCCACATGGCGGACGTGAAGGCCGCGCGCAAGGCCGACGCCAAGGCGCTGACGACGCGCAAGGGCAAGCGCGAGGTGTGGGTCCTGGCGGAGAGTTCCGGCGAAGTGATGGCGCGGTCGCTGGAGCGGCTTGTCAACGGCCGGTTTCGGCCAGGGCGGCCGGAGCGCGTCGACTTTTTCCCGCCGGGCCCAGGCCCGCACGAGCTGACGGTGCGGCTGGACGCATTCCACGCGGGCTTTGAGGCGCATCCGGGCAATCCCAAGAGCATTCCGCCGGCGCTGACGCTGGCCAACATCGCGGCGAAGCGCCAGGCAGTCGCGGACGCGAGCGCGGCGCGGGCGACGGCGGTGGCCGGAAAGGAAGGCACGCGGACGTCCAAGGCGCCGATGAACGCGTTGACGGTGCAGTACCTCCGCGATGCGATTGAGTTTTTGCGCGGGTATTACGGCGAGTCGGCGCCGGAGCTGACCGGGTTTGGCGTGCGGCCTTATCGGGCGCGGGCATAGCGCGCAGCACCCTCTCGCCGCCCGTCGTGGAGTCGCCAGGCCTCCCACCGGTCACCCGCCCGTCTTCCCGAGCCACCACGCCCACGCGATCAACACGCCCTGCAACGGCAGCCGCGCCCACAGCGCCCACACCGGCATCTGCTTGTTGCCCAACGGGATTTGCGCCATCGCCATATACACGTTGGCCGGAAACACCGCGATGAACAGCGCCACGAGCCCGTACGCCGCGATGCGCTGCGTCAGCGCGATGGGCACGACGAGGCCCACGCCGCCGAGGATCTCGAACGCGCCGCTGATGTAGACAAGCGCGAGCGGCTGCGGCAAAAACGGCGGCACGATGCGGGCAAAAGGCCGCGGATCGGTGAAGTGCAGGATGCCGACGCCGGTCATCGCCAGCGCGAGCAGCCAGCGGAGCGCGAGCTCCAGGAGAGGGCGGGCAGTTTCCATGGGCGGGAACTCCTGCCGCACCGTAGCGCCGCGGCACCCGGGTGGCAAGGGCCGCTACGTTAGACTCCGACCGAAGTGCGCGATCAAATGTCCATCATCCCCGGTGTGCCACCGCAGGTGCATGCTCGCGGATCCAGTCCGAAATGCAGCGGGTCTGACCTGAAAAGTGTGGGGTTGGACATCGGTCAGGATGTTCGTGCTTGCGCGACCAGCGAATCGACCGCCATCCGCGCAAGCCGCGGGTCGGCGAAGACCGGTTGCCTTTGGGCTATGGCGACCGTGATCGAACAAATTGCCGCAACGTCGGCATACGCCGCGCACGGCAGCCGAGCGCGCCGGCGCTAGCGCGGGTCAATGGGCAGGGGCACCTCCGGCGGGAAGACGGAGGGCACACCACCGGGACGACCGTTGGCCGCGCCAGGCGATAACGGCGAAAATGCGCCACGGCGCGCGGCGGGGCACAGGTTTGCGCCCTACGGGAATAGGGGGAAGCGGGATTGTCTGGTCCTCCCGACGGCGCACCGGCCGTCAGGAGGTATTCGCGCTTTCCCGGCTTTTGCCGCGGACCGCCTGCCCGCCAAGCGGAACAACCGCCCCGCAAGCCAACCAAGCCACTTCGCGGCGCTGATCAACCACCCCGCAACGCCGCGCCACCACCCTGCAACGCGGATAGACCGCTCCGCAACGTCGCCCAACGGCCGCGCAGCCCGGTGGCGCGCCGCAGCCGCCCCGGCACAATCGCCGCGCACTGCGCCAAGGGCGCCTCTCGCGCCGCCCTACCCTGGCGCGCCGACGACTCACGCCGCCCGCCAGTCACCGTCCGCACCTTTGGCGAACTTCGCCTTCACCGCCGCCCACGCCACCTTGTGCGCCACCTCTTCGCGGGACTCGGCGCCGCGGCGTTTCTCCGGGTCGACGTATTCTTCCCAGGCGTGGTTGAACACTTCCCGGTAAATCGTCTGCGCGTGCGCGGGCAGGTGCGTGCGGACGGGGTCGGGCAGCTCGGCATTGTCGCGATACGGCATGATGGCCTCCGCCATGGGGGGCGTTCAGGATAGGACGCGCGCGGACGCCGCGCTCGTCACGCCAGGCCGTTCAGGAAGTGCAGCGCCGCGTCAGCAAAAGCCTCCGGCGCCTCCAGCATTGGGTAATGACCGACGCCCGGCAGCCACGTCAGCCGCGCATTTGGCAGTTCCTCGTGCAGGCGCAGCGCAATCGCCGGCACGCCCACCGGATCGCGGTCGCCCCACAGCACGTGCGCCGGCGCGTCCAGGCGGCGAATACCTTCGTTCCAGCGCGCCGTATACAGCACGCGCCGCTCTTCCAGGTACTCCGACACCCAGCCCAGCGCGACCTTGCCGCCGTCGCGCGCCGTCATCTGCCAGAGCACGTCCAGCTCCGCGTCGAGTTCCGCGCCCGGCGTGCACCACAGCTGCCGCATGGCGCGCTTGTACAGCCACCGCGCGCCCAGCCGGGACGCTAGCGGCCGCGTGCAGTGCAGCCGCAGCAGGTGCTGCACCGGGCGCAGGCCCGCCATGGCGTAATACAGCCCGGAATTCACCAACGTAAAGCTGCGGACGGCCAGCGGCAGGTCGCGGTGCGCGCGGCGAAACATCAGCTCGGTCGCGATGCTGCAGCCGTAATCATGAGCCAGCACGTCGACCTGCGTCAGGCCCAGCTGCCGCCAGAGCGCGAGCGCGTGCGCGGTCTGGTCGACGATGGAATACCCGTACGCGCGCGGCTTGGCAGACAAGCCCAGGCCCGGGTGGTCGTGGACAATCACCCGCCTTTCGCGCGCCAGGGTCGGCAAAACGCGCCAGAAGTCATAGGAAGCACTCGGAAATCCGTGCAACAGCACAAGTGGCGGCGCCGTGCGCGGCCCGACGTCCAGCACAAACAGGCGGTGGCCCAACTGCTCGCGGTGCGTTCCGCGCTGCAACCAGGCATCCAGACTGGGAATCGCGGCAATCGGGCGCGGCATCGGCGGCCTCCGGGGCAGCGCGAGCTTGTGCCAAGCCGTGGTCGGGCGCAAGGGACGCACGCGGCGGCATTTTGTCGGGCGAACCTGCTGCTGCACCTGGCGAGCGCGATGCGCAACGCGCCGCTGCCGGGCAATCTGGAAGCGCCCGGGCAGGACAAGCTGTTCGAAGTGCTGGACGGCCTGGCGGCCAGGCTCGAGGACCAGGCGCTGGACACGCTGCAACCGGTGCTGCGCGATGCGCAGGCTGCGGGCGGCGAGCGCGATCCGTGGATCGAGCAAATCCGTGCAATTCTGCACCAATACCGGCCCAAGCAGGTGCCGCTGCTGCCCGCCAGCCCGACGCCGACGCAGTAGCCGTTCGCGCCCGCCGTAGGCTTGGGTGGTCGAATTATTCCGGAATATTCCATGGTTTCGCACTGGCATCACGGCAAGCGCGCCGCGTCGAAAAAGCACGCGCAGTTGACGCCCGCCGGTCGCTGCGACAAGCTTTCTGCGGCACGCAGCTTTGCGGAGTTTGAATGCGGATCACAGGAACCGTGCGCACTGGCTTGGGCTTTTTCGCGGCAATTGTCGGAATTTTCGGGAGCTTTGGCTGCGGCAGCAGCTCCTCCGGCACGGAAGCGCCGGTCGATCTCGCCAGCGGCGGCGTCGAGGTCTACACCGCCCCCAGCTACAGCTCGAGCGCGCAATCGGTCACCCGCATCAACATCGTGGACGCGGTGCAGGACGACAAGCGCATCATCGCGCTGCTCGCCACCGGCGACGCCAACGTGACCATCACCCACATCGACAGCACGTGCGAGGACTGCAACAGCACGGTCACTTCCGCCGGCGGCGGCGCGGCTTTCGAGCTCTTGGTCAGCGAAGACAGCGGCGCGACCTGGACGCAGCATCCCCTTTTGTTCGCCGCGGACCCGGAGCTCAAGTACGTCGCCGGCGTGCACGCGGCACTGGGCGCGGTGGTCGTCGAGACCGCCGGCGCGCGCGTCGGCGCCGGTGGCCAGACGTACGGCTATTTCCACCTGCAGCAGTTTGACGTAAAGACCGACAAATGGGTGGCCAACACCGCGCTGGACGGCAAGGAATTCTACGGCCACTTCGCCGGGCGCGGCGCGGATCTCATCGCCGTGGCGCCGACCTACACCCAGAACGGCTATGAAATCAATCACTATCGCTTCGGCGGGTCGCAGTACCTCGTCGTGCCGCTGTCGCAAATTCCCGCCAAGACGTCCTGCCCGCCGTTCATGGCCAATCCGGCGGGCACTGCGCTCGGGTCGTACTGCACGCTGGCAAGCGGTGATCTCGTTAACATTCAGGTGGACGCAACGGGGCTTTCGTGGGTCGTCTCGGCCAACGAGCCGCTGCCACCGGCTTTTTCGGCTTCTGGCAACCCGGTCGGCCAGAACATGACGACCTGGGGCTATGTCTACACGACGTCCGACCGCACGAACATGCTGGCTTTGGGCATCGAGAACCACGCGCTGACGGGATTCACGCTCGGCGCGGGCGGTGGCCAGGTGCCGCCCGGTGGATATGCGGTCCATGAGAAGTTCGACACGCTGATGGCGGTGGGCGACAAGCTTGTGGACATCGACCTGAACAAGCAGCTGAAGCGCTACGACCTGCCGAGTCCGTGCCGCGACGGGAGCTGCGGCGTGGACCAACACCTGGCGTTTCTACTGCCGCAGGGCGCGGGCCAGTACCTCGGGTTTTTCATCGTGAATTCGCGGCAGCCGGATCCAGGCGAAGGGCCGGCGTACCACGAACACGTCTACGCGGTGCCGGTGACGCTCGGGCTGACCGCCGATCCGCCGCCGACGCCCACACCGGGGCTCTTCGGCTATCCCACCTCAACGCCGACCGGATCGCTCGTCAGCGCCTGCGTGGCCATGGAAAGCTGCTGGGGCACAGGTGACCCGATCGCGGGCTGCGTCAAATTCCTGCAGACCGTCGATCCCAATGACCCGGATCGCCAGGCTTTTGTCGCGGCCGCCGGCACCAACTGCGATGCCATGAACGTGGCGTACGCCAACGTCAGCAACAGCCACCACGGCATGCCGGCCTACGCATGCAGCCAGCAGAGCCACTGCGAAGGCGACGCGGCCGTTTGTCCAGGCGCCACGCCCAGTTCCGCGGCCAGCGCCAAGTACTGGTGCAGCGACATCGGCGACACCTGCATCGACCATGGCAGCGGAGCGCTCTGCGCCGATCCCAATCCGGACGATACCTCCGGCTCCTTGTGCCCGGGCTTGGCCATCGGCGTAGTCGGCATGTGCGCGGACAGCACCGCAATCTACTGCTACGGCGGCGAGTTACATTACGTCGACTGCAAGGAGCTCGGCTTCACCACCTGCATCGCCTCGGGCGCGTCGGCGATCTGCCAATGAAATCAAGGATTTTTCCACTGGTTCTGTGGCTCGCGGGCTGCGCATCTCCGGCGACGACAAGCCCGGACGCTGCATTGGACGTCGCCGATGCCCAAGGCGACAGCGTGCCTGCCGAAACGGCGAGCGGCGAGTTCTACGTGACGCTGAGCCTCCCGCCCGCGCCGATCTTTCCCGGCCAGCTGGTCGTGCTGAACGTCAACACGCCCGGCGTGACGCCGACGTTCACGCTAGAAGGCCTGCCGGCGGACTGGCAGGCGGAATTCGTGCCGTCGCTGTCGGCGAAAACCGCGGCAAATGGCATCGGCGGGACGGTGCTGCGGCTGCATGTGCCATGGAGTGCGCCATTCGCCAATTTCCCGCTCACCGTGCACGCGACGACGGCGCAGTTTGCCCACACGGCGACGACGGCTGTGACGGTCCAGGAGCCGTGGCAGGCGGATTTTTCGGTCGAGGTGGCCGACTCCTTCGCCGATGTGCCGGCCGGTGGCGAAACGCTGGTGCCGCTGCAGGTGACGCCGATCGGCGCGTTCACGGGCGAAGTGGCGCTGGTGCTGAACAACGACGACAGCCCGCTGCCGGTGTTCGACCCGCCGGTGGTGACGCTGACGCCGGGCGTGGCGGCGACGACGACGCTGCACTTGCGCGCGGATGCGGGCGCGCCGCTGGGCCAAGGCGTACCAGCGACGGTGACAGCGGTGAGCGGCCGCGTGGTACACGCCCTGGCGGCCCAGGTCAACGCGGCGGTGGTGGCAGTGCCGAGCCCGGCGCTCACGGCGACGGTGACGCCGCGCGAGCTGTGGCTGGTCCCCGGCGGGCCGGCCCAGGGGGCGTCGGTGCAGCCCGGTTTTAGCGATCCGACCGGAACGCATCACCCGACGGTTGTGGCCAGCGGCGCGCCGCCGGGCGTGATCGTGACGGCCACCGGGAGTGCGCTGGTCAGCGAAAGCACGTTGAACGTGACCGCCGACGCGACGGCGGTGCCGGGCAGCTACGACGTGACGCTGACGACGAGCGACGGCGCGCTGACCGCGACGAGCCAGCTGCGCGTCGTGGTGCTCGACCCGAACGCGCCGTGGCCGCTGCTGGGCACCGCGGCGCTGACGACGCCCAACGGCCTGGGCGGTTCCGGGCTGACGTGGGGGCGTGTGGCGCTGGCGGCCGCGGCGTCGGGCGACGTGACGGCCTGCTGGGGCGCGGTCACCTGCCAGCTGTGGCACGCCAACGCGTGGCACGTCGCTCCGGGGGCGCCCGCCGCGCCGACGCCCGCAGTGCTGTACGACGCTCAGGACACGCTCGTGCTCGGGCTGCGTACTGGCGTTGGGCCATCGGCGACCCTGCTCGTCAACATCGGCTCGATTCCCGGGCCGCTCGCCAAGCTGCCTGCATCGGCGTCGCCGGGGCGGCCCAATGTCGCCATCGACCAGACCGGGGCGCCGATGCTGGCGGCCGCGATGACGCTGATGCAACCGGGCTCGCCGGCGCAAGCGCTGGGGCTGCAGCCGCAGGTCCTGCGCTATTGGCAAGGCGCGTGGGCGCCGGCGCTGACGGGCTGGACGCCGCTGGCGGACCCGGAGACAGTGGATCCAGTGCTGCTGTCGCCGGTCGCCGGGCCGCTGCTGGTGACGCTGGAGGACGGGCGGATCGCGGCGCGGCGCTGGTCGGGCGCGGCGTGGAGCGACGTGGGCAATCCTGGCCCGGAAGCTCACGCAGTTGCGAGCGCCCAGCGCGGGATCGGCGAGCAGCTGGCAGCGGCTGCGGACAAGAACGGCAACCCGTTTGTGGCGTGGATCGGCACCGACGAACAGTTGCACATGGCCACTTTTGCCGGCACCTGGAAGGTGCTGCCGCCGCTGCCACCGGAGCCGGGGACGCTGTACTTCCACGTTGCGCTTGTGGCCGATGGCCAAGGCAGGCCGATCGTTGCGACGGAGCAGGCCACCGCGACGACCGGGCTTCTGCCGCCGGATTCCGACGTGTTCCGGTCCATCGCCGCGCCGTCGCAGGTGCGCGTCGCACGCTGGGATGGCACGGCCTGGGTGGATCTGGGGCTGCTGAACCGCGACAGCCGCGGCCACGCGTTCTATCCGGCGCTGGCGGTGACCGCGAACGGCGCGCCCATCGCCGCCTGGATCGAGGATGACCACGTGGTCGTCGCGCAGCTGGCGCCGTAACCGCCGCCATGGCGCGGTGGCAAAAACACGCTAAGCTGCGCCCGCACGCGCACCCGCCGCGAGGAGCCCTATGCAGTTCAATCAAGTCAGCGTCGCCAAAAAAGCCAACGTCTTCTTCGACGGCAAATGCGTCTCCCACACCGTTACGTTGTCCGACGGCAGCCGCAAGTCCGTCGGCGTGATCTTCCCAAGCACGCTGCGCTTTGACCTCACGACGCGGGAGGTCATGGAAGTCATTGACGGCACGGCGTTTGTCACGATCAACGGCGGACCTGAAATCGCGTATGGCGCCGGCCAAAGCTGGGCGGTGGACGCCGGCGGCCACTTCGTCGTCCGCACCGAGGCGCCGCTGCATTACGTCTGCCATTTTGGGTGAGCGACCGCCGACGGCTGCCGGCTTGCGGGCTCGGGCAGCTCCAGCAGGTCCTCAGCGCGAATTCCCGGCCGGGCACGGCGCGTCAAGGATCTCCTTGCCCGCGCGAAACGCCAAGGCCACCAAGGACTTGAGCGCCGTGTGCGTGCCGCTCCCGCCAGGCACCACGATGTCGTAATACCGCGACGTCGGGTCGGAATTCAGCAGCTTGCCGCACAGCACCGTCTTGTCGGTGAACAGCAGCTGATCGGCAAACGCGTCACGCTCTGCACGCGATCGCGGCCCACGGCGCGCTGCTCGCCCCAATGCTCCAGACAGAGAAACGTCGGATTTTCAGCGACTACGACCGCGTTCACGATCTTGCCGTTCTTG
>CAIYWC010000149.1 GCA_903929795.1 uncultured Myxococcales bacterium | reverse complement strand
GCCAACAGCGCGACGTGCACGGACGGCGACGCGTGCACCGTGGGCGACAGCTGCAGCGGCGGCGCGTGCCTGCCCGGCGCGGCCACCAGCTGCGACGACGCCAACCCGTGCACGACCGACAGCTGCAATAAAGCCAGCGGCTGCCAGCACTTGGCCAACAGCGCGACGTGCACGGACGGCGACGCCTGCACAGTGGGCGACAGCTGCAGCGGCGACGCGTGCCTGCCCGGCGCGGCCACCAGCTGCGACGACGCCAACCCGTGCACGACCGACAGCTGCGACAAAGCCAGCGGCTGCACCTACTCTGCTGTCCCGGTCAGCACCTGCGACGACGCCAACCCGTGTACGACCGACAGCTGCGACAAAGCCATCGGTTGCCAGCACTTGGCCAACAGCGCGACGTGCACGGACGGCGACGCGTGCACAGTGGGCGACGAATGCAGCGGCGACGCGTGCCTGCCCGGCGCGGCCACCAGCTGCGACGACGCCAACCCGTGCACCACCGACAGCTGCGACCATGCGAGCGGCTGCACCCACGCCGCGGTCCCGGGCAGCACCTGCGACGACGCCAACTTGTGCACCACCGACAGCTGCGATCCGGCCAAGGGCTGCGTGCATGCTCCGGCCGCGAGCGGCACCGCGTGCGCGAGCGGCGCTTGCGGCGGCGACGGCCTGTGCTTCAGCGCGCCGCCCGGAATGGCCTTCATCCCCGCCGACACGTTTTGGATGGGCTGCAACACCGTCAAGGACAGCCAGTGCACGCCCGCCGAGAGCCCACAGCACAAGGTGACGCTGTCGGCGTACTACATGGACCTGACAGAAACCACGGTCGCGCAGTACAAAGCGTGCGTGGATGCGGGCGTGTGTACGGTGCCGGGCGCGCAGTCGCCGGCGACGCCCGCGACGTATCCCGGGTTTCCTGACAACCCGGTGAACTACGTCAGCTGGGACCAAGCGGAGGCGTATTGCACGTGGCGCGGCACTGGCTACGACTTGCCGACCGAAGCGCAGTGGGAGATGGCGGCGCGCGGCAGTTGCGCGAAGAATGGCAGTGCCGCTGCGGATTCGGCGTGCGCGGCGGCGATGCGGACGTACCCGTGGGGCGAGTCTGCGCCGACCGCGAGCGATGCGGTGTTTAGCACCGGGAGCACAGCGGCGGTGGGCTCGCTCTCGGCCGGGGACAGCCCCTACGGCCTGCATGACATGGCCGGCAATGTCTGGGAGTGGACGCGAGATTGGTACGATTTCGCGTACTACACCGGCTCGCCAAGCACCGACCCGGTGAATGCCACGAGCGCCTCCGCCCGGGTTCATCGTGGAGGCAGCTTTGACTACGCCGCTGTCAACCTGCGTGCGGGCGGTCGCAACAGCGACGTACCGTCCTCCGCCGACGGCAACTTCGGCCTGCGCTGCGTGAAGACCTACACGCCGCCGCCCACCTGCGACGACAACAACCCGTGCACCACCGACAACTTGAACCCGGACGGCACGTGCGCGCATGGCTTAGCCGATGACGGCAGCGGCTGCCAAATCGGCGGCATCTGCGAAGCAGGCACGTGCCTCTGCATCAAGGGGACGACCAGCACGCCGATCAATGACGACGGCACCATCCGCACCTTGTGCGTCAACGAATACCCGGTCTGGGGCAACCGGCCCGTCTCACCCCAGGGCTATTACACCGACAACGGCAACGGCACGGTCAGCGACAGCCAGACGCTCCTGACCTGGCAGCAGAATCCGCCCGGCATGGACATGGACGTTGCGACCGCGCAAGTCTACTGCGACGCGCTGACGCTGGGCGGCAAGGCCGACTGGCGGCTGCCGTCGCTGCCGGAGCTGGAATCCACGGTGGACTATGGGGCGTATGGTCCGGCGACGGACGCGACCAAGTTTCACGACGCGGTGCACATCTTCTGGAGCAGCACAGTGCATGGATTTGACGATGATTGGGGCGCGGCTGGTCTGCACTGGGCGGCCGGCATCGGCACGAGCGGCTCGCTTTCGGTGCAATCCACGCCCCAGCGCGTGCGGTGCGTCCGCGGCGGCGACGGCTTGCTGCCGCTCCTCTCGCGCTATGACATCACGACCGCACCCAGCGGCGTCGCCAAGGACAACGCGCTGGGCGTGACGTGGGAAGTCTATTCGCAGGGTTACGGCACTGTCGGCTCGGCCGAGTCCTACTGCAACGGCAGGCAAATCGGCGGCTTCACCGGCTGGCGCATGCCCAACATCCGCGAGCTCACGTGGCTGGACGACCGCAGCGTGCCCAACCCGCAATACGATCCCATCGCTTTCCCCAGCGGCAACGGCAGCGGGTTCTGGAGCACCACGCCCGAGGCGGGCACTTCGAACTACTGGGGCATCGGCTTCAATTCCGGCGGCGCGTTCTTCTTGCCCGACGGTCCGACCGATCCGATCCGCTGCGTCTCGGACGCGCTCTGCGTCGGCGGCTGCGACGACGGCAACGACTGCACGACCGACTCCTGTGGCGGCGGCGGCTGCAACCACACGCCGGTCGCGGACGGCGCGAATTGCCAAATCGGCGGCTTCTGCGCCGCGGGCGCGTGCGCGTGCACGGTCAACACGACGCTGACGACCCTCAACGACAACGGCAAGTTGCGCAGCCTGTGCGTGTACGAATACCCCGCGTGGGGCAACCGCGCCACTTCGCCTACCGGCGTCTACACCAGCAACGGCGACGGCACAGTCAGCGACAGCCAGACGCACTTGGTGTGGCAAAAAGACCACAATGGCGCGGACGTCGACTTGCCCACGGCGCGCGCCTACTGCGACAGCCTCATCCTCGGCGGCAAGACCGACTGGCGGCTGCCAACGCTCGTTGAACTCGATTCGCTCACGGACTTTGCCCGCGCCTCACCGCCGGTCGATCCCAACTATTTCACCAGCGTTTCCAAGGTGTTCTGGACCGCGACCGTGCATCCGGTTGGCACCGACGATGGCCCTGGCGCCGTGTGGAGCATCGGCGAGACCGGTGGTTTCTGGCCGGGAGCCGGCCCCGGGCGCGTGCGCTGCGTACGCGGCGGCGGCGGCATCGCGCCGATCCAAAAACGCTTTGCTTCCGCGTATGTCTACCAGGGCAGCACGTTTGACAATGTCCTGCAAGTCGAGTGGGCCACCGACTTCTGGACCTACTATCAACCCGGCGACGCCGCCAACTTCTGCGCCAACTCCAATCTACTGGGCAAGTCCGGCTGGCGCTTGCCGACCCAGCGTGAAATCGAGTGGTTGGCCGACCGCAGCCACGCGCCACCGCTCGACTTGACGGCGTTCGGCAACCTGTACAACATCGATTGCTTCTCCAGCACGCCGTACGCCGCCGACCCGACAAAGCTCTGGTTCACCGCTTTTGGCAACGATCTCAGCAATCCGGGCAAGAGCTACCTGGGCTACACCGGCTACACCGACGCCGGCGAGGCCGTCCGCTGCGTGCGGTGACGCGCAGGCGCCGTACAGCGCTAACCCGTTTGGCGGGACGCTTGTCGTTTGGTCGCCAAGTCCGCCCGCTGCGCGATACGCCCGGCGACACACGGCTGGGACGTCATCGCCTTGTTCTCGCATGAGGCCTACCGCCGCTTGACCTCCCACGTCCGCGCCACGTCCTCCACCGTCGCCTGCCGGGCCAGCACATCAGGCCGCAGCGGGTCGGAATCGTCCAGATCATCGGCCAGGGCTTCCAGGGAAACTGCTGTTGTTTCAACTGCTTCGCGCCAGTCGGTAATCACCTCGAACCAAAATCCGCCCGCGCCGTTGCCCACCAGCGTCACCCAGCCCGGACGGCGCTGGCCGCCTTGCGCCGGCGTCAACAGATCGGCCAAGTGTCGCTCAATCGTGTGTAAATTGCGGTCGATCTCCAGCAGCGCGCCCTCGGGCACCGGGCACGTCAGCTTCACGCCGGCGGGCGGCAGCGCCATGGTCGGCAGCTGTAGCAGCAGCGCTTGCAGCGGCGTCCCCTGGCCAAACAGCAGGTCGCCCACGCGCACGCCCGCGGTCCATCGCCGCGCTTCCGGCGGCGGCTGCTCGCCCGACAGCACGATTTGCTCCACTGAACGCTGGGGAATTTCCAGCGACGGCTTGTGCTTTTTCCAGTCAATCGGCAGCGTGACGCCGCCCAGAACGAGCTGCGTCTGCTTGACCACCGGGGCCGGCGCCTCCGCGGCGGGCTTTTTCTCCTCCACGCGGTCCGATTTCAGGTGCCAGCGTGCCGCCAGATCCGGGCGCAGCTCCACGATCCACGACGGCCGCACCGGCGAAAGTTGCCGTGCATACGCGCGGTTGGACACCACCAGCTCGGTCGCCACCGCGTAGCGCGGCGGCTGCGCGTAGAGCACGCTGCCGGGATGCGCGTAGAACCGCTCCTCGCCCACGCCTTCAAAAAAGCGCCCGCGGTTGGCGAGGATTTGGTGCGAAAAACCTGCCGCCAGCGATCGCGCCAGCAGCTCGTACGGCGCGCCTTGCCCAACTTCCCAATGGAGCTCGAGCGCCAAATCCGTCAGCTGCTCGTGGGCGTTCTGGGCAAACGCCAGCGTGTGCTGGTCCACGTACCACTTGCGGGCAAACGCTGGCGGATCCGCCGCCGCGCGCCACGCCTTGTACAGCGAAACCATGACGGCCACGTCGCCCATCGGCTCGGCAAAGCGCGCGTGGGCCTGGCGTGCCGCCTCCTCGTGGCCCTGCGGAAACTGCAGCGGCGAGCGTCCCGATAGCAGCGCCACGGCGGCCAGCACGTCCGCCAGCGCCTCGGGCCAGCGCATCGCGGCTTCCACGGCACAGCGCGCCAGCTGCGGCGTCAGCGGCAACCGCAGCAGCTCCTTGCCGATCGCCGTGACGGTGCGCTCGCGATCGATTGCTCCCAGCCGCAGCAGCTCGTCCAGCGCCGCGTGCAGGCGCGCGCGTGTGGGCGGTGTCGGAAACGCGAAGTCCTCGACCTGGGTGAAGCCCAGCCCGCACAGCCGCAGCACGACCTCGGACAGGTCCAGCCGCACGATCTCCTCGTCGCCAAAGCGCGGCCGGCTGTTGTAGTCGCGCTCGGAATACAGGCGAATGCACGCCCCCGGCGCCGTTCGCCCCGCGCGCCCCAGCCGTTGGTCCGCGGACGCCTGCGGGATCCCCTCCTCGCGCAGCGCCAGGATGCCCGTCCGCGCCGAGAACCGCGGCACCTTGGCCGTGCCGCAGTCGATCACAAAGCGCACATCGTCAATGGTAATGGAGGTTTCCGCGATGTTCGTCGCCACGATGACCTTGCGCTGGCCCGCGAACGGCTCAAACACGCGCTCCTGGTCCTCGCGGGTCAGCGCGCCGTACAGCGGCAGCACCACGAGATCGCGCTCCCCGCCGCGGTTCGCCGGCAGGTGCCGCTGGATCGCGGTCGCCGTGCGCTTGATGGCGTCCTCGCCCGGCATGAAACACAGCACATGGCCGGGCGCGCGCGAGCGGTGAATCGCCGCCACTTCGCGCGCCACGGCTTCGGGCAGGTCCTCGGGGCCCTGGCGCTCGGTCGGCCGCCAGACGATGTCGACGGGAAATGGCCGGGCGTTGATCTGCACCACTGGCACGTCCTCGCCCAAGTTACCGAAAAAATTGATGAATGTCTCCGGCTGCAGCGTCGCCGAGCTCACGACCACGCGCAGGTCATGGCGGATTTTCAGCAGCCCGTGCAGCAACCCCAGCGCGAAGTCGATGTTCAGGCTGCGCTCATGCGCCTCGTCGATGATGATGACGTCGTAGTCCGAAAGCATGCGATCGCGCTGGGCTTCCTGCAGCAGGATGCCGTCCGTCATCACCTTGATCCGCGTCTTTGGGCCGGTGCGATCGTCAAAGCGGATCGCGAAGCCCACCTCGTCGCCGACCGCGACATTTTGCTCCTCCGCGATGCGCCAGGCCACCGAAACCGCCGCGATGCGGCGCGGCTGCGTCATGCCGATGCGGCCCTGGATGCCGGCGCGCAGCAGCATCTGCGGAATTTGCGTGGTCTTGCCCGAACCGGTCGGCCCTTCCACGATGACGACAGGGTGATGCTTGAGCGCGTCCAGCAGCTCGCGCTCGTGCGCGTACACGGGCAGCAGGCGCGCGTGGTCGGACGGCGGCGCGGGCTGGAAGTCGGGCATCGGCAGGTCCATCGGCGCTTTCTCCCGCCTCCCGCCACGGTAGCACGTTCGCGTGGGCGGCGGCAGTGGACGGGACGCAAGCTGCATGCCAACCTTCAGCCGGAGGTCCCGATGCGCCTGCGCCCGCTGCTCTTTGTCTTGGCCGTGCTGACGGCGTTCGCATGCCAAAAACGCGCTGCGGATGGCGCCAGGCAACTCGCGCCGTCGTCGCAGCTGCCGGCCGAAGTGACGGGGACGCTGGCCGGGCTCGACCCCGAGGCGGAATTCACAGACATCCGCGCGCGCACCCTGCCGGCGGTCAACGGTCGCGTGCCGTCGCAGCTGGTGGCGAAGCTGAAGTTTGCGCCGCAGTTTGACGCGAAAAATCGCGTGGTTGCGCTGGTGCCGGAGTCCTGGGTGATGGGCGACGCGCCGGGGATGCTCAAGCCGCCGCCGGACGCCGACTTGGGCGCAGCGACGTCGATCGCGTTTGGATCCGCGTGCGATGGGCGATGTGCGCCGAAAGACTGGGCAAAATCGTTCGACAAAGTGGAAGTCAGCGCGCTGCCCGTTCAGTCTGTCGACAGCGACGAGCCGATTGGCAAATTCGGCCGCGTCATCGTCGCGCGCTCGGGCGACGTGCGCTACATCGTCGCCGGCGTCTGGAAGCCCGACAGCGCCCGCTATTTCTACTGCCGTGCCACGCTGGAAGGCCAGGCGATCGACGCGCTCCAAGCGTTTGTCAGCGCATGCCGCGCGATGGACGTGCGCAGGTGGGAATAGCGGCTTCGCTTGCATCCCGGCCTCGCGATCCGCACACTACCAGAGTCAACATGGAGGCCTGCGTGGCGCGGTGGGGCCAAAAGATGCACGAGAATCCGAGTCTTGCCTTGCCAGTGCTCCTGGGCGTGCTGCTTGCGGCATGCGGCACGACGCCAGCGGCCAGCACGGACAACGACGTGCTGTATTTCCAGCCGCAGGACATCAACATCGACGTGCCAACCCAGCATCCGGACGCGCAGACCGACGCGGTGCTGCCCGACATCCTCACGGATGTGCCTGATGTGCCTGCGGAAGTCGCGATCGACGTCTCCGAGACCATCGACATCGTGCCGGATGTGCCTGACGTGCCGGACGTCGCCGAAGTCTACGTGCCCGAGTGCGTGACCGACACGACCTGCGCGGACAGCGACGTCTGCACCGTGGACCTCTGCGCCAACGACAAATGCCTGCACACGCCAGTGCCTGGCTGCTGCCACAATCCCGCGGACTGCGCGCCGCCCGGCACGTGCAAAGCGGCGACGTGCGTGAACAACCAGTGCGGATCGGCGCCGGTCGCCAACTGCTGCGCGTCCGGCGTGTGCTGCGACACCGTCAAACAGTCGACCAAGGTCGCCCAGTCGCCGTGCACCGATGCCGCGATCGCGTTTGAATTCAGCTGCCAAGGCGCGGACATCTGGGGCCGCCGGGCCGAGCTGGGCTGCGACGGCAAGCAAACCTCCGCGTGCAGCGGCAACATCGCCAACTACAGCTGGACCCAATGGCTGCCGGTGGCCTCCTGCCCCAACGGCTCGCTGTGCCAGACCACCATCGACAAGAGCCAGTTTCCCGCGTGCTCCGGCGCGCCCGCGCCCACGCCCGGCTGCATTTCGGACATCGGCTGCGAGGACGGCAACCCGTGCACGACCGACACGTGCACGGCCGGCAGCTGCACCCACGGCTTGGCCGACACCGCGACGCTGTGCGGCAACACCGCCCTGTACACTGAATACGGCTGTCTCAACGGCCCTGCCGGCGATCTCGCCGGCGGTTCCCAGATCACGCGCGTCCAATACGCCAGCTGCGGCGCGCAGGGCAAGTGCGACGGCGCGCCCGGGTTCACGCCATGGACCGTCACCCAGGACTGCCAGGCCACCGAGAAATGCGACGTGCCGATCTCGACGGAACCCGGCACCTGCACGCTGATTTCGGTCTGCAAGCCCGGCGCGCAGTGCTGCGGCGCGGACGGTCAATGGGCGCCCACCGGCACCGCGTGCGGCAGCGCGACCGTCGCCTCGCAATACCAGTGCACCTCCGCAGCCAAGGGCAGCGCGTACTCCAAGCGCGACGGCGTCAACGGCTGCTCCGGCACGTCCGCGCAATGCTCCGCCGTCACGCCCAGCTGGGGCAACTGGACCGCCGCGGGCAGCTGCGCGTTCAACGAGCTGTGCTCGGTCCCCGTCAACAACGCGCCACCGGTCTGCACGGCCGTCTGCGCGCCGGGCGCCGCCTGCTGCACGAACGCCGGCGACTGGGCCGATCAGGGCACCAAGTGCGCGGATGCCTTGCTGAAATCGGTCAGCAAGTGCAGCTCGGCCAACGGCGTCGAGACCGTCCTCTCCAGCCAGCTCTTCCCCGGCTGCACCGGCCTGGATGGCACATGCTCCACCGACACGGCGAACCTCAGCCAATCCGCCTACACGATCGTCAAGACGTGCCAGAGCTACGAAAAGTGCGTGGCGACGGGCGACACCGCCGACTGCATCCTCAACGCGCCGTGCGAGCCTGGCACCCAGTGCTGCACCGCGTCGGGCCAGTTCGCGCCCTTGGGCGCCCAGTGCGCCAGCGCCAACAAGACGCAGTATTCGTGCTCCAACAACATGGCCGGCGGGGCGGTACTCACCCGCGACGTCTCGTACGGCTGCAGCGGCGGCAGCATCCAGTGCACGTACGACCCGGCGAATTACTATTACAGTCCGTGGGTTGACACGCAGGACTGCCAGTCGACGGAAGCCTGCACCAGCCCGGACCTCACGTCCGCGGTCTGCACGTCGCTTCAGGTCTGCGTGCCGGGCTCCATCTGCTGCGATGGGTCCGGCAACTTCATGCCGAAGGGCACCAAATGCGGCACGCAGGGCGTGTTGAAAACCCTGTATGAGTGCGACACCACCGCGCTCGGTGGGTCGATTCTCAAACAGGAATACTACGCGTCGTGCGTCGGGACGGCCGCGAATTGCTCCAACGCTGCCGCAGACCTCGTCTGGGACCCGCCGGTCTGGCTGACCAAGCAGGCGTGCGGCCCGCAGAATTATTGCCATGTCACGGGACCTACAGATCCGGGCTTGTGCAACCAGACGCCACCCTGAGAGACTTGCGCAAGGGCGCTTGTCCACCTAACCTGTGTCGCCTCGGGCTTTGGCGGATTGGCCGGGTCCGGACCTTTTTTTCGCGGAGGAAATCCTATGGCTGGTAATGTCGTCGTCGTGACCGAGAGCAACTTCAAGTCCGAAGTGCTGGAATCTACTCAGCCCGTGCTCATCGACTTTTGGGCGACCTGGTGCGGGCCGTGCCGGGCCATCGCGCCGCTCGTCGAGCAGCTTGCCGACGATTTCCAGGGTCGCGCGAAGATCTGCAAGGTCGACGTCGATTCGAACCAGCGCCTCGCGGGCGACTACCAGATCTCGTCGATCCCGACGCTGATGGTCTTCAAGGGCGGCCGCGTGGTCGAGCAGATCCTTGGCGGTCGGCCCAAGCCGGCGATGGCGCAGCTGATCGAAAAACACCTGTAATTTCTTCACTTCCGACACACAGCGAGGCGGCATGCAGCCCAAGCACATTGGCATTATCGTGGCAGTTTTGGCAATCCTCGTCGGCTTGTGGTTTGCCGTCGGCGGCGGCAAGAAGTCCAAAGCTGGCGAGGACTCAGCCGCGGCAACCGCGCCCAAGGACGGCGACAACGCAGGCGAAGGCAAGGCGCCGACGGTCGTGAAGGCGGAAGAGGGGCTGTCTGACAAGGCCGAGGCCAAGCCGGAACAGCTCGCGCTGCCGGGTGCGCTGCCGACGTTGAAGAATGTCCAAGGTGCGGCCGACGCGCCGGCGCAGCCGCACGGCAAGCTGGAAGTGGAAGGCGACGTCCAGGAAGCCGACGCCGAGGCCGCGATCAAGGCTGTCTTCCCGGCGCTGCGTGATTGCTACGCGGAGCTGAAAAAAGTCGCGCCGCAAGCGGGCGGTCGGATGCTGATGAAATTCTCGATCAAGCCGGCGGCGGAGCCGGGCCAGGCCGCGCTGGGCGAGCTGTTCTTGAAGGAAACGCAGTTCACGGAGCCGAAATTCCTCACCTGCATCCGCACGGCGGTTGACGCGGCGAAGTTTCCGGTCAGCAAGAACCTGACGGGCGCGGTGACGGTGCCGCTGTTTCTGACGCCCGGCGATGTCGGCGAAGCGCCCAAGACGCCCTGACCGCGCTACGGCGCCGCGCCGGGGCAGAGCACAAACCAGCACTTGGCCGACTGGCCAATCAGGCCGCAGCGGTCGCAGTAGCAGTTTGTGAAGCTTGCTGGATTCGCCGTGCAGCCCTTGGCCGGAAAATTCTTGCAAGTTTTGGCGTCGCAGAGCGCGACGTTCGGCTGGCAGTCGCTGCCGCATGAGCAGTGGCCCGGGATCGTCTGGCAGCCGCACCAGCTGGGCGGCGGTTGCGGGTTGAACACGCAGTCGTCGTGCGCCTCGCAGCTGGCGGGCGGCGTCGCGCCGCAGACCACCTGTTGGCACATCGTCTGGGACGCATCGCAGCCGGTGCCGCAATAGCACTTCGGGTGCGCGTTGCTGCAGTATTGCGCGTCGCAGACCGTCTTGTTCGCCGCGCAGCTATCGCCGCACCAGCAATTGCCGGCGTGCGGGCACTGGCTCAGAAACGCGCATTGGCTGTCAAAAGCCGCCATCGCCGGGTCGAGCGCGGAGCCCTGGCACGCGGCCTTGTCGGGGCTGACGTCGTCGATCGCGTCGGTGCCGCTGGCTGTGTCCCCGGGGCTGCTCAGGATGTCCGCGGTGGGGGCGTTGACCGCGGTGTCGTCGCAGGCGGTGAGCGCGAAAAGGCCCCACGCCAACCCAAGTTTTCCGCACAATCGCACCACTGGCACCTCCCGACGCTGCGGCGTCGGCCGGCAGCATACACAGCGGCAGCGGCAGGGTCCACACGCGCTGGGCCGCTGGACCTGTTCGACGGTTCGCACTTGCGCGCCGCCGTCAGCCGCGGCACCATCGGCGCAACAACGGAGGCCGTGATGAAGCAGCTGTGGAGAATCTGGGTAGTCTTGGGCGTGTGCGGTCTCAGCGCGTGCGGGTCCGACGACGCGTCGGGCGGCAGCACGGACTACACGCAGGTGGGCGACGTCACGCTCGACGGCAGCGGTTTGGGCGACACGGCCGGCGCGGACGCGATAGGCCAGGACGGCAGCGCCGACGCGATCGGCCTCAAGGATAGCGCAGACGGCAGCGGCACCGACGCGCTCGCTGACACCGGGCCTGCCAAGTACCCGGATTGCCTCTCGCTCATTGGCTGCGTCGCGCAGGGCTGCTCCGCCAGCGGCTGGGCGCCAGGCTGCGACGCGGTGTGCCTGACCGGCGCCAGCGCAACCGTCGCGACTGAGTACGCCGGCGTCTCGGCGTGCATCGAAAACACTTGCCGCAACGGCCTGTGCAGCGGGTCCACCGACCCGAAATGCATCGGCGACTGCATCGGCCAAAAGTGCATCACCAAGATCGCGGTCTGCGGTGCGGACGGCAAGACCGGCGTGTCGGCGTGCGGCAGCTTCTTTCCGTGCGTGACGGCGTGCGCTACCGATCCGAATCCGCTCCAGTGCGTCTCGGCCTGCTACGCGGCGTTGTCGCCCACCGCGCAAACGGAATACGCCGCGGTTGATGCCTGCACCGGAGCCGCGGGCGGCAGCGACGCGTTCAGCGCGTGCCCGCAACAGGTGCTGACGTGCCTCGCCGGTGGCGCAACCGGAAGCAAGAGCTGCATCGACGCGCTCAGCTGCTCCAGCGTCTGCAACACGGGCACCGATGCCCAGAAATCTGCTTGCATGACGGCCTGTTGGAGCCAAACGACCGCGGACGGACAAAGCGCGTTCGCCGGCGCCATGAAGTGCGAGGCCAACCCCGGAAGCGCCGGCTGCGCCGACTCCCTGCTGGCGTGCACTGCCCCGAACGGCACGTCCACGTGCCCTGCTTCTCTGACCTGCATGCAGGGCTGCAAGCAGACGGACCCGCAGGCGCAATCCACGTGTGTCTGGACGTGCGTGCACGATGCCAGCCCGGCGGAAGCCAAGAAAAACCTACAGTTGCAGCTGTGCATGGGCACGTGCAATTGCGCCGGTGTCAAAACCTGCCAGGACACGTGCTTGACGACGACCTGCAAGGCGGCGCTCGCCGCCTGTCAAGCTCCATAAGCGCTTGATTCACGGGCAGTTGCTGCATTTTTTCAGCCACGGCGCGTCGCTGGACGGCCCGGTGCAGCTGCGGTCGCACGGCACGTCGGCTGGGTTGAGCTGACCGGCGACCGGCGCGCACGTCCAGTTGCTCTGGCACGCTGCCAGCGGGAACGCCTTGCCGCCGCCGCCGAGGAACTGGATCATCGCTTCGAGCACCAGCGAGCCGTGGTCAAACGGCGTCCCGGCCGCCAAAGCCTTGCATGGCGCGGAGTTGGCCGTCGCCGGATCCTGGCAGAGCGTCGTGATGCGGTCGATCTGCTCGCCGGGAAAGTCCAGGTCGTGCTTGCCTTCAGGCCGCACGTACGGGAAAAACGCGCCGCCCAAGCCGCCGTGGCCGTCGTCGCCGATCAGGAAATTGTGCATCGGCGTGGTCAGCCGCGGCGCCCAGTAGCCGTCGTAGCCGAGCGGGTAGGGCATCGCACCGGGATCCGCCGTCAGCGTCGCCGAGTTGGACAAGTCCTCGATATCAAACATGACTGGCGCGCCCGCCGGCGTGAGGTAGCGGCCAATCACGTTCACCGCCTCCAGCATGTGCGTGTCCGCCAGCAGCTGCAGCGCCGTGCGGTTCTGCCACTCCGGCCGCTGGGTGAACCAGTCGATCTTGCCCAGGTTGCGCGCAATGCTCGCGCCCGTCGACGCCGGCACATTCATGTCGCCAATCGTGGTGATCACGATGCCATGGGTGTTCACCACCTCGCCGTTCGCCATCACCGCCTCACCCGACGTGAACTGCTTGGCCAGCACCGCCGGATCCGCCGGGTCCAGCACCATCTGCGCCAAGCCCATGAATTTACGCATTTCCGGTCGCGCCCGGTGCAGGCCCAGGCCTTCGGCAAGCGGCGCCAGCGGGTCACCCGTCTTGAACGCCAGCGGCCGGCTGTCGTAGGTGAAATTCACGTCGTTGCCAAAAGCCGAGATCGTGTGGATCGGCACGGCGCCATTTTTCAACGTGCAGGCTTTGCCCTTGGCCTCGTCGCGGACGCCCGTTTGGAACGGATTGCCGGCAAAGAACGTCAGCTGGTGCTGCTGCGCGCCGTCCTGCGTCACGTCCGACGGCAGCCCGACGCGGAACACGCCGTTGGTCACCAGCGAGCAGTCATATTCGCCATTGGTCAGGTTCTGCGCGAGCACCGCGCCGGCCTGCTTGACGATTTGCGCCGGCAGAACCGCGACTTGGATGCGCGCCGTGCTGTTGAGCCGGGGGATGACGGTGTTGACAATCGCGCTGCCGTCGGGCTGCGGCGCGGACGTGTACAGCGGGCCCATCACGCGCAGGATGACCGCCTCGCGCACGCCGCCCTGGAGCGAGCGGATGCCCACGTCGCCCAAGCCGCCGCCGGCGCAGACCGGAATGCTGGTGTTGAGCTGCGGTTCGCTGCCGCCGACCATCGCGGACATCATGCCGCCCAGCGAACTGCCGGTGATGCCGATGACGCTGTCCTTGCCGCCGATGTCGACCTTGCCGTCGCCGTCAAAGTCGCCGGCGATGTCGTCGTCCGTCTTGCCGTTGTTGTTGGCGTCAAAGCTCCACTTTTTGCTGCCGTCATAGCTGCGCAGGATGCGGATCAGCTGCATGTAGTCGACCGTGCTCTGGCGCACGACGTCGCGGGTGTGGAAGGTGTATGCGGTCCAGAAGTCGGCGCCGGAGTCGGTCAGGCCGTCCAAGTCCTGATCCCAGCTGCGGTTTTGAAAGAGCGCGTCGATGACGCCGGTCAGCCCCATGCTGTCCAGCAGCGCCTTGGCCAGCACGAGGTCGTTGCCGTTCAGCAGGTCAAAGCCGTGGCTGACGTTCTCCAGGCACAGCGTCGCGATGCCGTAGCGCGCAAAATAACCGGCGAATTGCACCGCCGTCAGCTTGTTGCCGGTGTAGCCGTGGCCGATGATGACAAGGCCCGCGGGCTTGCCGTCCTTGCGCGGCGACGCTTCCTTGCGCGGGATTGCCAGCCAGTAGGACACGCGCTCGGCGCGGCTGGGCGCCTGGGTCGTGGAGACATCCGGCGGCCAGATCATCTGCCCATAATTCAGGTAGTTACCGTCCGAATCCAGACGCGGAAACAGCTGCGGCGAGTCGAAACTGCCAAACACGTGGAAGTCGACGTACTGGAGGCCCTCGTACAGCCGGTCGCCGTCGACCGGGCCGGAGACGATGTTGGCGTCCTGCACCTGGCCGGCGATCAACCGCATGATCGTCGTCATCTTCTCGCCCGGCACCACGAACAGGTTGTGCGGCGGCGTGCCAGCCATGGCAGCCGCGTCCCAGACCGGCCAAACATGACTCATTTCAGGCGGATAGCTGTCCTGCAAATACGCCTGCGGACCCTGGCCGTACAGGCCGTTGCGCACCGCGTTCAGGTCGTCGTAGATCGTCCCGGTGGAAAAGCTCCATGTAAACGCCACGTCCGCCAGCTGCAGACCGCCCAG
>CAIYWC010000148.1 GCA_903929795.1 uncultured Myxococcales bacterium | reverse complement strand
GGTGTGCGTGTAAGCGCGGGTACGCTTGTTCGCGCTGCGCGCGACCTCGCGGGCATGCGCTCGCTTCGCTTGCGCGGGGTGGTACCTAGTTTGTGGCCGAACTGTGGTGCAGTTGGTGTGGCCGTTGACAGGGCGTTTTGGAGAGCACGTGGCTGGCAATGCAAGGAGTGCGAGTTCCGGGCGAGGTGTGCGGCGTGAAGGGGCAAGGCTGGCGATTGCTGGCCTTGTTTCTTAGCTGGTGGTTGCGCGACCGAGGACGGCATCGTCCGCGATTGTGAGCGGAAGCGGCACATTGGCCCGGTACACTTGCGGATGCTCTGGTGCTGCGCCTCGGCTCGATGCACGTTGGGAATTGGGAAGCGAGCCCCGCAACGGGACATCTATCAGCGGGAGGTGGCCCGATTCCTTGTCTTCTGCCCAAGCCGCGCTACGACGACGGAACCGCTTTCAGCAACTCAAGGATTTCATCCGTCGTCAACCGTTCCGACGCCGCTGCGCCCGACATCACGCTGTCAAACAGGTTCAGCTTCCGGGCATGGACTTCACGCAGGCGCTCTTCGACAGTGCCCTTCACGATCAACCGGACCGCCTCGACGGGTTGCACCTGTCCCAGCCGGTACGCGCGACAGATCGCCTGCTTCTCCCGTTGCGGATTCCACCACGGATCCAACAAGTAAACGCGCGATGCCGCCTGCAAGTCGATGCCGACGCTGCCAGCGCCCATCGTGAGCAACAGCACGTCGACCGTCCGCGAAGCGAACTGGTCTATGGCTTTTCGGCGTTGCTCTGCAGACATCGAGCCGTCGATCCGCGCCCAGCGCAAGCCACGGAGCGTCAGCGTAGAACCGACTTTTTCTAGACTGCGGGTCCACTGGCTGAACACCAGCGCGTGCCGCCCTTCTCGTCGGTCACGCTCCACCAAGTCGACAAGGTGCTGAATCTTGGTTGCCGTCTGGAGCGGTCCACCCGGCATGTCGATCCCCCCGGCGATCTCGCGGAGTTGCCGGAGCAAGTCCATTGCATGGATTCGCTTGTTCGCCTCTGCCACGCCGGAAAGACGCTCTCGCACGAAGGCGTCCGCCAACTTCCGGCGCGTGTCATAATGGCGACGTTCGTGTTCGGCGAATTCAATGAGCACGTCACGTTCGTGCAAGGGGGGCATGTCAGGGTGCTCTTCCTTCATTGTGCGCCGGTAGACAAATGGCCGAAGCAGAAGGGCGAGCGTCTCGGCGCTTTGCAAATCCCCAGCTTCAATCCGGTCGGCAAATCGGTTCCGGAACGATGTGATGTCGCCAAGCAGTCCAGGCGCGAAAAACTGTGAAACGGCCCAGAGTTCGCTGAGATTGTTCTCAAGCGGTGTCCCGGAGACGATGACCTTAAATCGTCCGCGCAAGTCGGCGAGGCGAATCGTCCGAATCGCCTTCGCATTTTTCAGGTACTGGCCCTCATCGAACACAATCGTCGCCCAGTCGGTCTGCTTCAGCTGTTCGACGTTGTTGACCGCCAAGTCGTAGCTGACGACGACGACATCCCCGGCTGCTGGCTTGAGCTTCGGGGCGACCGCCTGCTTGCCTTCGAGTGCTTGCAGGCCGCGGAGCGGGGTCCGATCGAACTTCGCCCACTTGTCGCACACCGACGCCGGTGCGATGACGAGCGCGGGCCCTGCGCTATCTCGTTGCGACAACAGCGCCAGTACTTGTCGTGTCTTGCCGAGCCCCATTTCATCGGCCAGGCAGGCACCGGGAGCCCAGTGGCTCATGCGCACCAGCCATTCATACCCGTCGCGCTGGTAGCTCTTGAGTTCCAAGACGCGGTGGTTGGCGTGGAACGGCACAGACAGCTGCTCTGACTGCCGCAGTTTCTCCGTCCACCGTTTCCAGGCGTCGAGCGACGTGGCAGCCAAAACGGTCTGCAACAACGAGGCGAGGCAAAGTTCGGGCACTTGAACGGCCGCTCCAGTCCCCGCGCCGGCGAAGGACCCGAGGCGCGCAAGCAGTTCTGCCAAGTCCTCGCTGAACTCGAGCGCTTCTTCGCCCACCTGGACGTAGTTTTTTCCGGCCCGCGTGGCACGGACCAAATCGCGCAAGGAGACTTGGTGATCGCGGAGTTGCCCGTCAATTTCAAACCAGTCCGTCTTGGCGGTAGCGCGTAGGTCCAAGTCAGCGACAGAAATGACCCGTCGGTGAAGTTTTCGCCTCTGCTCGACTTCGAGCTCTCCACGCCCCGGAATCTTGCGCTTGAGCGACTCCACGAGTTCCGGCAGCCGTGTGACCCAAGCGAACTCCTCGACATCCGCCGCTTTCCACGCGGTAAGGCCCAAGGCGACGGCCATCTGGCTTGCGTCCCGTCGCTCGCCATCCAATAGCGCCTGGAGTTCAAGCGGCACCGCGGCGTCATCCTGCGTTTCGCCCGGCTTGCGCCACGGCGTGTCGCTTCGGTTGCGGACATACATTTCGGCAAGGACTTCGTCGTCCGCTTCGCCCAGTCGAATGACGAACTGCGTCTGCACGTCCCTCGCCGCGGCCGGTAAGGGGGCCACCGGTGCTGCGTCGGAGCGGACTTGATCCGGCGCTTCGGGGGGTTCAAGGAAGCCGTGCCAGAAACGTGCGGAAGCCAACCACGCCCGGAGGGATGCCGATGGGTCAGGCAGGGGGCCACTCGCTGAGGCACCCGCCGTAGTTGCAGCGGCGGACGGTGCAAACTGGGCGCGTGAGGTAGCCCTCCATTGATCCAAGCAGAGTTCAGCCTGTGCGAACCCAATGGAGCCATTTCGAAAGGACGTCGCCACGTCTTGGTCCATCACGGCCGCACCGGCACGGACAATCTGAACAAATTTCTTGGCATAGTCCGATGCGCGAGCAGGCAGCGCTCGCTTCCCGGCAATCCCAATCGAATCGAAAAAGTCCGGCACGGCCGAGAGGTCCTCGGCAACGAGCAAGCACCATGCCAGCCAGCGGTGCGCATCGAAAGTTGCGGCGCGGCTGGCTTCATACCACGCGACCGCATCTGCTTCAGGGCGATCGAAAATCTGGAGATCCGGAAGCAACCGCTTTGGCTTCTTCTTCGTTGCACCGGTCGCTGCCCAGTCGGGCCAAGCGGCCTCGCGTGCTCGGGGGCGGGTCGAGTCAGGCACTTGATCGGCTCGGCCGGTCGCTCGCTCACCATTTGCAGGAGGAGGCGAATCTCGCCAGAATGCGGTGTCCGACGGGTTCGCGAAGGCCGTGTGTGCACGCGCAAGGTCCCATAGCACGGCTTGGCCTAACCCGTGTGCAGCACCGGGCGCAGCCATTATCTCGCGGTACGCCTTGACCGCTGCCGAGTAGTGCTCGCGGCTGGACCGGGCTTTCTGAATTGCAGGCACGCCCCGGGCCGGGGTGTCTCCAGCTGGGCGACGGCCAAGCCTTGTTCGAAATTCACGTATCTCGACTGCCAGCGACTCAAAGCAGTCCACGACATCGGCTGCTCGGGCCGCATCCGGAGTGCCGTATTTGCGCAGATCGGCGCGTGCCGATGAATCGGGCTGCCGCCAGCCATGTGGCAGGAACCATCTCGCCGATGGATGAGACTCCACCGCATCTGCCAACGCCGAAAATGCGAGTTGGAGTTGCAGCCTGACCGAATCCTCAGTGTAATCAACTTGGTCTTCGAGCCTGGGTTGCGATCGAAGGTTCTTTCGCAGGACTTCGCGAACAAGCTCCACCAGATCCGGCGCCACCAGCATTTCCAGCAAGGCACACACGTACTCGATGCGCGGCGGAATGGGCGTGGTGGGCGATCTCGCGAACTTCCGTTCAGGCGTTCTCGTTGGCTGGGACGAAACAAGCTCCGAAAAGACTTTCGACGCCCCGAGCAGCTTGACGGCGTCAGGGATCACGGTTCGGACCACCGCGTTGTGCTGCTGCTGGCTCTCCATACGGGTGATGAACGACAGCAGTGCGCTCGTGTTCAACGTCAGCCGAGCGTAGGCCGCATCCAGATCCGCTTGCGGGAGAAAGGGACGCGATAGGGCAATAAGGTCTTGGATGGCACGCTCGTCCGGCGGGGCAGCCTTGAGCTTTTCAACGTGCGCGATCAGGCGCTGTACGGCGATCAGATCGGTCACGGTCGTTCCTTCGGTCGACGTCAAGTCGGCTTACACCGCATTCTGGCGCGCGCCCCGGAGACGTCAAGGGCGGTCCCGACCGGTCGTCTGACCACGGGCGAAGTCCGCTTGCGCATTCGCATCGGCTGGAATCGCAAGACGAAAAGATTTTGCGCGCGCGGTCCTTCTGCGCCGACCGCCTTCCGGGGCGCCGTCGGCGATCCAGCCTGACTGACGCCCGGAGGGACGCGCGACGTGTGGACTGGAGTGCCAGCCGCGGGTGCACCGCTACGTCTGAACACCCGAAAATGACGTCATTCTGGCTCTTGACGGACTCGCCGGAGCACTCGAAACTGGTGGCCAAGCACGTGCTGGAAGGTCTGGCGCTGGCGGAGGGGCTGTATGGAGGCGGTGAATGGCGAAGCGAGACCCGATCGTAGCGCCTATCAGCTGACGCCAGCACCGTATCACGCGTGATAATCAGCCAGTAGATGCCTGGACGTCGACGTGTCGAGCGATGGCGCTGACGAGCAACGTGTGGACCGTAGCCCGGCCGCGGGTGCGCAGCTACGCCTGAACACGTGAAAACTGTGCGGTTTTGGCCCTTGACGCGCACTGGACCCGGCATGATCGGCTTCAGGCGGTGCGCTGGTCTGCCCGGCAGCACCGGTGGACCTGAAGCAGCTGGCGGATCGCACAGCGAGACCCGATCGGAAGAGCTGAAATGTTTCATTTGAAGCTCACTCCAAATGGCATCGTGATGTTGTTGGCGCTCGCATCCCTGTCCATCGCCCACGTCTGTAACGCTAAAAAGATCCGGGATCTGACCATTCGCTGGGCGTCAACTGCGTCGCCGTACCATTTGGTTTTCAAGATGTCCGAGCGTGGCTACGTTCGGCTGCTCAAAGGCATTGGAGGAATCGGGCTGCTGGTTGTCGCCGTGGTTCTGTTTGTTGCTTGGCTTTCGTCGGCGGACCTCTGAAGTAGGCGTGGGACCAGTTCGTGCTGGCTGCGAATGCACGCCTGCGCCTGAACACCTGAAGATTACGAGCTACTGCGCCAGTAGCCGACTTCGACGCCCTGGACGACGTCGCTTCGCCGCTACGGCAGGGCTCGCGGCACCTCCGGAAGAAGTCCGGGACGGTAACATCGCCGACATCATATTATCGGAAATAATCTGCAACGAGCGATCGTCGCCTGACGCCGGCTCCAACGCCCAACGCGTCGACCTGGCGCTGTTCCCCCAGGGGAACGCTGACGTGTGGACTGGCGTGCCAGCCGCGGTTGCATAGCTGCGCCTGAACACCCGAAAATGACGACTTTTTGAGCCGCTTCGGCCCTTGACGGGGGCGGCGGTGCCGCCGAAACTGGCGGTCAGGCGCGTGCTGGATGGTCTGGCGCTGGCGGAGGTCTGGATGTGGTCAGCAACTTCAGCCGGCGGACCCCATGCGACATCCTATCAGCTCCTGAACTCGGATTAGAAATGGCGAATCCAATAGTGTGCCAATGTGAATTGGATGCTGGCGTGTGTGGAGTCAAGAATTCCCTGCTGGCCGAAGAATGCCGTCGATGCGGTGCAATACTCACGCAGAACGGGCTCGCCGAGAAGCGTCGAGAGCTTGGCGGCCACATACCCATCGCGTCATGGGAAACCGACTCGGTGAGCCATCTGTGGCGAACCGAGGCAGCAACTTCCGGCAAACATGTGGTCCTGGACGCACATGAATTCTTGAAGTACGCCCTTCTGCTTAATTCAATGCAATGCCGATTCGACCTTGAGAACGAAGCTCGCTGGTTCGATGACTGCATATTCTTCTTGCGGGGTGGCTATGACTTTTTTTGCCACTTGAACCTATCCACGCCGCAGATAGCGGGACGAGCAAGAATTTTTGGTGGTCTGGGTCACGCACGTCGTCCGTCAAAACGTTTCGGCGCTTGGTTGACGAAACTCATTGAAGAGGCGGTTTCTCACGGATTTTGGGAATTGGACATCTTTGTGGGTGAGGAAGTCAACGGCGGCTTCGGAACTCGCCGTCTGCTGAAGCTCGTTCAAACCACGCTGAAGATGTCGAATCTCCGTTTGCCGCAGAAAATGACCATTAGGTTTCGCTATTTTCTGGCGGCCCCAGACAGTTCCAGGATCCGTGATGCCGTGGCCGCCAAGCCATTTGATCGTGGCGGAGAGTTTGGTGCCGGAATGATTAGACTTGAAAACAGCTTTGTGCTTTTTCAGGGGCCATTATTGGCCTATGACGCAGAGATATTTTCCGGAATTGAAGTCTTGTCACAGTCAACTGACGAGATCGAGAAATACAAAGCCGTGAAGTATTCAAGCGGTGCATTTCAGGTGCGGTGCCCAACGACGTCACAGCTTACCGTCATTGGCACTGGCGACGCTGACCTTGCGAACCTGACCGGCACGGCTGTGTTGGAACTCCTTGGCAAAATCGATTCACCCTTTTACCGGATATTTGGCGAGCATATCAATCGCAGCGGCTGTGATACCTGCAAAGCTCTTTACGAGAAGTTAAGGAATCCGAGCGATTGCACGTACGCACCAACCGAATTGACATAGCTGGCGGTCTGCTGTGTTCCCGCGCGAGAATATCCGACGAACTGCAGCGGCAATTCGGCAAGTCGCACGCGTTTGCTGACGGTGAAGGTGGCGACGGGTTTCGGCAAGAAGCTCAACCATACGGTCAGGGAGGTGCGCATCGACTATTTGAAGTCAGTGCCCAAGGCGGACCAGCACCTTTTGGTTTGCGAGTTCGCGGGTTCATGCCTGCATTCACCGGTAGCTTCTGCGCCAGTGCCTGTCTTCGACGCCCTCGACGACGACGCTTAGCCAGCACGCCACACTGTGTCTACCGGCATATGCCGACGACGGCCGGCACCGACGACTCTTTGCACGAAAAGTTTCCGGAGCACCGAGATTCCCAGCACCGTATCAGCAAAATAAGTTCAGGAGTGAGGTCTCGTGCGGGGTTCACGCACGGCTGCGCAGCCGGAACATCCGCACGATGTCGCGCATCTCATCGTCCGACAGCGCCTCCACGTGCCGATGCAGTTCGGCACAAAGGTCGGTCCGCCCAAGCAGGGTCACCGGATCGCCCACGACGGTCGCAAGATCGACGCCGAGCGCCTTGGCGACCTTCATCAGCACCTCCAGCGACGGGTTGCCAACGCCGCGTTCGATCTCGCCCAGGTACTTGTCATTGACGTCGGCGCGCTCCGCCAACTCGTTCTGCGACAGGCCGCGCGCCTTCCGCATGGCCCGAAGGTGCTCGCCAAATTGTCGCATGGGGTCCGCCGTCATCCGCAGTAGTTTCGCGGACTGGACAAGCGGAGCGAACCTGCCATAGCATCCCAATTGCGTCGTCAGGATTGATATAGACGACATGGCTTGCACGTTGACGAGGTGACGGAGCAAACGTCGCTGCGAATGTCACGCATGTGGCATGCGCTGCGCGCTCCGGGACGAGCGGAGGACCTGATGAGCGACGACGAAGTCGGGGTACCGGTGTTCAGCATGGCTCCGACGCCGAGCAGCACACCGCAACTTCGGTCTCGATGAAGACGGGCCGCGCGTTTCCCGGCGAACATGTCGTCAACGGCGGAGGCGACGAATCGGGTAAGCTTCTCGGATCTCTTCGCCAGTGCCCGCTTTGCAGCTCGTTGCCTGCGGTTGACCGGGGCCTTAGCTGAACCAGAATGCAGTCGCACCGAATCTGCGACCGGAGGAATCATGAGTCTGCTCGGAGGGTTGGGACAGATGCTCGACAGCGCAAACCTGCAATTCGCGCTAAATGCGGCCGTGGCCCGCTACCAGAGCAAGGGCTATGTCGTCCAGTACATCGCCCATCGTCGGGCCACGCTCTTCAAGAAAGGCTTCTTGTGGGACTCCACCGTCACGCTTTCTGTCGACGATGACGGCCGCGTCCATGAGTCATGACGCACGGACGCTCGTGTCGGCAGCGGCAGCCGAGCAGCGTGGTGCGCCTCAGGGCGGTCCGGGTCGTGCGGCCACGAACGTACATCGCGCCGGGTCGCGAGGCGATGTCTGCCGACCGCCCGAGTGCGGGATGCGACAACTGCTATCGCCAGCAGCTCGCCGCATTTCATCAGCACTTTTGCTCCATTTGCGCCGCACGCAGTCGTCACGTGTGCCGTGTTTCTGAGCAATCATCGGAAGGAGGAGACTGAAATGGCCAAATCGAAAATGTTGACTTCGGCGGATCTGGCAACCCTGAAGCACGCCAAGACCTTGCTTGAGAATCCGGGCCTGGCCGCCAAGGCGACAAATCTGCTTGGTCTGCCCATCGAGAAGGGGTTCGAGGCGCTGCCAGACAACTGGCGCGAAAAAGTGACGATTGCCACAGAGGCGGCGTTGACCAAGGCGCTCAAGGTCGCAGTGCATACGATGAGCGACGGCAACCCGGAGCCGCCGAACGACCGCTGGCACATGCTGGTCGTCGGAGTGTCCGGGGCTCTTGGCGGCGCTGCCGGCCTGGCTGCACTCCCGATCGAACTGCCCGTGAGTACAACGATCATGCTGCGCTCCATCGCCGACATAGCGCGCAGCGAGGGCGCCGACGTACGGGACGTCGCGACTGGCCTCGCCTGCCTGCAGGTCTTCGCCATGGGCGGACGGACCTCCGGCGACGACGCCGCAGACTCCGGCTACTTCGCCACGCGGGCGTTGCTCGCTCGTTCCGTCAGTCAAGCTGCTGAATTTATTGCCGAGAAAGGCCTGACCGAAGCGGGCGCGCCGCCAATTGCCCGGCTGATTGCAACCATCGCCACACGCTTTGGCATCACGGTCTCCGAGAAAGCGGCCGCACAGGCCGTGCCGATCATCGGTGCGGCAGGCGGCGCGCTCATCAACACGCTGTTCATGGATCACTTCCAGAACATGGCCCACGGGCACTTCACCGTCCTGCGTCTTGAGCGGCAGTACGGAGCAGAGGCAGTGCGGTTGGGCTACGAAAACCTTTGAGCTACGAGGCAAATGGCGATGGGATTCGGGGATGAAGCGGGTCTTGAGACCGTCAAACACATTGAGAAACGCCTGCCGCACATTCTTGGCGCGGCGGACGTTCGAACGCTGGTGGCGGAGACGACCGACACCGTGGAGCAGCGAGCGAAGCGCCTTCTGGGCGCACCCGATGTTCAGTCGCTTGTGGATGCGACGGTGGAAAAAGCGCGGGCAGACCTTGACGCGCTTCTGACCAAGCATCGGCGGGCGCTCCAGACCGAGATCATCGACCACACGATCACTACCCTGCGTCAGCACGCTGGGACGTTTGTGGATCGTGAGATCGAGGTCGCGGTCCAAAACACGCGCAAAGAGGCCGAAAAGCTGGTGAATGCGAGTCTGGACCGGGCATCCCGGGAGGCAAACGTGCTGGTCACGCAGATCTCCGAGGCGATTACTGTGCAGCGCTCGGGCGCGGTCACCGACGTAGAGCAGGCAGCGGCCGCGGTGCGCAGGGAGATTCGACCGATGCTGCTTTGGGTTGCGGTCATCGTCGCGCTGACCAACTTCGCAGGAATTGTGGCTGCAGCAGCGTTACTGAAGCATTAACGCGCGACGGCTGGGACTCTCGGGTGGCCGGTCGGCAGCGCGAAACCGTCGGAGAATCGCCACCACGTCAGCAGGATGGTGCAGCATGTGCGAGAAAGTACCAGCCATTCGGACGCACATGCAACTTCGGCGACGGTGCGGAGTTCATTGTTTGCTGTCGATCGTGCTCGCCGCGTTCGGCACCGTGACCACGCTGCTTTGCCCGGCGGCAGCGTCAGCGGACCAGGGTCCGGCATCCGGCGCGGACCCGATTTTCGCGACGGCCACGGCGAACGACTGTCTGCACGTTGACGTTGCGCTTCCACCGCTCGCGTTGGAAAAGACGGCGCAAGGGCTCGGTGGCCTCAACATCGCCGCGGAAGAAGCCAAGGACGCGGCACTCCGTGCCCAGAATGACTCCGCGACCGCATGTGAAGTGCACGTTCAGGCTTGGTGCGGGCTTGCCGCGATCGGCGGCGTCAATCCGTACCGGGATGCCGCAACCGACGCGTGTACTCGATGGCGCACATGTTGCGCCGCGCGGGTTGCCTATCGCCAACGATTGGACGACGACGCGGCGGTTCTCTCTCGCTTCTTGGCCTTGCAGAACACGACCGACGACGACAAGAAGGCAGTCCTTGACCGGTTCCTGCAGATCCACGGTGAGTCGGATGACAAGCGCGTATCTGAAGCGAGGTCAGTCCGCGGCGCTTTGGACCCACCCGCGCCAGTTGTGCAGGTCGTTGCCCCGAAGCCCAAGTTGACCACCGGCGACAAGCTGTTGGCCTTGCTTTGGCAGATGCTCTGTGGGGCGGGTTGTGGGCTGATTCTCGCCCCGGTTGACATGTGGTTGGGCACTACCGGGGCGTTGGTCCTTGGGTCGATCCTCATCGGCGCGTTCCTGGGCTTCGTCACGTACTTCATATTTTGAAATCTGTGGTCACGCCGATCCACCGGTGGTGCTCGAAAATTATCACGCGAAATATTCAAGAGCTTCCGTCGCTCGCCGCTGGCACTTGCCACGGCATCCACCCAGATTACTTTCGCCCGCGCACCGTCGGCGCTGATCCCGGCAGTGCACCACCACTTTTTTCCAGCGCCTTGCTCCGCCCAACCGCGTCCGCAAAATGCGCCTCCACCGGCGCTTCCAGCTCTCGCCGCCCTTGCGCAAATTGCTCAAACTCCGCCGTCGCCTTGGCCTTGGTGACCTCTGCGGACACCGTGCCCACGTGCGTCAACAACTCGCGCTCCGTCAACTTCAGGAAGTCATCCAGCTTGCGGATCCAATCAGCCATGTACATCGGCTTCTTGTTCGTCGCCTGCAACTCGGCAAACTCCAAGTACATGTTGACGATCCGGTTCAGCGTCTCGACTTCCTCGGCGTTCAGGTAGTTCTTGGCGACGTCGACATCCGCCTTGCGCGGCTTCTCGCCCTGCCACGACGTCAGGCCCATGTTTGGCAACGAAGCATCCGAGCGCTGAGCGATGATCTCCGCGGCGGTGTGCCCGTGCACGGCCCAGTGCATCTTGTTCTGCACGGTCTGAAAGAAGCGGCGCGTGGGCTCGGTCCGCGGGTCGTAGTCGATGCTGGTCGCGTAGATCTCCAACACCTTGCGCCAGAAGGCCTTCTCGGACGACCGGATGTCACGGATGCGAGCGAGCAGTTCGTCAAAGTAGTTGCTGCCGGCGCCGCGCTTGAAGCGGTCGTCGTCGAGAAGAAAGCCCTTGACGATGAACTCGCGCAACCGCTGCGTCGCCCAGATGCGGAACTGTGTGCCGCGGTGCGATTTGACGCGGTAGCCGACCGAGATGATGACGTCGAGATTGAAGTGCTCGACCTGCCGCTCGACCTGCCGCTCGCCTTCAGATTGAACCGTTGCAAAAAATGCAACAGTTGCGACCGGCGTCAGTTCGCCTTCATCGAACACGTTCTTGATGTGGCGCGAGATGACCGACTTGTCGCGCTGGAACAGGTCGGTGAGCTGGGAGAGCGACAACCAGACGGTCTCGTTGAGCAGCGTGACGTCGAGGTGGGTTTGGCCGTCCTCGGTTTGGTAGAGGAGGACGTTGGCTGACGATGGCAGCGTGAGGGAAGAGGTTGTCACTGGTTGCTCCTTGTCTCGCTTCGCGCACTTGTCGCGGAGCTCTATTTCCCGCGGGTCCGCGTCACATGTAGTACCTGTATTCGTGCGCGACGGGGGCGCCGGGCGGCAAATGCTTGAGCACATCGCCGACTGACCGCGACGCTTTCAGCGTGATCGGGGAGCGGTTGTCAAACTGCGTGTTGTTCCAATTCATTTTCGTAAGTGCCAAAATTTCTCGCAGAATCTCGTCGTCCGGGCGCTCTGCCTGTTGGATTCGCACAAGCAGCGGGTTGGGGACGTACATCCCTGGGTACGTCTGAAAAAACTGTACGCTGCCGCGCGTGTAGAACAGCAAGCGGTCATCGTCGAGGCGCCAAACCGTACCGCGAAGTGGCGGGTACTTGCCTTCCCTGAATAGCCGGATGCCAGTGTTTCCAATCCAAATCATCTCCAGCATCTGAACGCGGTTGTCGAGCGCGGCTTGTCTGAACCCTTCAATTTCGGATGGCCTAAACTCTGACGACTTGTGAATCGTCACGCGCGCCGGCATCGTCCGATGCATTCGCAGGTACGACTTGAGCGCGTCTTCGAGCAGCGAGTGCGCGTCTTCCGCTCGCAGGTACGGGCGTCGATCGGACTTTTCGACAACGGCCTCAGCGCCCCGGACGACGGAGCCGACCCCGCGCTCGTCAAAAATCTGGGCCATGCTGCTGTGCATCGCTGAGCCGTCTTCCGACTCAAAGAAACTGATGCCGATCGCGCACGATGTGTAATCGCTCGTCCGCCGCGGCACGCGCCAAGGTGTGCCGCCTGCCTTGTAGTACAGGGCGGTGAAGATGTTCCACGCGCGCGTCGCCTCGTCCTGTAACTGTTTGATTAGATGCGGCCGCTTCTTCTGTTTGGCCGCTCGGCCGGCGTTGTACGTCGTAGGAAGCAAGAGTTGGATTGGGGCCCGACAAACTGTCATCAGCCGTGCCTTGACGATTCCGCGGAATCGAGGATGGTGCTCGTCGCTGATGGCGTTGAGGTATTCCGCCGGCAACGCGACGACGACGACTTCAGCGCGCCGTCGGTCGCAAACCTGCTGCGCAACTGCGCCAATTTCGTCGATGGTTGACAGCAGTTGCTCGCGCGTTGCCTTCTCGGGGAGAAGCAGGTTGCGCTGCATGATTTCGCCCATCGCCCCATCAAACTGAAACTCTCGCCGAAAACCGCTGTCCCGTCCCGTGCCCGGAAACGGCATGAACAGATTCGACAGCCTCGATGGCTTCGCGGGCGCGCCGTCCCGTGCCATTTTCTGCAACCATGTGGTCGCGTCCGCGATCGTTTGGCCGGTGCCGATCACTGAGATGCGGAGAGGGCCGAGCTCCTCAGCGGTCGCGTTCGGGTCAGCGAGTGGCCCGTGGAGCGTCAGCCCGGTGCGGAGGTCAACATGCCGGCCGCCTTGGCCAAATTCAAGCTCGGGTTCATCGAGGACAGCCACGCGCGTCAGGTCAGTTTCCACAGGTCCTCCGTCGAAGAGTCGCGATCAACCTGCGCCGCTTCTTCCTCCGTGGGCTCGTGCCAGGCTTCGTCAAAGAGCCCCCGAGTCGAACTGACGCCGAGGAGCGAACCAAAGCGCAAATGCCGGTATGTCTCGTCGAACAAGGAGTCTTGGCGGTTCAGAAATTTCCACCAAAATATTACATTGTTGCGGACTGACTCGTTGTGTTCAAGCGCCTTTTTGCCTGCGGTCCAGTTGCTGCTTGCCTGACTCACTGCCGAGCCGTCGGTGGTAAAGACGTAAGTCGGCGAAATTTCTAGCACCCAGGAGTCGCCGATGCGGTCAAACCGTGGAACAAACGCAACATGACGGAACAGTTTCTCGCCGTTCGCCCGAATATTGCACCCGACGACGTCTCTGACTGTTTGGTTCTGCGCGCTCACGTACTTCCACGTCCGCACGTCTTGGTCCCTGAACTTGCGGAAGGCGAGGAGGTAGTCGTTGCCGATCTTGAACTGCCGCAATTCCCTGTGCGTGGACTCAGCCAAACACCGCTGCAACAGATACCGTCCGACGTTTTGGAGCGGCTCGTCGTCAGTTGCGAAAAGCATCCCACCTTCGTGTTCTTCTTCAGCGTCGACGTCGCAGAACCCAGACCAGAATCTGCGTTCGAGAGGGCGGACCGAGTACACAGCGCCGTCATGCAGAACCCAGTCGCGGGGTACGAAGACGCCGGACGGCCAAACGGGCTTCCTGGGCACGCCTTTGAGAGTCGGAGCGACAAAGATGTTGCCCGGCAGCGTCCTGATGCTCAGCAAATTTGAGAAAAGTCGCTCCGATTTGACGGATGGCCCGATGTAGGGTGCCGACGCGGAGGGGGCCAACTGCGCGAGCTTGTCACGGGCGCTTTCGTCGAACTTGTCGCGCTGCTTCAGGAATTCAAACGTGCACGTCTGCCTTGTCTGCGCCTTCGACGCGACGTACGCCTTCACGTCGAGCCACCATGCCGCTTTCTGCTTGGGGCTGCAAAGAACCAGAATCACTGGCGTGTTCCCGCCGAGCCAGTACTCAATGTCGTCGCGGCTGCATCGGAAGCTGGCTCGATCGTAAGAATCGACGACTTGCGCTCGTTCGGTCGCCTTGATCTGGACCTGGATGATTCTGTTGGTCACCTGACCAGTTTCCGCATCGCGGACCTCAATCGTCCCGTCAATGCCCGTGTCGTTCGACGAGGTGGGCCTCCAGACGAAGCCCATTGACTGCACGATGCTCGCGACGAGCGTCACGCCTTCTTCACCGCGCATTGCTTGCTGCGAAAACTTCTTCAAGCCACTCCCGTCCCTTCGAAAACAGCGATGCCAGTGGAAAGGAGCCCCAACTATGACACGGGGAGGCCAAAGATGGTCAAATTCGCACCACCCGTTGAAGGACGTCCGAGTCCTCGCGCTGCATGCCCGAGTTGTCACCCGAGAACGCGTCGGGTAGCCGGGGACCACGGCCATTCCCGGCTCCACCACTTATTACGCAAAATATTCCGCGCCTCGTTCACACCTGGGCCGCAGCCTCAGCCCGCAACGTCTCCCACAACCGCGCATGATTCAGCAAAATGTCCTTCATCCCGTGCCGCACCTTCGCCGAATTCAGCGCCTGCGTGCTCATCAGCGTGTGCGCATCCAGCGCGCCCATGATGGCCTCCAACAGTTCCTTGCTCAGGTCCGGCGAGTTGGCGAACTGCTCCTTGGTATTGTTCGCCGCTTGCTTCTGCAGCGTCTCCGACTCCAGCAGCTTGCCCAGGATGACGTTGTTCACGTAGACCAGCTTGTCCTGGTCCGTCAGCTCGCCTTCGAACAAGTCGTTGACCTTGGCGATGATCTCTTTCAGCAGGGCCTTTTCCTTCTCCTGCACGCTCCCGCCACCGGCCTCGGTAATCGGCTCCAGCTTGGGCGTGTCGCCAGTGCCCAGCGGCATCGGCGCCTTGCCCAGGTTCTTCAGGTTGTGATGCGTCAGCACGACCTTGGACAGGTCGATGCCCTCGCGCTCCCGGCCAAATTCCAGCAGCGGCATCAGCCGGCGGTAGAAAATGGCGCGCTTTTCGATCGCCGTGTTGCCGTAGTCGAAGATCTGCGACAAGAACGTGTACAGCCGCAGAAACGCGCCCATGTCGCCCTTGAACAGAATCAGCGCGGCGATTTCGTTCTTCGCCGCTTCAGTTGCCGTCGCATCATCCTTGGCCGTCGCAGCCTTCAGCGCGTCCTGCGCCGCCTTGTAGCGCTTCATTAGCCGATCCTGCACCGGCTCCAGCGCCTTCACCAGCTCGCTCTGCTTGGCGTTGGGCTTCAGCTCCACTTCCACGACGCGCTCGACCTCGAAGTCGTCATAGTGCCCGGCGGCGTCCAGCTTGGCGCGCAGGTTGAAGACCAGGTTCGGGTCCGTCGTGTTAGCCAGCTCCGCCGTCGTGTAATAGGTCTTGAACGCGGCGAGGATGTCGTCCGTGTCATTGACGAAATCCAGCACGTACGTCGTGTCCTTGCCCGGATGCGCGCGGTTCAACCGTGACAGCGTCTGCACCGCCTGGATGCCCGCCAGCCGCTTGTCGACGTACATGCCGCACAGCAACGGCTGGTCAAAGCCGGTCTGGAACTTGTTGGCCACCAGCAGCACCTGGTACTCGTCCGTGTTGAAAGCCTTGCGGATATCGCGGCCTTTCAGGTTCGGGTTGAGCGCCGTACTGGTCTCCGTGAACGCGTCCGGTCCCGACTGCGCGTCATTCACCTCGCCAGAGAATGCCACCAGCGTGCGCATCTTGTAGCCGCGCTCCTTGATGTACTTGTCGATTGCCAGTTGCCAGCGCACCGCTTCCAGCCGGCTCGCCACCACGACCATCGCCTTGCCATGACCGCTCAGCAGCGGCGCCACCAGTTCGCGGAAGTGCTCGACGACGATCTGCACCTTCTGGCTGATGTTGTACGGATGCAGCCGCACCCAGCCCATGATGCCCTTGAGCGCCGCGCTGCGCTCCACCGTCTTTTCATCCAGCTCCGCGCCGGCGTGAGCAAGCTTGAAGGCCAGCTTGTACGGCGTGTAGTTCTGCAGCACGTCGAGAATGAACTTCTCCTCGATGGCCTGACGCATCGAATAGACGTGGAACGGCCCGGGCAGGTTGCTCGGACCCGCCGGCTGCGTCGGATTGGGCCGCGTGCCAAACAGCTCGATGGTCTTGTTCTTGGGCGTTGCCGTGAATGCCACGAACGTGATGCCTGACAGCCCCGCCGTCATCTGCGCGGCAAGAATGTCCTCGGTGCTGACCTCGCCGCCGTCGGCCAGCTCCGCCAACTCTTCCACCGACAGCACGGCCTTCAGCTTCTTGGCAGCTTCTCCGGTTTGCGAACTGTGTGCCTCATCGGCAATCACCGCAAAGCGCTTGCCCTGCGTCGCCGACAACTTGCGCACTTCATCGAGAGCGAACGGGAACGTCTGGATGGTGCATACGACGATCTTCTTGTCGCCTGACAGCGCTTTGGCCAACTCGCCGCTCTTGCTGCCGTCGGTGCCCTTGATGGTCGCGACAACGCCGCTGGTGCGCTCGAAGTCAAAGATGGCTTCCTGCAACTGCGCGTCGATGACGTTGCGGTCCGACACCACCAGCACGGAGTCGAACACCTTCTTGTTGGCCGCGTCGTGCAAATCGGCCAGGAAGTGCGCGGTCCAGGCGATGGAATTGGTCTTGCCCGAGCCGGCAGAGTGCTGCACCAGGTACTTGCCGCCCGCGCCCTCGGCCAGCACCGCCGCCTGCAACTTGCGCGTGACGTCGAGCTGGTGAAAGCGCGGGAAGATGATGCTCTGGATCTGCTTCTTCTCGTCGCGCTTGGTGATGAGGTAGCGGCCGAGGATCTCCAGCCAGCTCTCGCGCGCCCATACCTGCTCCCACAGGTACGCCGTGCGATGCCCGCCTTTGGGATTGACCGGATTGCCCTTGGCGCCGCCGTTGCCCTGGTTGAACGGCAGGAACTGCGTCGTGGCCCCCTCCAGCCGGGTCGTCATGTGGACTTCCGCGTTGCTGACGGCGAAGTGCACAAGCGCACCACGCGGAAACGACAACAACGGCTCCGGCGATTTGCCCTTCACGTGCGGCAGGCGGTCAAAGCGGTACTGGTCGATGGCGTCGCCGATGCTCTGGGTAAAATCAGTCTTCAGCTCGACCGTCGCCACCGGGATGCCGTTCAGGAACAGCACTAGGTCGATGCTGTTCTCGTTGTGCACGGAGTAGTGCACCTGCCGCACCACGCGCAGCCGGTTTGCCTGATATTTCGCGATAATATCCGGGTTGATGGCCAGCGCCGGCTTGAACTGCGCCAGTTGCAGCGTCTGCTTCAAGCCCAGCATGTCGACGCCGCGCCGCAATACATCCAGCGTGCCGCGCTGGTCGAGTTGATCGCCAAGGCGCGCAAACAGCGTGGGGCCGGCGTTGTCGCCGTGGTTCTTGACCAGCGCTTCCCAGGCTTTGGGCTGCGTCGCCTGCACCCACGCCAGCACGTCCGCGGGGAAGAGCGCGTGGGCCTGATAGTAGTGCGCCGCGTCGCCATCCGCGTACAGCCAGCCGTTGGCGGCCAAGTGCTCGCAGATCTCGGTCTCGAAGCTGATTTCTTTGTGCAGGCTCATGCGTCGATCCTGGCTGGTGCTCAGCTCGCTTCGTAGCTCCGCACGATCAGCGGCTTGGCCTTCTCCAAGTCCGCCATCGTCTTGAGCGTGATTTCCAGATCGCCGGTGCCCCAGTGGCCGATGGTGCGTACGTCGCGGGTAAAACCAGGCTCCAACGTGATTGTGCCCGGGTCGACCTTGACCCATACGGTAAGTTCGGCCTTGGTCCGACCCACGCACGCGAAGTTCTTGATGCGGCGGTAGGCCGTATAGAGCTTGAGGTGGTTTTCGGAGACGTCGTCGGCAAGGCTCGTTACGAACTGCCGCAGTGCCTCTTGCACATCGTCCAGCTTCAGGCTCTTGGCGGCCTTGTCGATGGTCGTCGTGACGGCTTTGGTCGAAGCCGGCCGCGTGTTCACCAACTCCAGCAGGAGCAGATCCTCGCCGTAGCGGGCGTAGCGCACCAACTCGATGCTCGCACTGATCTGCTGGACCGCGTGCTGGTCGTACTTGGTGTAGTCGCCCGCCACGCAAATGAGCCGCACACCTTCCCAGTGCAGCTTGTCCGCGACGTCCTTGCCCAGCTTGTTCATTACGAGCAGTTGGAACTCCGCCTTGTGATCAAGCAGCCAATCCAGATAGTACAGCCCCTGGTTCATGACGTTTTGGTTCATCGACCTTTTGTACTCGATGATGACCGGACAGCCGTTTTCGTCGACACCGAGCGAGTCGATGCGGCCGTTGTGCTTCAGCCCCGTCCAGTACTCTGTTTCGAGGAAGCGAATGCCCATCAGGGCTTCCAGGTTCTGCTCCATCAAGGTCTGGAGCGACTTCTCCAGCGCCACCGACGAGCTCGGCAGGCCGCTGACGCCGTCACCGACCAACTTAAAAAGTTTGATGTCACTCATGCGGCCTCCTGTGTGTCTGAGCCCCGGACATCAATCTTGCCCGTGACAGCGGCGGAAATGAGCGCGGTGCGACGTTCCTGGAGGAGGTCGATGGCGCGTTGGGCTTCGGCGGTGAGGGTGTCGAGATTGGTCAACTTGTCAACGATTATGGCAACAATTTTCAACTGTTCGTCCATAGGCGGTATCGGCAATGGAATGGATGTCCATGCTTCCATCCGCAGCACCTTGGTCCCGTGGCCAGCTTCGTCAATTCTGCGGAACGTCTCCACTGAGGTCGCCCGCAGTGACCACGCAAGGAAATCTGCGGCCAACCTATCGGTTGGCGTAAGTGCCTTTAGATCTTGATTGATTGCCATCGGCACGAGTGCTTTCACGACGGGGAAAGTGTGCGCAAGAATCATTCCCCTTACGACAATCATCAACGTTTCTGCCGCAACCAGTTCCGCGGCGCCATCATCGATCGCTTTCTGCGTGATATGGTCCTCAGTATCAGAAAGCGACTCGGGCTTCAAATCCTTGGATGACGCCCATGGCACATCGCCATCCCAGTAGGCCAAGTTTGTCTTGCTCGGCGTTCCGCCACTTTGCAGATTCACGACGTATTTGAGCGGCGTCGTGTTCCAATGCGCCGGCACCTCGCCCAGCCACTCCACGCCCGAATCCTTCATCGCTAGGTCCGGGTCTAACCCCTTGGTCACGGCGTGCGAGATGACGGCCTGGCGTTTTTCCTTCAGCAGGGCAATCAGGTGCTGCTGCTCGGCGACGAGGGCGTCGATTTTGGCGGTTTCGCGGTCGAGGAAGGCGAGAACTCCTTTTAGTTCGCCCGGTGGTGGTAGTGCAACGCGGATTGAGCCGATGGTATCCGTATTCAAGTTAAGCTGTGTGCCCCACTTTCCGAGCCCACCGTAGCAGGTGCCGCCCTCGAAGACCCGGTAAAGAAAACGCGGGTCGATTTTCAAAGTCGGAAAGTAGACGAAGCCGTCGTGGATGCAGGCCTTGATTGCCGAGATGCACGGCTTGCCGACTGTCCCCGCAATGCTGACAAACAATTCTCCGGGCGCTATCTTGACGCTCAGCGAACTGCCCAAGGCTGATAGCCTCTGCGTAGTGTCTTCGAGGATGCCGTCGCTTGCTGACACATCGGCAATGCGCACCCAGGCGAACTCGCCCTCGTCATCGAAGTACTTCTGGTCGTCGATCGGACGCGGAGAGGCTCCCCGATTCACCGGCGAAAGCCATTTGATTGAAATTACCGTCCAGTGCTCCGGCACCTCGCCCAGCCACTCCACGCCGCTGTCCTTGTACTTCAGATACCGCGGCAGGCTCATGGCTCACCTCCCGCCGTCGCCGCGGCCTCAAAGCCGCCTGCCAGCTCCGCCTCCAACTGCTCGATGGTCGGCAGGCTGGTGTCCAGCGGCTGCGGCAGTGCGCGCGTCAACTGATACTCGGCCACGCCGATCGGCTTGTCGATGCCGTGCAGCGCGTACTCGGCCACCAGACGGTTCTGGCGGCGGCACAGCAGCAGCCCGATGGTCGGCTTGTCGTCGGCCGCTTTGACCTGCGCGTCGATGGCCGTCAGGTAGAAGTTCAGTTGCCCTGCGTGCTCGGGCGCGAACTCGCGGGCCTTCAGCTCCACGACGACGTAGCACTTCAGCCGCGTGTGGTAGAACAGCAGGTCGATGAAGAATTCGTCGCCGCCGACCTCCAGCCGGAACTGCCGGCCGACAAAAGCAAAGCCCGCGCCCAACTCCAGCAGGAAGCGCGTGACGTGCCGCACCAGCGCGTTCTCGATGTCGCGCTCATGCGCCTCCTCGCCCAGCCCCAGAAAGTCAAAGTGATACGGGTCCTTGAGGACCGCCTGGGCCTGACGCGCCTGCACGTCCGGCAGCCGCGCCGCAAAGTTGGTCACGGCCGCGCCCTCGCGCAGGTGCAACTGCCGCTCAATGTGCAGTTGCAACGTCGTACGCGACCAGCCTTCGGCCACCGCACGCTCGGCGTACCAGGCGCGCTGGCCAGCGTCCTGTAGCTTGGTCAGCAGCAGCACCACGTGGAACCACGGCAATTGGGCAGCAGGCTGCTGCCCAAATTGGCGGTCGGGACAATGCTCGGCAAAGTAGCGCATGTACTTCAGGTTGCGCGTCGAGAGGCCGTGCATGTCCGGGAACGCCTCGCACAGGTCAGCGGCCAACCGGTCGACGACCTTGGTGCCCCAGGCATGGCGCTGCTGCCGATCGAGCAACTCGCGGCCAATGTCGTGGTACAGCGCGATCTGCTCGGCGTTGGCAGCCAGCACCGAGCGCGAACGCGCGGCGACGATGCGCAGCTTCAGGTCAGCCAGCAGCGCACCGTAGTCACCCGGGATGGCCAGAACACCGCTCATGACGACAACCCCGCGATCATTGTCAAAATCCGGTCCGTCACGCCCTTCAGCTCCGCGTCAATCTCGGCCAGCGCGCGCGGCGGCTTGAACACGTAGAAGTGCCGGTTGAACGGAATCTCATAGCCGACCTTGGTCTTGTCATGGTCGATCCATGCGTCCGGCGCGTGCGGCAGGACCTCGCGCTTGAAGTACGCGCCCACATCTTCACCCAGCGGCACATTCTCGGTGTCGCGCAGGCTTGCGTCCGGCTGCGGCTGGCCCTTCTGCTTGCCCTTGGCGGCAACCACGACCTTACCCGCCGCGTCGCGCTCCGGTCGCTCAACGGTGATGGTGCGGTAGCCAAAGTCGCTGTTCTTGAAGATGCGGCTGATGGGCACGCCATCCTTGGTGGACTCCTCAAAGCCGCCAAACAGCTTGGTGATCTCCTCGATATGCGCCGGGCTCAGTTCCTTGCGCTTGCTGCCCAGGCTCTTGCGCATCTTTTGCCAGCAGCCACTGGCGTCAATCAGCTGCACCTTGCCCTTCCGCGCCGTCGGCTTGCGGTTGCTGACGATCCACACGTAGGTGCTGATGCCGGTGTTGTAGAACATGTCCGTGGGCAGGCCGATGATGGCTTCGACCAAGTCGTTTTCCAGCACGTAGCGTCGAATCTCGCTCTCGCCCGAGCCGGCACCACCGGTGAACAGCGGCGAGCCATTCAACACGATGCCAAAGCGACTGCCGCCATCGACCGCGGGCCGCATCTTGGAAATCAGGTGCAGCAGGAACAGCAGCGACCCGTCACTGACGCGCGGCAAACCTGGACCAAAGCGGCCGTTGAAACCCTGCTGCTCGGCTTCCTTGCGGATTTCCTTCTCGATTTTCTTCCATTCCACACCAAACGGCGGATTGGACAGCATGTAGTCAAAGTGCTTGCCGGGCAGACCGTCGTTGGACAGCGTATTACCAAAAATAATGTTGGCGATATCCTGGCCCTTGATGAGCATGTCCGCCTTGCAGATGGCGTACGACTCCGGATTTAGCTCCTGGCCGTACATCACCAGCCGCGCATCGGCGTTCATGCTGGCCAGGTGTTCGCCAGCGACGGACAACATGCCGCCTGTGCCGGCAGTCGGGTCGTACACAGAGCGCACAACGCCAGGGCGCGTGAGCACATCGTCGTCCTCGATGAACAGCAGGTTGACCATCAGCCGGATGACCTCGCGCGGCGTGAAATGCTCGCCGGCCGTCTCGTTGGAAAGCTCGGCAAATTTGCGGATCAGCTCCTCGAACACCGCGCCCATCTGCGCGTTGCTGACCGCGCTCGGGTGCAGGTCGATGTTGGCGAACTTCTCAGTGATGAGGTACAGCAGCCCAGCCTTGGCCAGCTTGTCGATCTGCGTGTGGAAGTCGAAGCTCTCAAAGATGTCGCGCACGGCGGGCGAGAACGCCTGCAGGTACGCGCGCAGGTTCTCGCCGATGTGGTCCTGATCGCCCATCAGCTTTTTGAGGTCCAGCGGCGAAGTGTTGTAGAAGAACTGCCCGGCCTTGCGCAGGAGAAACGGCTCGGGATTGAGGCCAGCAGCCTCGCGGGTGAGCTTCTCAGCGAGTACCGCGGCCTTGGTCGGCTCCAGCACGCAGTCCAGGCGGCGCAGGACGGTGAAGGGCAGGATGAATTTGCCGTACTCGGACTGCTTAAAGTCACCGCGCAAGAGATCGGCGACGGACCAGATGAAGGAAGAGAGGTTGGGGTCGCTCACGGTGGGTGTCCTGTGGTCGTGTGGCAGCGGCATCGTGCGGCCGGTCGGGTGACGAGTGGTACACGTTGTCCGGCAGTCGATGGTGTACTTGATGAGGGCGGACGGTGCAACTTGGCTGGATCGGCGAGCCTCGCAAGCTCCGACGCTGGGTGGCGACGAAGCTGACGACGAGTGCGCCGGAGATTTCATGCATCGCAGAATTCTATTCGTCCGCCGGCGGTTTGAACATAAACTCCAGCGAGTCGCGAGAAAACCCGTCGAGCCACGCCTCTGCCAGTGACCAATCGACGAATCGATAACTTTCCCGGAGCAGAGCGGTGTCCGCCGCGCGATCGACGTATCTCAGCGGCGAGGCGCTCCATCCTTCCCAGGTTTCCTGATCTTGATAGCCCCGCAGCACAGCCCACATTGCCTGTGTCAAATACTGGTCGTGCTTCGGCAGCGAGAAGCCAATCACGGTGCACTGCCGATGGACACCTCCTTGTCCCAAACCCCACCACAACCCGCGTAAAGGTTCGAGGTACGCAATTTTGCTGGCCGACGGTGAGACGATGAGCGGGGCTTCAGTCACCCAGTGACGGGCGCCATTCAGGTAGGCGTCGAGGTCCTTCACGGCAAATATTTCCGTGAGCCTGCCGGTGTTGTTCGTGCCGAAAGTGATTTCTCGTTGATAATGCTGTGAAATAGAAGAAAACACGGCATGTTCTATTTCCCGAGATATGCCCGCTTCCAGCTCAAGATTTTCGCGAAACTCGCGAACAGGCCGGTAGTCGAACCAGTCGATCGACCCGTGCAACTTCAGGATGCGTACGTCTTTGTCGGGCGTCTTTACAATACTCGACCCGAGCCGTTCATATACCGTGCGCACAAGGCGATAGCGCACCCCTTGCCGTTGGCACGCACGCTCCAGGAGCGTGTCGTAGTTGAATGTCAGGATTGTGTCGCCCGGCATCAGTCGGCTCACAAAATCGTCATATAAGCTCCAATCTGCCTCGGTCATTTGCCGGATCCGCGCTTGGAGCACGTACGCGACCAAATTCTTGACGACCATCTGGGTGCGATTGCCCGACTCTGTCCAAGTGTCGCTTCCGCTCAATCGCAGATGGTGCTCGATATCAAGAAACGAGATCAGCCCTTCAAGGGTCAGTTCCCGTGCGGCGCCAGCCGCTTCCGTAACGTCCAAGTATCGCTGAAAACGTTTGATATCAGCGATAATAATATTGTCGTACCACTTTCCGCCGTCCAGCGTGCGGGCGGCAGCGATGACTTCACGGAGCAGCCCGTCCCCGAGAGGCAGGTGAGCGGGCGCCGAAAAGCCTGCCCCTACCACGAAGAGTCGATTCAATCGTTTCATCCCGGGCTCCACGCTGTTGACTCGTTGGCGTCGGCTCGCAATTTTCCCAATCTTCGCTCGTTGCTGCTTCCAGTCAGCGTCGGACACACTAATCGTCAGACTCGTAGTCACGATCAATTTCCATCGCAATCTCCCGTAGTTCCTTCAGCCGAGTTCGAACGAATTCGCAGTAAATTGGCAGAGAAGCAATCGGCATCTGCGTGCCTTCATCTGAAACACCCTGGCCAAGCGTCTTCGCGAGTTCTGCCAGCGGGTGCTCCAGCTCCTTGAGCGTGTCCTTCACCGCATCGCCGAACTCAGCCCTCGCCACCACCGCAGTCCTAAATTCTGAAATCGAAACATGGATCGATTGAAGACTTGCGAGCGCCCATGCCTCCCGACCAGGTCCTGGCGACGTCGCGACCTCCGCGATCTTCTCGACGTGATAGCCCAACGTTTCCGGCACCAACGCCGCCAGTTTGACACCACGATGGGCGCGTCTGTGCGCAATTTCACTCGTTTTCAGTCGCTTTACCAAATCGCCGAGCGACTTCGCGACCTGCCGTTGCTGAGCTGCGATGTCTGCCACCAAGTCAACGCGCTGAGTTTCAAATTCATGCGAATCGCCCACAGAATAGACCGTGAAGCCACGTGCCGACAGCGACACGCGGACAATGAAACTGGCACGCCCGTCGTTGGTCATTGGATGCCCAACAGCGCGATTTCGCCGCTGCCGAATGGGTGCCAACATGTGGTCCTGCTGGGACTTGATCGCTTCCCCCAGTGCCTTCCGGGATGCCGGGACGGTTTCAGTGCCAACAACTGCGCGGATGACATTCATGGCGTCCTGCTGGACGTAGAGCATCTGCATCAGCCCGTAGGTTGCCAAGTAGGTGTGGCCGATTTCAGCGGGCACTTTCCCGCTCTGGAAAGCGGCGATACCCAGTTCGACATCGCCAACTGCATCCATCGCTGCACACAGTGCGTTCCACGCCATGGGCACTGCCAGGAGCAACTCTTGGCGCCGATGGGCATTTACCTGGTCTCGTAGCTGCTCCAGCCGTTTCTCAATGATATTAACCGCTCGCGCCATGTCGCGGTCTCCTGATCAGTATCGGGGCGTTTGAACGAAAAAGGGGGCTGCGGACGTGGCCTGCCGTCCGGGTTAGGCTATCCCAACTCGCGCACACGGGCCACCTCCCGCACGCGAGTGCGCGTCGTTCGCATCGCCATTGCAAGAAATTTGCAGCTGTGCAACAAAGCGCATCCGCCGACATCATGTTGGCCGGAGACCGAAACGATGGCGAAGAAGACCACCAAGACGACCAACGACAACGCGCTCACACTCCCGCAAGGCGACGTTCCCCCGGGGGAACGCCGTCAACGCAAGGCCATCACCAAGCCGCGTGCCGAAAAGCCTGCGGTAGACGCTGTCTTGGTCGATCAAGCTGTCAAGAACATCAACGCCATCCACGCAGCCAAGGGCCTGGAAACGGCACGCGCGATCGGCGAGTACCTGCTAAAGGCCTTCTTCGGCGGCAGTCTTGAGACGTTTGCGGCCACGGGCAAGAAGAACCTGAGTTTTCGGGCGCTGGCGGAACGCGAAGACCTCAATGTTGGTCATTCGTCGCTCTGGTACTCGGTGGCGGTCCTGGACCAGCTCCGCATGTTGCCCAAGGACATCGGGGATTCGCTGCCGTTGTCGCACCATCGCCTGTTGCTGCCGGTCAAGGACACAGAGGCAAAGGTTGCGTTGGCCAAGAAGGCGGTTGAGTCCGGTATGTCCAAGGCCGCGTTCGCTGATGTGGTTCGACCTGTTCGCGCGAGTGAGATCGACGTCACCAAGACTGGCCGCCCGGCGTTGCCATCCTGGGCCAAGGGCGTTGGCAACATTCGCAAGGCTGTTGAGGCCGCGCTTGAAGATGAGATTACTGAGGGCGACATCATGGCAGCGGGCATGACGAAGTTGAAAGACCGGCGTGATGAGGTCGAACGGGCTATCGCGCAGCTTCAGGTGCTGGTGGGCGCGCTGGATAGGGCGTTGGTCGCTGGACACCGGATTGGTGCTCCGAAGTAGTTTGTGTCGGTGCTGAGCCAGGTTCTTCGCATATTTTGCGTAATACGAATCTGGAGTCTGTCCCCCTGTACCCGCAGCTTCTGGACCGGTCTGACTATAGATTGTCAAGAAATTCGAAGAGCTCCGGCAAGATCTTGCGCTCAAACTCGAACTGCGACGCCGTCATTGGCAATTTGTTGAGCGAGTACGACTCCTCCTGCGCCCACAGGCTGACAGCGTCCTCCTTCACGCAACGTGCCGATGGATCCAAACGCATTATTTCTGACAGAATTCGCCTACCGAGTCCGGCGTTCTCAGCACCGGCGGCGCCACCTCGCTTCCGGACGTAGAGAATGAATTCATCGTTGCCCATTGTGATTTTGCTCTTGCTCACGGTAACCCTCCGAATGGCAATCTCAAATGCCACGCCTAACTCCGGCTCCAATCTGCGCAACATCGTTGTGCCCAGATTGTAGGCCGGATCATCCTCAATATTGAGAATTGTTTGCACACTAACGCCGATGCGCTCTGCCAGCATCGGGCGTGACAGACCGAGCCGCTGACGTCGCTCCTTGATTTGCTTTCCTATCGTGTCCATCTCTCACGCCTCCACGTCGATACGCAAAGTAGCAGTGTGTTCGTCGAAAGTCAAGCGCAGAACAAAATGACAGTTTTGCATGCGACTTGTCTTTGTCACAGAGCGGTCTCGGCGGTCGGTCGCTCGCACGTCAGACGAGGCCTGCGTGAAACCTTCATCGTCCGTCGCCCTCGCGCCGCCACTGCAACAGACCGCCGCGCGCCGCTGCCGTCACCATCCCAGCCTGCTGCAGGTACCTGGTCTCCAAACAGATTAAACCATGCTTACTTCAGGCGGAATTCTTGTCCATGCAGCACTCGGCTCGGCACCAAATGCCCGTTCAATGTGGTCGGCGGAGTCGACCTCCTCGCCAGTCGATAGGCCGCCTCTGCCGTTGAACGAGCCTGTAACCGTCGTAACCGCGCAAAACAGGGTACGCCAAAATCTGAGCGCTGTTCTCTGGCGGGACAGACCTGGCGGTGCCGCGTGCAATCTGCGCCACGGGGATACGCTGTTTTTGACGGTTACGGCGGTTACAAGGCGACAGACTCCGCAAGACTCCCCGCCACGACTCAATCGTCCACGTCTACAGTCGACCCCATCATCCCGGATCCGCCGACCTTGTGCCCCGTGCCGTCCGTGATCTTGAGGTAGGACTTGTCCGGATCGGCCGGCGTGTTGGCAGTGGCCCAAGTCTTCCACATCTTGCGGGCCTGCTCTGCGCGCATCGCACGCGGCATACGGTGCCATGCCGATTTGACCTCGACGGTTAGTTCGTTTCCCTTTGCCGACGCGGACTCGACGACTTTGGGCAGGTAGCTCGTGACCACGCGCAGCCGCTCCGTCGCAGTGGCGTCGCGCGCATGGTCGGAGTTGACCGCAACGCTGGCAGCCGCGGCGTTCGCGGCCGTCGCTTGTGCATCGAATCCACCCGCCGCGACTTTCTCTGTCCACGTGGCGGCAATTGTCGCCAGCGCGATGGCCTCTTTTCGCATCCGGCCCTTGTCCGAAGCGCTCGAAGGGTAGTACCAGAGGACACACAAGAGGCCGCCACTTCGCCACGTCACGGCGGTCCCGCCGACGATGTCGTCGTCTGGCGCTATTGCCGCCGCGACCTTCCCGAGCTTGACTCGACGGCCTTCGCCAATCGTCTCGGTGCTTCGTTGGACAAGCATCCGAGCGCTCGCGCCGCCGTCGAGGGCACCGTAGCGCGCAGACACTCCAGTCTGCGGAAACACGAAGCGGCCGGGGATTCCTCGCGGGTGTGGCTCTGTGTCAAGGAGCGAGAACCCCGGCAACTCGGTTGGCACGAAGTTTGCGAACGCAGAAACTGGCGCGACAACCGGCGGAAGCACAGGAATGACTGGCGCCGTGGGCGAAGGCACGCTCGGTGCGGTTACGGCGCTTGGCGACTCAACGCGCGTGGGCGGAGACTGCGGAGCGCCATCCACGAAGAGGACCACAAGCCCAACGACAAGCAAGCCACAGAGCGCAAGCCCAACCCAAGCCCCGGCTCCGATCGGTGGTAATGCCTGTCTCTCTGTGGATTTCGTTTTGCTTTCCATCGGTTTCCTTTCGGCAATCACGGAAGTCAGTCTCTAGCGTAGCTTACGGTCCGGGCACGGTGTCAGGCAAGCCGCGCCAGCGGCATACTTCGCGATGGGATGCTTCCTCCTTCGCAGCGCACATCTTCGCGAGTGGCGACCAGCGTCTGAATATATTGCGTAATATAGTTGACGCAACTTGCGGGCCAAAGCCGCGTCTGGTGACCGGTGCTCGTTGAAACCCGAAAAGCGCACAGCCCGTCATTGCGCCCCCGTCGACACCCAAGCCATCGGCCGCCCCTCCACGACCTGCAGGTACTCCAATTGCAGCCCGTATCGCTCGTGCAGTGTGGCAAGATAGCCGTCCAATCGTTCGCTGCGCGGTGCTGGGGCCGCGACGATCAAGCGGTACGTCGTGGCCATTCCCGGTCCAGGTTGGATCCAGGCGTACTCCAAGAGCTGACCGAGCGCCTCGCGCACCGCACTACAGGCATCAAGGCTCGACTTGACCTCGATGAGCGCGTGCTCGTCCGGGCGATCAACCCAGATGTCGACGTAGCCCTTCTCCATCCACACGCGGCCGGGGTAAAGCGCCGACAAATGCACGAAAAGCTGATTCTGAATGCGGTTGTGCTGCAGATCGACCGGATGACCTGGCACAGGCGCTGCGTCACTCGCGATGACCGCTTTGAGTGTCGTGGTCCCCGCCGGCGTCCACTGGCTGACGACGTTCGCTGCGAGATGCTGGGTGTCCGCGAGCACATAGCGGTTGTGGCCGTGGCCGCAGATGTAGTCTCTGCTGTCTGCTTCCCGCAGCCCACCCGGCTCAGGTCGCCAGTCCTCTGGCCGGAAACGGAGCGAAAAGTGTTCGTCAGGCCCGGCTTGTGCAAATGACGCTACCTCGACGTTGACGGCGCGGAGTTGGTCCTCGCGTTCAGCAAACCAACCGCGCTCCTTGAACTCGTTGTACGCCGTCAGCGCCTCGGCAGGAGTGATGACTTGCGCGGCGAACAGTCGGCCGACATAGAATCGCCTGCCGTCAGGGCTGATCGTGTACACGAGCAGGTCAAGCACTTGGCCACACCGCGCCTTGCGCGACTTGTAGACCGGCTGGAGCATCGAGTAGACGTAGCCGTCGGCGAGCGGGTGGCGAAAATCCAGGAACCAGTCCTCGAAGCCGAAGCCCACGTCGTGGCGGAACGAGCCGGGCGTCTCGCCGTCGCCACCACCTATCGATGGGCCATCCCAGCGGCCATTGCTGCTCCAGCCAATACGGGCGATGAACGGGGGCATGGGCAAGCCTCGTTGCTGTGCATTGTCTGCCAGCGCGGCGATGTTGCGCCGCGTGCGATACTGGCGCAAGTTGGCGTCGCCCGCAGACGTCGCAACGCGACATCGCTTGTCGCAAGCGGCGCCTACGGTGCAAAGAGTTGCTAACGGAGGACCGAAACATGACCAGCTCGCGCCGCCCCAAGGGTCCGTTGCCGATGTCGCTTGAAAACGTCTTCGGTTACGCCAATGAGACCATCGCAGCGACAATTGCCGGAGACGACAGCGCGGCCCACGCGCTCGACCATCTGCGCGGCCTGCTGTTCGTCATCCAGCCAGGTTACGACGGTCTCGACTCGCCAAAGAAGTGCCTGTTGTATTTCTTGAGCAACTACACGTACTGGGCGCGGAACCGCGACAGCACGATCGCGGAGGCGAACGCGATCCAGCGCCTTGGCGACGCTGACGCGCTGGTGTTGGCGGAGCACGTGCTGCGGAACCCGGCCGCCGAAGCAGCTTTGGGGGCGCGGCAGGTGCTGACGTGGTAGGACTGCGGCTTGGACAGCTTGGGTCACAGATCGACTTCCGGACACAGTCGCGCGTTTAGCCAAGTCTGTGACCGCTCTAACCGTGCAAAACAGGGTACGCCAAAACTTGTGGAGGCGATTTCTTGGCCGTCCGAGGCCGCACTCCGCGCCGCATCGCAAAATAGAGACACGCTGATTGCGACGGTTAAGGCGGTTACAAGGTCGGCGTGGAGGCAATCCTCGGCCGTAGCGGAAGTTTGACGCTCCGGGCGCCAAGCTGACTGAATTCAGAGAAAGTTCGGCAACGTCTGCGGTTGTATCCGATCCCTGCCCGCGAACAGGTGTTCGGCCAGCGCAGGATCGTCCATCAATCGAATGATCGTTGTCGCCTTGTCGCTGGACGGCACAGCACGTCCGACGGTCCTGTAGGAGACCCGCGGCGGGAGAGTCCTCGTCATATCGACGGTCGACCCTGGCAACTTGCCTGCTTCCCTGATTATATTGATGGCGCGGATTTGCTCGTCACTCAGCGATTCAAGGTGATCGAGAAGCGCGCGACCCGCATTGGAAAGGACGGCATAATCATCGGGTGGGGCTGCAAGGACTTCGACACCGACTGCGGCGTACTCAGCGTCTTGGCGCTCTTCGAGCCAAAGTTTTGCCAAGTAGATCGTCCGCAGGAGCGACCGGCCGTACATGACCATTTGAAGCCTCGCAGTCCGCGTCTTGGCGGCAGGCCGAAGCTAGTCCGGCAGGACGGACTTGGTCAAATTCGCCGCCCAGTGGGCCAACCGCGAGCAGTATACCTGATGTTCTTCGGGCGGACGACCAGTCGGCCGACGGGGCGCATTTGTCCTGCATGTCCGCAGTCGAACACCGTGGCCTCCCCCCGCGGTCGTGCCGAGCAGTGACGTGTCGTCGTATATTACGCGAAATATCATGGTCTGTGACCAGGGACCAAGCCGATGCCTCGCGTAGTCGAGGCCTCCAACGCGTCGAGCGCATAATGTCGCCGAACGTGACCGCCAACCGCCGATCCGCGACCTTGCCGCACCAAAAACGCACACGCCCCCCGCCTGGATGTCAGACGGAGGGCGTGCGGCAATCAAGCACGGGTGGCAGCGCCGATCAGGCCGCTTTCACCCAAGTAAGCAAAACGACATTGTCGTTGTCCAGCCCTGGACGGACGGTGGCGGCGCGGTGGAACCACGCTGCGAGGTCAATGAGCGCCACGCCGTAGAGCGTGTGCGCGAAGTCTGGAGACGTAAGACGAATTTCCAGTGGCCGCTGGGGTGTCGCGGCAAGCGTCGCAACGTAGCACTCGTGAATGAGGTTGTTTGCGATAAATAAGGCCCGGATCTGCTCCGGCGGAGCGTCGGCGAAGTACATCTCGTGCGAGATGGGGTCGGAGGCGGGAACATCGTCGCGGCGCGTCAAGCGCCGGACATTGAGCGTTGAATCGGCCGCCTTGTGAGTCAGCTTGTGCTGCTCATTCAGGTGGCGAGCGAGGTCTGCCGCGGAGCGCAGCAACCTATAAATTCGACTCGCGGTGCGCGGTGACAGCCTGGTCTGGCGGCGTGCGATCGTGTCGAGATCTTTGGCGAGACGACGGAGGTCTCGCTTCAGAGTCAGGGTGTCGCACATCAGTTGTGCAGCCCCGAGCGGTTGCCGATTTCCGGCGTGCGGGCCCATGTGGCGATGGATGCGCCATGGTCGTCGCGACGACGACATCTTGGTTTTGGAAGTAAGCGTGTCTTCATGTGAACTCCTTGAAATGCGGCCGCTTGCGTGCGGGCGCGGGTTGGTGACCACGGAGTGCCCGTGAATGTGCCGGTCGGCGATGTTGCAGGTCCCGTTGGTCATGCGCTGAAGGTACTGTCGGCCGTATCGGTGTCAAGCGCCAAGATCAGAAACCGTCGAAGACCCCATCGTCGTCGTTGTCCGTCGGCACATGAGTCAGGAACTTGAGGACTTTCGCGTGGTAGCTCCGCGTCGCTTCGAGGCTGGTCGCCTCGACCTGCCCCATCAAGGTGACGATGTCGCCGATGGGAAGCACGCGAACCAGATGCTCGCGGACCACGTTGGCCCAGATCTCGCTATCGTGCCAACCGGGCTCCAGCACGGCCTCAACCGTGCGCGGCGGATTCTGCGTGAATTCTTTCAGCCACTCGGGCACAAAGCGCTTGTAATCGTCCGGCGACAAGGCGAAATAAAGCTGCAGAAGCAGGGTCTTGAGCTGGAAGCGGCCGATGCGCGTGCGCGTCGGCGTGTAGCGCTCGACGTCACGTCCAGCGGCAACCAGCGTCGCGTCCAAATCGGCGGCAAAGTACGCTTCGATGGCTTGGCCGGCGCGGCGATCGCGCAGGTTGTTGAGCATATCGAGGTCGACGTTGCCGTAGTCGTGCACAAACTGGAACGCAAGCGGGACGATGACGGCCAGCAGATGGTCGCGGCGCTGGTGATCGGACCACCCTTGGCCGCCCTTCCACCGGGTGATCGGCCAATTCTTGAGCGCGTGTCCGAGGCGGTGGAGCGCCTTGCGCTCGCGGCCACGGGCGTCATCGCCAGCGCGATTACCCATGTTTTCCCAATGACTTTCATGCTGAATGTCAACTTCCGACCGCATGGCGGCGAACTGCGATTCCTCCTTTTTCGCCTGTGCCGCGTGCGCGAGATGGACCATCGCCCACGCGTAGTTCGCCAACGCGTGATCCGGGTCAGCCTCCACCGCTTTCTGCGCCAGTTCCTCCGCCAGCGCCAACTCGCCGAGTTGCAAGACGTGCAACGCCTTGGTTGCCAGCAGCGAGACCCCGTTCAGGCCGCGCCCATTTGTGCGGTCAAGTTCTTCGAGCTGCCGCACGATGTGCAGCGACAGGCTCTTGGCGACCTTGTCGGTCTGACTGCGTGCGTCGGACGCTACGGTACCCACCTCCTGGAGCAGCGGTCGCGTGCGGAGATCGACTTTCGGGTCCAGCAACTGCGCTTGCAGCGTCGGCCAGTTTCTCAGCCAGTCCGAGTAGGCTGCTGCGCGAGGTTCCAGCTCCTTGCGGCGGAGGGCCAGCTCCGACGTGAGCTCGCTGGAGTTGTTGCGATATTTGCCTCGCAGGATGTCAGACGTCAGCTTGGGTCCCAAGCCACTCTCCAGATCGAGAAGGTTCTGGAAGAAAATCCGCGCTTCTGGGCTGTTCAAGAACATGAAGCGCGGCCCCCTACCGTCCTTCGCTGAGCGCTTTAGGTACTCCGGCGGGATCGAGTCGAGCCCGTTCGGACCATCTTTGTCGCCCTCTGGCGTCCGCTCCTTCGCGTGGCGCAAGATGATGTCCTTGGTGGCGTCGTCGGCCTGACCCATCAACGCCTTGACGAGCACGCCGATCCTGATCCAGTTGTCGGTGGCAGGTTCCTGCTTTTTCATGTAAACTCCTGTGGATTCAGACACGTTTGCGACCAGTTCTTCTGGCCGTGACCCCAGTGTCCGCGGGGAATTTCCCTGTCCAAGTCCACGCCACTGGTCGGTCGGCGTGTGCGAACAACGCGCGTGAGCCGCAGAAGCTTCAGTCGACGATTTGGCTGCGCCGCGACCCGTCGGAATGCGCTGTAAGTGTTCAAAAATATGCACCTGTGAGAGGTCGGGCGACGCGTCCATCGTGCGAGCGCAGAGTTCCCTGGTCGACCCATTGGTCCATGATCGGATGACACGCGGCCGCAACGATGGCGCAGCCATGTGCACGAACAGATTGGCGTATCACGCGAAATATCGTTGCCGGAACGCCAGGCAACCAAGTCCTCACCGGCCGTGGCCCGACGGGCGGCGTCAAAGAGCTAAGAAAGCCCGCGACATCGCACGCCTGCGACCGCAATGCGGCCTTCCGCAGTCTTCTTCACGCCGCAATCGGCACAGGTTCCTAGGCCGCGATCTCCGCGCTTGCCGCTGTCACTGGCACTTCGCACAGCGGACACCAGACGAACACGATGGTGTCAACAACCACTTGTCCATAATCAACATGAAGTCCTCGCGAAGTCCTCCCGGGCGCTTCGGACCGGCCATGCTGGCGGTGAACTCGCGCGGTCGGGCGTTTTGAAGGAGGCGGCGAATGGCGACGCGAGACCCTGTCCCGGCTCTGCCAGCTTGACGAAACCTGCGGTTGTTAGCATGTTCCCCAGGAAGCCGGGGCAGCCCACACGCTCGCAGGATGACCGCACCATGAATTTTCTCCTCCGCGGCCAGTGGCGTCTTCGCTGTTCCTGGTGGCTCGCGCTCGCGTTCGCACTCGCGCTCGTGCTCGTCGCCGCCGCATGCGAGGACTCCATCGACAAGCGCGGTTTCGCCAAACGCAGCGACTGTGCCTCTAACGCGGACTGCGCAACGCCGGGCGTGTGTTGGAAAACCAGCGACGCGGCGATCGGCTATTGCGATACCGACGGGAACAACAACGGCGTCGCCGACTTGGTCGATCTGGGATTGACGCCCGAGGTCAAACACACAAACTGCACCGCCAGCAGTTGCGGCAGCGACGCACGCTGTGATGTGAGCGGCTTCTGCGTCAAGAAGGGCTCCCAGCCGCATGGGGCGCCGTGTGACAGCACAGAAGACTGCCTCAGCGGCCTCACCTGCGGCGTGGGCAGGCGGTGCAACAGCGGCGCGGGGGGCGACGACTGCATGGGCGCCGCCGAGTGTCTGTCCGGGTTTTGCCAGCGCAAGAGCGACGGGATCGCTGGTGCTTGCGGCCAAGGTGCAGACGGCGAGGCATGCGCCACCGTTGCCGAATGCAAAGCCGGGCCGTGCAACTCGTTTCAGGTGTGCGGCGCCGTCGCGGATGGTTCACCTTGCGTTGTCGCCTCCGACTGCAAGAGCTCGGCCTGCAACAGCAAAAAGACCTGCGGCAAGATGGCCATCGGCGTGGCATGCGGCGGCGCGGGAGACTGCCTCAGCGGGTTTTGCGCCCACAGCGTCGCGGCGGTTCCCGGCATCTGCGGCAGCGGCGACGCGAAGGAACCTTGCGTTGTCGCCGAGGACTGCCAGGCGACGTTTGGCTGCAACAGCTACAACCAGTGCGGCAAGGGCGACAGCGGCGCGGCGTGCAAAAGCGCGGGCGACTGCAGCAGCGGGTTTTGCGCGCACACGGGCGCCACTGTCGCCGGGACGTGCGGGAGCGGGGCGGCCAAACAGCCGTGCGCGACGGCCGGCGATTGTCAAACGGGTTTGGGCTGCAACAGCTACAACCAATGCGGCAAGGGCGACACAGGCGCGCCGTGCAAGCTCGCAGGCGACTGCGGCAGCGGCTTCTGCGCCCGCGTGGACAACAGCGTCGCGGGCATTTGCGGCAGCGGCGCGGCCAAACAGCCCTGCGTCACGGCGGGCGATTGTCAAAGCGGTTTGGGTTGCAACAGCTATAACCAGTGTGGCAAGGGCGACGTCGGGGCGACGTGCAAAGTACTCGCGGACTGCGCCGGCGGCTTTTGCCAACACCCCGCCGGCAAGGCCGAAGGCGTTTGCGGTGACGGCGGCGACGGCCTCGCATGCAGCGGTGGCGCCGAGTGCCAAGGTGGCTTCTGCAACTCCGGCGGCACGTGCGGTCAGGTCGGCGCTGCAGCCTCGTGCCAAGTTGCCGCCGATTGCGGCACGGGTTTTTGCCAGCACGAACTGGTCAGTGGCAACGGCCTCTGCGGCGACGGCGGATTGGCCAGCAACTGTTCCAGCAAGACCGACTGCCAAGCGGCGACGTTCTGTAGCGCGGACGGCAAATGCGCGACAGGTCTCGGCAGCCCGTGCCAGAAGGACGATCAGTGCGTGACGGGCTGCGTCTACGTCAAAGCGCAGAGCGCGGGCTACTGCAAGGCTGTCCCCGACGGCAAGGGCTGCTTCCTCGACGGCGACTGTGCGTCGGGTGCCTGCGTGTTCCTGTCCAACTGCTACACCTCCAGCCAACCCGTCTCCGGGGTCTGTACCAGCAAGGCCAAAGGCAGCCCGTGCCAAATCGACGGCGACTGCGCCGCCGGGTTGCTGTGCCCGTCAACCTTTTTCACATCGGATAGCAACTGCTGGTCTGGCTATGGGTCCCTGGACACTTCCAGCTTCGGCAAGTGCGACTTCTCGTGCGACAACTTCCAGTCCGCGCTCTGTTCCGACGGTGCCCCGGGCGCGGCGTGCCATGCGGACGCGGACTGCAAGGGCTTCCCATGTGTCGGCGATGGGATGTGGGGCCCAGACTTTTCCAGCAAATACGTGTCGTCCCAAGTCGGCAAATGCGGCCCGCCGGCGATGGGCGAGGTGTGCGAGCAGGACAGCGACTTCACGAGCGCCGCGGCCGGACTGTGCATCGGTGGCAAACCGCAGGCGGGATCCCTCGGCAAGCTCGGCGTGGTCACGGATGTGTCCAATCACCTCGCGCGCTGGCCTGCGTCGGTTCTGGCAGACAAGTCGCACTTGGCGTTTGATGCCGTGGCCAAGACAGCGACGTCAACGGCGACGGGACTGATGTGGCAAACGGAGGCGTCGACGGCGGCGAGCTCGAGCGATCCGGGCGCGAGCTCAGCCCTGTACTGCAACAACCTGAGCCTCGGCGGTTCGACCGACTGGCGCGTTCCGACCAATGCGGAATTCGCGACGCTTGTCGACTTCAGCCAGTTCCCGGAGCTGTTCTACCCGGAGTTTGGGAGCCCGCCGTCCAGCGGATATTTCGACGTATACGCGGCCGGAGTTGAGCCGACTTCGAACAAGTTGCCCGACTGGCCCACCCTTCGCGTCGGTTCTCAAGGCGTGGTGTTCAATCAGTTCTTCGAGAGTGGATCCGGCTCCATAGCCATCCGCTACCGCTGCGTCCGTGATCTGGCGCCCAAGTCCACCCTCCCGCCGATCGTCCTCGCCGTCGACGGCGTCAGTTACGTCCAGAACGGCACCGGCCTGACCTGGCTGACAACGGCCGTCTCCGCGACGTCGAGCACGGCCGCCAGTGTCTGCGCCAACCTCAGCAACAGCGGCGGCGGCTGGCGGGTGCCGACGGGATTGGAGCGCGTCCTCGGCTTTGCGATCGGCATCACCGGCGCGCGCGTCCTGAGCCACATGGGCGTCCCGGACGTGCTCGGCAACAACCTGATGAACACCTACGCGACCAGCCAGATCGACGCGCTCCCAAGCTCCGGCAGCAGCACGACGCTGGTCCGCTGCGTGCGTGACACGAACGCGTGCGATCCCGGGAAGTGCGACGATGCGAACGCCTGCACCACGGACGGCTGTGGCGCCAATGGCAAGTGCGAGAACAAGGCGGTCGCCGATGGCGGCACTTGCGGCAGCGGGTACACCTGCAAAGCGGCGGTCTGCACGCAAGTCGTCGGCCCGGTATGCGGCGACGGCACCTGCGATTCCGGCGAAACGCCCAGCAGTTGTTCCGCGGATTGCCCACCTGCCAGCAACTACTGCGACACACATTGCGGCGGGGTCGGGCAGGGCTGTTACTGCGACGTCATCTGCAAGAGTAACGGTGATTGCTGCGACGCCACAGGGACGCAGAAGGCCGGCAACGCCTGCACCGGCTCGACCTGCGGTGACTGCAATTGACCAGCCAAATTCACGCACCATGCTGCTCACGCGCACCCCGCCGGCTCCTCCGCTGCAATAGGCCAAAACCATGAAGAACCGTGCGCCTCTGCCCATCTACTCCGCACGTCGCGCTCAGTCAGCGCTGCTGCGGCTGCTGGCGGCGTCGGTCATCGGCGTGGTGTCCTCATCGTGCGCCACAACGCCACAGCTGATGCGCGATCACTACGAGCAGGTCGAGGATGAACGGCCGGTTGCTTCAGAAAAATTGTCGTCGCTGCTGCATTTTAGCGATCCCGGCAGCACGGCCAACGCTGGGCAGGTGGAGGTCAGTGTCCCCGCGGGCGTCGTGCTGCTGACGGCGGGCGCCAATGGTCCCGTGCTGGCTTCGCGCCCCGGCTTGTGCCTGCACGCCACCGAGCAAACGGTGCGGACCTATCAGGACTATGACCACGTCGGCGGCTGGAAGACCCAGGTTCCCGTGTTCGCCGGGATCGCGGCGGCGACGCTCGGCGGCTATTCGGCCTACGCTGCGGCAAAATCTGGCGATGCACTGCCGGCGTATGCATTGGAGCACTCGCCGTACGCGGATCCGGGTGCCACGACCAAGGAGGCTTGGCAGAACCGCGCGATTGGCACAGGCGTGACCGGGGGCGCGCTGGCTGTGGCGGCAGGTCTCATTTTGGCCAGCAACTGGTGGACCACGCCGGAGCCGGGCTTGAAACTCCAGCGCTTTGCCGGGACGCTTGTCGAGCAGTGCGCGCCCGGCGATCTGCACGTGCTGTTCCGGCCGACGGCGCTGACCCTGGGCAGCATGCAGTGGGAGCGCACAGTTGAGGTGAGCGACGAACTGCCATTGGGCGCGCCGAGCCAGCAGGGCAACATCTCGCGATGGACGCAGAACCTCCTCGACCAGGAGCGCGCGGGGCAGCTGGCGTTTCAGGTCACGGCGGATGTGATCGCCTTCGACGGCGCCCAGCGGATTCCCTTGCAGCTGCGCTGGCACGGTGAGGCGAAGCAGGCGATGGCGGGCGGCGACCCAGTGATCGCGTCGCTCGTGCGGATAGCCTCGAAGAACCTGCAGCCGACGCCGATGTCTGACAGCGGGCTGGCGCTGACGTGGGATGATGCGCTTAAGAGCTTGACCGTGAAGGTGCCGTGCGGGGCGGTCATCGAGCTCAAGCCGGAGGATCAAGGTCACGTGCTGGAACTCGCCGGTGGGCTGCTGATCCGCTCAGAGGGGCGCCCGACGATCGAGGCGGTTGCGCCGGCCAAGCTGACGCAGATCGCCTTCGCGCCGAGCGTGTTGAATCACCTGGGCCCGCCAACGGGGACCGCACTTGCCGGGACGGCGCCGAACATGGTCTGCAGCGCGTCCTGGCCGTTGCATGGCGGGGCGTCGTTGGCGGGTTGGCTGGACGCGACGTTGCACGAGGCCACTGTGATGCGGCACCGCGATCAGCGCTTGGGCGCGGCGGCCTGGCCAGTTGCAGCGCAGCGGACGGCGCTCCTGGTGACGCTGCTCAGCGCGGGCGCCGGCGCCGTTGAGGCGCGAACGGTGGCGCTGACGTCAGGAGCCGGTTCGCCAGGGCCTTCGGGACTGCCGGTGCTGTCTGCGGTCAGCAAAGCTGTTACCGACTTGGAGCTGAGTGCCGCCTACAAAGCTCTCGTCGGCGAGCAACTGCCAGAGGCGGCTGCATTGCTGTGTGGCAAAGGAACTCCGGCGAGCCCGGCTTGCGCAGCTTGGAAGACTGCCACCGATCACGGGATGGGGGCGCTGCGCACGCTGACCAAACGCGTGGCGGAGACGCTGGTGCAGAGCGCGATCCACGACGCCGGCTGTCCGAAGGATCTGGCGCTGGACGAGGACGACAAGGCCGATGAGCAGCTGGAACGCAGGTGTTTGAATGCCGGCTTTGCAGGCGCGACGCGGACCGTAGCCAAGGACGGCAAGTTCCCGGATGCGGCGCTCACTGCCAAGATGGCGCAGTTTCGCGCGACCCAGCTCAATACCGTGCGCAACGCGATCGCCAAGGCGAAGCGGGAGGCTGCGGCTGAACGGGCGAAACAGGCACGGGAGGAGGCGGAGGAACGGCGAGCGTCAAGGCACGAAGAACGAACCGATCGCGGCAGTTCGGGTGGCAGTGAGCGCTGTACTCCAGCGGATGAAGCGGCAGCGAGCGGGACCGGAATGAGCTGCGAGGCTTTCAAGCGAGCGGTGCAGTGCATGAGGAGCAAGGGGTTCTATCGCGGTTGCGAGGACGAGCCCGACATGGAGCGTTGCATGCGCGCGGCGCAGGAGTGTGGCGCACACTGAGCCATGTGCCGTTGGCCGGCGGCTCTCGCGGTGCTGACGCTCCTGACCGGCGCGAAGGCCGAAGCCGCCAGGAAACCACCAGCAAACAGGAGACGTGATGCAGAAAGGCAACCGTGTCAAGCGCAAATTGAAGTGGGTGCCGCATGGCCGAGACGCGCAAGTGGGTGATGGGCTGGTCTACAAGGTAAACGTCTCCAAGTTCGACGTCCTGCTCCTGCTGCACGGGGCGGAGGGTTTCGCAGTCAGTCGCTCGGACCAGATTCCAATCGATGGCTTTGATATCGTCCCGAATCAGCCAGGAGACGCGGAAATCATGCGGGCGTACGAGGCGCTCTGCGCGCGACCGAGGGAGCGACAGGCGTGAAGTGCCGATACGCTTGCGGTCGCTGGTCCATTCTGGACACGCCGATAGCCGACCTGGACGCACGGGACGACGCTGCGTAGCCGACGCGCGACAGGATGCGCAACGTGTGGACTGGCTTGTGCTGGCCGGCACCTGGCACTCAAGGTGGCCGGATCCCGAAACGACCGTAGCCAACGCCGGTCGACCTTCCATCATCACCAAGGATCGGAGACACTTCTGCGGGCCGGCGTTGCCAACGAGAAGCGCGCGTGGCGGTGGGAGACGGATGCCGGACAAAGAATTCCATTCGACGTTGAACCGCGCCATGGTGATTGACCATTGCCAGAAGTTTGGAGTTGGCCAGCGCGATTTCATTGACCGGGCCGTCGTCAGCGCATGGTCGATTGTCGAACGTGGCGGCATGAGTCCAGCCAGCCACGGCTTTGCAGAAATTGATACACGGCGTCGGCTTGTCAACTGGGCGGTCGAAGAAGATGCGCGAGGCGGGTCGATTGCTCGCGGCGAGGCTACGTTTCGGCTCGTGGGGACCGCGGACGAATTGATTGCGTCGGAGCCGCGAGCACAGGGCTCCGGCCTGAGACGCTGCTTGCTCGATGGCTGGCGGGTTCGATCGGTTGTCCCAGCGCCGCTCGAAACATCTGGGGTGCTGAATGGTCTTCGCAACGCGATCGCCGGAGTCGGACCGGACGTCGGCCGAGCGGTCGTCACGCTCGCGGCCCCGCCAACGCCTCGGCCACAATTCAAGATCCGCCACCATGTTGTGTACATGCACGAGCAATCACTCCTCGCCACGGGAACAGCCCAGTTCCTTGCGTCGTCCTGGCACCAAGACCTTGACGTGCGCCCTGACAACTCGGAGGTCTTGGCGATCGTGCCAACGCCAACCCGTTCGGGCAAGCTGGCGGGCTATCTCGTCTTGGCGTCGTATTGGCCACGCTTCGACGGGGCGACTGTCCCAGACGGCTACTATTCCACGCTGTCCTGCGAACGGTTGTTCGCGCTCAGCGTCGGTCCAAACGTGTCCAGGATGCAGGACGCGATCGATCTCGGTGGACCGGAATACGATCTGCGACGGCGCGGCTGGGTCGAAGTTCGACGCCAAGTGGTCGGCGCTGAAAATGCGCAATCAGCCCACTACAGCGTGTATCAACGCTGGTCGCTCGATGGAGGCGACGGCACGTTCACTGTCTGGCCGTACGACCGCGACACGGATGTGGACCCGATCTGACGGCGAACCGAGTCATCCCTTGGCAGCACGGCTGGACCAGCGCGCGTCCGGCGTGCCTTCCCCTTCGACTTGCCGCCGCCACTTCGCACTGCGGATACCGGTTGACCGCCATGGTGTCGAGAGCGATTTGTCCCAAAGCAACATGAGGTGCGCCGATCGTCCTGCGCCAGTCAGATCGCCGTTGCTGTCGGCCGCGGGCGGGCCGCTGCGCCTGAACACCCGAAACTGACGCGATTCTGTGTGGGTCGCTCGGCCTTGCCGGGCTCGTTGGTCAAGCTCGACTTCAGGCTGCTCTGGATGGTCCGGGCTGCCAAGGAGCTCGATGGAGACGGCGAATGGCAAACCGCGCCCCCACCGCAAGCCCTATCCGCCGGAGCGGGCGCGGGATGCGGGGGCGGATGTGGCTTGGAGTTCCTTCTACGCACAACGATTGACAGCGATCACTGGCGTGCGCACACTCGTTTAAGCTGGCCGATGAGGCGCGTTCGACCGTGGGCGAGCGCGAACTGACGGCCGAATGCCAGGAGGCACATGGATTGCGGCTACTGCGCGCAGGGTGACAGCTCGACTCCGTTGCGGGTATGTGCATCTGCAGTTTTGGTCCTTGCTCTGCTGGCCGGTGGCTGCGGGAGCGCAACCGTACGCCACGATGGCTCTCTGCCGTGTGCTGACACAATCGTGAAAGGTTTTCAACCCGTTGCGGGGCGCTCGCATGTCCTCGCTCTCGAGGTGCCGGGACGATGCGAGGAAAGCGGCGGCGTTTCAGTCAAACATTGGGATGATCGGCCGAGCAAGAATCGTCCAAATCTCGGCCATGTCACGCCAGAGCGAAAGTCGGCGGGCTGGTCAACAGATCGCCTCGTTGCAGATTTCGATCCGTGGGCGGAACCGATGGTCAGAGAGGCTTGGTGTGACGAGGATACGGGCTATCGATTCTGTTGCGACAAGGCGCCAAAAGGCGGCATCCAACTGCAGGTGTTCTTTCGGGGGGATAACAAGCCGTATTTTCAAGACGTGTCAGAACATTTCCTGACGAAGTATCTGGCTATGGTAAACGAGGACTCTCAGCGTTGCGCCAAGAGGACTGGGGAAAATGCCGCACGCGACGCCCGCCGTGACGAAGCGCGCGTGGCAGAGACCTTCCGACCGACCGTGGAGACGCCAGACCCGATTGGACAGCCCCCTGTTCGATCGGGTCGACGGATGTCCGGAACGCAAGCACAGCCTACTTCCGCAACGGCTACAATGCCTTCCGCGTCTTCGGAGCCACCGGACAACGGCAACGATGTCCTGTACAAGTGCTCCTTTCAAATCGCTTCGGGCCAAGTGACCACGGTCCAGAAGAAAGCGTTGCGGAAAGAATGCAAGAAATACGAGGGCAAGTTGTACCGGTTCGAACTCGCATACCTAGACGACGTCACATCGGGCAAGAAGGCAAACGTGCGCTTCATTTGGGACGCCGACGACGGCGGACAGGAGACCGTGTGGGCAGATGTCGTGTTTGCCAAGCCGGTCGCCGCCGCCCTCGAACGCGGTGCGTTCGTCGCCTTCACCGGTCGTCTGGCCTCTTGCGTGGGTCGGGCGGACTCGGCTCAGATCGACCGGGCCGAACTGGCCGAGTAACGCCAAGCAGCCTGCGCCTTATGTTGACTTCATGGCTGATCCCCTGGACGTTCGCTGGAAGAGCGGCGGCGCGAGGCCAATCCCAACTCATGCGCCTGCAACGCGGCTGCGATCTGTTTTCCCAATTCGGTCCCTTCCCGGCACTGAATATGAGCAAATGTTCCGAGCACCAGAATTCGGCGAATTGTCTCCGGGCTGCGCATCCATCGCGCCCGGTTGCACGGCGGACAGACAGGAACGAGGTTTCCAACGGAGTGCTCGCCCCCTCGATCCAACGGGAACACATGGTCCGCCGACCAGTTGGTAGCCTCGCGGACGTCCGTCGCGCATACGTGACACCTGCCATTCGTCTTTTCGAGGATTTCGATGCGCCAAGCCTTTGGAATCGCTAATCGTTTCGCCATTGGACCCTTCCCTGTCGTTCGAGGAGTAACCCGTCACTGCGCCAATGCCCTTCCAGGCCGTCTTGGACGATGCAGCGTAAACGATGCGTGACAGGAAGCGCAAAGTGTCGGCCGGCGAATGGGGCCTGTACTTTTCACAGCGGGCACCCGTTGACCAGGATGGTGTCAATGCCGACTTGTCCTATTTCAACGTGAAGTACTCCGGTCGTCCCGTACCAGTCAGATCGGCGTTGCTGCCGGCTGCGGCAGGAATGCTTGAGCACCTGAAGATCTTGGGGCCGGGTACGATCGGGGACGCGGTGCGGGCGGCCAGATCACCCTCGGCGACCCGGCTACGCGCGAACCGCGGATCGATCGGCGATACCGACGACTCGGCCCGCCGGCCCCACCGGGGGTTCGCCGAAGAATCGCGTCCACAGTGCTTCGCGGAATGCCTTGGGTGTCGCGATCACGGGCGGGAGCGTCGTTTCGTCGACGGGCAAGAATCGCGAGCCACCGCCGGGCATGAACCACTGCGGCCGAACGTGCCCGTCTGGTGCCTGCGCCCGCAATCTGGCGTCGGCGCCGTTCGGTTCCGCGTTGATCGCCAGCACCTCGAGCCAGACGAAGTGCTTGTAGTCATGGTTCGGTCGCGCCACGGGCAGCCAGCGGTCACTACGCAGAATCCCAATGTGTGTGTAAATGCCGCGTTGGGCGAGCACAACGAGTTGGCCGACCTGGGGCAAGGGGAAGTCTCGTTGACACGAGACGGCCAGAAGATCCCCTACGCCGCCTGCTGGTGTTGCCGGCTCGGGGAAGTCGGCGACCGTGTGTTCGCCAGCCTTGCACCATGTACCGGCAAAGCCTTGGTCCGGCCGAGCGCCCAGATACACGAAGGCCGGGCCCTCCTCGCCGGGCGCGCGGACATTCTTGATCGCGCCGATGTCATCTGGCCCATAGATTCTGCTCATCTTTCCCCCTTGAAGCTTCCTTCACTCTGCGTCCGTCCGCAGGCACCATGCCGGCCGTTCCGATCAGGGCACAGGCGTCCGCATTGGATCTGTTTGCGCACCACCACATTCGGCGGCGAAGTCAACCGCCTACCGGCGCGCGCGCCCGGTTCCGTCACGGATAAGTCCTGGCACAGCGCAGGCCGAGGTAGGAGCCGGTGGTGGACGCGGCGCCAGAGTAACGACTGCCCGCCCGCTGAAAGACAGCGTCATTGTTGAAGCTGCCGCCGCGATAGACCCGGCTGGAGCCGCTGCCGGGACCCGAAGGATCGGTTTGATCCCCGGCCGTGTACGACGACGCGTACCAGTCTCGCGCCCACTCCCAGACATTGCCGGCCATGTCGTGCAGCCCGTACGGACTGTCCCCCGCAGGGATCGACCCGACCGCTTCCGTCGCGTTCGTCCCGCAACCATTGATGCCATTGCTGATCACGGCGTAGCTGCAAGTCGCCGTCTGCTCGCCCCAAGGGTACGTCCGCATCGCCTGCGCGCACGCCGCGTCTCCGCCCGTGCTGCTGTTCTTCTCGCAACTTCCCCGCGCCGCCATCTCCCACTGCGCCTCGGTCGGCAGATCGAACGCCGTGCCACGCCATTTGCAGTACGCCTGCGCCTGCGTCCAGTTCACGAAGTTCACCGGGCTCTGCGTCAAGCCCGGATACGTCGCGTACTGCGCTGGCTGCACCGAACTCGGCGCAGTGCACGCGCCCGCATCCACGCAAGCTTTGTACTGGCCAACCGTCGTCTCGGTGATGTCGATGGAGTAGCTGCTCAAAGTCACCTTGTGCTGTGGATTCTCGTCGGCATTACAGTTCGCGTCCTTGGCGCTGTTGCAGCCCATCCAGAAAGTGCCACCTGAGATTAGCGCCATTCCATTTGGTGCGGGTGCCTGGCACACGCCGGCAGCGCACACTTGCCCGCTCGCCGTGCAATCCGTCGCGCTCACCAGCCCGGTGCCTTCCGCGTTGCACGCGCCCGCGAGGTTGCCGAGACAGGTCGCGACGTTCGCTGCGCAGACTCCTGGCACGCCCAATACGCCGGGCGAACCGAAGGTCGTGGTCGGCGGAGTGAAGTTCGAGGCGTACCTCGCGACACCTTTGGTGATGCGCAACTCGTCGATGTAACCCGGGAAGTGCTGCACGTCCACGCAGCAACCATTGACGCCGACATACAGATTTTCGGCTGTGCTGAGGTCCTGAGGCGCTGCCTGCCAGCCCTCAACGGTCAAGACCCCGTCAACGAACACACCGAGCTGGCCCGCGTGACGCACCGCGGCGACGTGAATCCACTGATTGATTGTGCTCGGCTTGGTGAAGGCAATCGAAGTTCCGCTCGACTCCCAGAGCCAAAACTTTCCCTTGCCGGGCGTGATCCCCTCGTTCCAGACCAACGCCCAGTTGTTCGGACCGCCCCAAGACGTCACGATGATGGCGTTGAACGAGGTGTCTGTCACCGGTCCAGTCGTCGGATAAATCCACGTCTCGATTGTGAAATCCCCGGTACCGAACTTCCAGTCATCTGACGCGGGAAACGTCAAATACTCGCCCGCCTTGATGGCTTCCATTGAACCCGACCCAAATTTGGCGGACGGTGTCTGAGCGACGATTGCCGTGCCGACCGACGATGCTACATGGCCTTTTTCATCGATGAATGTCGTGCTGCCCTGGCTGCCGTCCATGTGCATCAGCAGAACGACGTCTGCCCAATACGAGTCGACATCGCCGCCGCACTTTGGATCGACACAGGCGCATGACTGCATGCAGCCACTGCCGGTAGCGGGACCGGCATCGCACTGCTCCGTGCCCTCAACAACGCCATTGCCGCACACTTGCGCCACGCACTGCCCGGCGCTGCACGTCTGCGTAACGCCGCAGTCGAGACCAACCGCCGTGTAGCCGCTGCCGTCCGCGTTGCAGGTCGCAGGCTTGTTTCCATCGCACGCAGCGAGTTTCGGCTGACAGAGCTGGGCTTTGCAGACGCCAGCTGCGCAGAACTGCGAGGCCCCGCACGTCTTGACAATCGTCGGCTGCAGGCCGGTCGAATCGCACAACTTGGCGACCAATCCGTCGCAATAAGGCAGGTTTGGGACGCAGATGACGCTCTTGCAGTTGCCGCTGATGCACTTGCCGCCCGAAGCCGCGCAGTCGGTCGAAGTAACGATAGATAGGCCGTCGGCTGCGCAGTTCACGGACTTGTCGCCGTCACAATTCGTGCCCGGCGTGCATACCCAGGGCGAACACACAGGCTTGCCACCGGGCGCCACGCACGTGCTCTCCGCGCCGCACGCCTGCGGGCTGGCGTAGCCGTCGCCGACGAGCGTGCAGGTGACCATGGCGTTGTTCGAGCACGCGCCCTGTCCCTGCGCGCACATGTCCAAAACGCACACGCCTGTCTTGCCGACGCCGACTTTCTGACAGTTGTAGATGTCCGGGCAGTCTGTGTTGACGAGGCACTGCGCGCACATGCCAGCGGTCTGGTCGCAAAGCAGGCCGAGCGGCGTGCACTGCTTGTCGCTGGTGCATGGCATGAACGGCTTGCAGGTACCGGCTTCGCATTTTTCGTTGGCCTTGCAGTCGTTATCGCCGAGGCACTGCACGCAGCGACCGCCAACTTTGTCGCACACCTGGTCCGTCGGGCACTGGGTGGAATTGACGCACGGCGTGAATGGCTTGCACTGCTTGGCAAGACAATCGTTGCTGGCCGGGCAATCCGCGGCGGTCACGCACGCGCTGCACTCGCCGATCGACTTGTCGCAGATCGGCTGGGCGGCGCCATCGGGGCCCTTCGCTGTCGTGCAACCCAACGAGTTCGTGCAGCCGGTGTACGATTGGCACGTCAGGCCAACGCAGTGCTGGCTGGGCGCGCATTCCGCATCGGTCAGGCAGGTGACGCAGACTTTCGTCAACGGGTCGCACACCTTTCCGCTGGCGTTGCACTCCTTGTCAGAGACGCAAGCGGTCGGCCCAACTACCGAATCAGCCGACGAATCAGCGTCCTGCGATGCATCGGCGGCATCCATGGCATCGGCGCCGATATCCTGTAGGCTCGCGGCCACGTCAGCAACATCGCCGCCGCCGCCGATGTCTCCGCCGCCTGCCGAATCGGAGTCGATGTCAGCCAGGGTGTCCGATGGTTGAGCGGCATCGCCGGCATCGGTTATCGCGTCGAGTGCGTCCACGGCGATGTCAGTCAGGACTTCCGGGGCAGTGTCGGCGTCACTGCTCGCAACGTCGGGTGCATCCTCGGTCGCATCGCTGGCCGATGCTGTCTCGATCGCGTCGGCCGGGGTCGTGCCCGCGACACCGCTATCGTTGCTGCCGCAGGCGGGCGCAAGGAGCAGGACGATGGCGGCAAGGAAGCCCGAGCCATCGAAAGGACTTGAGAAATTCTTGCGCATTTGCAGCTCCTAAGGGCTCAAGGCCGGAGTTTGAAAGCCGTCCTGTGTGCGCGCTCGTATAACACGCTCGTCTCCGTGGCGTCGAGCGAGTGCTGGTCACCGCCGCTCGCACCGCCCGTTGCCTTGATACATGCTTGCAACGGGGATTGTGCCGGTCTGCGCCGATAGCCGCCCTGGACGCCCTGGGCAGCAGGGTAGCCGATGCGCAACGTGTGGACCGGCTCGTGCTGGCCGCCAGCCGACCTTGCGGCTGAACAACTGAAAATGACACGGGCGCATCGTGGAATCGTGGAACCGGCGCGTTGACGCCCGGCAGCCGCATGCGTATCGTGGAGTTCTGAGCGCAGGAGGCACCGGATGGGAAACTCGCAGACCGTCGAAGAAGCAGCGGAGGATCTTGCCGCCACGCATCGCCACAACGACCCGGAAACGCTGGAAATCTATAGGATTCCTGCCGGCAACGAGATCCGCTTGCTGGAGGTGACCGGCTCCATCGGCCCCGCTGGCGATCTGCTGCCGTTTCGTTTTCGGGCCCGCCCGGACCTTGGCGTGCCGTACGCGTCAGTCGTCGTGCTGGCGAGCCCCAGCGAATGGCGTGATCTGCAGGCGGGCAAACTGCATCTGCCCGTAGAGTTTGGGAAACTGGAAGAACTCAAGAAGGTCGGCTGACCGTGCCAAGCCGTGAAGCGTGGGCTGCGGCCTACTTGGCGCAGGCCGCGGACGACTTGCTGGCCGCCCACGCCGTTGGAACTGCTGCCCCGGCCGTCATGGCGATGCTCCTGCAGATGACGTTTGAAAAAGCCGCCAAGGGCATCCTGCTCCTCGGCAAGAACATCGACGTCGACAAGGCCACGAACTCGCACGCTGCGGCATCGATCCTGGTCGCGCAGCTCAAGCGCGAGCCCGAGTTGCTGAAGATCATCGGCCACGGCGACCAGTACGCCTACAAGCACGTGCTGCCGTTGGTCGTGGAACTGGAGCGGCTGCACCCGCAACTGGTTCAGGGCGACCCGGCGCGCGAGCAGCAACTAGAGTATCCTTGGGTCGATTCTGCAACGAATCAAGTGCATTGGCCGGCGCGTCACCTGACCATCGCCCAACGCCTGGCCGATCGTGAGTCGACCGAGGGCCAGCGGCTCACGCGGTTCGCGGCGGCTCTGCTCATGCACGCTGGCATGCTCACTGACTGACACCACGCCGGACGCCGCGTTCGCTGTGGTGAGCCGTCAATTCCAGCCGGGCCACGTCGATGTCCTGCGGCGTCCACAAGCGCTTGTTCCCGCTCATGGCCCCGTTGAACGTCACGATGCCGCGTGCCAGATACCACCGCAGCATGTCGCCGCTGATGCCCAAGCTGTCGGCCGCCAGCGCCGTCGGAACCGCTCCCCGCACGCCGGCCGTGCGCTTGATGCCGGCAGGCGCATGGCCCAGCAGTTCTTCCCATCCCGCCGGTCGGTCTGAAGTACACGTCACAACGCTCCCGTCGTCGCCGTAGACGCGAAAATTCGCCTGCACGATTGCGTCGTTCGCGATATGGATCCCCTGCGCGTATTTGGCCAACCACTTGCGCTTTTGCTCCGGCGGCCACTCCGCATTCCACCGCCAAGCTTGAGCCTGGGAGCGAATCGCACGCTCGCTCGGCACAGCCGGCACAGCAATCGCGTTGACCAGCGCCTGCTGCAGCACCGCCCGTTCCGTCTTGATGACTTCCCGACGCGCAGTGTGCTCGTGCAGGTCGATGCCGTCGTGCTCGTAGAGGTCCAGCAGCCGCCTCTCGCGTCGTTCCAGGGCAGCCAGCGCTCTCGCCGTTCGTTCGCCCAGAGCGGCGGTGTCCGGCGCCTTGGCCTGTTTGACCGCTTCGAACGCGGCTGCGACCAGCCAGTCGCTGTGGGTCAAGTCGGTCAGGTAACGGTCGAGGCACGGATTCACGACATCGCAGCGGAAGCCCACAAGCCCGCAGCGGCGCAATTCACGCGACGAGTCCCCGTGTTTGCAGCGGCACATGTACCTGGGGGCGGCGCGAGGTCCGGCGCCGGTGCTGCAGCCGTAGACGACGTGCCGGCGCGCAGCGGTTCCTTCCACATCGGACTCGTGCCCGCTAAACAGGAACGAGGAAGCCCACGAGGATGGCGCCGTGGCTTGACGGGTTCGTCGGTGTGCCTGTTCGGCGGTGTGGAGTCGCGCTTGCACGCTGAGCCAGAGCTCGTGCGGCACAAGCTGGTCAGTCTCGCTGAAGACCCGCACGTCGATGACGTGGTCGGCCGGACGCGCCACCTTCTTCTGGTGCCTGGAGTTGGCAATCCGCCCGCTCGACCGCGAGGCAAAGACCAGCCGTCCGTCGTAGATCGGGTTCTGAAGCAGCGAGCGGATGGTCTGGCTCGGGACACCGGTTCGCCGGCCAATCTCGGCCTTTGTCGCGCCGTGCGCAGCCTGCTTGAACATCTCCCGGACGCCTTCTGCCGCCGGAGTGTAGCTCCAGGTCTGCGTCTTGCGGTCATATGCGATCCCGCGCGGCAAAAAATCCACGCTCTGAACCCACTGCCCGCGCTGCCTTTTCGCTTCCTTGCCAGCCTGAGAGCGGCGGACGATTTCCGCCTTCTCCTTGCCGCCAATCAGCGCGAGCAAGCCACTGACCAACACGCCATCGGGCCGGGCGAGGTCGTGCGTCCCTGCGGGCGTATAGATGCGCGTGCCCGTGTGCTGGCAGGTGGCCAGGACGCCAAACGCGGCGAAGTTGGACGCCCGGATGAGCCGGTCGAGCGCGTCGATGGCTATGTGGACGTCGGGGTCGGCGATGAGCGGCAGAACCTGCGTCAGCCACTCCTTGGACGTGCCGACGTCGCTGCCGGAGACGTCGACGATGTTGACGATCCCGATGAGCTTTGCGTCGTTGGCCTCGGCGACACGTTGGATCGCGTCGTGTTGGCGGTTGAGGCCAGCGCCGTTGTCGCCGGCCTGTTCTTCGGTGCTGACTCTTGCGATACCTAGTAATTTCATGGCGCTTTCCTCCTCGTCGGTGCGACTTCGCACACGATTGAGAATAAAGGCTGTCCACAGTGGTGTCGTCGTCGCACCAATCGTATGTGAAGTCCTCTGCGCGCAGCCGGTGAGTCAGAAGTTATTCATCCATAATAAGAAACGGCCCGGCCAACCACGCGGCGCCTCACGGGCACCACACAGCCAACCTGCCGTTTCTTCTCACGCCGCTGCCAGCATCTCCTGCATCGCCGTCATGGCGCGCACCGGAGCAGCCGCCGGCAGGTCGCAGGACGGGCAGTAATTCACCATGATCGCGCCATCATCGAACAAGATGTACGCAAAGCCTTCGCCGCGCAGGCGATGCTGGCCGAGGTCGCGCACCAGGTAGTCGACGTCCCAATGGTGGTGGCAGGAAGCGCAAGGAACGTGTTTGTCTTGACCAAGAATGCCGATGAGCCGCATGGGCTGTTTCCTTCACCGGCTTCGAGCCGGCCTTCACGTGGTTGATGCCGCGCAGCAAGTCCGCACGGTGAACCGGCCCATGACGGGCTGGGGAGGCGATTTGGGGTCGTCTCCATCTGACTTATTCCAATAATGTTGATTGGTTTTGCGCTTGTGCCGCGTGCTCGGCGCTGTCAGATCCGCCGTTGACGCCCAACTGTCCAACTGTGCTACTTTGCGGCGCGCGGGGTCGTTCAGCAGACCCTCGCCGCGACCACGACAGGCGCACGGAGCAGCACAATGGCGACCAGGACGGGTAGCGCAGCAGAATTTGTCCTTGAGTTCATGCAACGTCAGCCCGAGCGTGCGTGGCGCGTTTCTGAACTGCACGCCGCGAGCGACGGGAAATGGAAGGCCGACAACTTCACCGAGACCCTGAAACGGCTGCTCGTTGCTGGTCAGGTGAAGAAGACCACGGGTGCAGGTAGATCGGTCTTGTGGTCGGCTGTGACCGCCGCGCCTGTCCTTGAATTAGCCACCACAACGCCGCAACCCGCAAAATTAGCATCAGCCAAGGCCGCTCAACAGCCAGCCCCGGTCGACGTGCCGACGCCTCTCCAGCCAACTGGCACCGCACCACAATTCATCATCGAGCTGCTGGCACGACAGCCTGACCTGGAATGGCGGGTTGCGGAGATCGTTCAGGCGAGTGGCAGCAAGTGGAACGAGAAGGTGACGTACAACACGCTGACGAAGTTGCTGGTCGTCGGGAAGGTCAAGAAGACCGTGGCTGACCGTCAGGCTTGGTGGGGAATCGCCAACGCGAATCTTGCCCAGGCGCCTTCAGCCAAGGTCGCTATGCCGGCACCTGCCGCGGCACCTGCGCCGGGAAAGCCACGTGTTCCAAAGCCTGTCCCGCAACCGGCATCCAGCGTGACCAGTTCTGCCAAGCCCGCAGTCACCGCAACTGAATTTGTTGTGTCCCTGCTGGCGAAACAGCCCGAGCGTGAGTGGCGGATCGCGGAAATCGTGCAAGCCGGTGACCAAAAGTGGAACGAGGCCAACGTCTACAAGTCGCTGGCGAGGCTGTTTGCAAACGGGCAGGTCACCAAGACGATGAAGGGCAGGACCGCTTGGTGGTCGACTGCAACGGCAACGCCAGCAGCGGCAACGCCGGCCAAGGTGCGTGTGCCTGCGGCGCCATCGTTGCGGGTCGTGAAACCTGCTGTAGTTGAAGAACCGGCGACTGCTGCAAAGGCGGCAACGCCAGCACCAGTGCCGCCACCGGCTGCCAGCGCGACCAAGCCTGCTGTTACCTGCGGCAGTGCGGCGTCATTCATGGTCAAGTTGCTGCGCCGGTTGGCCAAAGAGCTGTTGACCCGGGTAGCGGATGGCAAGCGGGCTACGTCGCGGTCGAGCAAGCGTTGACGTGCGGGCCGATGCACCAGTCGGGCCGTCGCGTGGACCGCGTGTGGACCTGGGTGGTTCGGCGTATCACGCAAAATATCATTGGATCGGGGTACCCCTGTCGGCGTTCACACCCCTGCCCTGTTTGTCGCGGCAAGACGTTGCTGCCGATGCGCGATCAGGCAGCCAAATCTTCCCCGCCAATCAGCACATCCGCCGGGACGCCAAGCCCCTTGCGCAACCGTCGAATCATCGCCAGGGTCAGCGGCCGCTTGCCCGCCAGTACCTCCGACACCCGCGCGCGACTGCCACCATCGGCTCCAGGTCCTTGCGCGTCAGGCCCAGCTGGTCCATGCGGAAGCGGATGGCCTCAATCGGGTCAGGCGGCAGGATCGGGTGGTGCCGGGCCTCGTATTCGGCCACCAGCGTCACCAGGATTTCCAGCTCATCCGCAGCCGCCGTGTTTTCATCCGCGCCCCAGAGCACGCCAATGCGCGCGAGCGCAGTGGCATGATCGGTGTCATTGTGAATCGGTTGAATCGACATGGTTTTCTCCTACAGCTTGGTCACGTCCACGTCATCGGCGCGGTCCGCTCGCGGTCTCTTTCCCAGCCGCGATGCGAAAGTTTAGTTGCGACTTCGAAATGCAGTTGCGACTTCGATTTGGAGGTGCTATCCTCGCGCTGGAGGTGCGCGCAGCATGCCAGAAAGACGAACCGCCGAGAACAACCAAACCCGCATCTTGGCAGCGGCAACCGCTGAACGGACGTCCCGCGCGTCGGACGAGCAACACGTGGTGGTGCTACGCCGCGAAGTGATTGGCTCGCGAGATCTCCACGCTGCTGCCGTGGCCTTGGCAATTCACGTCAGCGCAGCGCCGGGTAGTGCCATGGTTGTGCTTGCCTCGCGTTTTCCGCGGATGACCCGCGCGCGGATCTTGGACGAGTGGCGTTTGCTGACTGCAGTTTTGCGTCCAGATGTCGTGGCCAAGCTCGGTCTCATGGCATTTGCCACCGACGGCAGCCTCGTACAGCCCGATGACCCGTGGCTGATGCAAAACTTGCAGACCGTCGCCGCGGAACTGCCGATTGGACGAGACGCGCAGAGGTCCGAAGCCCAGAGTGTGGCTTGGACCTCCAAGACATTTTCTGTTTGGCGAACGCTACTTGACGCCTGGCTCATGGCGGAGCGCAGCCTGCAGGTGGCACAGCTGTGTGAACGCAGCGGTTGCAGCCATCCGACCGTACGTGCCGTGGTCGACAGCATGAAGCGCAACGGCGAGGTCAGGATTGAACGCGACCGCAGCGTGAGCTTGACTGCGCTGCCGCGGCAATCGCTCGACGAAGTTGTGGTCAACCTGGAACGGCTACGCCACACGCGGCGCTACGTTGACGCCACCGGGCTGCCTGGCAACCCGGAGCGTTTGCTGCGGCGTTTGCTGGCGCGTCATCCGACAGGTGTGATGGTCGGTGGCGTGGCCGCCGCGCGCCACTACATGCCCGCGTTTGACCTCAATGGCCTGCCGCGGCTGGACGTCTCGCTGGCGCCGTCATCAACGCTGCTCGTGGCCGATTTGGACCCCGCGCTGGCCATTGCTGGCCCCGCAGCCTCGCCGGTGCTCGTCGTTCACCAGACCGTGGCGGCCACGCAATCGGCGTTTTCAGAGCCAACGTACGCAGACGCGTCCGAAGTATTTTTGGACCTACTCGAACTGCAACTCAATGAGCAAGCGGTAGATTTTGCGGCAACGCTCCGTCGCCAGCAGGAGGCTATCCGTGGCTGAAGTGCTCCTTCCGGACGTGTTGTTCAGGCGAATCGCGGGGTTGGTGCCGGCGGCGTTTCATCCAAACATGCTCATCGTCGGGAGCATTGCCGCGGCGTATCACTTTCGACACGCCTTGGTGCAGCGGGGCGTCAATACCAAGGACGCAGACATCGTCATCCGGCCGGCAGGTGCCGTGCAAGAGAGCCAGACCATTGCCGAGACACTGCTTGCCGCAGGCTGGCGCCGGCATGAAAAGTGCTTCGCTTTGCCGACGTCCGAAAACGTCGACCAACTCCGGGCTATCCGCCTGCGGCCACCCGAAGGCGATGATTTCTTCCTGGAATTCCTCACCGTCCCGGCCGCAGGCCAGACGGCCGTGAAGGCGTGGACGCCAGTGCACCTGAGCGACGGTTGGTACGGCCTTCCGAGCTTCCGATTCATGGGGTTGGCTGCGGTCGAAAGCCTGACATCGGAGGTGGGGATCCGCTACGCCAACCCGGCCATGATGGCGCTGGCGAACCTACTTTCGCACCCGCGGCTCGGCACTGAGCGGATGAGCGAGCCCATCGGTGGCCGGAAGTTGCTTCGTTCGTCCAAGGACTTGGGCCGTGTGCTGGCGCTGGCCTGGCTCGCTGGCGCGGATGAGACGGACCGTTGGCGCGATTTGTGGTGGACGGCGCTGCAACAGACGTTTCCGGCTGATGCCGATGCACTTGCACGAAACGCCGGCGCCGGTCTCGAAGAACTTCTCGCCACTCCCAGCGCGCTGGAACAGGCGCACCACGCGGTCGCAATCGGCCTGCTCGCGGGGAAGAATGTGACTGTGGACAACCTGCGTGCACAAGGTGCCCGGCTGCAAGTGGACGTTATCCGAGGGCTTGGACATCCGCCTTGACGGCCAACAACGCCGCTACTACCGTCCTGATCGCACGCATGGGCCTTGTGCTTCTCCACCGCACCAAGGAGCCGCTCAATGCCCAAGTACGTTGGAACCGTGACGGAATTCATCGTGCGCCTGTTCGCAGTGCAGCCCGACCTGGAATTGCGGATCGCGGACATCGTCAAGGACGGGCGGCAGGTTTGGTTTTCGATCGCGGGGAAGTGAGGAATATCCCAATTGGAATCAGCCATAGAGCCTCAGCATTCGACCCAGCCGTTGCGCACCACCTTGACACAAAACTAAACTGCTGGTTCACTTTCGTGCATGCCAAAGCGCGCCCGGCCGACCATCACCGACCTCTACAGCCTCGCCGAGGGTCACGCCGGGTACTTCACGACCCAGCAGGCCGCGGCGGTCGGCTACTCCCCGCAGGCGCTGCGCAAGCAGCTGCTCGCGGGACGGATTGTGCGCGTCATGCACGGAATCTACCGGCTGGTGCACTTCCCGGCCGGCGAGCAAGAGCAGCTCGCGATCCTCGACCTGTGGGCCAACGGCGAAGGGGTCTTCAGCCACGAGACCGCGCTCGCGGCGTTCAACCTGTCAGATGCGCTCCCGGCGGTCGTGCACATGACGGTGCCGGACGCGTGGCGAAAGCGCCGGCTGCGAATCCCGCCCGGCCTTCGCCTGCACTTCGCGGATCTCGACGTGACCGACACAACGTGGTTTGGCATCGTCCACATCACCAATGTCTACAGGACCTTGCTGAATTGTCTCGCCGATAACGTCCAGCCGGATCTCCTCCGTGACGCGTTTGCACAGGCCAAACAGCGTGGCCTTCTGACCGCCGCGGAGGCCGAGCGACTCGCGCAGCGTGAGGTGTTTCAGTGAAACGCGCTTACGGCTCACCCGAGGCATTCAAACAGGCGCTGGAGCGTCGGCTGCTCACCGACGCCGTTGCGGCTGGCCAGGACGTCAATCGCATCAGGCAGTTGGTCCTTTTCGACCGTTTCCTCGCCCGTGTGTTTGCCTCCAGCGACGACTGGCTGCTCAAGGGCGGCCTGGTCCTGGATCTCCGAATCGCCCGCGCCCGCACGACGCGTGACGTGGACCTGCGCACGCTTGGCGACCCGGAGCTGGTGCTGGCCCGTCTCCAGCAGGCCACGCTGGCGGATCTGGGCGACCACCTTGCTTTCCAGGTGAGCGAGGACCGCGACAATCCGACCATCGTCGGCGACGGCGTTGCGTATGGCGGGCGGCGTTTCCGCGTCACCGCGACGCTGGCGACGCGTCCGTACGGCGGCCCTTTTGGCGTGGATGTCGTGATCGGCGGCCCTGTCACCGGCGAGATCCAAAGCATCAGTGGCAAGCCGTATCTTGCCTTCGCGGACATCGCGCCGGCGCAGGTCCGGCTGATCCCGGTCGTGCAGCACATCGCCGAGAAGCTCCACGCGCTGACGATGCCGCGACCCGGGCCGAACTCGCGGATGCGCGACTTCCCCGACCTCCTGCTGCTTGCCGGCATCGCGCCGATCGCGGCGCGGCAGCTGCGGCGAGCGATTGACGTGACGTTCGCCTTTCGCGCCACGCACCCGGTGCCAGTGAGCCTGCCGCCGCTGCCGAACGAGTGGGCAGATAGGTACGTCAAGGTCGCGCGGGAGATTGCGCTGCCATGGCTCGACTTTGACGCTGCCGAGGTGGCGCTCCGTGAGTTCCTGAACCCGGTGCTTGAGAATCGCGTCCGGAAATGGGAGCCGGAGGCGTGGCGTTGGAGCCCGTGAACGCCGTGGCGCCCTGCCCCGCGCGGGGTTCCTCGTCGGTCGCGTCTGCCCATCCAGAACACCGTCCCACGCTAAACGTGATCGGCAAGCCCATATTTCCAACGTGGGACGGGATGGCGATAGCCAACCATATGAAAACAGGAGACTTTCTTAGCGACTGTTAATCACCGGGTCGCGTGTTCGAGTCACGCCATCGGAGCCAAGACGATCAAGGGGTTGGAGCGCAGGCTCTGGCCCCTTTTTCGTTTGGGGTCGGATCTGGGGTCGGATCTCAGTGATCGCTACCCTGCCCGCCGGTCGCGTTTGGCTGCGTCACGGATCGCGGGTCGCGACGGTCGCGGAGGTTGGCCGATCCGCGCAGGCACGAGGCGGGGTCAAAGGGTTTTGGCGCAACGAAACCCAACCGCCCAGTTGCGCGAGGCGGGATCGCCGCCGCCACGGTGCGCCGCGTAGAGGCCAGTGCTTACGTAGTACCACGCACTGTCGCGGACGACACGGACATCGCCCCAAGCCGATTGAGTGGCAACAATCGGATCGGTTTGCGCTGCGGCCGAGTAGTCGCCGAACCAGTCCGCGCACCATTCCTCGACGTTGCCCGCCAGGTCGCAAGCCCCCTGACTGCTGTTCCCGGCCGGTGCGGAACACGTCGCCGCCGTCGAGGCAGAAGTACACCCTGAGAAGATCGCCAAACTGCACGTCGGTGCCGCGTTGCCCCAAGGATACGTCTGATTCTGCCCGCCGCTCTTCGCCGCGTATTCCCGTTCTGCCTCCGTCGGCAAGCGCCCGCCCGTGTGCGCCCATGCGCAATACGCGCTCGCCTGATACCAGTCCACGCAGTTGATCGGATGCTGTTCTTTGCCCGCAACAGTCCAATTGCACGTCGGATTCGCCGGTGTCGACGTGTCCGGCTGACCGCAGCTGAAACTGCCGCTGTTCTGACCGTTGCATTTCTGCCCGGCGCTCAATTGGCCATAGAATGCGGTGTATTGCGCGACGGTCACTTCCGTCTTGTCCAACTGAAACGCCGACAGCGTAACCTGATGCTGCGGATGCTCATGGTTGTCGCCAATCCCGGCAGGTGACCCCATCGCGAACGTGCCAGCCGGAAGGGTGACCAAGGTGGCCTCGTTGCCGCAATCCACCGGGCAGGTCATGGGATTTTCGCCACAGCAGACACCGTTGCCGCAGTAGCCCACCACGCCCTTGCACGCGCCAGCCGCGCACGCGTCGGCCGTTGTGCACGCGTCGCCGTCATCGCAGCTGCCGCCGATGGCGGTATTGACGCAGCCTGTCGACGCGTTGCAGGAATCTGCCGTGCAGGCGTTGCCGTCGTCACAATTCGTGGCCTTGACGCCCGCGCACACGCCGCCGGAGCATGTATCGCCAGACGTGCAAGGGTTGTCGTCGCTGCACGT
>CAIYWC010000147.1 GCA_903929795.1 uncultured Myxococcales bacterium | reverse complement strand
CGTACCTGCGCGATGTACTGCCGGAGCTGGCGCGGCGGGGTGAGGATGCGGACGTCGCGGATTTGCTGCCGCAACAGTGGGTGGCGAGGAAGAAGGCGGCGGCGCTGGCTGGCGTGTAGGCGCGTCGGTCAGAGCTGGGCCTGTTTCGCTGGGCCGTTACCTGGAACCTGCGGCTGGGCGAGGTGGTGACGGTACCGCGGGCGGCGTGGGGCGCCGGAGCCGCGCCGTCATGCCGTCCGCCACTTTGAGCGCCCAGCCCTCCGGCATAGGTTGCGCTGCTTTCTACTTGCGCGCGATCGGGGCTACGCGCCGATACCCGCCCGCTGGGGCCCGACCGGTCAAGGTGTCCGTGACCGCCACCGTCGCCCGTGCGCCTCGGCCGGCCTGCGCGCGGCGCCGGCTCTGTTTCGGTGTTGTGTCCTGCTTTCACCTGTCAATACAAGCCGCTAGCGCGTCTTTTCAGGGGAACGGATCAACAGGGGATCAGGGAAAAGACCTCACACAGCGCAGGCCGATGGTGTTTTCGGCGTGGGACGGCGTGTAGCCGTAGCGGTGACGCACAGGCGTGCTCTCGCTATAGAAGCTGCCGCCACGAAAGACACGGAAGGAGACGCCGACGCTCTCGTACGGGTCCATCACTGGCGAACTGCTATAGTACGTCGGATTGTACCAATCCCGTGTCCATTCCGTGACGTTGCCCGTCATGTCGTGCAAACCGTATGGGCTGTCCCCAGCCGGAATCGAGCCCACTGCCCACGTCGCACCGGTGCCGCAGCCGTATTTGCCGTTCCACATCACAGCGTAGCTGCACGTCGCCGTTGTCTCACCCCACGGATACGTCCGCATCGCCGCGGCACAAGTTGGATCGCCAGCCGTGCTGCCGTTCTTCTCGCAACTGCCGCGCGCCGCCATTTCCCACTGCGCTTCTGTCGGCAGGTCAAACCCCGCACCACGCCACTTGCAATACTGTTGCGATTGCGTCCATGTTACGTAATTCACTGGATTATTTGAATAATTCGGATACGTCGCGTTCGGATTCTTCCCGTACGATCCCGCGATGCCCGCCGCCGTGCAACCGCCCGCGTCCACACATGCCTTGTACTGCGTCACCGTCGTCTCCGTCACGTCTATGTAGTACGCCGACAACGTCACCTTGTGCTGTGGGTTCTCGTCGCTGTTGCAGTTCGTGTCCTTGCTCGCGTTGCAGCCCATCCAAAACGTCCCGGCTGGGATGAGGACCATGCCCGCCGGCGGTGGGCCCGACGTAACACATGTGGCTGTCGCGTCACACACTTTGCCGTTGCCACACACACTGCCCGCGGCCGGCGTATGCGTGCAGCCCGTCCCGCTGCCACCGCTGTTGCAGACGTCGGCAGTGCAGCTGTTACCGTCATTGCACGTAGTGCCGTTGTCCACGTGCCCGCAACCTGTGCCGGTGTTGCAGGTGTCCGTGCTGCAGGCGACGCCGTCATCGCAAGCGCTGTTGACGGGGACGTGGCTGCAACCTGTGCCCGTGTTGCACGCGTCCGTGGTACAGGCGACGCCGTCATCGCAAGCGCTGTTGGTCGGCGTGTGCACGCAGCCCGTGCTAGCGTCACAAGTGTCTGTCGTGCAAGGAAAGGCATCCTTGCACGAGAGCGTTGCGCCCACGCAGGTGCCGCTCTGGCACGTGTCCCCCGTGGTGCACGCGTTGCCGTCATCGCAGCTGTTGATGACCGAATGAGCGCAACCGGTTACCGCGGAGCATGAATCTGCCGTGCAGGCGTTTCCATCATCGCAGTTCTTGGCTGCGGTGCCGCACTTGCCGGACGCGCACGCAACGACGCTACAGGCGTTGCCGGAAAATGCACAATCGTCTGGTAGCTTGCAGCCTTTGCCTTCGGCGCACTTCGGGCACGCCGCGCCGCCGCAATCGATGTCGGTCTCGGTCCCGTTGAGCGTCTGATCGGTGCAACTCGCAGGTTGGCAGACGCCATTCTTGCAAAGCGCTGACGCGCAATCTGAACCGACGAGGCACGACTGGCCCGGGAGGCACGCGGGGCAGTTCCCGCCGCCACAGTCGATGGCGGCCTCTTGGCCATTCTTCATCTGGTCGTTGCAGGTCGCGGCTGCACACATCGCGTTCAAACAGACCAAGCTCCCGCAGTCTGGACCGGCAACGCACTTCTCGCCAGTCGCACAGGGCTTGCAACTGCCGCCGCCGCAATCTGTGTCGGTCTCGTTCCCGCTCTTCTTGCCGTCGACACAACCTGGATCGCCGCTGCAGACACCGCTGAGGCAGGACTGAGATAGACAATCAAGCGCGACAAGACACTTGGCCCCCGACGCACAATGCGGGCAGACAGCCCCGCCGCAGTCCACGTCGGTCTCCTGACCGTCCGTCTTGCTATCGACTGCGCATTTCGCCGGCTCGGAGCAATCCACGCCCGGCTGTGCCACATTGGCACAACCGCTGGCGGGGGCGCACGAGTCAACCGTGCACGCCTTGCCGTCATCGCAGATCTTGGGTGCCGCATAGCCACTGCCGTCCGGGTTGCACGCGAACCACATCCCGGAAGACGCGGGCGATCCCAGGCACACTCCCGCCTGACAAACCGCGGCGTGACACCCGTGATCGGCGCCGCACCAATGCCCGGCCGAACAGTCAGCGCTCTTGTTGCACGTCACGCAAACGCCCAAGTCGACGGCACAGACCGTTGAGCATTGGACGTCAGACGAACATACCGTCTTGAAGACGCACTTGTTGGCGACGCACGTTTTGCCGTCGGCGCAATCCGTCCCGGCCACGCAGTCCACGCAGTGACCGGCGACTGCGTCGCATACCTGCGCAGTCGCCTTGCAAGCCACAGACGACGTGCATGTCTTGCCAACCTTGCATTGACCCTCAAGACAAATCTGCCCCGCACTGCAATCTGGATCCTGAACACACCCCAAACAAGTGTGGGATACGGTGTCACAAACGGCTCCGGCGCAGTCGGATGTTGCCGCACACGGCGTCGCAGCAGTCTTGGTCACGGCCCCCGTGGTCCCGTTGGGGGCCGGAACCGTGCCCCCGCACGCCGCCAGCATCAGCGCCGGCAGGAGCGACTGCAGCGCACAGCGGAGGAAGCACTCGCTGTGACTTTCGAAGAACTTCATCTGGGAACTCCACGTTTTGGCACTCATCTCGCCTCGATTGCTGGCCGGTTGGCTTGAGCGTGCAGCCAAAACTAGGACCCGGCGATGGGTGCAACGCACCCGCCGTAGCGTGACTGATCCGGCACTTTCTGTCGAGACATCGAAAGTCCTGAGATGGTTGAAGTCATTTCTTCAGACCACCAGTTGTGCTGGAGACGTCGACAAGCCGTCACCGGAAGTGGCGACACGGGTTGCGACGGCTTTGGAGACCAATCTCAGCACGCTGGTGGGCGATGAGCTGACCGGATGACGGCGGAAGTTGCGCGGCAAGGCGTGATGCTGCAGCGGTTGTCGATATATTTTGCGTAATATGTGGCTTCCGTGCCGCTCGATCACGATCCACCGGGTCACCGCCATGACGCTGTTGGCAGTCAAACTGCCAAGACGAAGCATCACTTCGTCTCCGGTGCCGCCAAGTCCGCCACGACGCCTTCCTCCGCGCACGTGGCGCGACAAATTGCGGCGTCTCACGCGCGCCGCGCGCTCTCCGACTGCCCTGTGCTCACGACGGCGTTAGCCAGCCGCATGAACGCGCTCCGCACCGCCAGAACCGTCTCGTGCAGTTGCGCTGTGTCATCCGCCGCAACATCCAGCACCCACGGCGCCACGAGCGCGCCATCGTGGACCGCGTACAGCCTGCCGATGCTGCCGCGCTGGAGCCGTGGCAGCACCGCCGTCAGCAGCTCGTGCCACCGCGGAAGATGCTGGTCAGGAACGGAAAACACCACCCGCAGCGACGATCCGCGCGACTGCATCTGCCTCACGTGACAGAGCTGTGTGGCTTCCAGAGTGCTGCGCAGCTCCAGTTGCAGGCTCTCCAGCGCGACCGGCACGCTGATCCGGTCTGTTGCGTTCTTCTTCCGCATCGGCTTCTCCAGGGACGGTCTTGAGGGCGCTGTGGGCGGCTGAGACCGGCGTGAATGTGGACGTGACGGTCGGCGGCACGTCGTGCACGTCCGCCAGCACGTCGGGCCAGATCGGCACCAGCGGCCCCGTCACCAGACCGACGTAGCGCTGACCTTGGTGCATCACCTGCACGAGCGATCGCGGTTCACCAGCGAAGGCGGGCTGTTGCGCGAGATCTCGCGCCTGCGCCACCAGCAAAAACATCGCCTCCACCGACGTCGTGTTGGCGCGCTTGTCCAGAACGAGACGCCCGCCGGCAATGGCGTCGTAGCGGCGCGCGCGCACTTCCGCCGCGAACGCGTGCACCAGCGCGGCGTGCGTACGGAAGTGGTGTACGTCCAGCGCGGGCGCGATGAAGACGCGCGGCGGCCACGCGACCCGGCAGACGCTGCAGCGCCTGCTGTAGCCGTGCCGAACGGGATCACGGGTCCAAGCGCAGCACACGCCACACTGCCACAGAAGGGCGAATTCGCTGGTGCGGTGCAGTGCGGCATCGTCAGCAAGCACCCAGTCGGGTGCCGCCAGGTTGTGCCGCGTGCGCGCCCGGGAAAGCTGCGGCGTGCGGGTCCGCGACTCCGGCGTGCCACGCATCGGCGGCGGCGTGGGTGGCGGCTCCGGCGGCGCGTCTGGTGCGGCACAAAAACGCTTGTAGCGACGGCGCTCGGCCCATCCGATGACCGGCGTGGTGAGGCGTGACGGTGGTCGACCGATCGGGCGTCTGGATTGGGGCTTCGGCATCGCGACCTCCTGCGACCAGTTTACCAGGCGCGATCGGACAGCAAAGCAGTTGGCGCGACACGCCGAGAAGGTCGAGGATTGAGGGAAGACAGGGTCGGATTTTGGGCCCGTTTTGTATATCAATCATGCCGGGCACGACGCTGCGGCAGCGCCAGTAGCCTCACTCCCACCGGTCCTTCGCCTTCGCCGCCGCCTTTGTCTGCCACTGCATGTTGTGTGGCGCGTCGGCGCCGCCGTGCTTGAGCGCCTGCACATGGTCGACGACGTAGCCTGGGCACGCGCCACCGCTCTTGCCGGTCGACGGGCACGGGTGGCTGCGCTTGAAATCGTTCTTGGCGGACGAACTACGCTTGATGCGGCCGTGGCCGTCGCGAGCGACGCCCGTGGCGCGTACGTGGGATGTTCGGTGGTGGCCGCCGGTGTTGAAGTGCACGCGCGTGCCGCGCGCGTGACCGCCGCCGTGGTGGCCGCCGCCGCCGTGGCCACGGGCCAGCGCGGTGCCGGGCAGCACGAGCGCGCAGGCGGTGATGAGGGCGAGGAGCTTCTGGCGCATGGTCGGTATCCTTGTGGCGAGGGCTGCGGCAGATTGCGTTGGCGCGGCTGTCGAAGTCAAGGCGTGCCGTTGCCTGCGGACGTCATCGCGTATCGAGATGCAACGGCCACGCGTTACACTGTAAACGACTGGATTATTTGGGGTTATCAGTCGTGTAACGGTGTAACGGGTTTGACGATACTCATCCCGTATGCGGGGCGTTCTCGCGTACGGGATGAGCATCTCGTCAAAGTCGCCGTTCGGAGTGAGCAGAAGTTGACATTCTTCCATCGTTACCCGTTACACGGTCATCTGTAGGCGGAACCCAACGTTTCTGCGGATGAAAGGGAGTAACGGATCGTCGTTACGCTAGATGGCGCAAACCCGCAAGTGCCTGGAATCACGTTCCGCGCGTAACGGACGTCAGCCGTGCTCGCGGCGACGACCGAGCAGGCGCAGGTCCAACGGCAAACGGTTTGCCCGCGGTTCCTCGGGCTCTTCGCCGACGACGAGCGCAATCGCAGAAGGCGGGATGCTGACGCACCGGACGCTCTTGCCATGCACCCGCTTTGCCTTGCCAGAGCCGTCGCTGCCGATGTCCATCAGCTCGCGGGCAGCCAGCGATTGCAGCGTCGCCTTGCCCGGATACCCTTCGGCGTTGAGCAACTTCAACGCCTGTTCCCGGATGAACCACACCGTGCCGTCGGTGTCGATCGTTCCGAGCCAGCCTTGGTGCGGGACAGGGTCGTCGATCCCAGCGCGGTGGAATTGCCGCTCGTGGCTGACCGCGTGCTGATAGAGGAACGCCAGCGCCGCCAGCGGCCGGTCAGCGTCCGTCAAGCCAGCCGCGATGTCGGCCCAAACCGACTCGAGCGCCGGGCGGTGGTCCCAGGGCAGCGACAGGAATTCGTGGATCAAGTCGGCCGTGACGACGATGGCGGCGAACGCAGACGCCAGGCGGCCAGCGACCCGGTTGTCTGGGTAAAGCGCTGCGAGGCGCTCGGCTTCAGCCGCGTGACGCTCACGCCAAAGTGGCCAATCGCGACGATGCTCAGCCACCCACTGCACGAACATGAACGCCGGCGTCCCGTACTGGTTATCAAGCGTACGATTGATCCGGCTGACCAGATGCCGGGTTTCTGCCGACGGGGGACCGAACGGCTGCTGTGTCAGCGACAGAACTCGGGCCTTGTCGCCGCCACTGCCAGGCGCGAAAGCTCCAAGTTGCTTCTCGCCCGTCGATAGCGTCACGATGCGCCACTGGGCGACCTCCTGCGTGCCGCCCGCCTTTGTACCACGGACGCGTCCCGTGCCGTTCGCCAGCATGTACACTGCGCCGGCCAAGGCTTCGGGGCGTCCCGACCATTGCTGCGACTCGTCCAAGAAGAGCGGCAAGTCCGGTTGCACGGCGCACGTTCGCTCCAGTCCGACGTGCGTGATGTTCCACGACCGCACCAGCGTTTCTTGCTGGCTCGGCGTGTTCTTGCCGAACGCGCTTGCGGCGACACGGAGCGCTGTCGTCTTGCCGGAGGAAGTCTCGCCGGCCCATTCAAAGACAAAGCCAGGCTGACCGAAGATGCGCAACAGCACCGCGGAGAGTGCGGCATAGAGGCCTCCAAGCACCCGCGGGTAATGCGCGACCGCCGTCATCAACGACACCCATTCCTCGAAAGTGCCGGACCGGCAGAACTCCGCGCCGACAGAACGCCCGCCTGCTTCCGCCACGCACCGGGCTGCCGCCCCCCCATCAATGCACGAAGCGACGCCATCCCGGCTGATCTGCACGTCACCGAGCAGGAACGTGTCATCGGCCTGCCAGCCCATGTGCGACGTCAGGCGCTCGGTCGGCAAGCGATCAAGATTCGCCGCCTCAAGGGCGGTCAGGAACGCCACGACTTCCTTGCCGTTCTCGGAATTCACTGGGCACCCGAAGGCCGACATGCCGATCAGTGCGCGTGCGTCACACATCTGACCACGCGGGATCGTCTTGCTTGCCCACGCGTTGCCGCGCCGCCATGAAAGCGTAACGTGCTCCTCCGCGCTGTTGTCCAGCGAACGCGCCAGGGCCGTGATGATGATGGGGGCATGAGTGACGCGGACCCGGTCGCCGGTCGCCTTCTGTCGCCAAACACCGTCCGGTTCTACAGCCCACGGCAGCTGCACGAGCAGGTCGTCGTCTGGCGAGCCGGGGCACGTGTCCGCGAGCCGAGTCAGACCCTTGTCCTTGTTGGCGGCCTGCTCGCACTCCGCGTCGGTCAGTTGACTGCTGCAGTACGCCGAGATGACGTCTGGCCCGTAGTGGCGCACAACATCACCAAACCGCAGCCCCTCGCAACTTGCGTGGAAGCAATGGAATTCTGGCCCCTTGTTGCCGTGCGCGGCGAAGAACGCCGCGCCGCCGGTGTCATGCGGGTGGTTGTCGGCGCCAAATGGGCAGTTCGCGTAGACGCGCTGACTCTCAACGAGGCCACTGGCAAGATTATTCTCCGTAATAAATTGTGACAGCCGGAAGGTCAGCAGGTTGCCACGTGTCGGTTCCAGCTTGCCGAGGCGGCTATCCTGCTGCTCCAACTCCACAACATCGGATTCGCTCACGGTGCCAAGGTCAAACGCATTGAATGTCGGAGCATCTGTACCGGACACCTGAGCCCGACGCACGGCAAGTCCATGCCGGTGTGCGAGTTGAACCCACACCTTGATGAGCCCGCGCGACCGGCGCCACGCCTCCGATTCGCGATTGTCGGGCAGTTCGCTGCCGGTGGCTTGAGGCGGCCCGTAGTTGAAACATGCGACGACGAAAACCGCCCACAGGCGACGGTCAGCCCACTCCGACGGCTCGACAGTGGGGTCATACGGTGCTGGAGTGATGGCGGTGCGCAACAGAACTCGTGGTTCAGCGCTGGCGCTGTCGGCGAGAACGGAATGCAGTTCGCGACGACGGCACAAGCAGTACTGCGCGTAATGGGCCCAAGCGGCGGCCCGCGCCCGCGCTGTGCCATTGGTGACCCAGGCGTTCCGGTCGGTATGAGCAGGCAGCGCGGCAGAGCCGGGCACCTGCTGGATGTACTTGTTGACGCGGTCCCACGCGGTATACGTCCGCCAGACATCCGGCGCGATGGGCTTGAACCCGGTCGCCTTCAAAGTCTTGAACTTCTGGACTTTTCCGTCAGCCGGGATGGTCAAAGTCACGCGGAACGGCTTCGCCGGGTCCTTCTTGTGGTCGAAGCCCGGCATCCGCAGGATGCGGCTGTCAGAGCCGATTGCCGGGTCGGTGCGCATCGCATATGCGGCGCCGCGCATCATCGCAGTCGTGTCGGCCACTGGCCATGAAGGGACGCTCGGGTCGCGGACGAAGTACTGATGATCTCCGGACTTCGAATTCACTTTGAACGACGGCGGCACCTTGCTGGGCAGGGCGTCGCCCTGATCGCACTCGCCCACCACCGCGCGGCCGCCGGTGATGTCGTCCTGGCGGCGGCCCTGCAGGTTGGATTCCTGTAAGAGGCAGAAGATGTTGGCGTGCTGGTCGCGATTCAGCCGCTCAAGCTCGTCCCAATGCTCGTCAATCGTGCCGATCAAACTGATCCAGCGCCCCTGCACCTCAGCGACGAAGTGCATCGGCGTGCCGGCGCCACCGGTCAGCAGTTGCACATACTTTTCGGCAGTCTGGCGGCGCGTTCCCTGGTAGACGACGTACGCCGGCGTCGCGTCGAGGGCTGTCGCCATGACGCCGCTTGTGTTCTCGTTCTCTGCTTGGTTCACCATCTGTCCTCTCCTGTTCGCGTCGAGACCGCCTGGAACCAATTGCGACGCTGCGCCAGACGTGCCAGCCACATGGCCGACACACAGACAGAGGACAAACGGCACACGCATCGGAACGCCCGCTCCCCAAACGGCTTCAGAACTGTCGACGCGGCAGCCAATCACGTGCACAATCAGAGGCATGCCACCACGATCACTTTTTGAGTCCATCGTCGTTCGCCCCACTGTTAGCGTTACAGTGTGTGTGCAGGACGTTGTGGTCACGATGGCGTTTGTCGAGGCCCGGTGGCCGATCCCGGACGGCGAGAGGCAAGTGCGGTTGCCGATGCCACTCGCGATGGCCGACCGAGACCTGCTGGGTGAGCGGCGCAATCAGGCAGCTTTCGCGGGCGACGTCCAATCGATGCGCGCTGTGGCGGCAAACGCGATATTTGTCACCAACCGCCGCGCCGCAATGACCGGGCTTGGTTTTGCTCGGGTCTACGGAGCGCAGCACTTGCGGGCGGGGGAACGGACAACCAGCCAGATGCTGGCGCACAACGACGCATCACCGGCGCAGCTTGAGTCTGTTGGGCGCGCGGCCATGCTCACCGGGATGCCGTCACTGAGAGATTTGATGGTCCAGCACCATTTTCCCGTCACGCGGCACACACAGGCCGAGCAGACGGCCGCTGCGGCGTTCCTTGACCGCGCCGCGGCCGACATCGTTGGCGAGGTCCGGCAGGCAGATGCACGGCCCGACGACATCGAGGTCAGTGAGATCACTGGAGCAGTGAAGGCGGACGTCCGGAACAAGATCCTGCGGGACCGACTGGCGAGGTTTGTGCGCCGCGCAAGGGCTG
>CAIYWC010000146.1 GCA_903929795.1 uncultured Myxococcales bacterium | reverse complement strand
CGCGAAGAGGGCTTTGGGCGTCGGCTGCGGCATGGGCGGCGAAGGATAGCGCGCGCGCCGCCCGGTGTCATCCTGGGGATGGTGCGCGCCAGACCTGATCGATTCTCCCCCGCGCCACGCCTCCACGCCCGCGCGTCCGCCCGCTCCCGGAAAATCGCCGTCACTCGGACGCAGCTCGCCCCTGGTATGCCGATCAGGGCGAATTGTCGTGCAAGCGGGGCATCTCCTTGGGCCGGTGGTCTCGGCCCGCGTTCAGTCGGCGGTCAGGACGTCGTCGGGCTCAGCCGCCACAGCAGCGAGTCGCCGATGCGCACCCAGGTCGCCAGAATCATTTCGTACAGTTCCCGCCACGGCAGTGGCGTGTCGGGCGCGTTCAGCCGCCGCACGCGCACATGCGATTTCCGCAGCCATTGCAGCAGGTTGTAAGCGATCATCCGCAGCACGCCCAGCGCCAGCACGCTCTTTTTCTGCGTGCACCAGGCCCCGTCGTCCTCGCGCATCACCATGTCAAACGACCAGTTACAGTCGTTTTCAATCGCCCAGTGCCGCCGGACGAGCTCCAGCAGTTGCTTGGGCGTCATCGTCGCCTTGGGCAGATTCGTCGCGAAATAGCGCAGTTCCACCACATCCTCGCCGCCGTGACGCAGCCGCGTGGTCTGCTTGACCAGCACGACCTGGCGCAGGTGATTCCAGCCGTTCCAGCCATCGAGCCCGCAGTTGCGCCAAAGCTCGCGTTTGATTTGGCCTTTTGAGCACGGCTCCCAATCGGACACCGCGTCCGGTCCGCGCCGTTGCTGGTCGACCCGCAGCACGCGCGCCACCTCCGCGTGCAGCTCAGGTTTGTTTTCCTTGATGTTTCCAAAGATGCCGAGCCCGGCCGCGTCGAACTTTGCAAACAAGTCGCGGCTCCACAGCCCGGCGTCGAGCGTGAAGTTCGCGCACAGCTCGCCGTATTGCTCGCGCAGCCACTGTACGAACGGCCACAGGTTCGTGATCTCGCCGGTATGCTTGAGCTTTTCTGGGTCCGTTTCGTCTGTCTGCACCGGCGCCATCACCCGCTGCCCCAGCGCCGGCCGCCCCTTGGCCGACACCAGCACCGCCCGCAGCACGCCGAGCCGCCAGTAGATGCAACGCCGCTCATCGTCTACGAATTTCTGCGCCAAACCGTCGGCATGGTGGTCGAGAGTCAGGTACTTGCCGTCGACCGTCGTCCAGTGCAGGCGCAGGCCGTCCGGCTGTAACTGCTTGCGTCGATGCATGTTTTTGACCATCGCCACTTGCAGCGGCAGCAGCGCCACGTCGTCCAGCAGGGTCAGCAGGTAGCCCAGGGCGTTGTCGCTGATCTTCCCGCCGCGCCGCCCCAGCCCCAGCCGCGCTGATTGACGTTCCACGTCGCGAAGCGTCGGACAACCCGAAAGCAGCCCGGCAAGAAGCGCCAAAATCATGGATTCAAATGGGAATCGCACGCCGCGCCGATTGCGCGGATCGATCACCAGAAGCGCCAAGAGCCGACGGAGCAAGCGCATCCGCGGCACCAGATGGCTCTCGACACGCTCTTCATTCTGCTGCAAAGTTTTCATCGGATGCTGTTTCTCGGGTGGCCGGATGTTCCGGCGCACGTGAAGGGTTTTCGCAAGCACAATCGTGGCCTGCGAAACAGCATCCGTCTATTTTGATTCACTTTCCGGGGTTACGGGACTTTGGGGCGGGTCTGCCGCAAAAAACTTCGCGGAAGCGGGCGGCAATCTTCACAAAAGTGTCATTCGGTTGACGATAACATTTCGCAAGTATCTGATTTTAATCGAATTCGCAATGTTCGCCGCAACTTCAATGACT
>CAIYWC010000145.1 GCA_903929795.1 uncultured Myxococcales bacterium | reverse complement strand
TGTCACTTTCTCCATGAACTGCTTCCGAATTTCCATCTTGGTCACCTGATTCCACGGCATCTTCGACCTCCTGTCGTGATGCCTCAATGTGTAAACCATGTGCCCGGTCTAAGGTGTAAATGATGTGCCCGGTTCGGACCGCGGGGCGGCCGCGGGCGCCGCCCTGCGAGGGAAGAAACCGCCGGTTTCTCCCCTCGCGCTCCCCTCTTCCGTTTCGGACAGTTGATTTTGGGGTGATTTGGCTGGACTTGGGTGGGCCTGTGCTCGCGCTTCGCGCGGTGCTCGGCCTTGCACGGGGCCCGATTGGTCGGCCACGACTGCTGGTGGCTGCGCGCCGTCCGCTTTGCGGACGGGTGCTCGCTTCACAGGACAGGTTTGGTCGGCGGGTTTGGCGGGACTTCGCGGCTTTGGCGGGGAGTGCTGGCTTGCGCTCCGCGCTCGCTGGGCTTGGGTTTGTGGGGCTTGCGCTTTACCTGATGTGGAGGGATCCGGAGACGCTCGGTGTCGTGCGATAGCCGAGTGGGAAGCGTTGCGTGATTCCCGACCATGCGCTCAGGGCTCGGCAGTGGCGTCAGCGGGCATTTACGGCCTCGGAGGGGCTCAAGCGTGCGAATCAGCGCGGGTTGCCGCGCGTGTAGCAGACTTCCGGCGTGTGACTCCAGCGTCAGCAGCGCCCCAAAACCGCCGCGAGCGCGTGAGCGCAAGCCAAGTCTCCAAGCGACCCACCAGCGAGCGCGAAGCGCAAGCCAATCATTCGCCGACCATTGACCGAAGTCCCCAAAAACCGTCGACCCAAACCGTTCCGTATAGCGAGCACCCGGCCGCAAAGCGGACGGCGCGCAGCCACCAGCAGCAGCAGCCGACCGATCCGGCCCAGAGCAAGGCCGAGCACCGCGCGAAGCGCGAGCACAGGCCCACCCAAACCCATCCTATCCACCCAAAATCAGCTGTCCGAAGCAAGGAAAGAGGAGTCTGAGGAGAAAAACTGCGCAGCTGGTTTTCTCCTCAGCCCGCCGCGCCACGCGGCGGCCGCCCGCTACCTTGCCGCGCAGGCCTCCACCCAAGCCTCCACCGCCGGATCCCGCACTGTCGGCCCCACCGCCGTCTGCGGCGCGCGGATCAGCCAGCCAAGCTTCTCGCGCAGGCGCTTGCACGTCTGCGCGCGCACGTCCACGCCCGCGGTGGCCAACGGCGGCAGGCCTTCCAGCTGTTTGCGCATCGCCGCGGGCCAGTCCGCCAGCGGCATCAGCGCGGCGCCAATCGGCCCGTCCAGCGGGTGGTTGAACGCGGACAGGTGCTGAAACAGGGCGGTCTGCTCGGCTTGCGACGGCGGCTGCGCGCGAAACAGCCGCGCCAGCTCGGTATCCGCAAACTGCGTGCTGTCCGGACCACTGCGACCGTCCAGCTGGCGTGTCGCGCGGATCGCCGTCTGGCGGGCAAACGAGTCGCGCGGGGCGCGGTACTCAATCGTCGGCCGTTCCTCGCGCAGCGGCGTCTTGAAATCGCGGCACATCTGGTCCACCGCCGCACCGCGCGTCAGCTGCGCTGCCACGACCTGCGAGAGCGTCCGCGGCACGTCCGGGCGGTTCAGGCGCTTCAGGTACCGCTGCACGCCCGGCGACTGCAACAGCGCGTCTGCCTTGGCGAAATCAATCGACAGCGGCGCCGGCGAGCCGACAAGCGCCAGATCGCCGACCGACATCCGATAGACCGCGACGTGGCCCAGCACCTGGTGCATCGTGCAGAGCACGGACTTGAAGGTATCGTCACTGGTTTCATAGGTTTGCAGCCATTGCACAAGCACGCCGCCGGGCCGCAGCTTGGCCGTCATGCGCTCAAAGCTCTCGCGGGCGAACAGGTCGCTGATGCCCGCGACCCACGGGTTGGACGGCTCGCTGACCACGATGTCCAGGCTGTGGTCGGGCAGGGTGTGCAGCACCTCGCGCGCGTCCGCCACGGCGATTTTCACCCGCGGATTGTGGTGCACGTCATCGTTTGCCACCTTGAACAGCTGCGCGGCATCCACGACCGCCGGCGACAATTCGACGCACAAGAGCCGCAGCTTCTCGTCGCTCGCCATCGCGCCCGCGGACTGGCCCGTGCCCAGCCCGACCATAAACGCATCGGTCGCATTCGGCTGGTGCATCAAACCGATGAGTCCAGCGAAAACTTGCGTGTAGACATCGCCACCGGTGCCGCCGTCGCTTTTTCCGTTGGTTTCCAGGCTCATTTGGCCGTCGCGCGAGGCATTCACGGAAATCGTCGCGTCCTTGCCATCGCTCCGATAAATCTGCACAAAATAATCCGCGTATTTCTTGGCAGTCGCTTCCACCTGACCCGGCGCGGTCGCCCGCAGCTGGAACAGCCCGCGCGTCAGGTAGCGGCCATCCGGCATCGCCAGCGCCAGCGCCACGCCCATCAGCACCGCCGCCACGCCGGGAATCGCCAGATCCAGCGCCGCGCGCGGCCGATGGCCGACGGCCAGCGACACGCCAATCGACAAAATGGCGCCAACCAGCAGCGCGCTCTCGATCCCCAGCGCCGGCATCAGCACGAAACCGCAGCCCAGCGCGCCCAGCAGGTTGCCAAACGTGTTCCAGCCGAGAATTTCGGCGGTGGCCCGATCCGTCGCCGCGCCGCGCACCTGTGCCGCCGCCAGCAGCGCCGGAAACGCCGCGCCCAGCGCCATCGCTGCGGGCAAAAAGTGCAGCGCAATCACGGAGAAACCGGTCAGCAGCCACTGGCCGTAGTGCGCCGGATTGGCGGGAATCGCCAGCCGCAGCTCCGCCAGCAGCACGGGCAGGTGGTCCAGGCGAATCAGCAGGAAAGTCGTGCCCAGGCCCGCCGCCGCCTGCGAAAAGGACAGCACGCGCGCCGGGTTCGCGCCGCGGTTCAGCCGCCAGGACGCAACGGCGCTGCCCAGCGAGATGCCGGCAATCGTCACAACCAGCATGAACGAGAACGCGTAGGCCGACGAGCCGAGCAGCAGCCCAACAAGCCGCGTCCACAGCACCTCCGAGCACAGCGCGACAAAGCCGGTCGCCAGCGCCGCCATTCGCAGGTCCAGCGGCACGCCACCGCCGCCCGCCGCTTGCAGCTGCGCGTCGGGCTGGGCATCGTGGGTCGGCATCCGCGGGGACAGCGTCCAGGCCAGCGCTGCGACGCCGAGGTTGATGGCGCCGCCCAGGTGCAGCGGCATCCGCAGGCCGACGGCCTCAATCAGCCACATCCCCGCCAGCGCCGCGCCAATCGCCGCGCCGCCCGCGTTCAGCACGTAATAGCGCGACACCAGGCGCACGCCGTCGGCCGGCTGCAACCGCTCCACGCCCGACGCCAGCACCGGCAGCGTCGCGCCCATGGCCAGCGTCAGCGGCAGGACCAGCAGCGCGCAGAGGATCAGCTTGGCCAGTGTCGACGCCGCGCCGCCTGGCTCCAGACCCTGGGCGATGTGCGAAAACGCCGCGAACGCGCCATCGGACAGCCACGGCAGCGCGAACGCCCACAGGCCGATGAGCGCCTCCAGCGCCGCGTAGCCCCGCAGCGGCTGCGACGCCCGGAACACCCGCGGCCGCAGCCCGCGCTCCGCGAGCACCGTGCCCAGCGCCATGCCGCCGAGAAAGGTCGCCAGCGTGACAGCCTGCGACGCGCCGGACGAGCCGACGTGCTGCGCGAGCAGGCGGCCGAGCACGACCTCGTAGCACAGGCCGGTCATGCCGGTCAGGAACAGCAGCAGCGGAACGATGCGGGAAAGCATGGGCGACTCGGGACGCGGATGGCGCGCGGCGAGTATTGCGGCTTGGACTGCTGGGGTCAACGGCAGGCGGACGGCTCAGCGCGCCGCCAGCCACGCGCTCAGCCGGTCGAGGATGGGCTGCGGGATCTCGTGGCCGCCGACAAACTCGTGGTATTCCGTGATCAGGCCAGCCTCGTCGAACAGCCGGTGCAGCCGCCGCGCCGCGTGGACGTCCAGCAGCGGATCGCGCGTGCCGTGGCTCTGAAACACCGCGAGGCCTTTGTGCTTTTTGGCGCCAGCCAGCCAGGTCGCCTCATCCACGACCGTGCCCGACAGCACGACAAGACCCAGCGGCTGGCGGTGTGCTTGCAGCGCCGTCGCCGTCGCCAGCATCGCGCCCTGGGAAAAACCGGCGAGGATCGTCCTGGACCAGTTCGCGCCCGCCTCGGTCAACATCTGCAGGATGGACTCGCGGGCGTGCTCCATGGCGGGCGGAGAATCTCTCGACAAATCACGGTGTTGCCCGCGGATCATCGCCGCCTCCAGCGCTGCCATGTCGATCGCGAACCACGCGCGGCCGCTCATGTGCGGCCCCAGCGGAACCTCCAGCGGCGCGTTGGGAAACAGCCAGGTCGTGCCCGGCGGCACGCGCAGCACCTGCGCCAGCGGCACCAGATCCCAGGCGTCGGCGCCATAGCCGTGCAGCATCACGACGGTCGGCCCGTCGGGAGTGCCCGGAATCACGACGGTATCCAGGCCGCCAAGCCGCTGTCGATGGGGAGAATTTTGCAGTGCAGTCACGGGAAACTCCAGCCGCCGCCTAACGCGGAGCGACTGTGTAGTCGGCGGCGGATGGCGCTGTCAATGGCCTTCGCGCTCCAGCGGAGCCGGGGTCGCGCTCGGCTGCCGCCGCAGCTCCATCGCCAGGACCGCCGTCGTCGAGAACAACAGCGCCGCCACGAGCGAATGCGCAGTTGTTACATGCGGTTTGAGCTGCGACCAGACGTTCATCGCGCCCAGACCCACCTGCGCCAGAATCAGCCACGCCAGCCCGTTGGCGACAAGCCCGAGCCGGCCGCGGTGGCGCAGCAGCCAGGACAGCGTCCAACCGACCGCCACGAGCAAGCACGCGTTGCAGCGGTGGAGGATCTGCACGCCGGTGTAGCCGTCCAGCGTCGGGAACCACAAGCCGCCGTTGCAGGTCGGGAATTCCGCGCAGGCGAGGCCCTGCAGGCTGCCGGCGATGCTGCCGCCGATGACCATCTGCAGCACCAGACATGCCATCCACAGCCCCGCGAGCGCGCGCGTGAGCGGCGGGGGTGGGCGCAAGGGCGCGGGCTCGGGCACGTCGATTTCGCGCAAGCGCAGCGCCGTCAGCAGCGCCAGCGCGCCAAAAGTGTTGCCCAGCAGCAAATGCGACACGACGGTCCACGTCGCCGGCCGCGCCGCGCCATCGGACTTGTCCACCAGAAGCACGGTCAGCCCGCCGAACACGGCCTGCACCAGCAGCAGCGCGCCCAGGCCCACGAACAGCCCGCGGAACCGCCGCAGCTCAGGCGCGCGCCAGCCCACGACCGCGCCCAGCACGTACAGCGCCGACACGATTGCGGCGAACACGCGGTGGCCGTACTCGTACACAACGCCGGTCAGCTTGAGGTTGGGCACCAGCGCGCCGTGGCACAGCGGCCAATCCGGGCAGGAGAGCCCGGCCTGCTTGGCGCGAACCAGCGCGCCAAAGGCGATCTGCGCCCAGGTGAACACGGTGAGGAGCAAGAAGATGCGCGCGGTGCGGCTGGCGGTGGAGTGGGTCATGGGTTCCGTCAACAGGGGGTTGTGTCGCGCGCGGCGGCGGGCCGAGAGAACGGCGGCGCCGCGGATTTTCCGATCAAAACGCGCCTTGCCACGCGAGGCCGGCGCCGTCGCGCAACCACAGCGGCTGGACGTGTGCGGTGACGGCCGGCGCGGTGTGGGTCAACTCGACGATGCCGACGACAGCGACGCCCAGACCCACGCCGCCAAGCGCGATCCAACCGATCCGATTGTGCAGGATAACCGCCTGATCACTGGCAAGTTTTGGCAATGAATACTGCCCGGCGGCGTCCTGCGACTGCAGCCGGCTGTTCGCCGTCTCCGTCGCGACCATCCAGCCCATGCCGCCGGCGAACAGTGCCACCCCGCCGCTCAGCAGCGTCCACGCCACCCAGCGCGGCGGCCGCGTTGTCTGCGGCTGCTCCGCGCGCGCCACCGGCTCGGCCGGCTCCAGCGGTTTGGGCTCCGGCGCGGGCGCAACCTGCTGTTTCAGCAGTGGATCCGCCAGCGGTTTCGCGGGCTGCACCGCGGCGATCCGCGCCTCCAACCGTTCCAGACGCTGCGCGACCTCGTCGTGGTCCGGTCCGCTCGGCACTTTGTCCAGGTATTTCTGGAACTGGGTCCGCGCGTATTCCAGCTTGCCCGCCTCCTCCCAAGCGCGCCCGGCGTTGCGCAGCCGGACGTACTTATCATTGCCGAGCGCGTAGGCTTTCTCAAATAATTCAGCGGCTTGCTCGAAGCGGTGGTCCTTGAACGCGGCCGCGGCATCGTCGGCGACGCCTTTGCCGAGATCCTTGGCGGGCGCCACGGCGAACGCGGCGGCTGGGCAGAGCGCAAACGCGAGGCAGGCAGCGAACAGGCGGTTCCACATCACAGGGCCTCGTCGCCATTGGGCTTGGCAGCTGCCGGACGGACAGCGCGATGTGCTGGTTTAGCAAAGGTTTTTCGCGAATCAGCGACGGGTTCCACCGCGGGCAGCGGCGCGGGCGGCTCAGCGGGCGGCGGCTCAGCGGCAAAAACCAACACGCCGGAACGCAGCGGCGAATCCGAGGCCGGAAAGGCGTGCGCGCGAATCGCAGCGGCGACGCAGGCGCCCACGGCGCTGTCAGCGGACCGCCGGCGGAACTGCACATCCGTCGCGTGGCCCGCGCCGTCCAGCAGCACGGACGCGTCAACCGCCCCCGCGGGCTTGCACGCGCGCACCGCGGGCGCGAGCTCAGCCACGGCGGCGTCAACCAGCTCCGCGCCCAGCAGCTTGGCCGCTCCGGACGCAGGCGCGCGCTCCGCTTCGGCAGGCTCTGGCGCGGTCGCGGCAGGCGACGGGGGCGGCGCAGGCTCGGCCGGACGTTTGACCGTCGCCCACCAGACGCCCGCCGCTACCAGCAGCGCCGCGGCGGTGCCCAGCAGGGCCGGCAACAACATGGACGTCCGGGGCACGGCCAACGGCGGCACCGGGACGCGCGCGGCAGCGGGCGGCCCCTGCAACTCCAGCGTCGAATCGAGGTGGCGCGGCGGCGTGGGTTCCCGCAGGGTCGGCTGCGGCGCGGTCGGCGGCCGCGTCGGGCGGGCCACCACCGTTGCGGCCAGGCCCGCGTCCGTGTGCGGCGCCGGTGTCCGTTCCGCCTTGACCTTGGGCGCCGGCTCGACCAGCTCCAGCTCCGGCGCCGGCTTGTCCGCCACGCCCGTCGCCGCCCGATGCGGCGCCGTCTTGTCCAGCTCCAGCGGCGTCACCGCCCGCAGCTTGGCCGATCGCGCTCGCCGGCCGGCCGTCAGCCCCGCCTGCTCGCGCACGTCCTCCAGCGCGGCCCGCATATCCTCGGCATCGACAAACCGTTGCGCCGGCTGCTTGCGCAACGCGCGCATCACCACCGCGTCGAGCCCCGGCGGCAGCTCCTGCGGACAGATGAGGCTCAGCGCGACCGGCTCCTGCTGGACCTGCGCCATCATCGTCTCGACCGGGCTCGGGCCCGACAGCGGCAGCTCGCCGGACAGGCACTGGTACAGAATCACGCCCAGCGAGTACAGGTCGCTGCGGCCTTCCACGCCCTTGTTCAGGACCTGTTCCGGGCTCATGTATTTCGGCGTGCCGACGGTGAAACCGGTGCGCGTCAGCCCGCCGTCGTCGCCTTGCTCGATCGGCTTGGCGATGCCGAAGTCGATGACCTTGACGAAGTCGTCCTCGCCGTGGACATGGCACAAAAAGATGTTGTCCGGCTTCAAGTCCCGATGCACAAGCCCGGCCTGGTGCGCTTCCGCCAGCGATTTCAGCACGCCGACCGCGATGTGGATCGCGCGCTCCGGCGACAAAATCCCTTCTTCCAGCAGCAGTTGGCCCAGCTCCTGGCCGTGCAGCAGCTCCATCGCCAGGTACAGGTGGCCCGCGTCCGTTTGGCCAAAATCGTAGACGCGCACGGTGTTCGGGTGGCTCAGCTTGGACGCCGTCCGCGCTTCCTGCAAAAACCGCTTGACCTGCATCTCGTCCTCGCCCAGGTTGGGCTTGAGGACCTTCAGCACCAGCTCCTGCTGCGTCACGACGTGCGTCGCCCGGAAGACGGCGCCAAAGCCGCCTTTGCCCAGCAGCTTGTCGACGCGGTAGCGGCCGCCAATGATTTCACCAGTTTGCACGGTGTCGACCGCGCCGAGGATGCGCACCAGCGTCGGGATGCCATGCTGCGGGCAAGTCGATTCCGGCGTCTTGAGGCCGCACTGGGGACAGATGCGTTCAGTCGTCGCGCGTTCGCTCATGCCGTCCGCTCCTCGCAAAGAGCGTAGTTGGATTCGCGGCGGCGGACAAGGGCTGGGCCTTCAGCGGGGCGAAAACCTGCGCGATTCGTCGGGAATTCGCCCGTCAACGCAGCCGGTCGTAGGTCGCCGCCAGCTCGCGCAGCCGCGCCGCCAGGCCGGCGTCCAGCGCACCCGGCGCCAGCCGCCAGCTCCAGTTGCCGTCGGTCACGCCCGGCAGGTTCATCCGCGCCTCATTGCCGAGCCCCAAGAGGTCCTGCACCGGCACGATGGCCGTGTGCGCCACGGATGCGAAAGCAGTCTCCACCAGGCGCCACGCAATTGTCTCCGCGTCCACTGGGCCCAGATAGCGGCGCACGCGCGCGTGCTGGCCCGGCGACGTCAGCCACCAGCCGACCGTCGTGTCGTTGTCGTGCGTGCCGGTGTAGACAACGCTGTCGGGCGTGTGGTGATGCGGCAAGAACGGGTTGCGCGCGTCGTCGCCAAACGCGAACTGCAGCACCTTCATCCCCGGCAGCCCGGCCTTTTGCCGCAGCGCCACGACCGCGTCATCCACGACGCCCAGGTCCTCAGCAATCAGCGGCAACATCCCGAGATCACGGCGCAAGGCCGCAAACAGCGCCGAGCCCGGCCCGCGCTGCCAGCTGCCCCAGGTTGCATCCGGCGCGTCGTGAGGCACCGCCCAATAGGCGGCAAAACCGCGAAAATGGTCGATGCGCACAGCGTCCACGTGCACAAGCGTCCGCCGCAGCCGCGCCGTCCACCAGCGATAGCGGTCGCGCGCCATCGCCGGCCAGTCATAGAGCGGATTGCCCCAGAACTGGCCTCTCTCGGCAAAGTAATCCGGCGGCACGCCCGCGACTTTTTGCGGCTGCCCGGCCGCGTCCAGCTGGAACAGCTCCGGCTGGCACCACGTGTCCACGCTGTCGCCGTCCACGTAAATCGGCATGTCGCCGATAATCCGGACGCCCAAGTGTCGCGCATGTCCTCGGATCCACGCCCATTGTCGGTCAAACAGGAACTGGAGCGCCACGTAGCGCTGGACCGGCTCCGTCAGCGCCTCGCGCGCGTGCTCGAGCGCCTGCGGCTCGCGCGTCCGCAGCGCCTTGGGCCAGTGCCACCACGCCGCGCCGCCCTGCTCGTGGCGCAGCGCGTGGAAAAGCCCGGCCTCCACGGCCCACTTTTGCTCGTGATAATACTGAACAAACCCCGGGCGCAGCGGGTGCTGCCGGTCGTGGATCAGCCGGTCCGCCGCGCGCTGCAGCAGCGGCAGCTTGAATGCCTCGCACGCGGCAAAGTCGGCGTGGCCGTGCGCAAACGGCGGCGCATTGACTTCCGCGGGGTTCAGCAGGCCGTCCGCCACCAGCCCCGACAGCGCGATGAGCGCGACGTTGCCCGACAGCGCCGATGGGCTCGCGTATGGCGAATGCGCCGGGCCCGGCGGCACCAGGGGCAGCACCTGCCAAACCGAGATGCCGGCCGCGGCCAGCCAGTCCAACAGCGCCGGCACGCCGCCGAGATCGCCCACGCCATGCGGGCCCGGCAGCGAGGTCGGGTGCACCAGCACGCCGGCCGCGCGCGGAAAAAGCGGGTTCGTCATCGTGCGCTACTCCGGCAACTTGCGCGCCATCGGCACGCGCCGACCACCGCCAAAAGCCTTGCGGGTCACGCGCAGCACGGGCGCCGCTTGGCGCCGCTTGTATTCGTTGCGCTCCACCAGCCGCACCACGCGCTCCACCGTCGCGCGCGCGTGGCCATCGGCGACAATCGCCTCGACCGGCCAGCGCTCCACGATGTGCCGCTGCAAAATCGCGTCCAGCACCGGGTAGGGCGGCAGCGAGTCCTCGTCTTTCTGGTCCGGCGCCAGCTCAGCGGACGGCGGCTTGGTCAGGGTATCGTCAGGAATCACTTCACGTTCTGCGTTGTAAGTCATGGCGATTTCGTAGACAAGCGTCTTGGGCACATCGCCGATGACCGCCAGCCCGCCGTTCATGTCGCCGTACAGCGTGCAGTAGCCAACCGCCAGCTCGCTCTTGTTGCCGGTCGTCAGCAGCAGCGCGCCGGTCTTGTTCGACAGCGCCATCAGCACCGTGCCACGCGCCCGCGCCTGAAGATTCTGATCGGTAATATCGCCCGATGAAGTTGGGTTGGCACTGAATTCGTTGCGCAACGCTTCATGAAATGCCTGATAAGGTTGGGCAATCCCGATAATTGGGCAGCGAATTCCCAAATTGCGCGCCAGCGTCAGCGCGTCCGTGACCGAGCCCGCGCTGCTGTACGGTCCCGGCATCGCGACGCCCGTCACGTGGGCCGCGCCCAGCGCTTCGACGGCCAGCGCCGCCGTCAGCGCCGAGTCGATTCCGCCGGACAGGCCCAGCACGACGTCGCGAAACCCGCATTTGTTGACATAATCCCGCAGACCCAGCACCAGTGCCTGGCGCGCATCCAGCGGCGTCGCGACTTCAAAACCCGGCGGAACCGTCGCATCGCTCGGCCGATTCGGCGGCACTTTGCCCGGCAGCTCCAGGTGCAAGTCCGCTTCCCGAAACGCGTCCGCGGCCGCCAGCACCCGGCCATGACCATCCACGGCGAAGGAGCGGCCATCGAATACCAGCGAATCGTTGCCGCCGACCAGGTTGCAGTACGCCACCGGCACGCCGTGCGCCAACGCGATGCAGCGCACCAGCTCCAGGCGCCGCAGCGGCTTGCCGATGTCAAACGGCGACGCTGACAGGTTCAGGATGCAATCCGCACCCGCCGCGACCAGCTCCGCGACCGGGTCGACGGGATACCGCGGCTGGCCGCAGTCATCGAAATGCCAGATGTCTTCGCAGATCGTCACGCCGACGCGACGTCCTGCGATATCCAGCACTTGCGCGGTGGTGCCAGGCTGGAAATAGCGATCCTCGTCGAAGACGTCGTAGGTCGGCAGCAGCCGCTTGCGGATGGTCGCCACCAGCTGGCCGTCCTGCAGCACGAGCGCGGCATTGACCGCCGGACGGCCGGGCTGGTCGTTGGGCAGCGCGATCCCGGCAATCAGCGTCAGCCCGTGCGAGGCCTGGGCCAGCGTCTGAATGGCGTCGATGCCGGCGCGCAGGACGTCCGGGCGCTCCAGCAGGTCAAACGGCGGATAGCCGGTCACCGCGAGCTCCGGCGTGACCACGACGGCGTCTCCCAAAGCGCGCGCGCGGTCGCACGCCGCCGTGATGCGCGCGAGGTTACCGGCAAAGTCGACGATGGTTGTGTTGATTTGGCTGAGGCAGACGCGCATGGGACTGCGACGGTACCATCGACTGCAGTTGCGGCCAAGCGCGAAGGCGCTCCCGGATCAGCCGCTTCTGGCGCATTTCAGCGTCGCCGCGCCGAAATCGGCCCTCGACGACCGCGGAGGTCGCCTTCGTGCCAATTTCGTCTAGCTTCTTGAACTGCATCCAGAATCGGCGGACCGGGCGGAATTCGGCCGTGGATTCAGGCGCGGGAGTTCAGGACGGCGCGGCAGCTGCCTTCTTTTCCCTGGTTTCCAAGTTTACATAATACCGACAAACCGTCCGGCCGCGAAGACATGGAGCGGCGAACGCGCAGCGTTCAGGACGGCGCGGCAGCTGCCTTCTTTTCCCTGGTTTCCAAGTTTACATAATACCTATTATCAGACGTCACAGCTAGCCGAACTGGGAACTACCTCGCCCCGGCCGGACCGACCGCCGCCGCGCGATCCAGGTCGCATCCGCCCGCGGCGTGCGCTACACTTGCCGCCCCTGTGCCCCGGACTGCCGATGTCGCTCGCCTTGCCACCCGATCACATCCTGCCGCAGCCGCGCGCGCTGCTGGGTCGCGTGGCGGAATTGCCGCTGGAGCTGGGCGACACGCTCCAGGACGTGACGTTGCGCGGGTTCGCGTACGGCCCGCCGCTCGGATCTGCGCCCGTGTTCGTGCTTGCCGGCGGCATCACCGCGGACGCGCTGCCGCTGGGCGACGGTCGGCGGCCCGGCTGGTGGCAGGCGCTGGAGGCGACGGGCTTGCTGCAGCTCGATCGCCACACGGTGCTGGCGCCCGGTACGCTGGGCAACGTCAGCGATTGGCCTGCACTGTGCGCGTTGGACCGCACCGACGCCGTGGATCTGCCGCGCCTGACGCCGTTTGACCTCGCGGCTGCGACCGAGGCGTGGCTGATGCAGATCGGCTGTCCGCAAGGCGTCACCTGGATCGGCGCGAGCGTTGGCGGGCTGGTTGGCCTGGCGCTGGCCTTGCAGCGACCCGACCGCATCTCGCGTCTGATAACGATCTCGGCCGGGCATCAGCCCGACGGCTGGGGCACGGGCGTGCGGCACCTGCAGCGCGAGCTTGTGCGCGATGCGTTGCGGGCGCCGTGGCCGGACGCGCTGCAGCGGCACGCGGGTGTGGCGACCGCCATGAAGCGGGCGCGGCAACTCGGGCTGCTCAGCTACCGCGGCCGCGATGAGCTCTCCGCGCGTTTTGGCCGCCTGACGCCGACGTCCGCCGTCCCGCCGATCGCCAGCTATCTGGAGCACAACGGCGAGAAGTTCGCCAATCACTTCTCGCCACAGCGTTTTTTGCTGCTCAGCGAAGCGATCGATCGCTTCTACATCGCCGATCCCGCGGCCCTGCCCGCCGCGCTGGCGCCGCTGCGGTGCCGGGTCACAGTCGTCGGCGTGCCGGCGGACCTGCTGTTCCCGCTGGCGCTGCAGCAGGAGCTGAACGACGCGTTGGAGGCCGCGGGCGTGGCGACGCAACTGCTGGTGCTGCGCTCGCATTTTGGGCACGATGCGTTTCTGGCGGATCAGGTCGCGTTGGCGGAGCTGTTGCTGGAACATGGCATTTTACTTGAGGATTGAATGACGCAATCGCTCCGAACGGTTCGACTTGGCTTGATCGGTCTGGGTGTGGTGGGCCAGGGCGTCCTGGAGCTGCTTGCGCGGCAACGGCTGGATCTTGCACAGCGTTTTGGCCTCGCGCTGGTGCCGGTCGCCGCGTGCGTGCGGGACCGCGCGCGCGATCGCGGGCCGCACGCGCACGGGCTGGCGCTGGAGTCGGACCCGCTGGCGCTTGTCGCGCGGCCGGACGTGGACATTGTCGTGGAGCTGGCCGGCGGGCTGGCGATGTGGCCGGCGGTCGAGGCGGCGCTCCGGGCGCACAAGCCGGTCGTGACGGCCAACAAGGCGCTGATTGCCCAGAAGCTGGGCGAACTTGTGGCGCTGTCGCAGGAGACGGGCACGCCGGTGCACTGCGAAGGTGCGGTGGCGGCGGCGCTGCCGATTCTGCGGTCGCTGGGCCGGCGCGTGGACCGGATCACGCGCGTGCAGGCGATCCTGAACGGCACCAGCAATTTTGTCCTGACGCGGATGGAACAAGACGAGATGCCGCTGGACAAGGCCGTCGCGCTCGCCCAGCAGAAAGGCTTCGCGGAGGCCGATCCGTCGGCGGACATCGACGGCCATGACGCAGCGGCGAAGCTGTCGATCCTGGCGCACCGCGCGCTGGGTATCTGGAGCAAGCCAGGGACGTTTCCGGTGCGCGGAATTCGCGAGCTGACGCCGGCGGATTTTGACCTCGCTGAAGGGATGGGCCACCGGATTCGCCACATCGCGCACGCCGAGGAGCTGGCTGACGGTGCGGCGGAGCTGGCGGTGGAGCCGATGCTGCTGCCGGCTTGGCACCTGCTGGCGAGCGTGGAGGAAGAATACAATGCGGTCTACCTGACGTGTGAGTCCGCGGGAGACTTGAGCTTTTTTGGCAAAGGCGCGGGCGGGCTGCCGACGGCGACGGCGGTGGTCGGCGATCTCGTGGACGTGGCGCTGGGGACGCCGACCTGGTGGCCGACGCCGAACGCGCAGCCGCTCGCGGACCCGTCGCAACGGCAGCGGCGCCACTACGTGCGCGTGCATGGCAACCGGCAGCTCGTGGCGCGGCGCATTGAGGATCGCCTGCGCAAGTCCGGGTTTTCCGTGCAGGATCGCGCGACCGTTCTGTCCGCGGGCGAGTCGATGGACCTCGGCTTCATCGTCGGACCGTCGCAGGCGCGGCCGCTGCAGGACGTCGCGACGCAGCTGACGGAGCTGGAGAAAGTGACGTCGGTGCTCGTGCTCGCGGTCGCCGAGTAGCTGCAGGCCTGCCGACCGATCGCCAACACCCCAGTCTGCGGTGAGGGCTGGTGCATTTCGGACGGGAACCGCGCGCGGGCTCGAACCTTGCCGAGTCTGCGAAGCGGCATTTGCGCCGACGCGGCCGCCAATGGTATCGTGCGCGGCGTCTGACCGCCCTGCCCGCGCCTGCGCGCATCGCCGCGGTCCACCGCTTGCCGAGGTCGAATTCACCATGAAGTTCACGCACTTTTCCTGGTTGGCTTGGACGACGGCTGGCGCCGTCCTCGTCAGCGGCTGCGGCAACACGACGGAAGCGCATGAAGACCAGGACGCGGTCGCGGACACGGCGATCGACGCGGTCGCCCCCGGCGAAGGCGTCACGGCGACCGATGCGAGCGACGCGGCGGTTGGCGAAGACGTGCCCGCGGTCCAGGTCGCGCTGACCTACACGCCCGTTTGCAAAGCCGACGGTGACTGCCCCAACGGCAACTGCATCGACGGCGTCTGCGTCACGACGCCCACGGAAGTCGGCAACCTCAGCGATCCGGCCAACGACTACCTGCCGTCGACCGAGACGCTGCAAACGGGCTGCGTCGACCAGCCGATTGCCGATGAAATCAAGGGCTTGCCAGTCGGCGCGACGGTCACGATGTGGGGCATCGTCGACCGCTTTGGCGCCGGCGACGTGACGTCCAACATCGAAGTCGACGTCTTCAAGATCGGCGATTTCCACCCGGAAGTGTGCGCCGGCATCATCGACGACACCCAGCGCGCCAGCTGTTTTGCCGATCCCGCGCAGGTCGGCACGCCGATTGCCCATACGATCTCGCTGGATCCGGACAAGCCTGCGGTGGATGCGCAAATCGACGTGGCGGCCAAGGTGGCGGCGGGCGCGACGTGCGCGATCCACCTGGATTGCCCCAACGGCTACGATTGCCAAAAAGTGACGGGCGACGTCGGCGGCAAGATTTGCGTCAAGTCGCACGGCGTCTACGCTGTGGAGAACGTGCCGACCAACACGGAGCTGGTCGTGCGGGTCCGCAAGCACGACGCATCGACTTCGTGGCATGACAGCTATTATTGGGATATCGTTCTGTTTTCCAACCACAAAGACGCGGCGACCGACCGCCAGCCCAAGAAATACGTCGGCACGCCGACCTACCACGTCGACCCGACGATCGTCGATGAAGGCCAGTGGGAACTCGTTCCGGCGACGCTCGGCATGGCGAGCATCGCGACGGGCGACGGCGTGGTCGGCGGGCGGATTCGCGACTGCGGCACGGCGGCGCGCGGCGGTTTCCCGATTCACGACGCCAAAATCGCCATGGGCGTGGCGCCCGCGGGCTACGCATTCTTCAACGACAACGAGGACGACACCGTGCCGATTCACACCAAGCAGTCCACGGACACGTTGGGCCGGTTCGCCGCGGTCGATCTGGTGCCGGGCGCGAACCGCATCTCGGCGACGGCGCAGGTCAACGGCGCGCTCGTGAACCTTGGCTCGCAAAATGTGTTTGTCGTGCCGAACGCGCTGATGATTGTCTCGCTGCCGGGCCGCATCCCGGTGCTGACGAAGTAGCTGCAGCATCTGCCTGAAACAACGGGGGAAAATGCCATGCGCGTCCTGCTTGTGATTCCTGCCGCAGCGCTGCTGACGGCCGCGTGCCAGTCGCCGCCGCTGCCTGTGGATCGTCCCAAGCGCGTGCCGACGGCGGGGACGGCGGCGCTGCCACCGGTGCCGGACCTGAACCCGCCGCAGGCGCCGGAGCGCTATCCCGACGGCGCGTGGTCCGTGCGCGGGCTGCTGGCGACCGACAAGGCCAAGCTGAACACCATCGACCCGGCGAGCCAAGCGCCCGCGAGCCTGCAGTTGCGTGGCACCGTCGCGTCGCTGCACCCGTGCGCGCTGACCGAGAAGGTCTGCCGCCCGGCGCCGTACCTGGAGCTGAGCGACAACAAGACCGGTCAGGGGCGGCGGCTGCTGGTGGCGGGCGAGCGCGACCTGGACGCGCGGCATTTCTCCGTGGGGACGGAAGTGACGGTTCACGGCCACTTCGCGACGGCGAGCGCGGACGGCATGTATTTTGCCCCCGACGGCCTCGTGCTCCTGGACCCGCTGCCACCGCCGCCGGACGCCGATGCTGCGACCGCCAAACCTGACGGCAAGTAGCCTGCGCTGGCTCGGCGTTCTGCTGCTCGCGGCCGCGCTGTGGCCCGTGCACGCGCGCGCGCAGGCGATCGACCGCGGGCGCGAGGCGGAAGTGCTGGCGTTGCTGCGGCCGTTTGTCGACGACGGGCCGGTGGGCGATGGCACGCTGCGGCGCATCGCGATTCGCCCGGACGCCGTCGCGCTGGATATCGTGGACGCCGCGGGTCAGCGCGCCGCGCTGCAGTTGACGCTGCGGCTGCCCGGGGATGCCGCGCCAGGGACAAAATCTTTTGCGATCAAGCTGTTGCCCGCGCCGACACCACAGCTTGCCCAGGCCCAGCAGCTCCTGCGCGCGGCGGTCGAGCACAACGACGATGGCGGGTTCCTCGCGCGGTCGACCGCCCTACCCGCGCACGCCCAGGCGGCGAATCCCGACACGCGCGGCCAGCCCGCGCTCTGGTCGCTGGCCACGGCGCTGTGGCTGGCGCTGCTCGGGCTGCTGCTGTGTCGCGCCGTCCGGGATCGTTCGCCGCTGAAGTGGCTGTTTTGGCTGACTTTTGCCCTGTTGGCGACGCTCGTGCGGCGCCATGTGGCGTTCGCCCCGCTGCACGCCAACGGCCACGGGCTGGAGGAGATCCTGGTCGCGATCGGCGACCCGGACGCGCGCATGGCCACCGCGCGGTTCGCCAGCCAGTACGGCGCGGCATGGCTGACGCCGCTGCGCGCGCTGACCCGGCTGCTGGGCGCGACGCACGACCAGCTGGCGGTGATTTCCTCGGCGCTGGGCGGACTTGCCGCGGCTTTTGCCACGGCGGCGGCGTGGCGGCTGTCGCGGCAGTGGCTGTGGACGGCGCTGGCGGCGGCGCTCGCGGTCTTTGCGCCGGTGGCGATGCGCGTGGGTCACAGCGAGTCGACGTTCGTGGTTGCACAGCTTCTTGTCGCGCTGGGGCTGTGGCTGGCGACGCATCCGCGGCCGGGGCCGAACGTGGCGCTGGCGGCGGTGCTCGCGCTGCTGGCACTCGGGCATCCGGTCGGCATCGGGCTGGCGCTGGGCGTGTACCTGCTGGCGCTGGCGGTGGCGCTGGAGGACGCGGGGCTGCGGCAGCCGCTCCGCCACCTGTGGCCGCTCCTGGCGCTGGCGCTGGCGGCCGCGGTGCAGCTTGCGACAACACAAGCGGGCGTGGCCGATCGCCTGACCTTCGCGTCCCAGCTGCACATCCCGGTGCCGACGCTGCCGCACGAATACTGGCTGTGGCTGCAGCCGGGCTACGCGCCGCGGCTGGCGGTGCTGGCCGGCGCGGCGGGGCTGTGGTCGTTTGGCCGCGTGTTCCAGGACCGCGGCCGCTGGCTTGTGTTCGGGCTGGCGGCGTTTGGCGTGCTGGCAGTGGCGCTGACGGGTCTGTTGGTGACCGCGTGCGTGACCGATGGCCTGCGCTACCAGGCGCCGTTCGCGCCGGTGCTGGCGGTGCTTGTGGCGCGCGCCGGTCAAGGGCTGGCCGGGACCGTCACGGGCCGCGTTTTGGCGATCGCGCTGTGGCTGGGAATCGCCTTTGGCTTCGGAAACCTGCGCGCGGGTCGCGAGTTGGACGCCCAGGGCCAGTCGTACGTGGACCTCCGCCAGTCGCTGCAGGGGCTGAGCGGCGATGTGTGGCTCGTGGCGCCGGACCGCGCCGAGGGCCATGAACGCGTGGTCGTGCAGCTGCCGGCGGGTCGCTTGGCGCCGGACGGTGTGACGCTGCGGACGCTGCTGGCCGAGGACGTGCGCTCGGCGTGCCAGGCGGGGACGCCGCTGCCCAAGCAGGCATTTGTCTGGCTGGACCACGCGTGCGGCACACAGATGCCCAACGGGAGCGCGCGGCCCTGTGCGCAGCTCCTGCCGCTCGCTGGCGAGACCGTGCGGTCCTTCCACGTGCTGCCGCTGCCGCCGCCCGGGCGCGAAGGCATGGCGGGCGAGTTCAATGTGTATCCGCCGGGCGCGGTGGAAGTGCGGCTGGCGCGGGTGCGGTGTCCTTGAAGCGGGGAGAGCTTGGGGACGAAACCGCTCCGGGCCGCGGTTTCTTCCCCAAACCCCTTCTTCCTGGCCCCGGGCAGCGGTTGGAACAGGAGAGGCTGGACTCGGGTGGGCCTGCGGGCGCGCTGCGCGCGGTCCTCGGCCTGGCGCGACGCCGGATCGGTCGGGCGGGACTGCTGGTGGCTGCGCGCCGTCCGCTTCGCGGCCGGGTGCTCGCTTGAGGAAGGTTTTTGGGTACGGTCGTCTTGGGGAGACCGGGCTTGCGCTTCGCGCTCGCCGGTGAGGTGCCGGAAGACTTGGCTTGCGCTTCGCGCTCGCGGGCGAGAGCGCAGTAGACCGGGCTTGCGCTTCGCGCTCGCTGGTGAGGTGACTGAAGTCCTGGCTTGCGCTGCGCGCTCGCTGGTCAGGTGCCGGAAGACTTGGCTTGCGCTTCGCGCTCGCGGGTGGGAGCGCAGTAGTCCGGGCTTGCGCCGCCGCGCTCGCTGGTGTCTGGACGTCAGCGGACCGGCCGCAGGCTTGCGCACGCACGTTCGGCGTCGGCGCGGGTGTCCGACGCGATGTTCATCGAGCTGTGGCCGATGGAATAGCCCTTCGTGATGCGGCAACCCGCGCGCCACCAGCCGTGGCCGCCGGGCGTGAGGAACCACAGCACGCCGCGGGATTTGACCAGCAACAGGCCGCCGCCGCGGGTTGTGCGCTCGCTGACGACGTCGCTGCGGCCGCCGACGGTCGCGAGCGCTGCTTCGCGTGTCGTTATGGTCGGGTCGAGCGCAAGCACTTGGATTTCCATGCGATCTGACCGCCAGCTGCCTGGCGTGCCAGATGCGACGCCGGTGACGTCATCGGGCAGTTCCAGCAGCACGCCCAGCGACTCGTCGCGCACTTCGCGCCACACGGTCGGCCGCGGCGGCGGAGGCGGCGCGTCGGCAACGGGCGGTGCTTCGCGCGGCGGTGGCGGCGCCGGGCGGTTCCAGGCCGCGTACGCGAGCACGCCGGACAGCAGGAGCGCAAGCGCGATGGGCGTAAAGCGAAAGCTGGGCATGGGCGGACCTCGCCGGGTGAGTTGAACGGCAAGGCCATGATGCGCTTGGGGATTGAGCTGTCAAGGCAGGCGCGCACCGGCGGCCCGGGCCTGGCTGCGGCGGATGCCTCGACGCCGCCGCCGATGCGACCTCGGCCGAGGACACCGGAGCGACGCCGGACGCTGCCGCCGATGCGGCGAGCAATGCGGTCGACACCTACACCGTCGGCATCGCCACGGGCACGGGCTCAGGCGCGGTCGTCAGTGCGCCCGCGGGCGCGATGCCGCCGAGCCTCGTCCTCACCGCTTCGCCCGGACCGACCAGCGCGAGCGACGGCGTCGCCATCGGTCCGGCCATCCAGTTCGGCCCAAGCGGCACGCAGTTCGCCGTGCCGGTAGCCGTGACTGTGCCGTACGACGCGTCGCTGCTGGCGGGCGACGTGACCGTGACCGTACTGCGCCGCGAAGACGACACCCAGGAAGTCACCGGGCTCGCATCCGGCCTCGCAGACTGTGAACGTCGACGGACTGCCCAACACCACTGAAATCGATACCAAAGTTGTGGCAGGCTGGGACTCGTGGGCGGCTTTGACCCGGGACGGCCACGTCGTCGCCTCGGGCAGCAACTCCCAAGGCCTGTGCTCGCCGCCGGGCGGCTCGAGCGGCGGCGTCGACATCGCGGCCAGCGCCAGCTCGTTTGTCGCGCTCAAGGCAGATGGCACCTTGGTACGGTGGGGCGATGTCGGCACGCCGTACACTGCGCTGCCGACGGGCAAAGTCGCGGCGATCGCCGGCGGTGAAGTGCACGTTCTCGCGGCCGTGGCCGATGGCACGGTCAGCGCGTGGTACGCCGACGATTCCGGCAGCCAAGCCACCGTTCCCGCGGGCCTGACGGGTGTCGTCGCGGTCGCAGCGGGGGATGCGCATTCGCTGGCTGCCGGCAACGGCTTTTGCATCGGCTTGCGCGCCGATGGCTCGATTGTGCACATCGCGTCGGGCTACGCCGCGCAACTGCCGTTTGCCGCGATGGACATCCACGACGCCATCACGGCTCCGCCACCGACATTGACTCGCACACGCTGGTCTTGCGCAAGGACGGCACCGTCGTCGGCTGGGTGAATGCCGGCACGGACAGCTGCGGCGCGGCCACGCCTCCGCCGGACTTGGCAAGTTCAAGTCCGTCTCGGAAGGCGGCCTGTTCGCCGGCGCGGCCAAGGCCGACGGCACCGTCGCGATTTGGCGCCTCAGCTACGCCGACCCCGGCGATCCCGACCCGGCGTCGAACAGCGGCGCGGTCAGCATCGCGGTTGGCAGCTCGTGGAACCAGCCAACCGGGGCCGACGGGTTTCCCGGCGCGCACTGGTTTGTCGTCTTGTCCGGCGGCACGGTGACGTCCGGCGGCTCGCCGTTCTATGGCTATTCGGTCGACGCGCGCAAGCTCACGGGCGTCGTGGCCTTGAGCGCCGGCGAGCACAACGGCGCGGCGCTGCGCTTTGACGGCACCGTCCGCGCGTGGGGCTTGATGGCCGTCGGCAGCCGCTGAGACCGCGGCGTCCGGGGCCCCGGGCCGACCAGCTGATCCGTGGCGCGAGGCCGGGCTTGCGATCCGACGCCGACAGCGAGACCTCGCGGCCGCACGTGGCTGAGGCGTAGCCCAATCGACCGCCGCAACTTGACGTCGCCCCGTCGCGGCGCACACTCACCGGAACGAGGCGATTGTCACAGGTGGCTCGGGCGCAGGCCCACCCAGACCGCAGGCCGGAGGTGAACATGTCGCAACGCGCGCTTCCCCGGATCCTGATGCCGCAGCGACTTCCCGTGCTGACGGGCGGCTTCGCTGTTGCGATCGGCGTCGCGGCGCTGCTCGGCTGGTCGCTGGACGTGGCGCTGCTCCGGAGTTTTGTGCCCGGCCAAGTCGCGATGAAGCCGAACACGGCGATTGGCTTTCTGCTGGCCGGCAGCGCCCTGCTGCTGGCGTGCCCAGCTGGCCCCGCGTACCGGCTGGCCTGGGCGCGCGTGCTGGCAGGGCTGACGATCGGCGTCGGCCTTCTGACGCTCCTGGAGTACCTGCTGGGCTGGGACCTGCGCGTCGACCAGCTGCTGTTTCACGAGGCGCCTGGCGCGGTCGGCACGCTCGCGCCGGGTCGCATGGCGCCCGCCTCGGCGCTGGGTTTTGTCCTGGTGGGCATGACGTTGCTCGTGCACAAGCTGGAGGGCCGGGCCGCGTGGCTACCCACCGCGCTGGGGATCGCGGTGGCGGTGCCCGGTGTAGTGTCGCTCGTCGGCCTGATTTTCGCGGTGCCCAACCTGTACGGCGTCGGAATCCACGCGCAGCTGGCGGTGCCGACCTCGCTGGCCTTCATCGCGCTTGCCGTCGGTCTGGGCGCCTTGCGGCCGGAGTCCGGGTTGCTCGGCGTGCTGCTGGCCAATGACACAGGCGGCGTGATTGCCAGGCGTTTGATACCCGTGGCGGTGTTTCTGCCGTTGGTCTGGGGCGCCGCCATGCTTGCGGGCAAGCGGTCTGGGCTGTGGGAGCCGGATTTTGGCATCGTGCTGACCGTGCTCGCGTATCTGGCAGTGGGCTGTTCGGCGTGCTACTGGGCGGCTCGGCTGGTCTCGCGGACGCAAACGGAGCGGCGCCTCGCGCATCAGCGGCTGCGGCTGCTGGACACGGCGCTGGACGGCGCGGTCAATTCGGTCGTCATCACGGACCGCAACGGCTTGATTGAATGGGTTAATCCGGCGTTCACGCGCGCCTCGGGTTATGAACCGGTCGAGGTCCTCGGTCAGACGCCGCGGGTGCTCAAGTCCGGTCGCCAGTCGGATGTGTACTACGCCGAAATGTGGCGCGCACTTGGCCAAGGCCAGGTCTGGCGCGGCGAGTTCGTCAACCGCCGCAAGAACGGCGAGCTGTACATCGAAGACTCCACCATCACACCGGTCCAGGACGCCGCGGGTCAGATCACGCACTACATCGCCATCAAGCTGGACATCACGGCGCGGCGCGCGCTGGAGCAGCAGCTGCTGCAGGCGCAGAAGATGGAGGCCATCGGCCAGCTGGCAGGTGGAGTCGCGCATGATTTCAACAACATCCTGGCCGTTGTGGACGTTTGCACCGACATGCTACTGTCCGAGCTGCCGGCAGAGAGCCCGTCGCGCGGCGATGTCGAAGAAATCCGCGACGCGAGCAAGCGCGGCTCGGCGCTGGCGCGGCAGCTGTTGGTGTTTTCCCGCAAGCAGACCGTGACGCCGCAGCTGCTGGCGATCGACGATGCCGTCAGCGGTGCGCTGCGGATGCTGAGCCGCGTGGTCGGCGACGGCGTGCAGCTGCAGACGCGGCTGCAGTGCCCGGACGTCCACGTGCTGATGGACCCGGGTCAGTTTGAACAGGTGCTGGTGAACCTGACCATCAACGCCCGCGATGCGATGCCGCAAGGCGGTAGCATCACCGTCGCGACGGAGCCGCTGGCCGATGGGGTCCGCCTGTCGGTGGCGGACACGGGCTCGGGCATGGACGCGGAGACGCTGGCGCACCTCTTCGAGCCGTTCTTCAGCACCAAGCCCAGCGAGCGCGGTACCGGGCTTGGCCTGGCTGTCGTGCACGGGGTGATCACGCACTGCGGCGGGTCGATCGCGGTGGAGAGCGCGCCCGGTCATGGCACGACGTTCCTCATCACGCTGCCCGTCGCGCAAGAGCCCGAACTGACTGCGCTGCCGGCCGTAGCGCTGCGGATCCTCGTGGTGGAGGGCCAGGGGCCGTCGCGGCAGGGGCTCGTGCGCGTGCTGGAGCGCGCGGGGCACCGGGTCTCCGCTGTGGACGGCCGCTCTGCCGCCCTGGCGCTGTTGCCCAACCTGGCGCCGAACTTGGTGATTTGCGACCTCAGCCTGCCGGACGGCAGCGGCCTGACGGCGAGGGCGGAGTTGCAGCGGCAGCAGCCCGGTCTGCCGTTCCTGTTCACCTCTGGGCAGGCGGAGGATTCCGCGGCGTTTGAGCAGATCCGCGCCCTGGACCTGCCGCTGCTGCCCAAGCCGTTCGTGCCCAATGACCTGCTGCAGCTGGTGGCGCGGCTCGGCGCGGCGACGCCAAGGGCCGTGAACGGGTCGCCGTCCGAGACGCGCCAGGTCTGACCGCCGAAATTCGGCATTCGAATCAGCGCCATGGGCGCGGTGATCGGGTTTCGGGCGTCTCCATTGGGCCCGCGCACGGAAGTGCGCAATTCCCCGTCACGAGGCGGCCGGGGCGCCACGCCGTCGTTCCTCGCGGCGCCGCGCGGTACTTACGCGTTCCGAAACCTGATAGGGCAATTCAGAGCACCTTCTCCATGACAAAATCATCCATTACATAACCGCGCCCGATCTCAAAAATCGCCGATTCCCGAATGACAAAACCGAATTTCCGATAAATCGCGATCGAATCGAGGTTCTTTTTGTTGACCGTCAGCATCACCGTCGTGCAGCCGCGCAGCCGCGCCTCCGCCGCCACGTGCCGCAGCATGCGCCCGCCCAAACCTTCGCCCTTGTGGTCGGCGCGCAGGTAGAGCTGCTCCAGCTTCATCTCGCGCGGCCGGGCGGTCAGCGCGTAGCTGCAATAGCCGACGGGCTCGCCTGCCACGGTCAGCAGCCGCATCCAGCTGTCCTGGCCCGGCAGGTACTGGCGCAGGCGTTCGGGCGTGTAGCGGCCGGCCAGCATGTAATCCAGCTGCGCAGGGCTGACGATACCGACGTAGTGCTGATGCCAAATCTCGTGCGCCAGGCGCGCCAACGCGGCAAAATCGCCTTCGGTCACGGGCAGCAGCTGGACGGTCGGGTCAGGAGGCGGCATCGGCGCGCTTACGCTGGGCGGCGTCGCCCGCAGCAGCAACGGTACACGCAGCGGCGCTGCCGGCGCCAGCACAAAGATCAAGCGCAGCTACCCCGGCTGGCCATCCACCCGCGGCAGCGTCAAGATCGGCCAATAGACCCATGAAAACAGCGCGTAGCCCGCCGACCACAGCACGCCGGCCAGCAGCACCGCGTGCGGATGCGCGACCGCGACCCGCAGCAGCGCGCCGAGGATCACCAGCACGTAGGCCGCGATCGTCGGTCGCGTCACCACCAGCGGCAGCCCGGCGTGCCCCAGCGCCGCGCGCGAGGCCACCGCGAGGATCATCACGCCCATCGCGCCGGCCGTCAGCGCGTGCAGCGCGGCAAAAGTGCCGATTGGCCCGCCGAGATCCGCCACCGCCTTCAACGCCAGGCCCAGCGGCACGAACGCGTAGCCCACGTGCAAAATCCACACGATCGGCAGCCGCCGCGTCTGCCACGTCCGCCAGCCCGCCATCCGCGCGCCCAGCACCACCGCCGCCAGCAGCGCCGCGACGCCGCTCGCCTGGGACATCGGCAGCACCAGCTCGGTCGCCGCCACCGCCAGCACCGCCGGGACCGCCAGCGCGTCCAGCCAGCGCGGCGTGTGGCAGTCGTGCGCCGGATCCCCGGCCATTTTCAAGGCGTTGCGGGTAAACGTCGGCACGATACGCCCGGCGATCAGCGCAATCAGCGTCGTCACCACGTAGGCCGCCACGCGCAGCGCCAGGCTCGGCGAGCCGTACTGGAACAGCACGTCCAGCAGCCACAGCGCCATCAGCATCGCCGGCACGCCGTAGTTGCGCCGGTTGCGGGCGCGCAGGATGGGCTCCGCCAGCAGCGCCGCGAGCGTCGGCAGAAACAGCAGGTCCAGCCACGCCGCACCGTGGAGCCACATCGCCGCGCGCCCGACCAGCCACAGCGCGACAAGCAACGCAACGCGCGGGCCCCGCAGCGGCTGCGCGTTGGTCCATTTCGGCACTGCCGCCAACAGAAACCCGGCAATCGCCGCAATCGCAAAGCCAAAAACCATCTCGTGCCCGTGCCAGGTCGACGTCAGCGGCAAGATCCCGCGCCATGCCAGCAGCCACATCGGCACGGCCAGCGCGGCATACAGCGCGGCCAGCAGGAAAAACGGTCGGTGCCCGGACGCCAACAGAATCGGCCCCCGATAGCGGTCGCTGGTCGGGCCAAGTGGAATCGGAATCCGGGGTTGTGGCTGGGTCATCGGTCCGTCCTTCACAGCAACGATGCAAACAGCGCGAGCGCACACACGGCCATGACCACAAACGTCGCCAGCAGCATCATCCGCGACAGCCGCCCACTCGCGTGCGCGTGCATCACCTTGCGATCGCTGGCGATTCGCCCGATCAGCAGCACCAGCGGCACCGCGACCACGCCGTTCAGCACCGCCGCAAAGACAAGGCTCTTCATCGGGTCGATGCCGACCAGGGTCACGCCGAGGCCGAGCGCGATCGCCACGACGATGATGGCGTAGAAACCCTTGGCTTCATGCGGTTTTTTCTGCAAGCCCTTGTCCCAGCCAAAAGCCTCGCTGACCGCGTACGACGCGGAGCCGGCGAGCACCGGGATGCCGAGCATGCCCATGCCGACGACGCCGAGCGCGAAGATGACCTTGGCCCAGGTTCCGGCATGCGGAAACGTCTGGACAAGCGGCTCGAGCGCGCGCGCGGCATCGGCAGCCGTGGCGATGTTCGTGACGCCGTTCGCGTGCAGCACCGTCGCGGTCGTGACCATCATGAACCAGCTGCCCAGCTGCGAGACGCCCATGCCGATCGCGTTGTCCATCCGCAGCTGCCGCAGCGTGCGCCGCCGGACGTGCATCTTGTCCGCGTACTCACGCTCCTCGACCTCTTCCGCGGCCTGCCAAAAGAACATGTACGGGCTGATTGTCGTGCCCAAAATGCCAACGATAACGTACAAATACGCCGTGTCGAACTGCAGCCGCGGCACCAGCGTCGCGGTCAGGATCTCGCCCCACGGCTCGCGCACCATCAGCGCCGTCGCGACGTACGCCAGCAGCGCCAACGCCAGCAGTTTCAGGAACTTGGCGTACTGGTGGTAGCCGATGAACACCTGCAGCACAAGCACAACGAGCGTGAACAGCACGCTGAGCAGCGGCAGCGGCAGCGGGACAAGCAGCTGCAGCGACGCACCCACGGCGGCGATATCCGCAGCAATATTGATAATGTTCGCCACGACCACAAGCGCCACGACCGCGACCAGGACCTTGCGGGAATACCGCCGCGCCGTGACCTGTGCCAAGCCCTGCCCGGTCACAAGCCCGATGCGCGCCGCCGCCTCCTGGACCGCCATCATCAGCGGCAGGCACAGCGTCAGCGTCCACAGCTGGCCGTAGCCAAAAGCCGCGCCCGCTTGCGAATAGGTGGCAATTCCGGAAGGGTCATCGTCCGCAGCGCCCGTAATCAAGCCTGGGCCGAGAATGCGCAGCCAGCTTGGATGCTTGGGCTTTTTGCTCACGGGAACCTTTGGGACTGCCCGGCGCTGAATGCGCAGCCCCGACACGCCATTGCCAAGGTGGGACGCCGCATGCGCGCGGTCAAGGGCGCGGGCTCACAAAATCGCCTCCGGTGTCGCGCCGAAGATCTTGCGGTACAGCACGCCCATGGCGATTACTTGTGTTGGGAGCACCCAAATCAGCCCGATAAACAAGGGGATGCACGCTGCAATCCCCAGAAGCGCCATGGTGAACAGAAAACCGAACACTTTCCACCACTGATGGCCGACCGATTTACGCGAAATTTCCATGGCTTCCCATGGCTGCAGGCCCTTGTCGGCGACAAGCATCGCGGCAAAGAGGTAGCTCGTCGCCAGGTAAAAGCCCGGCAGGACCAGCAGCACAAAACCCGCCAACGTCGCCAGATAGACGAGCACCTGCGTGATCACGAGGTTTACGTTGTATGGATTCAGGAAGTGGAACACGTCCCCCGCCGCCACCGGCAGGTCCGCACCGCGGCGGATGCCCATGCGCGCGATGCCCATGAACAGCGGACCGGTCAGCGGCAGCAGCAGCACGCCGCCGAACAGCTGCGAGGACGGACTGTTGCCCAGCAGCGCCTTTTGCACCATCGAGCCGACGATAGCCGCGATGAAGAGTGCGACAAAAGCGCCCCAAAACGCGCCCTTGGCGCCGTCCGACTTCTCCCACGCCTCGCGCAGGACTTCCTGGATGTCAAAGTCGTACTCGCCGTTCAGCGCACCGTCCATCGACGCCTTGTCGCGCTGTGGCGTCCAGGGCGGCGGAATCGCGCCCGGAGCTTGATACGGATTGGTCATCGCGGCCTCCTGCTGCGCAGTTCGCGGCCCACTTTGCGCCGTCGTCGCCGGCTGGTCAACCGGGGGCTGCAGCGCTACGCTCGCCGGCATGGACAGCCAAGCGCCCATCGCCGACCTCCCCGCCGCCGTGCGCTGGCGCGCGTACCTCATCAGCGTGCTCGGCTGGATGTTCGACTTCTACGACCTGGTCGTCTTCGCCTACCTCGCCCGCGCGATCGGCCGCGACTGGCACTGGGGCGCCGACTTCAACCGCAACAAGGCGCTCCTGGTCGGCATCACGCTCGCGGCGTCCGGCATCGGCGGCATCGTTTTTGGCGGCCTGGCCGACCGCTTTGGCCGCCGCAGCGTCATGGCCTGGACCATCCTGATTTACTCCGTCAGCACCGGCCTGTGCGGCTTGGCGCCCAGCATCGTCTGGCTCGCGTGCCTGCGCGCGGTCACGGGCCTCGGCGTCGGCGGGGAATGGGCGACGGGCCACGCGCTCATGGCCGAGATTTTCCCCAAGCACATGCGCGGGCGCGCGGCGGCGTTCCTGCAAGCGGGCGAGCCCATCGGCGTCGCGCTGGCGGTCATCGCCGGGCTGTGGCTTGAGCCGCGGGTCGGCTGGCGCGCGGTCTTCTTCCTGTCCGCCCTGCCCGCGTTCCTGGTGCTGCTCGTGCGCCGCCACACGCCCGAGTCGCCGCTCTGGCTGGCCCGGCCCAAGCGCGCGTTCCTGGCGCCCTACCGCATCCTGCTCCGCGACCACTGGCGGCCGGCGCTGCAGGGCTGGGTGCTGGGCTGTTCCAAGCTGGGCACGTACTGGCTGACCTACATCTGGCTGCCGGAATACTTCACGGAATTGGAGCAAAGTGGGCACGCTGGCACGCATTTCTCGGCGATTCGCATCCCGTTCATTCTGGTGGCGCAAGGCGGCCAGCTGGTCGGGATGCTCATCTTCGGGTTTGTGGCGGACAAGTTCGGCCGGCGTCCGGCGTTCACCGCGTATTCGCTGCTGACGGCCGCCGGGCTGTTCGCGCTGTCGCAGTTTGGCGACCAGATGCTGGCGCAGCCCAACTGGTTCTGGCCGGCGATGGCGGCGGTCGGCTTTGGCTCGGGCTGTACGGCGGGTTTTGGCGCGCTGCTGGCGGAGCTGTTCCCCACTGAAATCCGCAACACGGCCATGGGCGCGGTCTACAACATGGCCCGGGCGTTCCAGTTTGTCACGCAGCTGCTGATGGCGTTCATCGCCGCGCGCGCCGGCATTGCCCACGGGCTGCTGCTGGCGATGGCGTTCGCGCTGGTGACCGCGGGCTGGGTCTGGACATTTCGCGAGACCCGCGGCGAGCCATTGGCCTGACCGGAGTCCCAAGGCGGAAGACGACCGCGCCCCCGGGTTGCATCGCTCCAAGGATTCGCGCGCAGGGCGCTTGGCGGCCTAACGCACGCAGCGAGCGGCCGCCGCGCCGCTCATGAGCGCGCCGTTGCTCTTGCCCTCGTAGAAGTCCACGATCCAGGCCGAGCCGCCGGTGACGGTGCTTGTCCAATAGTTCTGATAAGGTGGCTTGACAAATGCGCTGTCAATGGTCGGGCTGACGCCGGAGCGGTCGATGAGGCTGCGAAGTTCGACGACCGTGGGCAAGCGCCAGCCGCCGGCCTGCGCGTCGCAAAACGCCTTGGCACCCGCCCAGTTGACGCCGCCGTCGGAGGTCTGAAGCCAGTGCAGGCCGCTGATGCGGTCGAAGACGGCCGTGCCGCCGGCCGCGCTGATGAACCGCGCGCCGATGCCGCTGGATGGGCTCGAAGGACCGTTGTACCAGACGCAGGCGACTGCCGCAGTGGTGAGCTGGTCGTTGTACTGGAGTTCGCCGTCCTGGAAGTTGACCTGCCAGAAGTTGCCGCCGTTCGGGCTGAAGTGGCTGGCCGTCCAGACCGTCAGGCCGTTGCTGAAGTCGAGACCGCTGGACGAGGACGGACTGGTTGTCGTGAAGTCGATGAGCGACGCGAGCTCGGCGGCGCTGGGCAGGCGGGTGTAGATGCCGGCGATCGCGCTCGATGGACAAGCGCTCGAGGCGGCGGACCCTTGTTTGCCGCCCTGCATCGTCGCCCCCCAAGCCAAGCCGGTGCGGTTGTCCTCGACGATGACGCCGAACATCCCCTTGAAATCGCTGGCGGTCTGTGCGACCGGCAGCGGTGCCCAGGCATCGAAATCGGCGACGCAGACGTTGCCTGCGCCAGTCTGCGCGACGCAGACATAGCCGTGGGGACACGTGTCCTGGCTGCCGGGATTGGCGCAGGTGCCGGCAAGATGCGCGGCGAGGAACCCGCAGTCGGCCGGGCAACTCGTGAGGGATTCCAAGCCGTTGCACACGCCGTCGCCGCAGATGGCGGAGCAGTCCCCGTCGCAGTCGCGGACGCAGCGGACGCGGCCGGTGGCGCTGAGGCTGGCTGGGATGGCGCTGTTGCCGTCGGTGAACGCGACCGCCCAGTCCGTGCTGAGCGTTGCGGCGGCCGAAGCGCTCCAGAAGGCGTTGTTTTGCGCGTCGCCGGAGAACAGCGGCGACGTTGCGGGATTCGCGCGCTGGGTGTCGACCAAGCTGTACAGCTCCGCGACCGTCGGCAGGCGCCAGCCCGCGCCAGGCAAGCCAGCCGCGTTGGCGCTGCACACCGCGCTGGCGTCGGTCCCGTTGTGCAAGGTGGGCGCAAAACCCGGTTGCCAGTGCAGGCCGGTCACGCGATCGAGGACGGTCGCGCCGCCATCCTGGAGGACAAAGCGCGCGGTGGCAGCGCTGGCGACCGTCGCGCCGCCGCGCACGCAGCGCACGTGATACGCGTGAGTCAGGACGCCGTCGATGCCGACATGGCCGTCGCCGAAGCTCACGCCCCAGGCACCGCCGCTCAGCGACGGGACTGCGCTCCAGTGCGACCACTGGTCCGGCAAGTTGAAGTTCGGCGCGGAGGACGCGGGGTTCGCCTGTGTCAAGTCCAGCAGCGAAAGCAACTCCGCGCGCGTCGGCAGCCGCCAATCCGTCGACCCCGCGGTTGTCTGGCTGGTGCAGACGGTCAACGCGGTGGCCCAATCCGTGGCAGGCAGCGACGTCTTGGCCCAGCTCAACCCCGTCCGCAGATCCGTCACGTGATCCGCGTACTCCGCGAAATCGCTCGCCGGGTGGCTGTCGGGGATCGGCGGCCAGGTGTCGAAATCGGCGACGCAGACGTTGCCGCCGTTGGTCGCCACGCAAAAGTAGCCCGCGCTGCACGTGTCCTTGCTGCCGGGCGTCGTGCAGGGACCGCCAAAGTGCGCTGCCAGGCCGAGGCAGTCCTGCGGGCAGCTGTACACCGTCTCCCCGCCTTCGCACACGGCGTTGCCGCACGGCACGAGCTGGCAGTTCTCGCAGCCGTCGCCGTTCACGGCGTTGCCATCGTCGCATTGCTCGCCGAGAAACGCCTGAATGGTGCCGTCGCCGCAGGACATTTTGCTGCACTTTGCCGCGAGGCAATACTGGCCGGTGCCGCATGTCGTGTCGTCGGGCAAGCTCGTGCTCGTGCAGCCGCTGGCAAGGGCACAGCTGTCGGTTGTGCACGCGTTGCCGTCGTCGCACGAGACGGCTGCGCCGCCGCCGCAGACGCCGTTTGTGCACGATTCGCCCGTGGTGCACGCGTTGGCGTCGTTGCAATCGGTCGTGTTGTTGACGTGAGCGCAGCCCGCGCCGGTGACGCAGTTGTCCGTGGTGCAGTCGTTGCTGTCGTCGCAGACGTCGATTTGGCCCGGGACGCACGCACCGGCGTTGCACATGTCGCCGACGGTGCATGGGTCGCCGTCGCTGCAGCTGACGGTCTCCGCGGCTTCGGTGTAGACGCACTTGCCGGTGGCAGGCGCGCAGACCCCGGTTTGGCACGGCAGCTTGTCGGTGCATGCCACGCCCGCGCAGAGGTCGATATCCGCGACATCGGAGCCTGTGTCCGCGACGTCGGAGGTCATGTCCGCAGCATCGGCCGCTATGTCCGCAACATCGGCCGCTATGTCCTCAGCATCGGCGGCTATGTCCGCGGCATCGGCGGCCGTGTCCGCTGCATCGGCGGCTGTGTCCGCAACATCGGCGGCTGTGTCCGCAACATCGGCCGCTATGTCCGCAGCATCGGCGGCTGTGTCCGCAACATCGGCGGCTGTGTCCGCAACATCGGAGCCTGCGTCCGCAGCATCGGCGGCTGTGTCCGCAGCGTCGTCAGCAACGTCCAGCCCAGCCAGCAGCGCGGCCTCGGCTTCGGGGTCGCGGCACGCGCTCGCGGTCAGCCCGAACAAGCCGATGCACAAGGTGAGGCGGTGAATCGGCAACATGGCTCAAAACCTCGCGGCGAGGCCGACGCCGACGACGCCAGGACCCGGAGTGAATGCGACCTTGGACGGCGCGGTAAGCAGCGCCCAGGCGCCCACGCCGGCAGCAACCACGCCGACAGCGCCGCAGACGATCGCGCCGGTGGCCTTGCTGTTGATGGCGGTCTGCTGGCTGACGATCCCGTCGTGGGTGATCTTGCTGGGGTCGTAGTGCACGCCGTCCGGCAGCTTGTTCGCGTCCAGCGACGACCGCCCCGACGCCGCCAGCGCGCCGAGGATCGCCCCGCCGACCAACGCCACGCCGCCCGTCGCCACCAGCGCCCAGCCTGTCGGTTTCTTCCAGTCCGCAGGCGCCTCGGCCGGCTGCGTGGCCACCGCGATGGGCTTGACCGCGACAGTCGGCAGCGGCTCCACCGGCGGGGACGGCGGCGCAAGCTGCGGCGGCTCGACGGGCTTGGGCTGCTCGATGGGCTTGGCCGGCTCGGCGGGCAGCGCGGGCTTCTCCACCGGCGACGGCGGCGGCACGGGCGGGACCGCCTGCGCGGGCTTCGCGGCATCCGCGGCCCGGATCTCGTCGATCGCCGTCTGGGCTTTCTTGGCGAGCGGCTCCGTCGACGGCATGAGCGCCAGCACCGTCTGGTAGGCCAGCAACGCTTCTGCGGGACGCCCTGCCTTCTGCTCGGCGCGCGCGGCGCCAAACAAGTATTCAGGCTTGGACGGGTCGATCCGGTAGGCGCGCCGGTACAAATCGGCCGCCATTCGCGGATCGCCATTCTTGTAATAGTCGATCGCTTGCTTGGCGACGTACGATGCTTCAGCCGTGGCATCCGACGGCGCGGGCTTGGCGGCAAGTGCAGGCGCGCTGGCGAGCGCACACGCGCACACGGCAATCGCAGCTACGCCGCGCGCAACCGAACTTCCATGGTTCCAAGGCATTCCGACTCCGCGTGGTCCGATGTGGAAACGGCGACAGGATGCACTGCCCGGACAGCATGGGTCAAGGTCGAACTCGCCCTTGCGCGGACGCGACTCCCGTGGCAAACGGCCACTTGGCGCTTTCGCCGCTGCAAGGTCGTCATGCCCGCCCGCATTCCCCCGCTCCCCGGCTCGGTCTGGGACAACGTCGGCAACACGCCGCTCATCCGCATCCGCTCGCTCAGCGAGGCAAGCGGCTGCGAAATCTACGGCAAAGCGGAGTTCCTGAACCCCGGCGGCAGCGTCAAGGACCGCGCCGCCAAGGGCATTATCGCCGACGCCGAGGCGCGCGGCTTGTTGCGGCCCGGCTTCACGCTTGTCGAAGGGACGGCGGGCAATACCGGCATCGGCCTGGCGACGCTGGCGGGCGAGCGCGGCTACAAGGTGCTGCTGACGTTGCCGGACGACCAGGCGCCGGAGAAATACGACCTGCTGGGCGCGCTGGGCGCCGAGGTGCGCAAGGTGCCGGCGGTGCCTTTTGCCAATCCCAATCACTTCTACCACGCGGCCCGGCGGCTGGCGGAGGACCTGCCGAACGCGTACTGGGCCAACCAGTTCGAGAATCCGGCCAACGGCGATTTCCACGCGCAGACGACCGGCCCGGAAATTTGGACGCAGACCGGCGGCAAGGTCGACCTCTTCACCTGCGCCGTCGGCTCCAGCGGCACGATGAGCGGCATCAGCCGGGCGCTGAAAGCACGCAACCCCGCGATCCAAATCGTGATTGCCGACCCTGGCGGCTCCGGCATGTACAGCTACTTGAAGACCGGCGAGATCAAGTCCGAGGGCAAGTCCGTGACGGAAGGCATCGGCATCATGCGCATTACCGAGAACTTCCGCCACATTGTCGCGGACGACGCGATGTGCGTGGACGACCAGGCGATGATCGACATGGTCTTTCACTTAGCGCGCCACGACGGGCTGTTTGTCGGCACGTCGTCCGGGCTGAACGTCGCGGCGGCCTGGCGGCTGGCGCGCGCGCACCAGGGCTCCGGCAAGACGATTGTGACCGTGCTGTGCGACTCCGGGTCGCGCTACGCATCGCGGCTGCTGAACCCGGCGTGGCGGGCGGAAAAAGGCCTGGCGCCGCGGCCCCTGGCGCTGCCCTGACGCGCGCTACCGCCACCGCCACTTGGCCCACAGCACGCTCAGCGCCAGCACCAGCGTCAGCGCGTTGGCCACGATCACCGGCGGCGAGTCGATCCACAGCCCGTACAGCAGCCACGCCAGCACGCCGAGCGAAAACAGCAAAAACATCCCCAGCGACACGTCCTGGGTCGACCGCGTGCGGTACACCTGGATGACCTGCGGCACCAGCGACACCGTCGTCAGCGCGCCGGCGAGATAGCCAAGCATTTCAGGGCGCAATTCAGGCATCAGCTATCTTCGCTCCCGGGGCGGCGGCGGCGGAGTGTGCCGCGGGTCCTCTGGCCACGCGTGCCGGGGATAGCGCCGCTGTAGCTCCTTTTTCACCGCTGGATAGTGTCTTGTCCAGAAACCCGCCAAATCGCTGGTCAGCTGCACCGGCCGCATGTTCGGCGCCAGCAGGTGCAGCACGACCGCGACCTGGCCGCCCGCGACCTTGGGCCCGTCCGCCTGGCCAAAGAAATCCTGCAGCCGCGACTCCAGCCACGGCGGTTGGTTCGGCGCGTAGTGGATCTTCACCTTGCGGCCACCCGGCAGCTGCGCGTGCTCCGGCGCGGCCGCGTCCAGCTGCGTCTGGCCATGGCCGTTCAGGCTCATCGCGACCTGCTGGCGCAAGATGGCAAACAGGTCCGCCGCGCGCACGTCCGCCAGCGACGTCCGCGACGCACACAGCTCCGCCAGGCTCGCCCCCATGAGCGCGGGCAGGTCCGGCAGCGCCACGCCCGCTTGCTCGCGCGCGAACGCCAAGCGCTGGCTCAGCCGCTCCAGCGCGTCCGCGTCGGCAATCGCGCCCAGCCCCGCCGCGTTCACCTGCTCCAGCAGCAGCGCCGCCGCCTCCGGGCTCGGCTGCGCCGGCACCACGCTCGCGTCGAGCACGAGCCCGCGGTACAGCAGCCGCTCCTCCGCCATGACCCGCCCGCGCGCCGCGTTCCAGGTCAGCCGCGCGTGGGTCTCGATGAGCGCCGGAAACAGGTCCAGCAGCCACGACGGCTCGACGCCTTGCGCCAGCCGCACCACCGTCGCCGCGCCCTTGCCGTCGCGCCGCTCCTCCGCGTCGACCGCCACCAGCCACTCGGCTTGCGTCACCTGCGACCGCGCGTCCAGCTTGGCCGCCCGACCGCCCGCCAGCTCCACGTCCAAGCCGCCCGCCTGCCGCCGCTTCGCCACCCGGTCGCCAAATGCTGCCAATACCGCCAGCCCCAGCGCGTCGTCTTTCGCCAGCAGCAGAGGCGCCCGCGCCTGCACCTGCCCGCGTAGCTGCCGAGCCGCTTGCGCCACCTGGCCGTCCGGCCGCCGCCGCTGCTGCTCCAGCAGCACCACGAGGTCCGAGTGCCCATGCGTCGCCTGCACGCCGACTTCGCCGTCGAACCGCGGCGCGCCTTCGGCGAGGATCGCCGCCAACGTGCAGCCATCGTCGGCCAGCCCATGCTGCGCGGCGGCCAGCACCAGCCGCGCCAGCCGCGGCGCCAGCGGCAACCGCAGCATCTCGCGCCCCAGCGGCGTCAGCACCTCGCCCTCCAGCGCACCGAGCAGCTGCAGCAGGTCCACGCCCTGCGCCACCTGCTGCGGCTCCGGCGGCGTCAGCCAGAGGTCCGTCGCCAGCGGCACGTCCTGCGCGGCCAGCACAAGCAGGGCCTCGGCCACATCCGCGCGCTTGATTTCCGGCAGGTCAAAAGCCGGCCGCGTGTCGTGGTCGTGCTGGGTGTACAGCCGCAGGCACCGCCCCGCACGCACGCGCCCTGCCCGCCCCGCGCGCTGCGTCGCCGACGCCTGGCTAATGCGCGCCAGCTGCAGGGACGCCAGCCCCGACCACACCGCGTGCCTCGCCACGCGCGCCAGCCCCGAATCGACGACCGCCACCACCCGCGGCAGCGTCACCGACGTCTCCGCGATGTTGGTCGCCAGCACGATCTTGCGCTGCCGCTCGGGCGCAATCGCGCGTTCCTGCTCAGCAATCGGCAGCGACCCGTGCAGCGGCCGCAGCGCCAGGTCGTGCTGGCCCGCCAGCCCGGCGAGCGCGCGCTCACACCGCCGAATCTCCGCCGCGCCCGGCAGGAACACGAGCACGTCGCCGTCCAGCGCGTCCGCCAGAAGCCGCCGCACCGCCGCCGCGACCTGGTCCTCCAGCGGCCGCTGGTCCAGCGTCGCCGCGAATTCCACCGCCACCGAAAACTGCCGGCCGGTCGCCTGCAGCACCGGCGCGTCGCCCAGCCACGTCGCCACCGCCGCCGCATCCAGCGTCGCCGACATCACCAGCAGCCGCAGCTCCGGGCGCGTCGTCCGCCGCAGCCGTCGCAGCAGCAGCGCCAGCAGGTCGCCCACCAGCCGCCGCTCGTGGAATTCGTCCAGGATCACCGCGTCGACGCCGCGCAGCTGCGGATCCGCCAGCAGCCGCCGCAGCAGCAGCCCGTCCGTCGCATAGACGATGCGCGTCCGCGGGCCGACCCGCTCGTCCAGCCGCACGCGGTAACCGACCGTTTCACCTGGCTTTTCGCCCAGCTCGTCGGCCACGTGGCGCGCCGCCAGCAGCGCCGCCATCCGCCGCGGCTCGACGACCCAAATCTCGCCCGACGCCTGCGGCTGGTCGTGCAGCAGCGCAACCGGCACGCGCGTGGTCTTGCCCGCGCCAGGCTCCGCCTGCAGCACCGCGTGGCCATGCGTGCGGAGCGCCGCCAAGAGCGCGGGCAGCGTCGGGTCAATCGGCAGCGGTGGCAGCGGGCGTGGTGGCACGGGACTCGGGGGCTGGAACCGATCGGCAAGGCGAAGGCGCATCCCCCGCCGCGCCACTATACACGCTGGCTGGGGTTCAGGATCAAGCAGCTGTGCGCCGAAACCGCGCAGGCGAGGCTGCCGACAAACCCGTGACACGAACGGCGCGGGCGCGCTACCTTGGGTCACAGGAGGTCTTCATGCCAGCAGCACCTGCGTTCGCACAAATTCTCGTGGCCACGGATTTTTCGGAGCCGTCGCGCAAAGCGCTGGCGGTGGCCGCGGACTTGGCATGTCATTACGGTTCCGCGATGACGATTTTGCACGTGTATCCCGTGCCGGGCTACGTGCTGCCGGAGGGCTTTATCGCCGCCGGTCCGGACGTGCTTGTGGAGGTCGAAAACCGCACGCGCACGATGCTGGGGGAGTGGCAGGCCGATGCGGTCAAGCTCGGCGTCAGGGATGTGGCGATCCTGACCGCGATTGGCAACGCCGCGCCGGAGATTGTCCGCATCGCCAAGGCCGGGAATTACGGCTTGGTCGTCGTCGGCACGCATGGCCGCACGGGTTTCACGGGCTTTGTGCTCGGATCGGTCGCCAGCAAGGTCGTCACGACGTCCGATTGCCCTGTCGTGACCGTGCCCTTTCGCGAATAGGCGCCAGTTGGTCGCTCAGCTCGCCGCGCACACGTAGACGACAGCGGTGCGCTTGCCGTCGGTGTTGCTGATCGTGAACGTGACGCGCCAGATTCCGCCCATCGTCAGGAAAAGATTCTCGATTTGCCATTTTCCGTCCGCCTGCAGCGAGACCGTCGGCGTGACGGAGCTGGGATGGCCGTGGTCCGGCATGAACGCCGCGGCTTGAATCGTCGTGCCCGCCGGCTCGGTCAGCAAACTGCCGTCCGCCGCTTGGAATTCAAACGTCCAGGTGTTCTCCCCGGCCAGCGGCACGCTCGGGTTCGCCGTCAGAAAGTGCAACCGCGCCGCCGGCAGACTGGCCGCGGCATCCAGCGCCACATCGCCAGGAAAAGACGGCAGATTCACGCGTGGATCGCCGGTGCAGCCGACATAAGTCTCTGCAGCAGCGTCACTTTCACCGGAAGACGCCGCGCCGCACGCTGCCAGCATCACCGTCGCCCAGATCGCCCGCCGGAACCGCATTTCGACCTCCGACTGCATCCTATTGACTCGCCGCGGCTTCGGCAACCCTGTTCGGCCGCGCAGCATCGTGGCAAGCTCCGCGCCGTGGACGCCCGGCGTCCGGAGGTGCTGATGCGTTGTTTCCTGCCGTTCCTGCTGAGCCTTTTGGCGCTGTGCGCCTGTGGCGGCGCGCAAAAAGTGGTGACGATTCCGCCCGTTGTGGTTCAGCCGACGATCGTTGCGCCGCCCGAGGACCCGCTGCTGCAGCGTTGCCGGCAGCGGCTGGAAGTTGCCGGGACAGAACGCGGCGCGCTGCTGCTGGCGTCCGCGCATACGCCCGTGGACGCAGCCGCGGTGCTGAATGCCTACAACAAGCTGTCGGTTGCGCTCGACAATGCGGAGGCGGAGTCCGGGCTGATGCGCGCCGTGCATCCGGACGCCAAAGTGCGCGATGCGGCGAGCGAATGCGAACGGCTGGTGGCCGCACGTCGCACGGAGCTGTCCTTGGACCGCCCGCTCTATGAAGCTTTTGCCAAGCTGGACCGGGCGACGCGTCCGGCGGATGAACAGCGGCTGATCGACAAGACCATCGACGAATTCAAGCGCGCTGGCGTGGACAAGGACTAGGCGACGCGCGCGCGGCTCAAAATACTCAACGATGAGCTCGTGGAAGTCGGTCAGAAGTTTGATAAAGCGATTGCCGCCGACACGCGCAGCGTTGACGTGCCGATTGGCGCGCTCAAGGGCCTGCCACAGGACTGGATCGACGCACATAAGCCCGGCGCGGACGGCAAAGTCAAAATCACGACGAATTATCCGGATTATATTCCGGTGATGAGCTATGCCGAGGACGATAGCCTGCGCAAGCAGCTGTATATCGTCTATCGACAGCGTGGTTGGCCGGAAAATCAGCAGAATCTCGCGAAGATGCTGAGTTTACGCGCTGAGCAGGCCAAATTGCTGGGTTTTGCCAACTGGGCGGACTATATCACCGCGAACAAGATGATCCGGTCGGAGAAAAACGTCGCGGAGTTCATTGCCCGCATCACGGCGGCGTCAGATAAGCGGATGCGCGCGGAATATGCCATCTTGCTCGCCGAATTACGCCGATTGGACCCGAAAATCGATGCAGTCGAAGACTGGCAGCAGGCCTACGCGCTGGGCTTGGCAAAAAAGCGCAAGTTTGACTTCGATGCGCAGGCGCTGCGGCCGTATTTGCACTACGACAAGGTCAAGAACGGCCTGCTGGCGCTGACTTCCAAGCTGTTCAACGTGACCTACAAGCCCAACTTGAGCGCGCCGAAGTGGCATCCCGACGTCGAAGCGTACGATGTCTACGCGGATGACAAACTCTTTGGCACGATTTACCTGGACATGCATCCGCGCGACGAGAAGTACAAGCACGCCGCGCAGTTCAGCCTGCAGAGCGGCGTGGCCGGCGTGCAGCTGCCCATTGGTGTGCTTGTCTGCAATTTTCCCGATCCCAAGACCAGCAATGGCTTGATGGAGCACAAGGATGTCGAGACTTTCTTCCACGAGTTTGGCCATTTGATTCACCACGTCTTCGGCGGCCAGCAAAAGTGGGCGCGCTTCTCCGGCGTGGCGACGGAGTGGGATTTTGTCGAGGCGCCGTCGCAGATTTTTGAAGAATGGAGCAAGGATTACGAGACGCTGAAGTCTTTTGCCACCAACGACAAAGGCGAAGTGATTCCCAAGGCGCTCGTCGACAAGCTGCGCGCGTCGGATGACTTTGGCAAAGCGCTGTGGGTGCGCCACCAGATGTTTTACGCGGCGCTGTCGCTGAACATGCACAACCGCGACCCGGCGACGCTGGATCAGGACAAGTTGGTCGAAGAAATCCAAAACAAATATAGCGCCTGGCGCTTTGTTCCCGGCACGCACATGCAGGCGTCCTTCGGCCACCTGAATGGCTATTCGGCGATGTATTACACCTACATGTGGTCGATGGTCATCGCCAAGGACATGTTCAGCGCCTTCCAAAAGGCCGGCGTACTCGACCCGGCGACGGCGTTGCGTTACCGCAAGACGATCCTCGAGCCCGGGGGCTCCAAAGACGCCGCGGACTTGGTCAAAGATTTCCTCGGCCGCCCCTATGGCTTTCAGAGCTACGAGGATTGGCTGAATCAGAAGAAAAAGAAGTAGCGGCGGCGCGCCAGCAGGCAGATCAGAGCCAGCAAAAGCAGGCCGACGGCGCCGTCACTCGCGCGCGCGCTGGCGTTACAGGCGTTTGTCGCTGGTGACATCGGCGGCGTGGCCGCATCGCTTGCATCGCGCTGGGTAATCCCGGTCGCGCTGTCGCCGACCTGCGTTTCCGTTGCCATCGCATCAGGATTCCACGCCGGATCAGCAAAACAGGTGCTAAATGGCATGTAGGTCCCGCCCTGTTGCGGGCAATCGCTGGCTTTTTCGCACGGCGCGCCTTGGGGATTCACGATGCAGAAGCCGCAATCGCTGCATTCGCCGCAGCGGCCGCATGCGACGCCTGCCGCGCAGACCGCGATTGGCGGATGGTCGCCGTCGGTGTCATGTGCCATGTCCGCGCTGCCATCTGCACCGATCGCCACGTCCTGCACGCAAGCGGGCGCCGGCGAAGCGACAGCCGCCGCGACCAGCAGCCCCAATGCCAGGAAGACCAGTTTTCTTGGCACAAACATCGGCTACTCTCCTGCGCAAACCGCCGGTCGCCGCGCAATCCACGGCGCCGCTTCTTCCAGCTGCCGCGCCAGCCGCAGCAGCAGCCCTTCCTCGCCCATTGCCGCGGAAAACTGCACGCCAATCGGCAGGCCGTCCGGACTCATGTGCAGCGGCAAGGAAATGGCCGGCTGGCCGGTCTGGTTGAAGATCTGCGTGTTCGGCGACTTCTCAAAATTGTCCGCCGCCAGGCTTGCCAGCGCCGCGCGAATCGCCGGCTTGAGCGGCAAAGCCCGCAGCGCCGCCAAACCAAAACGATCCAGCGGTTTCAAACCCAGCTCGCCCAAACGCACCGGTGGATGCGCGAGAGTCGGCGTCAGCAGCAGATCCCAGCGCTGGTGGAACGCGCCCATCTGCCGGCCAGCGGTTTGAATCGCATCGCGGGCGCGTTGCAGGTCCACGCCGCCCATCGCTTGGCCCACCTGGCGCAGAAACCAAGTCGCCGGCTCAAAATCACGGGCATGCGGCGTTTTGCCTGTCCAGCGCGCCATGTCGTCGATCTCGGACGCCGTCCCGACGCCGACTTGCACCAGATACGCCTGCACCAACGCGTCGCGGTCGAATTCCGGGAACTTTTCCTCAACCTCATGGCCCAAATCCCGCAGCAACTGCGCCGTTTGCGTGACCGCGGCGGCACAAGCCGGATCCGTCGTCTTGCCAAACAGCGACTGCGTCGTGAAAGCGATGCGCAGCCGGCCAAGTGGCCGATCCAGCTCCGCGAGAAACGGTCCGTCGTGCGGCGGCGCGGCATACGGGTCACCCGGCATCGGTCCGGCCAGCACATCCAGCAGCGCGGCCGTATCACGCACGGATCGGCTCAAAACGCCGAACTGCACGTAGCCGCCCCAGCCTTCGCCGAGATCCGGGCCCGTGGGAATCCGCCCGCGCGTCGCTTTCAAGCCGACCAAGCCGCAGATGCTCGCCGGAATCCGCAAGGAGCCGCCACCATCCCCGCCATGGGCGATCGGGACCGCGCGTGCGGCGACCAAAGCTGCGGATCCACCGGAAGATCCGCCGGTCGTGTGTGCGACATTCCAGGGATTGTGCGCCGGACCGCGAAATTCCGACTCGGTTGTGCCCAGAATCGCCAACTCCGGCAGGTTGGTCTTGGCGAGCAGCAGCAGGCCCGCACGCCGCAGCCGGGCGATGGCCTCGGCGTCGTGATCTGGCACGAATCCGTCCAAAAAGCGCGTGGAAGCCGTAAATGGCACGCCGCGAACGAAGCCGTCGAAGTCCTTGACGACCATCGGCACGCCGGCAACCGGTCCGTCGGGCAGACTTCCCTGCGCCAGCGCGCGGGCGTCGTCGTACATGCGGTGCACGACGGCATTGAGCTGCGGATTGACCTGCTCGATCGCCGCAACGGCGGCATCGACAAGTTCGAGGGCGGAAACCTCGCGCGCGCGGACGCGGCGGGCAAGTTCGGTGGCATCGGTGTCGAGGAGGTGTGGCATGGGGGGATTTTGCGCTTGCAGCGCGGGCGTGTCCAGAGGTCGCGCTGCGCGCGGGGCTTGGGGTTCGATGTTGGTTTTTTTTGGAGAAAGGTTTTTTCGCCGGGTTCCTGAGGAGAAAACCAGCTGCGCAGGTTTTCTCCTCAGACTCCTCTTTCCTTGCTTCGGACAGCTGTTGGTGGGCAAGCAGGTGGTTCTTGGGTGGGCCTGCGGGCGGCAAGCGTCCATGGGGATGCCTTGGTTCTTGTCTGCGTTCAGATTGGGTCGTTCGCCCGGCTTGCCGGTCCTCGGCCTTGCACGAAGCCAAGCTGAGCGGCCCCAAGCTGGGAGTGGCTTGCGCAGGAGGCCGGCGCGCTGTGGCGCGGACCCGGCCATGCCGCCTTTGGGGAAATGGGGGAGGCGAGTTTGGGGCGCTCCTGTTGACTGGCTACGAGCCGGCACTAGGGAGACTCTTGAGTGGAAATGCTTGGAGACTTGGCTTGCGCTTCGCACTCGCTGGTCATGTGCTCGGAGACTTGGCTTGCGCTTCGTAACCGCCTGACGAACCGCGCCTTGCGCTGGTTCTCACGGTCGGAGAAGTTGCGGACGGTGTAAAGCGCCTACGCTACGGCAGGTTGCCAATTCTGCGGTAGCAGCTCATCAATCCGCGACATCGGCGTGTTCTGCAT
>CAIYWC010000144.1 GCA_903929795.1 uncultured Myxococcales bacterium | reverse complement strand
GTCCAGCACATGGTGCAGGTACAGGTTCGCCAGAAGTGGCGAGATCACGCCACCTTGCGGTGTGCCAAGCTCTGTGCGCGTCACCGCGCCTTGCTCCATCACGCCCGCGTTGAGCCACTTGCCGATGAGGCGCAGCAGCACCCCGTCTCGCACCCGAAGACCAAGAAATTCCCTGAGTTGCTTGTGGTCCAGCGTGTCAAAAAACTTTCGAATGTCAAGTTCAATCACGATGCCACCGCGCCAGCTCGCCAGCACTTCGCGCACGGCCGAACTCGCCCCAAGCGCCGAGCGCCCGGGCCGAAAGCCGTGCGAGCAGGAAAGAAAATCCTGCTCGTAGACGCACTCCAAAAACCATGACCACCGCACGCTGCAACACCTTGTCCTCAAAGGTCGGAATCCCGATCGGCCGAGTTGCGCCGTCGTTGCCCTTGGGGATGTGCACGCGCCTGACCGGTGGCGCCCGGTAGCGGCCAGACTTGGCGCGGTCGAGCAGCGATGCCAGATTCTCATCCAGATTTGCTGCGTAATCTTCCGCGGTTTGCCTGTCCACCCCGACCGCTCCGTCCTTGCGCGTGCGCCGGTATGCCTCACGCAGCCAGTCCAGATCGATGAAATGCGCCAGCGACGTGAAAACGCGCTGCGGGTCCTCCTTGGCCAGCTCTGCCATCCGTCTGGCCCCGCAGGCAACAAGCAGGATGTGGTTGAGATGTCTTCCAAATCCAATGCCTTGGCCATCTTGCCCTCCGACGGTTCCGTACTCCGACTGCCCCTTCCCTCCGCCGGGTCGCTTCGGTCAGCTTCCCCGGTTTCCGCAGTACTACGGGCAGTTCCGACTTCTCGATGCGCCGCGTGGCTCGCCTTGCGGGTCCACCGCGCAGTTCCCAAGTGCCGCCCACTTCTTCGATACCTGCACGCAGCGTGACGGCAAACTGCGTCGGCCTGGAGCCCTGCCACGGCGGCCCCGCTCCCCGATTCTTGGGTACACCGAGATCTCCCAGGTTCCTGGACAACCCCTGTACGACGTGCCGTGCTCTCCGACCCCGGCGATCCGCGCCGTCCTCGCCATGACGGCCGGCGCAGTACTGCCTTCCGGGTCAACGATCCCGTCGGCATCCGCAATCTCATGGATTTCGGGGCTCTACCACACGGCCCATCTGCTCGCTGTCTACGCTTCGCAGCGCCGGTCGCCCGGACACCACGCAAGACTCGCTCCCGGCCCGCTGGCTGAGCTTTGGCCGGACGGGATTTGCACCCGCTGGGTTGTATTCACGATTTTCAAGTCAGCTCATCGGGGCCTCCTTGTATTCGTGCCAAGCTTTGCCTGGCGCAACGTTGACACCATCGTGGTCGTCTGGTGTCCGCAGTGCGAAGTGCCGGCCCCGATCTGCCGGGCCAGACGTTGCGCACGTGATCGCGAGTAAGCTCGGGCTGCGTCATCGAGGGCGTCGAGGTCAGCTATCGGCGCAGCGTCGTCCTGAGTCCAGCCGCGGACGTGACCCAACTCTCGCACGGCTGCTGCCAGCCTCGCTTGAAGCTCTTGGTACTCAGGCAACGTCTACTGTCCGGCGCGACCGGGCCGAAGGCGCGCTTCATCCGTCCAGCGTCCCGCGGCGCCGCTTGCCGGCCACGGCGTTACAGCCGTAAGCTACAGGCGCAACCGCGTCGTTGATCGCCAAACGGGGAACCTATGGAAAAGCAAGCACAACTTTCAGAAGCCGGAAAAATGCGCGCTAAAGAGCCGATGGGAACCGGCGCTAAGGTTGGGCTTACCCTCTGTGGCTTGCTTGTCGTTGGGGTTGTGGTCCGCCTCGTGGATGGCGCGCCGCTGCCCCCGTCAGCGCACGTCAAGGCGCCGGCCGCGTCGGTCCCGCCGGTTACGGCGCCCGCACTGCCGCCAGTTCCGCCACTACCGGTCACCGCGCCAGTTTCCGAGTTCGCGAACTTCGTGCCAACGGAGTTGCCGGGATTCAAGCTCACGGACACGAAGCGACATCCGCGAGGAATTCCGGGCCGCATGGAGTTCCCGCAGACCGGAGTGTGGGCGAGCTACATCGCCAGCGACGGCGGCGCGAGCGCCCGGATGCTCGTCCAACGAAGCAGTGAAAAGATCGGCGAAGGGCGTCGAGTGAAGCTCGGAAAGCTGACTGCCGCAATTGCGCCAGACGGCGACATCGTCGGCGGGACAGCCGTTACTTGGCGGAGTGGCGACCTCGCGTGTGTGCTCTGGTATTACCCTTCGAGCGCTTCGGACAAGCGCCGGATGCACAAAGAGGCCGTCACGCTGGCGACAGCTGCCGCCGCGTGGACAGAGAAGGTCGCGGCCGGTGGATTCGACCCGAACGCTACTGCAGCCAACGCGGCCGCCAGCGCGGCAGTCAGTTCTGACACTGCGCCCGGCGGTAGGGGAAACCAGTGGCTGCAGGCAGTCACGAGCCATGCTACGGCGAACCAGCGGCTACAGGCGGTGACGAGCTACTTGCCCAACGTCGTCGAGTCCGCCTCAGCGACAGGCAACGAACTGACCGTTGAGGTCAAACCGGCGTGGCACTTGATGCCGCGCGCGATGCGCGCAGAGCAGGCCCGCAAGATGTGGCTGACGTGGGCCTCTGCCAACACGCCAGACGACCCCGACAAGTCGTACCTCAAGATCACCGATGGGACCGGGCACAAAATCGGCGGTTCCGGGTGGATGGGGTCCAGTGTGGACGTTGACGACGATTGACCGGCGCGCTTCGGGCCGTTTGTCACGAACCGAGCGGCTCGTTACAGACCACGCTCGGTTTTCGTCTTCAGCGCGTCGTCGACCTGCGACGCCATCGTGGTTGTCTGTCGGCCAGACCAAGAGCTGATCCGATCGGGGGCTCGCGTCGCCATTCGCCGCATCCATCGAACGCCTTGGTAGCCCAAGATCCATCAGGGCCGCTCCAAACCGCCAGCCTAACCGCCTTCCTACGGCACCTCAAGCTGCCAGCGGAGCCGAACGACATCGACAAGGTGCGCGGGCCACCGGAAGCGCTGGACTCGCCTGAGGATCTGGATGATTTCGATCTGGATCCAGGCGACGACATCGACCTGCCGTTCTTCGAT